>NZ_JBXAGA010000003.1:0-291849 GCF_058793595.1 Acidovorax sp. GW835-FHT14G06
GTTTGCCCCTTCGCACAGCGAAGGGGTCGCAGACTGGGGGTCGCCTTTCTTTTGGGTACTTTTCTTTGGCGAAGCAATGAAAAGTACCTCGGCCGCCGGGGCGACTCCCGGCCTCCGCCCTCCATCAAGGCATGCCGTTAACCAGGCACACGGCCCTTTGCGCGGAGGTAGAGCGCTTCAAAAAGCATAGCTGCTAGCGCATATTCCACTAGCGCATCCAGCCAAAATCACCCCAAAACCCCAGACACCAGCCTCACCACCCGGTCACACCGCGCCGCCAGCGACTCATCGTGCGTCACCATGACAAACGCCGTGCCCTGGTCCCGCGCCAACTGCAGCATCAGGTCGAACACCCCATCAGCCGTACTCCGGTCCAGATTGCCCGTAGGCTCGTCGGCCAGCACGCATGCAGGCCGCGTCACCAAGGCCCGCGCAATCGCCACCCTCTGGCGTTCCCCGCCAGACAGCTCGGCCGGCCGGTGCATCAACCGCTCCTTCAAACCGACCGATGTCAGCACCCGCTCCGCCTCGGCATGGCACTGCGCCAACGGCAGGCGGCGGATACGCAGCGGCATGGCCACGTTGTCCAGTGCGCTGAACTCGGGCAGCAGGTGATGGAACTGGTAGATAAAACCCAGGTACTGATTGCGCAGCTGCCCCTGGCGCTCGGCCGACAGCGACGACATCTCCTCGCCCTTGAGGCGCACCGTGCCCGCCGTGGGCGCATCCAGCCCGCCCAGCAGGTGCAGCAAGGTGCTCTTGCCCGAGCCCGAGGCGCCCACGATCGCCAGCGTTTCGCCTGCATGGATCTGCAGGTCCACACCCTTGAGCACGGTCACATCCAGACGGCCTTCGGAAAAGCGTTTGGTCAGGCCCTTGGCTTCCAGCACCACCGGGTGGTGGTTGGTATGGGGGGTGGGGTTACTCATAGCGCAGCGCCTCGGCAGGGTTCACACGGCTGGCGCGCCAGCTGGGGTACAGGGTGGCGACAAAGGCCAGCACCAGCGAGATGACGGCAATGGGCACGATGTCGCTGCTCTGCGGCTCGCTGGGCATCTTGCTGATGAGGTAGATGTCCTTGGGCAAAAAGCTCGCATTCAGCGCACGCTCGATGGCCGGCACGATCACGTCGATGTTGAACGCGATGCCAAGGCCCAGCAGCAGGCCGACCAGCGTGCCAATCACGCCCACCATCGCGCCCTGCACCACAAAGATGCCCATGATGCTTTTGGGGCTGGCGCCCAGCGTGCGCAGGATGGCGATGTCGGCGCGCTTGTCGGTCACCGTCATCACGAGGGTGGACACCAGATTGAACGCTGCCACCGCCACGATGAGCGTCAGGATGATGAACATCATGCGTTTTTCCAGCTGCACGGCAGCGAACCAGGTGCGGTTTTGTTGTGTCCAGTCGCGGATCAGCAGCTGGCCGCTCAGGCTGCGGGCCAGCTCCTGCGCCACCTCGCGCGCTTGGTGCAGGTCCTTGAGCTTGAGGCGCACGCCCGTGGGGCCTTCCAGGCGGAAGATGCGCTGCGCGTCCTCATGGTGCAGCAGCACCAGGGCCGAGTCGTATTCGTAGTGGCCGGAGTCAAACGTACCCGCCACCGTCATCTGCTT
Source organism: Acidovorax sp. GW835-FHT14G06 (assembly GCF_058793595.1). NCBI lineage: Bacteria > Pseudomonadati > Pseudomonadota > Betaproteobacteria > Burkholderiales > Comamonadaceae > Acidovorax > Acidovorax sp. GW835-FHT14G06. The sequence continues at coordinate 1,615 of NZ_JBXAGA010000003.1, forward strand.
GAGGCGTGGCACCACGCCAGCCGGCGTCACCTGGCCAGCGGGCGCAATCAGCGTCACCGGGTCGCCCACGCGCACGCCCAGGGCGCGGGCCAGTTCGCCCCCCAGCACCACGCGGAACTCGCCGGGCACCAGCAGGTTCAGCGTTTTCTCGTTGGTGGCAGCCAGGTCGGTCACCGCCCCTTCCAGGGCCGGGTCGATGCCGCGCACCAGCGCGCCCTTCATGTCTTCGCCACGCGCCAGCAGGGCCTGTGCCGCGACAAAAGGTGCAGCCCCGATCACGTTCGGGTTCTTCTTGGCCTCGGCCAGGGTGAGCGCCGGGTCGGGCAGTGAGGCCCCCAGGGGCGCAAAGATCTCGATGTGCGAGACCACGCTGAGCATGCGGTCGCGCACGTCCTTTTGAAAGCCGTTCATCACCGACAGCACGATGATCAGCGCCGCCACCCCCAGCGCAATGCCCAGCATGGACACGCCCGAGATGAACGAGATGAAGCCATTGCGCCGCGTGGCGCGGCCCGCGCGCGTGTAGCGCCAGCCCAGGGCCAGTTCGTAAGGAATTTGCATAGTCACCCGAATAAGCCAGTCCAGGTTGTCTGGCTGGGCGGGGCCGATTGTGGCATCCCGGACAATACGCCCATGTCGGACACCACCCATTTGCTCGTTCCCTACGCCGCCAGCGCCTCACAGGGATGCCAGCAAGCCCAACAGGGCCTGGCCCTGCCCCACCTGGACCGGCTGCTGGCCCGGCTCAGCCCCTATCCCGCCCAGAGCGACAGCGGCGAAGAAACCAGCTTCTCCGCCCCCCATGAACGCGCCCTGGCCCGCGCCCTGGGCCTGCCCGCGCAGGACGGCCGCATCCCCTGGGCCGCCTGGCACCGCCAACAGCAGGGCCTGACGACCCACGGCGAGGCCTGGGCCTTCGTCACGCCCTGCCAGTGGCAGGTCAGCACCGACCACGTCACCCTGCGCGACCCCGAACAGCTGGGCCTGGACGAAGCCGCGTCCCGCGCGCTGCTGGCCATCGTGGCGCCCTGGTTTGCCGAGGACGGCATCGCCCTGCACTACGACCAGCCCACCCGCTGGCTGGCCAGTGGCCCGCTGTTGGCCGACCTGGCCACCGCATCGCTGGAGCGCGTGCTGCTGCGCGACGTGCGCGCCTGGATGCCCGATGTGAAACAAGCCCGCACCCTGCACCGCCTGCACAGCGAGATGCAGATGCTGCTGTACACCCACGCCTTCAACGACGAGCGCTCCGCGCGCGGGCTGCCCGTCGTCAACTCGTTCTGGGTGCATGGCACGGGCGCACTGTCCGATCCACCGCCCGCCACCCCATCCCTCCAACTGCCCCACATGCCCACCACCTTGCGGGACGCCGCCTTGCACGACGACTGGGGCACCTGGGCCAGCGCCTGGGCAGCGCTGGACGCAGGCCCCGTGGCCGACCTTCTGCGCCTGGCCGAAAGCGGCACCGCCGTGCAGCTGACCCTGTGCGGAGAGCGCAATGCGCTGGGCTTCTACACCGCTCCACGCAGCCTTGCACAGCGGATTCAAGGTCTTTTTCGCCCCATGCGCTGGTCGAATATGCTGGTGCAGCTATGAAAATAATAGCAAGAGACATTCCACCCCGCGCCGCCTGGGCGCTGGAGCAAGCCGGCGTGCACCCGCTGCTGGCGCGCCTGTATGCCGCGCGCGGTGTGCGGGCCAAGGACGAACTGGACGATGGCCTGGGCCGCCTGCTGCCGCCCAGTGGCGACCAGGGCTTGAAGGGCATTGACGCCGCAGCCCGCCTGCTGGCCGATGCCATGGCGCAGAACCAACGGCTCATCATCGTGGCCGACTACGACTGCGACGGCGCCACCGCCTGCGCCGTGGGTGTGCGCGGCCTGCGGCTGCTGGGCGCCCAGAACGTGGACTACCTGGTGCCCGACCGCGTGACCGATGGCTACGGCCTCACCGCCTCGATCGCCCGCCGCGTGGCCGAGCGGGGTGCCGACATGCTCATCACCGTGGACAACGGCATCGCCAGCGTGGACGGCGTGGCCGAAGCCAAGGCACTGGGCCTGCAGGTGCTGGTGACCGACCACCACCTGCCGGGCCCCGAACTGCCGGCGGCGGACGCCATCGTCAACCCCAACCAGCCCGGCTGCCCGTTCGAAAGCAAGTCCATGGCCGGGGTGGGCGTGATGTTTTATGTGCTGCTGGCCCTGCGCGCCGAGCTGCGTGCTCGTGGCGTGTTTGACGCCGCCACCCAGCCCAAGCTCGACCCCTTGCTCACCCTGGTGGCCCTGGGCACCGTGGCCGACGTGGTCAAGCTCGACGCCAACAACCGCCGCCTGGTCGCCCAGGGCTTGAAGCGCATCCGCGCGGGGCAGATGCCAGCGGGCATTGCCGCCCTGTTCCACGTCGCAGGCCGCAAGGCGCCCGTGGCCACCACCTTTGACTTTGGCTTTGCTTTAGGCCCGCGCATCAACGCTGCAGGCCGCCTGGCCGACATGACGCTGGGCATCGAATGCCTGCTGACCGACGACGCGGGCCGCGCGGCCGAGCTGGCCGCCACGCTGGACGGCATCAACCGCGAGCGCCGCGAGATCGAGGGCGGCATGCGCGACCAGGCCATGCTCATGGCCGAGAGCCTGTTTGACGAGAGCGAAGAGCCGCCCCCGGCCATCAGCGTGTTCGACCCCGACTTCCACGAAGGCGTGGTGGGCATCGTGGCCAGCCGGATCAAGGACAAGCTGCACCGCCCCACTTTTGTGTTTGCCGCCAGCAGCGCACCGGGCAAGGAGCATGAGCTCAAGGGCTCGGGCCGCTCCATCCCCGGCTTTCATCTGCGCGACGCGCTGGACCTGGTGGCCAAGCGCCACCCGGGCGTGATCCTCAAGTTCGGCGGCCACGCCATGGCAGCGGGCTGCACCGTGGCCGAGGAATCGTTCGACGTGTTCGAGCAGGCGTTTGCCCAGGTGGCGCAGGAATGGCTGGACGCCGCCACACTCACCCGCCGTATCGAGACCGACGGCCCGCTGGCCCCGGAATACTGCCGCGCCGACATCGTGGACACGCTGCACCGCGAGGTCTGGGGCCAGGGCTTTGCGCCCCCCACCTTCAGCGAAGAAGTGCAGATCGTGAGCCAGCGCTTGGTGGGCGAGGCCAAGAACCACCTCTCGCTCAAGCTCATCCACCAGGGCAGCCCCGTGGACGCGATCTGGTTCGGCCACACCGAGCAGCTGCCCGCGCGGGTGCTGCTGGCCTTCCGCCTGGATGTGAATGAGTGGAAGGGCGAGCGCAAGGTGCAGTTTCTGGTGGAGGGCGCGCAGGTTTAGCGCGCCGCAGCTCAAGCCTGCGTCGGCCCCCTGCTTCGCTGGCGGATCACGGTCACTGGCTCGCCGCCTTGCCCCCAATTACGAGAACCTGTTTGAGGTATTTTCGGGGTCGCACAAGTACCTTGCCGGGATGGGATGCAAGGCGCGGTGCGCAGCCAATAGCCCGTGCTATTGGCAAGCGCCGCAACGCCGCAGACCGCCCGGCAAGGCACTTGCCCGAAGGGTTGGAGTGAAATCGGGCGATTGAATGCCCCGGCTGCTTGCATGGGCATGAGCCCATGCGGCGCACCCGAAGCATCCACTCATCCCGATTGCACTCCAATGCGATCCCCGAAAATGCCTCAAACAGGTTCTGCAGATCCACCTCGTCGAGGATGACGGTGACGCTTTCCGGCCGCTTGTCCAGCACCTGCTGCATGAGCTGGGTCACGCCCGCAATCCAGGCGGCTTTCTGGACTGCGGTAGTGGGTAGGTCGCGGCGCGCAAGGCGGATGTTGACCAAGGGCATCGGAGAGTTCGTTCTGAATGCACCCAAACAAAAAACAAAAGGCAGCCAAAGCTGCCTTGTTGTGCAACCGGCCTACTGGCCGATCACCCAAATAGCCGCCAGCGCTTGATAGTCGCGCGCTGGCCGCTATCGATTTAGAAGCTTTCCCAATCGTCATCGCCACCCTGCGCCGCCTTGGGAGCGGGTACTGGGGCCAATGCCTTGGCCGGAGGCAGGCGCGCCGGGGCGGGCGCAGGGGCCTTTGGGGCGGCAGCGGACGCCACACGGGGCGCGCTGGCCGTTGCCTTGGCCACGGCAGGCCGTGGTGCGGGTGCCGCTGCCGGCGCCCGGGTGGCCACCGCACCCACGTTGAACACAGACACCACCTGCGCCAAGTGCTGGGCCTGGTCGCGCATCGAGGCGGCTGCAGCAGTCGATTCCTCCACCAGCGCCGCGTTCTGTTGTGTCATCTGATCCAGGTGTGTGACGGCCTGGTTGACCTGCGCGATGCCGTCGCGCTGTTCTGTCGAGGAGGCCGTGATCTCGCCGATGAGGTCGCTCACGCGCTGTACGCTGGCAACGATCTCTTGCATGCTTTGCCCGGCCTGCGCCACCTGGGCCGAGCCCGATTCCACGTTTTCCACGCTGGCGCTGATCAGGGTCTTGATCTCTTTGGCCGCTTCGGCGCTGCGCTGCGCCAGGCTGCGCACTTCGCTGGCCACCACCGCAAACCCACGGCCTTGCTCGCCTGCACGGGCCGCCTCCACCGCTGCGTTCAGCGCCAGGATGTTGGTCTGGAAGGCAATGCCGTCGATGGTGCCGATGATGTCGCTGATCTTTTTGCTGCTGTCGGTGATCTGCTGCATGCTGGTGACCACCTGGCCCACCACTTCGCCGCCCCGCGCTGCCGCCTGGGCCGCCGTGCCGGCCAGCTGGTTGGCCTGGCGGGCCGTGTCGGCCGACTGGCTCACGGTGGCCGTGAGCTGTTCCATGCTGGCCGCCGTCTCTTCCAGGTTCGAGGCCGTCTGCTCTGTGCGCGCCGACAGGTCGTGGTTGCCGTTGGCAATCTCTACCGACGCCGACGATACCGAGTCCACCCCCTGGCGCACTTCACTCACCACACCACGCAGCCGTGCTGACATGGCCGAGAGGGACCTGGTGAGCACGCCCAACTCATCCTTGCGGTCATCGTGAATGTCCTGCGTGAGGTCTCCGGCCGAGATGGCTTCAGCCAACACAACTGCTCGATCGAGCGGAAGCGTGATGGAGCGCACCAGCAACGCCGCCAGCAGCATGCCCAAGGCTACCACCGCGATGGCTGCGACGGCTCCGATCAACGCGAGGTTGCCGCGCGTGGCGCGCGCGGCCTGCATTGCTTCGTCACGCTGGCGTTCTTGCACGGCCACGAACTTGTCAATCGACTCCAGGTAAGCCACCACCTTGGGACGGTAGACTTTCTCCACATAGGCCTGCTTGGCGGCAGCGTCTCCCGCGTCGGTCAGTTCCTTGAGCTTGTCTGTCTGACCGCGAACATCGGCACGCGCGGCGGCCACTGCAGCCAATGCAGCCTTGTCCTCGGGGGACACCGCCGCCTTGTTGATTTTTTCCTGTACCGGGGTGATGCGCGCGGTGAGCGCGGCCACCCGGGTATCGAAATCTGCCTTGAGTGCCTGGTCGGTGGTAACAAACCCTGCCATCGACATGGTGACGGCCACTTCCGCCAAGCCGCGCCAGCTGACCGCCGTGGTGATGGCAGACTCGTATTTGTTGACCGCATCTTCAGTTGCGGCGGTCACTTGCCGCCCATACATCTGTGTCCAGACAGCGGCCACCAGCATCAGCGCCAGCAGCCCAAGAATCACGCTCCACATCTTGTGGGCGACGCGCAGGTCATTGAATTTCATGGTTACTCCTGATGCTCTGCGAAAACTCCAAGGTTCCGCGTTGTTGTTTCTTGCCCGAGGAAAACCACCACCCCGCAACCGGCGTCCACCCCGGCTGAACACCCGCCAGCGAGGCACAGTGCGGGTGTAACCAGTGTTATTGGATTCCTTGGGGCGTGTTATCAGTACAAGCCCTAAAATGAATCGGTGACCTCCATACTCAACGCCGACCTGCACTGCCATTCCGTCGTCTCCGACGGAACCCTCACGCCCGAAGACCTGGCCGCGCGGGCCAAGGCCAACGGAGTGGAGTTGTGGGCGTTGACCGACCACGACGAGATCGGAGGCCAGAACCGTGCGGCCGCTGCCGCCCGGGCCCAGGGCATGGCCTACCTCACCGGCACCGAGATTTCGGTGACCTTTGCCGACACCACCGTCCACATCGTGGGCCTGGGCTTTGACCCCGACGACGCCCAGCTGGCCCAGGGCCTGGCCGCCACACGCGGCGGGCGCGGCGAACGGGCGCACGACATGGCGGCCCAACTGGCCCAAGTCGGCATCAAGGGCGCCTACGAAGGCGCGCTGCAGTTTGTGGGCAACCCGGCGCTCATCTCCCGCACCCATTTCGCGCGCTTTCTGGTGGAAACCGGCGTGTGCAAGGACACCTCCGAGGTGTTTCGAAGATACCTGACCGAGGGCAAGCCCGGCTATGTGCCGCACCGCTGGGCCAGTCTGGGCGACGCCGTGCGCTGGATCACCGAAGCCGGGGGTATGGCGGTGATCGCCCACCCGGCGCGATACAAATTCAGCGCCAACGAAGAATTTGCGCTGTTCTCCGAGTTCAAACAGCATGGCGGGCGCGCGGTAGAAGTGGTCACCGGCAGCCATAGCGCCGCCGAATACGTGACCTACGCGGCCATGGCGCAGGAGTTTGGTCTGGCCGCCTCGCGCGGCAGCGACTTCCACAGCCCGGACGAGTCCCACACCGACCTGGGTACGCTGCCCTTGCTGCCCGGCGCTTTGACCCCCGTGTGGGAACTGCTGTCCGACCGAATTTTGCGATGACCCCACGCGCCGCATCGAGCGCGCCAGCAGCCGGCAACCGCCCTGTGAAGGATGCCCCGCTTTGCCGTGCTCTGGAGCGCTGCTCACTGCATCATTGAGAACTTGCTCCTATGGCCCAGTATTTCGAAGCCCACCCCGACAACCCGCAGCCCCGGCTGCTCAAGCAAGCCGCGTTGCTGCTGCAAAAAGGCGGCATCGTGGCCGTGCCCACGGACTCGAGCTACGCGCTGGTCTGCCACCTGGACGACAAGGACGCGGTGGACCGCCTGCGCCGCATCCGCCAGGTGGATGAAAAGCACCACCTCACACTGCTGTGCCGTGACCTGTCGGAGCTGGCCAACTACGCACGGGTGGACAACCGCCAGTACCGCTTGCTCAAGCTGGGTACGCCAGGCCCTTACACCTTCATCCTCGAAGCCACCAAGGAAGTGCCCCGCCGGGTGAGCCATCCCTCGCGCAAGACCATTGGCCTGCGTGTGCCCGACCGCAAGGGCCTGCAGTTGTTGCTGGAGCTGCACGGTGCCCCGCTGCTGGCCACGACGCTGATACCTGCGGGCGAAACCGAGCCCCTGAATGACCCGCAGGAGATCCGCGAACGCTACGAAAAACTGGTGGATGCCATCGTGGACGCAGGTGCCTGCCCGCTGGAGCCCACCACCGTGGTGGACCTGACCCCCATGGGCACGGGCGGCGACCCCGTGGTGGTGCGCGAAGGCCGGGGCAGCCTGCAGGCGCTGGGCTTGTAAGCCGGCTTCGGCACCTCGCGCTGTGCAAACCCGCCCCAGGGCCTGCTGAACCGTCTGTTGTGTAGCAGGGCCAAAACTGGCGCTGCCCAAAACCAGCGCCACCGTGGAACTGGCTTTGCCAGGCCCCCGGTGGCGCCCCCTTGGGGGAAGCCGCGCAGCGGCTCAGGGGGTTATAGCTTGAACGCCCCGACAGCCTGCTCCAGGTCCCGGGCCTGCGCCGACAACGCCGACGCCGTGGTCACCGCATGCTGCACCAGCGAGGCCGTCTCTTGCGTGCTGCCGTCCATGTGCGACACCGCCACGTTGACATGGCTGATGGCCTCGCTCTGCTCGCGCAGGGCGGTGGAGATTTCGCCCAGCAGCGCGCTGACCTGCCCCACGGCACCGACAATCTCTTCCATGGTTTTGCCCGCCTTGCCCACCTGGCCGGCACCGCTTTCGACCTGTTCGACCGACGCGCTGATCAGCGCCTTGATCTCGCGCGCTGCCACCGCGCTGCGCTGGGCCAGGTTGCGCACCTCGCTGGCCACCACCGCAAAGCCACGGCCCTGCTCGCCGGCACGCGCGGCCTCTACAGCTGCGTTGAGCGCCAGGATATTGGTCTGAAAGGCAATGCCCTCGATCACCTGGATGATGTCCACGATCTTGCGCGAGCTGCCACTGATGGCCTGCATGGTCTGCACCACTTCGCCCACCACCGAGCCACCTTGCTCGGCAATCGCCGACGCCTGCACGGCCAGGCCGCTGGCCGAATGGGCGCGTTCGGCGTTCTGGCGCACGGTGGCTGTCAGCTGCTCCATGCTGGCCGCCGTCTCGGTCAGGGACGACACCTGATCTTCCGCACGGCGCGACAGATCGGTATTGCCGTGGCCAATGTCTGCCGCAGAGGCGGTGATGGAATCGGTGCTTTGCTTGATGCGGGAAACCAGGTCGGTCAGCGTGTCCTCCATGGTTCCCAGTGCGCCCAGCAGGCGTCCAAAGTCGCCCTGCAGGTCGGAACTGAACTCCTGGCTCAGGTCGCCCGAGGCCACGGTTTCCGCAATCAGGATGGCCTGGTTGAGCGGCGCCACAATGCTGGCGCGCAGACTGAGCGTGGCCACCAAAGCCAGCACAAACACCACCACACTGCAGCCGATGACCCAGGTGCGCGCACTTTGCAACTGCGCCAGCGCTGCCTGCGCCGGGGGCGTGGCACCCTGCAGCGCCTGCTCGGCACCGCCGATGCCGGACAGCGCCATCACCATCAGCAGCAGCACGACGAGTGCGAGGCCGCCAAACGCCAGCAACAGGCGCGTTCCGATCTTCAAGTTGTTCCACATGGCTTCAATGTCTCCTGGCCTGTTGTATGTCGTTGTGGGAGGGACCGCCGCGCAGCGCTGCGCGCCAAATGGCACGGGCCGCAGGCAAGAAGGCTGATGCTAGCAACGAACACCCCCGCATGGAGGCCTATCGGCATACGTACAACCCACAACAGCACACGGGCACAGCGTATGCGCACACACGCTGCGTCACCCTGGCAACGCCGGGGACAGTGGAGCGTCTGAGACAATCCCGGCGTGGACACCTCCAATCTCATCCAAACCGTTCTGATCTACGCCCTGCCGGTGCTGTTTGCCATCACCGTGCACGAGGCGGCCCATGGCTACGCGGCGCGCCACTTTGGCGACAACACCGCGTACATGATGGGGCGCATCACGCTCAACCCGTTCAAGCACATCGACCCGGTCGGCACCATCCTGATGCCGCTGCTGCTGTACTTTGCAACCTCGGGCGCATTCCTGTTTGGCTACGCCAAGCCGGTGCCGGTCAACTTCGGCAATCTGCGCAACCCCAAGAAGCACATGGTGTGGGTGGCCCTGGCGGGGCCCGCGTCCAACTTCATCCAGGCCATCGCCTGGGCCGTGCTGCTCGTGGTGCTGGTGGGAACGGGGATCGAGGAGCGCTTCTTCCTGGAAATGGCACGCGCCGGGGTCATGGTCAACCTGGTGATGTGGGCCTTCAACCTGTTTCCGCTGCCGCCGCTTGATGGCGGGCGCATTCTGGTGGGCCTGCTGCCCTGGAAACAGGCCCATATGGTGTCGCGCGTCGAGCCCTGGGGCTTTTTTATCGTGATGGGCCTGGTGATCGCCGGGGTGGTGGGCACGCTGTGGCTGCGCCCCCTGATGGCCGTGGGCTACACCGCCATCAACCTGCTGCTCACCCCGCTGACGGCCTTGCTGCGCTGAGCGCAGCACAGCCTGTGAGCCCGCCACTTCCTGTTCATTTGATCTGCTGAGTTTTTGTTTCCCATGAGCACCACCCGTTTTCTCACCGGCATCACCACCACCGGCACCCCCCACCTGGGCAACTTCGTCGGCTCCATCCGCCCGTCGGTGGCGGCCAGCCTCACGCCCGGCGTGCAGAGCTTTTACTTTCTGGCCGACTACCACGCGCTTATCAAGTGCGAAGACCCGGTGCGCATCCAGCGCTCCACGCTGGAGATCGCGGCCAGCTGGCTGGCCGCAGGGCTCAACCCCGAGAAGGTCACGTTCTACCGCCAGTCCGACATCCCCGAGATCCCGGAGCTGACCTGGCTGCTGACCTGCGTGACCGGCAAGGGCGTGCTGAACCGTGCCCACGCCTACAAGGCCAGCGTGGACAAGAACACCGCCGCCGGGCGCGAGCAGGACGACGGCGTGACCGCAGGCCTGTTCATGTACCCGGTGCTGATGGGCGCGGACATTCTGATGTTCAAGGCCCACAAGGTGCCGGTGGGCCGCGACCAGATCCAGCACATCGAGATGGCCCGCGACATGGCGGCCAGCTTCAACCACCTGTACGGCGAGCACTTTGTGCTGCCCGAGGCGGCCATCGACGACCACGTGGCCACACTGCCCGGGCTGGACGGCCGCAAGATGAGCAAGAGCTACGACAACACCATCCCGCTGTTCAGCTCGCGTGCCCAGCTGCAGAAGCTCATCGGCGGCATCCTTACCGACTCGCGCGCGCCCGGCGAGGCCAAGGAGGTCGAGGGTTCGGCTCTGTTCCAGATCTACCAGGCCTTTGCCACGCCCGAAGAGACCGAGGCCCTGCGCAAGGCCTATGCCGACGGCATTGCCTGGGGCGACGCCAAGCACCTGCTGCTGGAGCGCGTGGACCAGGTGATCGCCCCCATGCGCGCGCAGTACGAAGAACTCATCCACAACCCTGCGCGCATCGAACAGACCCTGCTGGCCGGTGCCGAGCGCGCCCGCGCGCTGGCCACGCCGTTCATCCGCGAACTGCGCAGCGCCGTGGGCCTGCGCAGCCTGGTGCAAGCCAGCACAGCCGCCAAACCGGCCAAGGCCGCCAAGGCCGCACTGCCCGCTTTCAAGCAGTACCGCGAGGCCGACGGCAAGTTCTACTTCAAGCTCGTGGCGGCCGACGGCCGCCTGCTGCTGCAGAGCACGGGCTTTGACGCTCCCAAGGAGGCCGGCCAGGCGATTGCCCAATTGCAGAAGGACAGCGCAGCCCTGCAGACCCTGGCCCCGCGTTTGGCGCCCGTGGACGGCGTGGAAGCTGCCGAAGTGACGGCCGCCCTGCAGGCGCTGGCCGAGGCCGCCACAGCATAAGCCGGCGCGCCACCGAGCGCCGCGTGCAAGACACACAGCCCGAGCCGCAAGGCTGCGGGCTTTTTTTGTACGCCTTTCAACGCCTAGGCGCTACATTTTTGATAGCTATCTGGGCATATCGCACTAGCGCTACCGGCCAAAAAGGCCTCAAACACCCTTCCATCACCCGGTAAAGGCCCCTCTGCACACTGGGTGCCCCTTTAGTCCCGGTACCGCACCAGGGCCCACAGCGTGGGCCGCTCCCCGGTGCGCAGCCCGGTCTGCACCGTGCCGGTAAAGCTCCAGCGCCGGTCCTGCGACTCCCATCCATGGGCCAGGGCGAGGCTCCAGCCCGGGGCGCGTTGCACGGTGTTGGCCTCGTCACGGTAGCGCATGCCACGCCATGTCAGGCGCAGCAACGAAAAGCTGCGCGCCTCATGGCGCCATGTGGTCTGGCCCAGCACCACGTGGCGGGCAAGGCCGGGCAGCCAACGCCCCTCCAGACCCGCCCCGGTGTTGCGCGATGTGGTGTGGATGTAGCTGCCCAGCACGCTCCAGCGCGGACCCAGCAAATGGTTGACGGACACCGTGGCCTGCGCCAGCTGCCCCTGCCCGAAGACGGGCGTTTCCTCATAGGTGTTGAGCGTGGTCTGGGCATTGAGCACCACGGGGGCGATGGTGGCCACGTTGTCGAACAGCGCCCCCGTGTTCTGTGCAAACAGGCGACCGTTGGCGGCCACCAGATTGCTGATGCGCTGCCCCGACAGGCTGGCGCCCCAGAAGGTGGTGGAGCTGGCCTCCCAGTCCAGTTGCACCGCGTGCTTGCGGACGTAGCTGCCCGCCAGCAGGTACTGGTTGTCCACGGCAATAGCGCCCGTGGCGACGGGCGACAGGGTATGCGTGCCGGGCGCTCGCACGCTCTCCTGCCAGGCCCAGTGCAGGGCGCGGCCCGGGCCCAGGCGCAGGCTGGCGCCCAGGCGCGGCAGCAGCCGGTGGCGGTGCACCGCGCCGTCGTCCTGCACGGGCAGCAGGTCTTGTCCCGTCGCCGTGTCGGCATAACGGTCGCGCTGCCGGGTGGTGAACCGGGGCCAGTACGCCTCGGCCATCCAGGTCCAGGCACCGCTGCGCCATTCGCCCGCCACCCAGGGCATGTGGTAGCGCTCGGTGTTGGTGCGCGGCGTGGTGATGCCGGGGTCGGAGATCGCGCTGACGGTGTCCCGGTCCACGCGCTCCCAGCCCATGCTCAGGCGGTGCACGCCCCAGAGCATGGTGTGGCGCAGGAACAGGCCCTGCTCGTCACTGGCATAGCGGTAGTCCTGGGGGCCCCAGCGCGCATCGTCCAGCACCAAGCCGGAGGTCTGGCGCCCGCTGTGCACCTTGAACCAGGTCTGGCTGTCGGCCGACCATCGCCACGCGGCGCCCAGGTCGGTGCGGCGCGTGCGCGTCTCGGCGCCGCCGGTGAAGGCGATGCCGTTGCCAAAGTCCAGGCCCTGCGGAAAGCGGTAGCGCAAGGTGGTATCGCCATGCAGCGCAAACAGCGACAGGCTCTCGTTGGGCCGCACACCCAGCGCTAGATCCGCTGCGGGCGACGACAGACGGTACTGCGTGAGGGCGGGGCCTTCGCGGGGCCACATCTGCACGTCGTTGGCCCGCACCAGCCAGGCCACGGGCACGCTGCTGGCGGCAAAACCGCGGTAGCCCACATCGGCCGTGGCGTTGTGGCGCAGCGGGTTGCGTTCAGCACTTGCGCCCATCGACCATTCACTGCCTGCAGACAGCAGGAGCGGCGCGCGCTTGTCGCTGGCGCCAAACACGGTGGGGTCGGTGAGGTAACCCTGAAATAGCTCGGAGCGGCGGCTGAAGTCGCTCTCGTACCGGTCGGCCAGAAAGAAGTGGCTGCCTGCCCACAGCGGGTAGTACGACGCACTGGCGTAGGCCCGCGCCCAGTGCTCCATGCCAAAGTCGCCCAGTGCCTTGCCCAGGTTGGCCGAGCCCTGGCTGTCCGAGGCCAGCGGGTTGAGCGACTTCAGGTAGGGCAGCCGCGTGAGTGCCTCGCGCGCTGCGGCCATGGCCGCCACGGGTTCACCGCTGTCGTTGCGCAGCATGGCCTCCACCTGCCAGGGCAGCGGGTCACGCGCGTCGGCCAGGCGTGCACGGTCCAGCGCGTCCAGCGCTGGGGCGCGCTCGCCCAGCGTGTATTCGGCCACCGCCAGCCACACCTGTGCGCGGGCGTATCGCGGCTCGATCACCAGAGCCTTGAGCAGCGCGGTGCGGGCGGTCTCGGCATCGCCCTGCCGCAGGGCCAGCAGTCCGGCAGCAGCCAGGGCCACGTAGTCGTCGCCCGACCGGGCCAGGGCGGCGTCGAGATCGGTGCGCGCATCGGCCAAGCGCAGGGCTTCGATGGCCGCCGTGGCGGCTTCGCCCCAGTAGGCCGCTTGGTCTGGCGCCAGGGCCACGGCCTGGGCCAGGGCACTGCGGGCCGCGCGCAGGTCTCCACGCTCTTGCAATGCGCGGCCCAGCCCTGCCAGGGCGGCAGCCCGCTGTGCATCGCCCTCCGCGTGGGTCAACGCCTGCCGGTACAAGGCCAGGGCGGCATCACCCTGCCCTTGCAGCCGGTGCCAGTCGGCGTCTGCCTGCAGTAATGGCGCAAAGCCGGGCGACGCGGCCCGCGTGGTGTCCAGCCAGGTGCGCGCTTCTGGCAGGCGGTCCAGTGCCATCAGCAGGTCGGCGCGGCCTGCAGCGGTGCGAGGGTCTCGCGTGCGCTGCCAGGCCAGGGCCAGGCGCTGCTGCGCAGCGTCGGGCTGGCCGTCCAGCACCTCCAGGTCCGCCAAGGCAAGCTCCGCCACCGTCACGCCGTCATCCGGCGCAGACAGCGTCAGCAACAGCGCACGCGCCTGCGCCCACTGCCCGGCTTGCAACGCGGTGCGCACCGCAGCCAAGGCGGGTGCAATATGCACAGGCTGGAACTCGGCCCACCGCGCCAGGTCGCCTGGGTAGGCGGCCACCCACTGCACCCGCTCGCGGGGGTTGACCAGCAGCCGCTTGACGGGCGCCTGGCCGGGCTCGGCCACGCCCTGCTCGGCGGGCCCCAGTTGCACGCTGCCCAGGTCGTTGCGCAACTCCACAGCGCCGGACAGCACGGTGAGCGTGGTCCGCCCCGCTCCGTCCACCTCCACGTCCCAGTCGGTACCCCGCACCACGGCCAGCGCTGCAGGCGTTTGCAGTTGCAGATTGGCCGGGGCCTTCTTGGTGCGTGCCCACAGCCGGCCCGCGGCCAGTTCCAGCAGGGTGCGCGCTGGCTGGGCCTCGCACAGCCTCAATTGCGCATTGGCCGACATGCGGATCTGCGTGCGGTCTACCAGCAGCAATGCGGCGGATGACAACGCCAGTGTGCGCATGTCTGCCCCCGCGCCCAGTTGCTGGGCCAGGGTGGCAGGCCCCCAGGGCCCGGTTCCAGGTGCTCGGGTTTCACCTTGACCGCTGAGCGCCACGATCTGCGCCGCCACCGCCTCAGGCGCCAGGGGCACACCGGCACATTGCGCGCTGGCGCCGGTAGCGCTCCACGCCGACAAGGCCACACTTACAGGCGTAAGCCACGCCAGGCGCGATGGGGACGAAAGCTGAGGGGTGGGCATGGTGGGCCTCTTTGGGGGAGTCGTACGCCGTAGAGCCTGTTCAAAGTCTCTTGTGCTCAGGTTTTGTCCAGCACCTGCGCGGTAAATCCGGGTACGGCATGGGTCGCAGGGCCGCCCGTCTGGGCACTGTCTGCCTGTGCCTGCACCCGGGCCTGCAGACGCAGAGCCTGCTCCCGCCACTGTGGTGCCTGCGCGCACGCCTGGGCGCAGAGATCGGCACAGCACTGTAGTGCCTGCGCCCAGCGCGCTGCCTGCAAGTGGCCGTGCAGCGTGTGGCTGATGGATGCCAGCGTGGGTTCGTCACACGGCGTGTACACGTCCACACTGGTGCTGCGCCCGGCAAGCACCACGGTGTCCAGCCACATCAACGGGACGTCCAGGGCTTTGCCCACCTGCAGCGCATCGTGTGTGGCGCCCGACAGCAGAATGCCTGTACCAAAGGCCTTGTTGGCACCCTCCAGCCGCGCAGCCGTGTTCACCGCATCGCCCACGGCGGTGTAGGTAAACCGCTCATGCGATCCGAGGTGGCCCACAGCGGCCTCGCCGGTGTGCAGGCCAATGCGCAGGTGCACCTGCGCGAAGGGTGTGCCCTGCCACTGGGCCCGCAGGTCCACCATGTCGGCCTGCATGGCCAGCGCACACGCCAGAGCGCGGTCGGCATGCAGGGCATCGGGCACCGGCGCGTTCCAGAACGCCATGACGGCATCGCCGATGAACTTGTCCAACGTGCCGCCGTGCTGGTGCACCGTGTGGGTCATGCGGGAGAAGTAGGCATTCAGCGCCTGCGCCACTGCCTCGGGCGGCAAGTGCTCGCTGGCGGCGGTGAAGCCTGCCAGGTCAGAGAACAGCAACGTCAGCACACGGCGCTCGCCATGCAGTTGCGGCTGGGCACCGTCGGCCACCAGGGCGTCGACCACAGCGGCAGGCACGTAGCGGGCAAAGTCCGCGCGCAGCTGTTCGCGGCGGCGGTGCTCGCGCCAGTAGCTGTCGGCTGCACCCACGTTCAAATGCAGCGCCACGCCCGCCAGCGTGGGCAGCGCTGTCCACCACACCCCTGCCAGGTAGGCCCACAGCCCACCCAGCAGGGCCAGCACTGCCAATGCTGCGCTGAACAGCACCGCCCGCCCACCGCGCCAGCGCCGGGTCAAAGCGGCCACACAGCCCACGGCCAGAATGGCCTGCAGCCAAGGGCCTGCCGGGTGGGCGGGCACCACCCAGTCCCCCGCCAAGCCGTTGACCAGGGCCGTGGCATGCACCAGCACGCCGGACTGCGTGCCCGCGCCCAGTGCACGCAGGGGCGTGGCGAACTGATCCACGCCATCCACCGGCGTGTTCTGTCCCAGCAGCACCAGGCGCCCCTGAACGGCCGCAGCCGGCAGCGCCTGGCCGGCCTCCAGCGCCTGGGTGTAGTGGGCATAGGGCAGCGGGACTTCTGGGGCGTAGTAGCGCAGCAGTGCACCCGGCGGTGGGGGCTGAAAACTGCGCCCGCCGCTGCGCGCCAGCTCCTTCCACAGGTTATCGCCCTGGGTGGGCGCAAGGCGCAGCACACCGTCATCGTCTGGCTGCACGGCCACAATGCCCTGGCGTGCCATGGGGAAGACCGAGGGCACGGTCTGCCGGTACTGGGCTACCTGCGAGGTGTTCACCGCCACATCGGCTGCCGCCAGCACCACTGGCATGCGCCCTTGCAGGGCCGCCGCAAGCGCGGCATCGTCCTCAGAGGACTGTGGTGCGGCAAACAGCATGTCGATGCCCAGCGCCGAAGCGCCTGCCGCAGACAAGGCCTGGACCAGTTGCGCGTGCAGGCGGCGCGGCAGGGGCGGGTTCAGGTTCAGCGCCGCCAGACTGGGTTCGTCCAGCCCGACCACCAGGACGCCCACATCGGGCGGCGGCGCAGCGGTCCAGCTGGCCAGCAGGTCATGCTCCAGCCGTTGCAGCGGCGTCCACACTGGCAAGGCGGGCAGCAGCGCCAGCAAGCCCAGCGCGAGCAGTACCCGCAACGCCCAGGGCCGCCAGGCGTCTTGTGTGACCGGTGCTCGCTTACTTGCCATCCCGCCCCTCCACCGCTGCATGCAGCCGTGCATGCAGCGCCCACTGTAGTGGCTGTGCCTGCGCATGCACAGTGGGGGCTTACACGCATGCCCCACGCCACGGACGCCCCGCACAACACCTATGGGCAGCCACCGGGCATGTGCGTAAACTGGCCTTTTGATCGGCTTGGGAGACTTTTATGAAACTGCTGTGTGCCTCCGTGTCCGTGCTGGCCTTGCTGGCGGGCTGCAATGCAACCAACCCCTACGGCCCATCGGGCCCCATGGCCTCGGGCCGCGACCGCACCTTCAGCGTGCCGGTGTATGGGCCTGATACCTCCCAGGCCTATGCTGCTGCCACCCGCGAATGCCAGCGCATGGCACTGCACCCCAAGCTGCTGCGCAACGACGGCTCGCGCCTGGTGTTCGAGTGCGTGAGCGAGCTGCAGGACAAGCCTTGAGGCCACGCACCCACCCCGCGCCCCAAGATTCTGTGGGTTGTGGGGGCCTCCTGGTACTGGCGGTGCTGCTGGCGGGTTGCCAGCACCAGCTACCTTCGAAAGGCACTGCGACGACTGCATCACCCTGGGTCAACAGCCTGGGCATGGCCTTTGTCCGTGTGCCTGCGGGAACCTTCTGGATGGGCGGTGTGCCGCCCGTCGAGACGCTGGAGAAAACCTTTCCGCTGCTGGAGCGCAAGCGCTTCACCGACCTGGCGGACGAGTCCCCTGCCCATGAGGTACACATCACCCGCGCGTTCTACCTGGGCCAGCATGAGGTCACGGTGGGGCAGTTCCAGCGTTTTGTCGAAGCGTCTGGCTACCAGCCCGAATCCGAGGCTGATGGCACAGGCGGCTATGGCTACAACCCCTCCTACGACCCCACCACCACGCGGCGCGGCGATGCCTTCGAGGGCAGGGACCCACGCTATTCGTGGCGCAACCCCGGCTTTGCGCAGGGCCCGGACCATCCCGTGGTCAACGTCACCTGGAACGATGCCCAGGCGCTGGCTCAATGGCTCAGCCGCACCGAAGGCCACCCATACCGCCTGCCCACCGAGGCCGAATGGGAATACGCCTGCCGCGCAGGCAGCCGCAGCTTGTACCCTCACGGCGATGACCCCCAGGAGCTGGCCACCACCGCCAACACCTTTGACCAGGCAGCAGCCCCACTGTGGCCAGGCTGGCGCCAGCATGCACTGGCGAGCAACGACGGACACGCCTTTACCGCGCCGGTAGGCCGCTACGCCCCCAACGCGTTCGGGCTGCAAGACATGCTGGGCAACGCCTGGGAATGGGTGAGCGACTGGCACGGCGACACCTACTACGCCCAGTCCCCACGCACCGATCCGACCGGACCGGCAGAGGGCAGCGTGCGCGTGCGCCGGGGTGGCTCGTGGCACACCTGGTCGTTTTATGCACGCTGCGGCTATCGCAACTGGAACAGTCCACAGACCCGTTACACGCTGGTCGGCATACGGCTGGTGCGCGAGATCGCGGCGGCGTCACCCGCGCACTGACAGCTGCGCACAGAAGGGTTAATAAATGTCAAAACCCCTCTCAACCCGCGCTGCGCGACCCCGCGCCGTGGTAGTTATCGCCAATAATCCGCAGTTCGATTTTGGATGGGGAGAACCATGCGCATAGCCGCTTTGGACGACGATGCGCTTCAGCTGGATCTGATCAAGCAGGCCGCGGAGGCGATGGGCCATGTGTGCCACACCCACCTGACCGGTGCGGAGCTGATGCGCACGCTGCGCCGCGAAACCTTTGATCTGCTGATCGTGGACTGGCACCTGCCTGACACCACCGGACCCGAGGTAGTGCGCTGGGTACGCCAGAACGTGGCTGCCCGCGTGCCCATCCTGTTCGTGACCCACCGCCAGGAAGAGCGCGACATCGTTGAAGGCCTGGGCAGTGGGGCTGACGACTTCATGGTCAAACCCGTGCGCATCGGCGAACTCAATGCCCGCGTGGCCGCCCTGCTGCGCCGTGCCTACCCTGAAAACACCGGCGGCGTGATGGATTTCGGCCGCTACCGCTTCCTGCCGGAGACCCGGTCCATCGAAATGGACGGGGTGGCGGTGGAGCTGAAGAACCGCGAATACGACCTCGCCCTGTTCCTGTTCCAGAACATGGGTCGGCTGCTGTCGCGCGACCACCTCAAGGAAGTCGTCTGGGGCCAGGTGGCCGATGTGATGTCGCGCTCGCTGGACACCCACATCTCGCGCCTGCGCACCCTGCTCGATCTGCGCCCCGCCAACGGTTTCATCGTGACGGCGGTATATGGCGTGGGCTACCGTTTTGAAGCCGTCGAAGCCCAGCACAAAAGCTGAAGGGCCGCGACAGAATCTGGCGGGTTCTGCCACTAGCAAGCCTGCCCGTTCCGTGCCCCATGAAGGAGACATGACTTGATCACCCCCCTGCCGTTTCGCATGCCCTCCAGTGCTGCAGCCTTGTTGTGCCTGGCAGCAACCACGGCCGTCTCAGCGCAGCCGGTCGCTGCCCCTTCAACACCCCGGCAAGGCGATGAAATTGCCCACTCCGTGAAGGAAGGTGACACCTTGGAAGGGCTTGCCCGCAGCTACCTGGCCAACCCGCGCCAGTGGCCTTTGCTGCAGGCACGCAACAAGGTGGCCGACCCCAAGCGTCTGCAACCAGGCTCGTTGATCTTCATCCCCGTGCGGCTGCAGCCCAGCGAATCGGCCACCGTGCAGTTTGTGCAGGGCGAGGTCACGGCGCAGGCACGGGGCGGCACGGCCGCCCCGATTGCAACCGGCAGCAAGCTGGAGGAAGGCACGGAGCTGAAGGTGGGTCCAGAATCATTCGTGGCAGTGCAACTGGCCGACGGCACCGTGGTGCGGGTGCAGGCGCAGTCCGAGCTTCAGCTGCGCCAGTTGCGGCGGCGGGGGCGCGCAGGCAGTGTGCAGTCGGTGTTGGAGATGCACAAGGGCGGTGTGGAATCGACCGTGCCGCCCAGTACCGAGCCCCTGCGCCGCATGGAGATCCGCACACCGCTGGCGGTGACCAGCGTGCGGGGCACCCAGTTCAGCGTGGCCCTGGCCGAGTCGGGTCAGACCACGGCGTCGGTAGAACACGGCTCGGTCGCGGTGCAATCGCGGCGCGACACCGACAGCGAGCCAGGCGCCGCACTGAAGGCGCCGACTGCGCTGCTCGCTCCGGGGCAGGGCCTGGCGGTGGCCACTGATGGCACGGTGGGCGCCCCCCGCCCTTTGCTGCCCGCCCCCGATACCTCCGGCATGCCCGCCACACTGGGCGATGCGGGCCTGCTTGCCATCGACCTGCCAATGGCCTCTGGCGCCACCCGGTATGTGGCACAGGTGGCGCAGGACCCGGAATTCACACAGGTGCTGCGCCATGGCAGCTTCTCCGACGGCCGCCTGCGCTGGAAGGCACTGGACGACGGCCGCTATTACCTGGCCGTGCGGGCGCTGGACGATGCAGGCATTGCGGGCCTGCCCGCCGTGCAACCATTCATCGTCAAGACCCGCCCGGTGGCGCCGCTGTACCAGCATCCTGCGCCCGGTGCGGTTGTGCCCAGCGGCGCGGCCGAGCTGCGCTGCACGGAAGTCCCCGGCGTACGCTGGTACCGCGTGCAGGTGTCGGCCGACGCCCAGTTCACCCAGCCATTGCGCGATGAACAGCGCCTGGCCGAATGCCGACTGCCCCTGGGCGCCTTGCCTGCAGGCAGCTACTTCTGGCGCATTGCCAGCCTGCTGGCGCTGCCCGATGGACAGGCAGACCAGGGGCCGTTTGCGCCGCCACAACCTTTCACCGTGGCCGACCGGCCCACCGCTCTGTCACTGCAGGCGCTGCAGGCCGAGGACGGCGACCCTACCGTGCGCCTGCACTGGCCCGCCCAGGCCGGCCAGCGCTTCCGGCTGCAACGTACCGAGGCCACCGATCTGGACTTTGCCAAGGTTGGAGAGGACACCGTGCTCGACGCCCCCACCTGGACGGCCAGCAACTTGCCCGCAGGGGAGTACCTGGTACGCATCAAGGTGCTGGATGCCAGCGGGCTCGAGAGCGATTTCTCTCCACCGCGCAAGATCCGCGTGGGCACAGGCATCCGCACCGGCGCAGGTTTGCCGGTGTCCACCAGCAGCGGCACGCCCGTGGGGCGTCCTTGAGCGGGGCTTGGAGCCCATCCAGCGCAGCCCTGTCCATCACAACGGCAGGCGCGGCAGCCCTGGCACGCGCTGAGCAGACGCTTCGCAGCCCACCCCTGTCATGCTGACCATTGCCCACCTGCGCCGCCGACGCCGACGCCTGGAATGGGTGCTGCTGGCCTGTGCTCTCATGGCGCTGGTGGCCTGGCTCAGCACCGCCGACAGCCTGGGCCGCGTCAACCACCTGGTGCAGGACGCGGGCATGCGCCTGGTCTCACGGCCCGCGCACCCCGACATCGTGATCGTTGCCATCGACGATGCCAGCATTGCCGACATCGGCCGCTGGCCCTGGCGCCGGGCATTGCATGCCGAGTTGATCGCACGGCTGACCGCCCATAACCCACGCGCCATTGGCATGGACGTGTTGTTCAACGAAGCCGACCTGGACTACCCCGAAGACGACCTGCTGCTGACCGATGCCATCCGGCGCAGCGCGCGTGTGGTGCTGCCCGTGCTGCGACGCGGCTATGGACCTGTCAACAACCAGACCGACATGCCCTGGCCAGCCTTTGCGGGCGCTGCAGCCGGCCTGGGACATGTGCATGTAGCACCCGACAGCGATGGCGTGGTGCGCAGCCTGTACCTGCTTGAAGGCCCGGCAGCAGCGCCCTGGCACCACTTCAGCAGCGCGCTGCAGTGCGTGGCAGACCGGCAGCCCGCCACCACCTGTGCACCCTCGCCCGTCAGCGAGGCTGACACCAGCCCCTGGCAGCGCACCGACCCCACACTCATCGCATATGCGGCCGGGCCGTCGCCTTTCACCACCTACTCGTACATCGATGTGCTGCGTGGCCAGGTGCCCGCCGGAGCACTGGAGGGCAAGTATGTGCTGGTGGGCGCTGCGGCCTCGGGCCTGGGCGACATGTTTGCCACGCCCGTCAGCCAGCAGTCGCGCCTGATGCCGGGCGTGGAGGTGGTTGCCCATGTGCTGGATGCCCGCCTGGCCGGCGAACACATCGTGCGCGCACCGCAGGCACTGAACATGGCCTTCAACCTGGTGCCGGTGGCCTGCGCGCTGCTGGCCTTGCTGCTCATCGGCCCCCTGGCCGCGTTGCTGACCAGCGCCGGGCTGGCCGTGGCCACGTTGCTTCTGAGCATGGCCTTGCCCTGGTGGGCGGGCCTGCAGTTCGCCCCGGCCGCCGCCTTGCTGGGCCTGACACTGGCCTACCCGTTGTGGAGCTGGAGGCGACTGAGCGCGGCCGCGCACTTCTTGCGGCTGGAGATGGAGAACCTGCAGCGCCAGGGTTTGCCCATGCGATTGCGCAGACGGCCTGGAGACTCTGCTGACTTTCTGGAGCGCCGCATCAATGCCGTGGAACGCGCTTCACGCCAGCTGCGCGACCTGCACCACTTCGTGAGCGAAAGCCTGCAGCAGCTGCCATCGCCCACCATTGTCTGCGCCCCCGAGGGCGAAATCCTGCTGGCCAACCAGGCAGCCCGCCAGCACCTGGGCGGGCCCACCCAGCCCTCCCTGCAGGGCCTGTCAGTGGTGGACCTGCTGGCCGACCTGGTGCAGGTGGGCACAGAGCAGCCGATCATCACCCAGGCCAGCCTGCGCAGCGCCGCCCTGCCCGGGCAGGCAGAGGGCACCGACGCCCAGGGCCGCAGTCTGCTGGTGCAGAGCAAGCCTTTCACCGACCTGGCCAACGCAGGCTGGCTGCTGACCCTGGTGGACCTGACCGAGATGCGCCGTGCGCTGCAGCAACGCGACCAGGCCATGCACTTCATCTCGCACGACATCCGCGCGCCCAACGCATCCATCCTGACGCTGCTGGAGATGCAGCGCGCCTATCCCGGCCGCCTGTCGGACCAGGAGTTGCTGGAGCGCATTGAGCGTTACGCGCAGGCCTCGCTGGGCATGGCCGAGAGTTTTGTGCAACTGGCCAGCGCGCAGACGCAGGAATACCGGATGGCGCCACTGGACCTGGCCGCCCTGCTCTCCGAAACCACCGACGATCTCTGGACCCTGGCCCGCGACCGCAACGTGGACCTGCGTACGGTGGCTGCCCCGGACACCGCGCCATGCCTGGGCGACCGCTCCCTGCTGTCCCGTGCGCTGACCAATGTGATCCACAACGCCATCAAGTTCAGCCCCGATGGCGGAGCGGTGCAATGCGCCATCGTGGCGCGCGGCACGCAATGGGTGGTGTCGGTGCGGGACCATGGCCCCGGCATTGCGCCCGAGCAGCAAGGCCGCCTGTTCACCCCGTACCAGCGGCTGCACGACCACAGCCACCCCACCATCGCAGGGGTTGGCCTGGGCCTGGCACTGGTGCAGACCGTGGTGCTACGCCACGGCGGCGCATTGGAGGTGGACAGCGACGTAGGGCGCGGGGCCGAGTTCCGGCTGGTGCTGCCGCAGCGGCTGAATGCGCCGTCGGACGATGACGACGACGCGGCATAGCTAGCAGCGAGGGGCCGACTGCGACTGCAGAAAGTCGAGCACCGCCCGGTGGTCGCCCTGGAAAACGATGCGGTCAGCCCGGCTTTGCCGCTGGTAGACATACATCGGGTCGTAGTAGTCACGCATGAGTGCCGCAATCCAGCCCCGGTGCAACGACAAGTCGCCCTGACTCCGTTGCTGCGCAAGTGCTGCCTGCATCAATGTGCGCAGCGTCTGGTAGCGGTCGCCCCCGAGGCGCTTGGCAAGTTTTTCAAGGCTGTCGAGCAACCGCATTGCAAACAGGCCGGCACCCGCCGCCTCGCCATGGGCCGCCACAAAATCCGCGCACTGCTGCTGCACATAGTCTCGCAAGATGCGCTCAACACGGGCGTCGAAAGAATCCTCCAGACAGACGATGGGTACCTGTTCCAGCCGCTGCCGCAGCTCCAGGGGCACAGAGCAACTGCCCACATGGCGCCCTTCGTCCTCCAGCACCAAGGTTTCGTGGCCCCGAGCACGTTTCTTGAGCACATCGATGGCCAACCGGTTCTCAAAATCGATCTGCGTGGGCTGGCCGCTGACACGCTGGCCAAAACTGGAACCTCGGTGGTTGGCATGCCCTTCCAGGTCGAGGCCGTTGGCCAGCTGCGCAATCACCTCGGTCTTGCCAGTGCCCGTCAGGCCACTGAGCACCACAAACCCACATTGCGCCGCCGCAGCCTGCGTGGTGCCGATGAGGAACCCACGCATGGCCTTGTAGCCACCCACCACCCGGGGGTAGTCCATGCCCGCTTCGTTCAGCAACCATTGCTGCACGATCTGCGAGCGCAGCCCTCCACGAAAGCAATACAGCACGCCCTGCGGGTGCGCCCGCGCAAACTGCGCCCAGGCCTCAATACGCTGGCGCTTAGTGCTGCCCGATACCAGCTGATGCCCCAGTTCAATCGCGGCCTCCTGGCCCTTGTGCTTGTAGCAGGTGCCCACCTGCTGGCGCTCGCCATCGTCCATCAAGGGGAGGTTGGCGACCCCAGGAAAGGCGCCCTGACCAAACTCCACCGGGGCGCGCACATCCATCATGGGCACATCGTTCAGGAAGATGTGCCGGTAGTCCGTCAGGTTAGTTGGCATCAGCGCAACTCGACGGCAAACGCCTGTCGCGGGGTGAGCTGACCAATGGGCTGCAGCGCCAGGCCCAGTTCCGTGGCCACCTGCAGAAACTCAGGTTCCCCCTCCGGGCTCACGGCCACCAATAGCCCCCCGCTGGTCTGAGGGTCGCACAGCAGGTGCTTCTGCACGTCGGTGAGGGGCGCAATTTTTGCGCCATAGCTGTCAAAGTTGCGCAGCGTGCCGCCGGGCACACAGCCCTGGTCCATGTAATAGTCCACCCCATCCAGGCGGGGCACGGACGCATAGTCAATCACGGCGCTCAAGCCGCTGCCTTCCGCCATCTCAACCAGGTGCCCCAAAAGACCAAAGCCGGTGACATCCGTCATCGCCGTCACACCCGCCAGTCGGCCAAACCGGCTCCCTGGCTGGTTGAGCGTGCACATCAGGTCCCGCGCCACACCCACGTCCTGGGGGCGCAGCTTGGCCTTTTTCTCTGCCGTGGTCAGGATACCGATCCCGAGCGGCTTGGTCAGATACAGACGGCAACCCGCCGTGGCCGTGTCGTTGCGCTTGAGGTGGCGCTTTTCTACGATGCCTGTCACCGCCAGTCCGAAGATGGGCTCCGGCGCATCGATGGAGTGCCCACCCGCCAGCGGAATGCCCGCCGCATCACACACGGCGCGCCCGCCGCGTACCACCTCACGGGCCACCTCTGGCGGCAGCACATTGACCGGCCACCCCAGGATGGCAATCGCCATCAGCGGATCGGCGCCCATGGCGTAGATGTCGCTGATCGCATTGGTGGCTGCAATGCGCCCGAAGTCATAGGGGTCATCCACGATCGGCATGAAGAAATCGGTGGTGGACACCACCCCGCGCTCCCCATCCAGGGCATACACCGCAGCATCGTCCCGCGAAGTGTTGCCCACCCAGAGCCTCGGGTCCAGGTGCTGGGCCCCACTGCCAGCCAGGATCACGTCCAGCACCTTGGGGCTGATCTTGCAGCCGCAGCCTGCGCCGTGGCTGTACTGGGTCAGGCGGATGCCCGGGTTATCGGTTGGAAATTCTTGGGACATGCAGGGTTCCTTCGGGTCGCAGACGCAAGCTGCGCAACCACTCATTTTGGCCTACAGGCGCAGTGCCTGCGCATCACCCAGTGGCCTGCAGCCGAGCCGATAGAGTCCGTCTAAACCGCTGAACACCATACAAAACCGGACATAGTCCGAGCACATCCCCACCTAAAATCGCACCAGACCGGTGCATCCACTGCCCCACCGCGCCAGGCGTCCACCTCCGTGGTCACGCCTTCGCATTCTTTTGCAACACCGCGCCCACTTTCACAGCACTCCCCGAAAGAACCAGACATTCCATGTTTCAGCTTGACCTTCGCTCCTTGACCATCATGGCCGGACTGATCGGCATCGTCATGGGCTTGGTCCTGCTGGGACTGCGCCGCAACTACCCTGCATCCATCCGGGGCATGCGGCTCTGGGGCACGGCGCCGCTGGTCTGTGCGGCGTCCACACTGTTTTACGGCCTGGACGGCCTGCTGCCCGCCCCGCTGGTGACGTTGATCGGCAATGGACTGCTGCTGGTGGGTGTCACGCTTTTCCTCTGGGGCAGTGAGCGGCTACACGGCCTGCCATCGTCGTGGCGCCGCTGGGCCGCTGTGATAGCAGCCACCCTGCTCGTGCTGGCGTTCTTCATGCACGTGTACCCCGACTATCGAATTCGCGTGCTGGTCTTCAGCGGCACGCTGGCGGCTGTGGTGGTCGAACATGCCAGGCTGCTGGGCCGCCATGGCAATAAAAGGTTCGCACACCGTTTCACGGCCATGGTGTTGTGGGGCCAGGCTGCCGTGCTGATCTGCAGGGCGCTGTCAACACTGTGGCTGGACCTGGCAGACACCCAGCGCTTTGCGCAGTCTCCCATCCAGACCTTGTACATCGCGACCTTCAGCTTCTCGGCGCTGCTGGTGAGCATTGGCGTGCTGCTGATGGCCGGTGAGCGCGTGCGGGAGGAGTTTGAATACATGGCCACCCACGACTCTCTGACCGGCGCCTACACCCGCAGGGCAGTGCTCGCGGCCTGTGCCGACGACTTGGCGCGGTGGGAGCGCTATGGCAACCCCTTCTCGCTGCTGATCCTGGACCTCGACCACTTCAAGCGCATCAACGACGAGCACGGACACTTGGCAGGCGACCATGTGCTGGCGCACTTTGTCCAGCTCATTCAGTCCCACCTGCGCTCAGCCGATCGGCTGGGGCGCTATGGCGGTGAAGAGTTTTTGGTGATCCTGCCCGAAACCGACACCGACGCTGCAAAAGCGGCGGCCGAACGCATGCGTGCAGCGCTGCATGCAACGCCCGGCTCGGCAGACCGGCCGCATTGCACGGTCAGCATCGGCTTGACCACAGTACGCCACGGGGACCGCACCATCGATGCCCTGATCGCCAGGGCCGATGCGGCACTCTATGAGGCCAAGGCCCAAGGCCGCAACCGGGTCCAAGTAGGCTGAAAACCCGCGCGAACCGAACGGCAGCCCCAGAAACCAGAAAGGGTTTGCTGCTATTTTCATAGCAGCAAACCCTTTGGATACTGGCGGAGAGGGTGTCCGTCCGCCGAACTTCCGACGAAGTCCAGATCAGTCCAAGCGCAACACCTAGACCGCTGATTTATATAAGTTTTTCCAAAAATCACTCGATCTCAAAGTCCAAATCAGTCCAGCCAAATCTGATTCAATCGGATCTTTTATGGTAGATACCATGGCGGATAAAAACGCGGCACAATTTGACATCAGAGAGCTCTTTGCCGGGCTCGCTGACATCAAGGATGTGACTTTGGGATTCGAAAGATGGCACGCAAAGCGAAAGAACTGTCGGCCTTGGAGGTTGGGCGCCTGACGAAGGTGGGACACCATGCCGTGGGCGGCGTGGCGGGCCTGTACCTTTATGTAGTGAAGTCGGGCGCAAGGTCCTGGGTCCTACGAACCATGGTGGGAAACAAACGCAGGCACATGGGTCTTGGCGGTTTTCCGGAAGTGCCTTTGGCCAAAGCCAAGGAGAAGGCCCGCGCAGCCAAAGAGCAGATTGACCAAGGTATCGATCCCATCGTGCAGCGTCTGGCAATCGCCAGCAGCCTCAAGGCGCAGCAGGCAACGCAGAAGACATTCAAACAGGCAGCTCTTGCCTATATCGAGGCCCATGGCGAGGGTTGGAAGAACCCCAAGCACCGAGCCCAGTGGGGTGCAACCCTGGAAACCTATGCATACCCACACCTCGGAGATCTTCTGGTCCAGGATGTCGGACAAGACCACGTATTGAAGGTTCTGGAGCCCATCTGGAAAACAAAGACCGAGACCGCCACGCGCCTGCGTGGACGTATCGAGAGCGTGCTCGACTGGGCCACCGTTCGCAAATATCGGACTGGCGACAACCCAGCACGCTGGAAGGGCCACCTCGACAAGCTACTGCCCGCTCCAGGAAAGATCCAGAAGGTTGAACACTATCGCGCACTTCCAGTCGCCAAGATGGTTGAGTTCATGAATGCGCTTCGTCGCCGAGAAGGTCTCGCTGCGCGTGCGCTGGAGTTTGCGATTCTTTGCGCTTCACGCAGTGGTGAGGTGAGAGGTGCTCGATGGGATGAGTTTGACCTTGACGCTTCCGTCTGGACAATTCCCGCTGAACGCATGAAGGCAGGCAAAGAGCATCGCGTACCCTTGTCCAGCTTCGCACTGGCAATTCTGAAAAAGCTCCCCAAGAAGGCAGATGTTGATCTGGTTTTTTCAAGCGAAAGCGGGAAAGCTCTCTCGGATATGGCATTGACTTCTGTGCTGCGTCGCATGGAGGTGGATGCAGTGCCCCACGGATTCCGCTCTACGTTCCGCGATTGGGCAGGTGAACTCACCAATCACCCTCGGGATATCGCTGAGCAAGCATTGGCTCACGTTCTGGACAACAAGGTAGAAGCTGCATACCGCCGCGGCGATGCATTGGACAAACGGCGCAAGATGATGCAAGACTGGGCAGAGTTTTGCGCTGGCGACACAAGGCGTTCGCTCGCAGGCGCTTTCAGCGATACACGATCTACGATGCTGAACATATCCAAGAGCTAGAGTATTTGCCCAGAGACGTGCTTCCCTCATCAACATGTCCACGCAAGGTGCTTCCGGAAGCGCCCGCGCGCTGCAATCACTGTAAGCGCACGGTCATCCCACCCTTGAGGGCGGCGGCGTAAGCGGCAACGATGGTGTCCACCAAACCAGATAGGTGGACACCATGACCGAAGCCCAGAACAAGACCCGTCGGCGCCACAGCGCCGAGCTCAAGCAGCAGATCCTGGCCGAGTGCGCCCAGCCCGGTGCATCGGTGGCCAGCATGGCGCTCTCGCACGGCATCAACGCCAACGTCGTGCACAAATGGCGCCGACTGGCCCATGCCCCCAGCACAGATATGCAAGTTCCCACCTTCGTGCCGGTGACGCTGCCTGCGCCCAGCTGTGCGCCGGCCCCAGACATCCGCATCGAGTTGCGCCGTGGCGCTACCAGCATCTCGCTGACCTGGCCGGTCTGCGCGGCCGAGCACTGCGCGGCCTGGATGCGGGACCTGCTCAAGTGATCCGCATCGACGCCCTGTGGCTGGCTACCGAGCCGCTGGACATGCGTGCCGGCACAGACACCGCGCTGGCCCGTGTGGTGGCCGTCTTCGGTGCTGCGCGTCCGCATCACGCCTACCTGTTTGCCAACCGGAGAGCCAGCCGCATGAAGGTGTTGGTGCACGACGGCATTGGGGTGTGGCTGGCGGCGCGGCGCCTGAACAGCGGCAAGTTCGTCTGGCCGCGTGACGGTGCGTTGACCACCACGCTCAGCCGCTCGCAGTTCGACGCTCTGGTGCTCGGGTTGCCTTGGCAGCGCCTGGGCGATGGTGGCCTCATCACCGTGCTCTGAATCTGATCGCTGACATGCGGCCTGCCAATCGGTGCATGTGCCAATGGCGTGGCGTTACCGGCGCTGGCACAGTCATGCCCATGGTCGTAGAGCCGCAATCCCTGGATAGTCTGAGTCCCGAGCAATTGCGCTCGGCGCTGCTGTCCATGCTGCAAGCCGCTGCTGCCAAGGACCAGGAGCTTGCCTTCAAGCAGACCCTCATCGACAAGCTCACGCACGAGAACGCGCTCTTGAAGCGCATGAAGTTCGCCGCCCAATCAGAGCGCTTCAGCCCTGAGCAGAAGAGCCTGCTCGACGACGAGATCGAAGCGGACCTGGCGGCCGTGGCCAGCGAGATCGACGCGCTGGCGCAGACGCAAGCACCGGCCACCCCCGAGAAGAGACAGGCCAAGCGGATGCCCTTGCCGGCGCACCTGCCACGCCGCGAGATCCGCCACGAACCCACGTCCACCACGTGCGCGTGTGGCTGCCAGATGAAACGCGTGGGCGAGGACGTGGCCGAGAAGCTGGACTATGTGCCCGGCGTCTTCAGTGTCGAGCGCCACATCCGCGGCAAGTGGGCCTGCGCCCGGTGCGAGACCATTCAACAAGCGCCGGTCGAGGCGCACGTCATCGACAAAGGTATCCCCACCACCGGCCTGCTGGCCCAGGTGCTGGTGGGCAAGTACGCCGATCACCTGCCGCTGTACCGGCAGGAGGCGATCTTCGGCCGCGCTGGCCTGGCCATCCCTCGCTCGACCCTGGCGCAGTGGGTGGGCACCTGCGGGGTGCGGCTGCAGCCGCTGGTCGATGCCCTGAAGACCGAGATCCTCAGCCACCGGGTGCTACACGCCGATGAGACGCCGGTGGCCATGCTCAAGCCCGGCGATGGCAAGACGCACCGCGCCTACCTCTGGGCCTATGCGCCGGGGGCCTTCGAGAGCATCAAGGCTGTGGTCTACGACTTCTGCGAATCCCGCTCGGGCGAACACGCCCGGCGCTTCCTGGGCCACGGCACCGACAAGGCCTGGAAGGGCTGCCTGACCTGCGACGACTTCAGCGGCTACAAGGCCTTGATCGCCAGCGGCGTGACCGAGGTGGGCTGTCTGGCCCATGCCCGGCGCAAGTTCTTCGACCTGCACGCGGCCAACCAGAGCCAGATCGCCGAGTTCGC
The DNA here is from genome assembly GCF_058793595.1 of Acidovorax sp. GW835-FHT14G06. Taxonomy (NCBI): domain Bacteria; kingdom Pseudomonadati; phylum Pseudomonadota; class Betaproteobacteria; order Burkholderiales; family Comamonadaceae; genus Acidovorax; species Acidovorax sp. GW835-FHT14G06. The sequence goes on from NZ_JBXAGA010000003.1 coordinate 32,124, forward strand.
CCTGCAGCAGTTCGCCCGGGTCTATGAGATCGAGCGGGACGTCAAAGAGCTGGACACCGAGTAACGGCAAGCCGTTCGGCAGCAGCAGACCCGGCCGATCCTGGACGCTCTTAAAGAGTGGATGACGCTGCAACGGCGCCAGGTGCCCGACGGATCAGCAACCGCCAAGGCGCTGGACTACAGCCTGCGGCGCTGGGATGCGCTGACCCGATTCGTGGATGACGGACAACTGCCGGTCGACAACAACTGGATCGAGAACCAGATCCGGCCCATTGCCATCGGTCGTAACAACTGGCTGTTTGCCGGCAGCCTGCGTGCGGGCCAGCGAGCGGCCGCCGTCATGAGCCTGATCCAGTCGGCCCGTATGAACGGGCACGACCCGTATGCCTACCTCAAGGACGTGCTCACGCGACTGCCCACGCACAAGGCCAGCCGCATCGTCGAGCTCCTGCCACACCGCTGGAAACCCGCCGACGCCTGATCACCGGCCTCGGTAGGCCTGGGTTTGCCGGACGCTTACGTTGCACCCAGCCATAGGACATAGGCTTTGAAGCCGCGCCCATTTCAGCTGGCGTGCAAACCGCCGAGCAACCATACCTATGCTGCCGCGCTGGCCTCGACAGCAACATCACTCAAACTCTCGCCCCTGAGTGAGCGGACTAGGTTCTCAGCAGCCCGCATTTCAATTTCGAACCGTACGCGTCTCACAGCCGAGCCGATGTGGGGAGTGAGTACTGTTCTGGCGTTGTTGGTCAATCCCGGATGAATTTCGCGAGGTCTGTCTGGAAGTAGCCAATCTTCCATCTCATAGACGTCAGCGGCGTACGCGCCAAGTTGCTCATTCGCCAAGGCATCGACAACCGCCCTTTCGTCGACCACAGACCCCCTACCCACGTTTACAAGGATCTGGCCCTTTTTCGATAGTTGAAGCATCCTGGAGTCAACCAGGTGGCGCGTATCGCTAACAAGAGGCACTGCCAGGAACACATAGTCCGATGTGCTGACAGCCTCATCGAGCGTGACCAGTTCGACCTGATCTAGACGCACACTTGGGTCTACACCAAGCAGCCGCGCGCAGCCAAAGCCCGCGAGTCGCGCCAATATGGCCTGCCCAACTTTTCCGAGACCGATCACGCTGGCCACCGACCCATGAAGCCCGGTTCCGTATAGAGCTGGCCTCCACCCAGAGTAGCCTGCTCTTGTAGCGGCGTCACCCTGAAGCACGTTCCTGCCAGCAGCAATAGCCAATCCGATGGCCAGCTCGGCTGTGGGCTCTGTGAGGAGGTCAGGAACAAAGGTGACGCTCACCCCGGCTTGTGCGCAAGCCCTCAGGTCGAAGTTGTCGTACCCCTTGAGTGCACAGGAGATGGTCTTGAGCCTGGGAGCGTTCAGCAGCGACTCTTTGGTCACACTGTCTGTCATGAAGGCCATCATGGCATCAGCATCCACGAGGTACTCCCTGAGCTGGCTGGGGCTCCAGGGTTCAGGCCCTGGATTCATGATGACCTCACCCTCAGCCTGGAGCTTCCTTAGAACCTCTTCATGAACTGGCTGCGTTACGACGATTTTCCGATGATTCATTTTTCGATTTACTTGAGACGCTTTCGCAGCATCGATCCAATGCTGTCAACCACGAGGACACAGGCAAGAATCGACAGAAGGATGGCTGAGACCTCGTCATACTTGACAAGGCGAAGTGCTGCCATCAGCTCGAAGCCGATGCCACCTGCACCGACAATGCCAAGTACTGCGGAGGCCCTGAAGTGGTACTCCCAGCGATAGATGGTTATGTCTGCCAACTGTGGAAGGACTTGGGGGATAACGGCATGCGAGATGACCTGAAAGCGGCTTGCGCCTACCGCAGCAGCTGCTTCAAGTGGCTTCGGATCCACGTGCTCAATGGCTTCCGCGTAAAACTTTGCGACCATTCCCGTGGAATGCAACGCCAGTGCGAGCACCCCAGGTAGAGCACCAAACCCTACGGCTGCCACGAACAGAATGCCAAGAATGATTTCTGGCACGGACCGGAATGCCGCCAGGATGACTCTGGCCACTCTTCCCACCAAAGGATTGGGGGTGGTGTTTGGAGCCGCCAGGAGCGCCAGCGGAAGTGAAAGCACGATAGTCAGTGCTGTGCCGGCAATCGACATCGCCAAGGTGTCCCTCAGCGGGATGACCCAGTGCTCCCAGCGGTCGAAGTTGGGAGGGACCATCTCAGATGAGAGCTGCTTGACAGCCGGGGCGCCTTCGATGAACCGCTGTGCATCGAAGAACCCCGTGACGTACAGGGCTACAAGGCAAACCAGAAGGACGAACGCTGTATTGCGCAGTCCAATGAACTGCTCCCGCTTGTCGCGACTGATGATGTTCTCGAATGCAGCCGAGGTCATTGCATACGGCCCAAATCAAGCTTCAGGATGGTTGCGGTATCCCTAAGGACGTCATATGCAGCGTCATCAGTGGCGGCAAACGCCTGGACACGAAACGCCTTGAGCACCTCAGCATCCTTCATGTCCAGAAAGGAAGAGCGGATGGCAGCTTTGAGCTCAGGCTTGAGGTCCCCCTGCATGACGATCGGATAGTTTGGAATGGGAGCAGAAAGGTCAAGCTGAACAATCTTCGTGGCATCAATGCTTCCTCGAGCGATGAGGTTGTCCAGAATCTGCTTGGACAGAGCCCCGGCTGGAATCTGACCCGACTGCACCGCACGTGCGACCGCGTCATGTGCCCCAAGGTGAACTGGCCGATAGTCCTTCTCACCATCAAGCTTGTACTTCTTGAGCAGGTGTGCACGTGGTGCAAGGTGGCTTGATGTGGACGCCTGGTCGCCAAATCCGAAGGGCTTGCCGCGCACGTCTTCAAGCGTTTTCACCGGCCCTCCGGCCGTTGCGATGAGGACCGACTGGTATGTGGGCGACCCACGTTCAACGCCCACCGCAAAGGGCTCAATCCCGGACGCCTTAGATTTGGCCAAAACGTACGAGAACGGTCCAAAGTACGCTACCTCAATCCGACCGAACCGCATTGCCTCGATCATCGAGGAGTAATCGGTAGTCACCACAATCTCAACATCCTTCTTGAGCTGCTGTTCAAGATAGCGCTTAAGAGGCTGCGCGTTCTGGATGATGCTGGCAGCGTTCTCATCTGGAAGAAGGGCGACACGAAGCTTTGATGGATCCTTTCCCTGCGCATGAGCCCACAGAGGAAGGAGTGCAGCAAAAGAAGCTGCGCTGACAACAAGAGAGAAGTTACGGCGATTCAGCATGGCAAGAGCTCCTTGGTTTGACTGGATTGAAGAGTTCGGGGGCTATCAGTGGACGCACTCGTGTTGGAAGCGTTGGACTGCTTTGCATAGAGGTTCCGCGCAACATCGGGACTCAGCTGCTCTGCCCTACCCTCGAATACAACAGCTCCCTGGCGGAGCCCAATGATTCGGTCTGCAAACGAGCGCGCGAGCTCCACCTGGTGAAGACTTACGATTGCGGTGAGGTGGTCCTTTTTGCAGATCTCATGCAACAAGGTGAGCACGCTATGTGCGGTTGCCGGGTCCAGGCTGGCAACAGGCTCATCGGCCAGCAGGATTCGTGGCTTCTGTATTAGCGCCCTAGCTATGCCTACGCGCTGCTGCTGCCCCCCAGACAAGGCATCAGCCCGGGAGAGCGCCTTTTCGAGCAGCCCGACACGCTCAATCACTGTGAGCGCCTCCAGCTTGTCCTTCTTGCTCCACGGCCATAGCGAAGCGAATGCACCCCTGTCACCGAGCTTTCCCATCAGAACATTCCTGAGGACCGACTGACGTCCAATCAGATGATGCTGCTGGAAAACCATCCCACAGCGCTTGCGGTGCTCTCTCAGCGTCTTTGCGTTGACTACCCCACCTGCCAGGCCAGGTATCGATACCTCGCCTTTTGTGGGCAGCACCAGTCCATTGATGCTTCGTAACAAGGTGGACTTCCCTGCGCCCGAGGCGCCCAGAAGCACCAAAAACTCTCCCTGCTTCACATCCAGACTCGTCGGGTGCAAGGCCACGGTCGAGTCACCGTAGCGGACGGAAACTCCCTTGAGACTCAGAACGTCTCGGTCTTTCTCCAACTTCATGTTGTTACCTTTGCAAGTTTCTGCCTGCGAGCAGCGCGAGAGCGCTTATGACGCACATTTGCCGCAGAAAGAAGTTCGATACGGCTAGGCATGCGTGCAGTTTGTTCGTGGAACGTGTCATCAATATGAAACTTGCACCCCGAAAAATAGGGGTATCTATAGATAACACCTATGTCTGGACTCACGCTACTTGCGGCTTTGAAAGCCTTTGATGCGACGGCAAGGGCCGGAAGCATGACTGCTGCTGCGAAGCTGCTTGATCTACAGCAGCCCACCATCTCAGCGCATATTCAGCGCCTGGAGAATGAGTACGGCGTGGAGCTTTTTCTTCGTCAAGGCCGCCGGCTTGAGCTGACTACCTTTGGCAGGACTCTGCTGGACTACACGCGGCGGGCATTCAGCGGCGAGGAAGATGCGCACGCCCTTTTGGCAGCAGCCAAAAACCGATTCGTCGGGCGTCTTGTGATTCACGCGATCGGCCCGTACAACGTAGTCCCTGTTCTGAAGGCCTTCGGGAGCCGCCATCCCCAGGTCGAGGTCTCTGTCCGTGTAGGCGACTCCCGCTCAATCACGGAAAAGCTCCTCGACTACCAGGGTGATGTCGGCGTGGTCCTCAATCACGCCGAGCACCCCGAACTCCATTGCATGCCATACAGGTCACAGCGCCTGGTGGTCTTTGCGAACCGAGAGCACGCCCTAGCCCGGTGCGGTGAGATAGTGCTCAAGGACCTTCAGAGCCAGCGCTTCGTCATACGTGAGGAAGGTTCAACGACAAGAAGAGTCTTCGAGAGCGAGCTAATTGCCCGCAATATCAACATCCAGGTTGCGCTGGAGATGGGAAGCCGGGAGGCTGTCCGCGAGGCAGTCGCACAAGGAATAGGACTAGGCGTCGTTGCCGAGACAGCCTATGTTCCAGATCCGCGTCTTGTGAAGCTGAAGATTCTGGATACAGCAATGGCCACCCACGTCGACTTCATCTGTCGTCGCGAACGACAGAACGCTCCGCTGATAGCAACGATTTTCGACTTGGCAAAAGAGGTGAGAAGAGGCCTGGCCTAAAGATTCACGAACTTGGCGACAGGGCCCGAGTGGATCATTCATGCCAAGCCTATCGTTAGGGAAGGTCTGCACAACGCTCGTTGCGACGAGTGCAGATGCGCGAGTTTTCAGATGGCGGCAACTGCGGCGTGATTCGGGTCATTCGAGGGCCGATTCGCACCCCGTTGTCGACCCTTTCGGCCGCTGCGGACGCACTCCCTGCAGGTCTTCTTCGAGCGCGTCTTCCAGCAGACTGCGCTGATCGGCGTTCAATGCCTCAGTCTTGGCGGCGAACTTCAGCCGCTTGAGGATGGCCATCTCGTAGCTGAGCTTGTCCAGCAGCGTCTGCTTGTGTTTGAGCTCGCTCATGAGGTGCTGCAGCATCTGGCGCATTTGCGCCTCGTCCATGCTCTGCAGATCCACCGGTTCGTTCATGGCCGTCATCATCCCCGATGGGTGGGCAGCCGCCTACTGGCATATCCACGAATTGAACGCCATAGCACGGGCGACCAACATCACAGCACCGTGATCACAGCGTCTTCTCCCAGGCGCTGCCAGGACAAGCCGGTGACCAGTGCCTGCAGTTGCTCGGCGCTCAGCGTCAGTTGGGGACCCAGGCGCTCATCGCCCCAGACAAACTTGCCTTGGTTCAGGCGCCTTGCGGCCAGCCAGACGCCAAAACCATCGTGCACCAGTACCTTCAGGCGGTTGGCCCGTGCGTTGGCAAAGAGATAAGCGTGGTGCGGGCGGGCCGCGCCAAAGACTTGCACCACTCTGGCCAGGGCCGTCTCGGGGCCGGTGCGCATGTCCAGCGGTTGCGTGGACATCCAGACCGCATCGACCCGGATCACCGCAACACCTCGCGCAAGAGCGCCCCGCACTGGCCCATTGGGCACTGCAGACTGACCACCAGTTCGCCGCGTTGCAGGCGCACCTGGACTGGCGCAGATGGCGGCGGTAAAGGCGGGGATGGCGCAAACGCAGCCAGCGCTTGCTCATCATGGGTGCTGGCGGCCATTGCCGTGAGCGGCAGCGAGATGAAGCCGGGCTCAGCATCCGTACCGACGCCCGGTTGCGCGCGCACAGGGCCCGCCTCCCGAATCCATCGGTGCACCATGTTCGCGTGCAGTCCGTGCGACAAGGCCACACCACCGACACTGGCTCCGGGCTGCGCGCACGCTGCCACCAACTGTGCCTTGAACGCTTTGCTGTATTCACGCCGGCGCGGCCGGCCTTCGCTTGAAAACTGTTCCATCGTCTCCACGATCCTCCAATCGTGGACACGATGCCCGCTTCTCACGGCGCTTTCAATATGGGGTCACCGGACGGATACCAATCACTTAATCCAAAGTCGATCAATCAGATAGGCTACCCCGTTGGTGATGTACTTCTCAAGGAGCCCAATAAGCACGGAAATCACTTGTAGCCAGACCATCCCTTTTGGCAATAAGAGTCATGCGCTTCATCATGGGAAGTCCTAATGGTTAGACAACTTGCCTCTCTGCTACCACGAACGCCGTTATTTCAGACAGGCAAATCTTTGCGTTGGCCATAGTTTCCTGACCGGCCTCAGATCCGGAACGCTGCATTAAGCGATTCCACGTCCTTGAACCAAAGCTCGACGAGCCCGTCGATAGGAAGATGCCGACCGGGAATGCAGCCGCCGAAAACGATGCGATCTTGTCGATGCGCTTCATGATCCGCTCCAAAAGTTGCCAAGTTGACTCCGCACAAGGTCATTGCGGTCGGCGAACTGCCGGGTTCTGGTGCTTTCCCGACCTGGCAGCTCTGACACGGCGAGACGACTTCACGGCCACGGACTGAACAGCAATGGCCGGACCCCGCACGCGCCGCATCGCGAGGAATCGCTCAGGCGCCTGCGCGTTGATGTCGCGGAACACGACCACTTCGGCGCACCAGAATCCCAGCGTGCCTGAGCTACCCATTTCCGCAAGCCAGGCGTCGGCAGCCGAGGCGGCCTGCAGCGGGATCTCGGTCGCCGCCGACTCGCCTGCCGATGTCAACATGACGACCGCGGCGGGCTCGTTGTCTTCCTTGATCAGAGAATAGACGTTGTTGGGATAGAAGCCCAGCCTACATTGCACGAGGAGCTGCGCCTTCTGCGAACCGTTCGCCTTGCCCAGCAGCTCTTGAAGTACGCTCCCGAGCCATGCGGAAGGCTTGGCGGACGCAATGCCGCCGGTGACCATCCCAGGGACGTCGATCGTGGGCAGGACCTCGCTCTTGAAGCCAACCAATGGCGTTGCATAAATGAAGGGTTTACTCACCTCCCTCTCCGCCGGATTGGCACCGAACCCCGCCTTGAGTTTTTCGTTGCGCGTGGCGTAGAGGTCGGTAGTGGCGCACGGATGCAGGCAGGAGTCGATGGCCTTCAGCGCGAACTCGCCGGACGCGCCGTTGGCGGCGATGTCGGCAGTCATTGCGAGCTGCCCAGTATTCTTGCAGACCCAGGCTTTGCCATCGTGTGCAACCCGCGCCGCCGCGATCGGCGCAGCCGTCGGCCCGAAGGAGCGGCTTGACCCGTAGCCCGTGAGATTCGCCTCGAAGTCGATCGCGTCCCTGCGCAGCGCATCGATATCGACTGTGCCGCTGACGCTTGCGCGAGCAGAGGCGATAAACGCATCGGCTGCGAGCAGCAGACTTTGCTCGGGCGTTTGGGAAAGGGCCAGTGAGCGCCTGCCGTCTGGCGACGTCATGGTGACGTAAAGCGCGTCGGTGCCTTTCTGCAAGCCGTTCCCCGGCATGTGGTAAGCGGCGGAGTAGTGCCACAGTTTTGCTTCGGCCACTGTGCGTGGCTTCGGATTGGAGGCAAGACCCTGATGGCCTGCCGCGACCGGCGTCTCCAACACACGCCGTAGGGGCGCGGGCGCGGTGAACGCAGGCACCGTGAACTGCAGCCTGGCGCCACCCACGTCCACTAGGCGTAGCCACACCGTGCCCGCCGCGCCTGCCAGGGCATTCATCACAGCCAAGTCGACGAGTACATGTTTTGCGTTGAAGTCCAGGGCAGGCACGCTGACGAGGCCCGGCTCGGCTTGCATCCAGGCCAGCACGGGGATGCGCCACGTGTTCTCGCAGGTGATGCCGATCGTGGAGACCGGAAGGGACTTCGCGGGTACTCCGGCGGCCGGGAGCGCCGAAGAATCCTTGAAGTCACCTACGATCTTCTTGAAAGCGCCGCTGGTGGCGCCTTGCCTCGGTTTGACCACGAGGTCCGCAACGGAGGCCAGCCGCCAGCACTCGGTAGCGCGCTGCGAAACCGCGTCTTCGACGGCGCGCCGGGCAGCCTCGGGCGACCTCGCCCCCGTGAAGACCGGGATGAGCCGGTCGCGGCAGGTAAGGGCGAACTGGCGCTTCAAGGACAGCAAGGCAGGCACGGCGTTCCGAACGGATGACAGTTTCTTCTCGTCCAGTAATCCGTCGAGGGCTTCGCAGGCAGCCGCCAGGGTTGCATCCAGGTCGCGGTCGACGATGCTTGAGTCGGCCTTCTTGATCGACACGGGCTTGTTCGCGAACGGAGGGATTGAGTGGAAGCCGTTGTCGTCCTTCACGAACTCACCCGACAGGCACTTGGGATTGAGTAGGAAGTACGAGCCGTGCGCAGGCGTCGGGTCGCAAACCGCCAGGCTAGCGCTGAATAGCGCCACGATGGGTTCGAAAAACCGTATGAGGCTGTCGACGCTGTCGCTGCTCCCTTTAATCGACAGGCCTTCCGGGTCAAGCGCCGCGGTCGCTTCCCGCACAAGCGCACAGGTGCCGGCAGGCCGCGACATGCGCAGCACGGCGCCGAAGGGCTCCACTTCCCAGTCCTTCGCCATCTTCGGCAACGCGAGCAGCGTCTCGAACTCGACGAACGCGACGCTCGGCTGGACCGTGAGCGACTTTTCGAGCGGCTCTAGGACATTGTTGATGAAGGCCTGCTTGTCGATGGCCGTCGATGTCTTGTCACCGAAGCACCATTGGACCGCCACCCGTAGGTTCGTGTCGCCGAGCTGGTGACGTATGAGCGCCAAGCGGCGCCTGACAAAGTCCGCCCGCGCGTTCTCGAGCCAGCACGCGCGGATGTTGGCTCGCAGCACCAGCGAAATGCCCGCCGACGAAGACCTCAGCGAGGCGCTGATGTGTTCCCATGCATCTGGCCCCACGATCTCGTCGCGATACTCTTCCACACGGTCCAGTACCCTCACCGGGTCATGCGGCGCCTGCTGCCCGTAGTGGTCGCGGGTGCGACCCAGAACCTCGACGCGCCTGCCGACCAGCGCGTAGGGCGACTGGCCGGGGACAAGCAGCTTCGTGGGGACGAACCCCCTGTACACGTGGGCCTGGTTCAGGTACGTCTCGTTCTGCGCCGCTTTCTCGGTCGTCGGAATCAGCGGCAGCCCCTGTTCGAACCCAATCTTCTCGATACCGTCGACCTTCACCTGCAGGGCGAGAAGGTCGAAGTGGCTGGCTTCAGCGTCCGCCTGCAGTGCCTGTGCGTAGAAGTCTTCCCGGAACTGGGCGCATTCGCTGGATGTGCCGAAAGCCATCGCTTCCCGGAGTTCGCGCAGCCGGCCCACTGACACCCATTCGTCGCCTCCGCACAGCGGCTGCAGTCGCGCCGGCATACGTGCCATCGCGTTGCGCATAGCGTCGCGCCGCGCTTCGACAAGCAGGGCTTCCGGAGGAGAAGAAGGAACCCTCCTGAGCAGGTCTGTCGTGACGGCGTACCACGTCGCGCCGGCCGGCAGCACACCCGCTATGGCATTTCCAACCGGTGCGCATATACCGGCGCCTGCATCGGCGTCCGACAGCAGGATCAATTCGACTTCGACATCCTTGGCCACGGCCCCGCCACCGGGCGGCAGCGGCACGGTCAGCCGGCATGTCCTCGAGCCGGTGCGGGCCCATGCCGACAACAGCCCGATCAACTCCTTAGATGACTCGGCGTAGAACGGCAACTGCACGGACGAGGCAATCACCGTCGGGCGCTCTTCCTGCGACACATCGACCCGGAAGCCGGTGACCTGTTTCAGGTTGTCGGGCGTGAGTTCAGTGTACGGTGTCTCGGGCGCACTGCTTGCCGGGCGATAGCCGATACGCAGGTCTGACCGTACTCGCGCAGCCAGCGCGTGGACGAGTTCGCGCTCGGGCAGCGCCAACGGCAGCAGACCGACCTCGAACGACCGGGAATTCGTCGCCACGGTGATACCGCGAAGCTTGAACATGCTCTGGGGCCTCGGTGCCGCAGGCTGCGGATTCGCGGGTTCCAGCTCGTTGCGCCCATTGCGCATGCGTGCTTCCCACTTGATCGCCAAACCTTCGGAAGGCACCAGGGCGAGGACGAGCTCCTTGGGGAACGCATGCACGGCTTCGCCGCCAAGGGTCGCGCACGCCGCCAGGGGAAACTCCCTTGGCAGGTCTTCGTAGCCTTTGGGCCCCGAGGGCGTGAATGACGGCACGACGAAGACCGACTCACGGGTGAGATCCGTCACCACGAATCCCAACGTATCCTGCGGCAAACCGTCCGTGCCGCAATCCGCGACGTGCTTAGTGTCAAGTTTCCATCCGCTCGCAGCGACACTTTCCTTCAGGCACAGGAGCGACCGTTCGTTCGGCCCCAGTTCGGGGGCTTCAAACAGTGTCCCCGCAAGGGCAAAGCTTCCCTGTGTCTTCTTCTCGTGCTTGAACCTCAAGCCGCCGGCGAACAACCTCGAAACGCCTTGCGCCGCAATGTAGGCAGGCCCCTTAGGGTCGGCCACCATCTGCACGCGCAGGCCCTCGAATGTCGTCGGGCCGATCTGCTCCAGCTTGTCGATCGCCTGCCTAAGCAGCTCGGTGCAGAACAGCTGGTGCCAGCTTAGGAATACCCATTCCTGCATCGGGCGTGGCACGCTCTTGTCCTTGGCGGCGGCGATGTCACGTTCGGCCTTCAAGAGCGCATGGAACTCGTCCAGTTGGTGCTGCAGTTCATCCACTTCGGTTTCCGACAGTAGGCGGTGGACTGCGAGGTCGCGCTCTTTCTTGCTCACGTCCGTCCAGCCCGCGCTCGACGGCTTCTGCACCACGTACAAGAGCTCAAAGAGTGGCGGCAGGGGGAACGGCACGCACGCCGGCGCGTCTTTTTCCTTGTCGCCGCCGTCCTTCGGCAACGCCACCTGAGTGTCGAAGCAGAGGCAGTAGAGCTCCAGCAGGCGCGCCGCGGTCAGGCCCTTGAATCCCGGCCTGGGCTTAGCAATATTGGCTTCACGCGAGATCAGCCGCACGCCCTTCTTCGTCTGGTTCGGGTCGAGGCCGGTCAGATCGGCTGGAATGTCTACCGGCGTCAGCCGGCTGTCCTTGCCCTCGGGCTGTAAGGCCTGATGCGCGTCGAGAAGCAATGGGTCATGCGGAGCGATCAACGTATTGCCGTCCCACTTTGCCATCCCCATGATTTGCGGCAGCATCCAGCGCAGCATGGCATCGGCCAAGGCCAGGATCGAGTTCGGCCGGTTCGTGTAGACAGGGTGTTCGCCGGCCAGGAGGTGCCCGACGACGGCCGGTAGCCGCCTACCGCTGGCGGAAGTCGAATCCGCAAGGGTCGGAACCGCGACGAGCCAGTACTCGATCTGGACTTTTTTTGTCAACCCTAGGGTTGATGGCGTCGGTGACGGCCACGTCCAGTTCGCCTTCAGCTTCCCTGGCACGCGGACCTGAGCCGGCGCGGGAAACCGGGGGAGCAGCGGGGCGGAGGGCAACACGATGGCGTTGCTTTCGAAAACCTGCTTCCACCTGGGGTCGTCGTCAGACAGGCGCAGCTCGAATCTGGCTTCGAACGAGAACCGGAATTCGAGCGCGAGTTCGAACGATCCGTCGAAGGGGATGCGGATGCGGGCTATGACCAAGCGTGCGTAGGCGCTCAGGACGATCCCGGCGCTGAACACGATGCCCTTCCACGTCTCGTAGTCGAAGCCGAAGTAGGCCTTGAACTCGACGCCGACGTAGGCCTTTATGAGCTTGAAGTCCGCGCAGGCTTCGATGCACCCCTTGACGCCGAACTGGCCCTCGAGCATAAGGTAGGTGGATGGCGGCTTCTCGAGCGCGGGGCTTGTCACCGCGCCCCGCGACCGCAGAGTGGCTAGCGCGCCTTCCAGCATGAAGAAGCCCGTTAGCGAAGCATGACCGCTCATGGGCCCCGAGCTGAAGTACCTCATCAGGCCGAACGAGCCGGCCATCCCCACCATGAAGCAGCTGTCCTTCTTGAATTCGTAGTACTTCGCGTACTCGGGCTTCAACTGAACGGGGAACGTACGCGGAGCCACGCGCCCCAAGTAGCCACCGCCATCGCCACCGAAAATGCCCGCGACGATCTTGCCGGTGCGCTGCCAGGCTGCGATCGACTTCTTGCCCGGATAACCCAGGTCGACGAGGAGGTGGCTGCCAGGTGTCCCCACCTCGCCGCGGATCGTCGGGAGGATCACCTGCACGGCGCCGAAGTCGAGCATGTCGATCGGCGGCGGTACCTCCATCGAGAAGATGCCGGTGTCCTCATCGAGCCGCCTGTACAGCAAGTCGAAGAACCAGTCCTTCGCCAGGAACTTGAAAGTGTCCTTGGAGATGGTCACCCTTGCCCCGTAGAGCGACGGCTCCGCGACAAGGACCTGCAGTGTTGCGACGTCGAACACCTTCGCCTCAAGGCCGAGCAGCCAATCGGCCTTCGGGTGGTACTTGACATCCGAAGTGCCGTCGTACGGCAGCTTGTCCGGCTCCAGCGTGTTCTTGAAGACCTTCTTGAGAGCCGTTATGCCCTCCAGCGTGGTCTTGCTCTTCAGCAGATTGTCGACCTCCACGCGTTGGCCAATCGCGAAAAGGGGGACAGCCGAGTCCTTGTCTCCGTCGACGCGCGCATAGAGCCAAGCCACCGACCCGCCAGCGGAGGGATAAAACACGAAGATGCTCTGGTCCGCGCCCTGGGATGGGAACGTCTGGTCCAGCAAGCGCAGTTGCAGGCCCGCAGCGTAGACATAGTAAGCCTCGCCGTTTCGCAGCTGCCCGAAGCCGAATTGCTTGGCGCGAACCTGGATTACGTCAAGCAGCGAGAAGTCCAGCGGGCCGCCCTTATTGCCTTTCAACTTGAACCCGAGGCTCATTGCCGGGGTTCCCGAAACCATCTTCCAGCCGAGGAGCAATTCACCTTTGAAGCCTTCGAGCTTCTTGGACAGCGCGCCCAAGCTGCCGAGGTCGAGGTCGAAGGTGAAAGCGTACGAGAAGGTTCCGTCGCCTTCAGAATCGCCGCCCAGCAGGGGCAGCGGCTGGAAGCCGAGATCGCCCAGCGAAAGCAGCTTGATGGGAGACAGGCGGCCGAACACGAACGACGTGAGCTTGAACGGCAGCTTGCCGAGCAGCTTGCCGAGTTTTTCGCGATCAACGTTCACCTTGAGCAGGCCGGGACTGAATAGGAAAGAGCGGTCCCCCGCGCCGAACTCTATACCCATGCGATCGAACTCCAGTCCGTTCACACCGACGTTGTCAAGGTCGAAGGAGAGGCTGCCCTTGACGAGAAACCGGCCCCTTGGCTCGCCGGCTTTGGGTTCAGCGCGCTCGTAGCCCAGGCGCGTCAGTGTGGCCTCGCTGAGGAAAGAGCCTTTGCCCCAGGTCTTCTTCAACTCGCTGACGAGCGAGAAACTGTAGACGTCGACCTGTACGCCGGCTTCGACACGCCGGTCATAGGCGCCGACGAGGACGCCGCTGCCATCGAACTGCTGCCCGAAGAACTTGCCCAGCCCGAGCGAGAGCCTGCACTCGAACTTCTCCACGAGCGCCGCGCGCAGCCGCACTTTGAGCAGTTGCAGGTCGAAACCGCCTGAGCAGTCAGGGTCGCTGCCATTCTTGATCACCGGTTTGTCCGGATTCAGGTAGCGGATGAGTGCGAGCACCTGCGACTGTTCACCGCTGCTAGCTGTTGCAGGCCGCAGGTCGGCGCACAGGACGGTAGCCTGAAGCCGGTACTTGTAGGAGTCGAGAATCGGCTGCAGGTCCGGCGGGAAAGGACTGTTTGCCGTCGACATGGGTACAGACAGGACGACAACGCCGTTCCAGTTGGCGTCGAAGAGTTTTCCCTTCTGGGCCTTCGCGTCCGTGTTCACGAAGGGGCCGGCGAACGTATCCGTCGTATTCCCCGCGGCGAGTTCGTCCGCGTGGTCAGTCTGCAAGTCCTTGATGATCTTGTTAAGGCGCGCCTTCACGGCCGAGACTTCAGCGGCGTTGCCCACGAAAGTTTCTTTGCCTGTCCAGTTCTCGGCATCGCCGACAAGCTCTGCGACGGCCCGCGAACCGAACTTGATCAGCACCAGCGGCGAAGTGTCCGTCTGCGCTGCCACGGCCGGGGAGGTCGACCCGACGATCGACGTGCGGAACTCCCATCCACTCCCGATGAACGCGAGGTCAAGCGTCGGGTTGCGTATGGAACCCGGCTGTGCAGCCGGAAGGCGGCGCGCGACAATAAAGATTTCCTTCTCGAGGAAGGCTTGCTGCAATGTCTTGGCTACGTCTGGGTCGGAGCCAAAGGCCAGCGCAATGCGCCATTTGTCGCCGCGGGCGAACTCCACCTCGGACCACGACGCTCCCGCATCCGTCACCTTGAAGCCTTGCGGCGTAGTGGACAACTCCTCGGGTTGCGTCACTGCGAAGATTTGACGTGAGGAAGCGCGCGCGATGGCCGCGTCGCCCAAGAGCCCCGCCCGATGCCTCGCGATGACCGTCGCGTCGAACCGGCTCCGCTCCTCGGTGGTTCCGCCGGAGGCCTCGAAGTCGAGCGGAGCGATCGGCAGGCGCGAGGGCACGCCGCACTGGATAGCCCGGTACGCCCCGGCCCGTCCGCCCAGCGCATAGAGCGCTAGCCGGTCGGGCGAGAACTTTATCTGCGGTGAGAGAGCGGCCCCGTATTCCGCGGCCGAGGTGATTGCGTACCTGGAAAGATAGGCGCGAGGATTCCCCTCGGTGTCCGAAGTCTTCCGGTTCTTCTTCGGGTCTGTGAACCACATCGTGGCATCGAGCGCATCCGCTGGGTGCTCGAGGTTGAAACCTAGGGTACGGAACTCTGAGACACGCTCCAGAAGGCTGCTGCCCAGCAAGGCGCCGGAAGCTGAGTTGATCTCCACGCTACCATGCGGCAGCAGCACGAGCCCGTCGTAGCGGGGTACGCTGGTTGCGGACTCCATCTCCGTGGGGGCGGATGCGAAATGGAACGCCAGTGTCTCGCTCACGCTTTTTGCGGTGGCGAAAAGGCGCGTGCCGTCGGCCGCGAACTTGTTGAGGGCTACTGCGGCCTGTTGCACGCCATGAGTAACGACCTTGCGCACCCGCACTTCGGAGCGCAGCATCGCGCGCGGCACGTGTCCAGGGGCCGGCTCGCGCAGGTCAAGCGACGCTGCCAGCTGGAGTGCAGATCCGCCGCCTGCCGTCGGCGTGGAGAACAGTGGATAGTGCAAGCGCTGAAAGCCGAACGACCCCGAGAATTCCTGGACCGCGCGAAAATACTGGAGGCCCAGCGAGGGCTGGTCCTTGTTGTAGCTGACCACCGCCAGATCGATCTCGAACCGCAGCCGCCCGGGATCGGCCGCCAGAAAGTCCAGAAAAACGCGGCGCGTCTCCTGTTTCTGCGCGCCATACATGCCGAAGCCTTCGAGCGTGATCGCCTGCGCCCCGACGGCATCGACCTGCACCTCGCCGCCGCTCGCCAGCAACGACAAGGCTGCGCCGTTCGGAATGATGGCGCCTACGGCGCCGAACTCGGCGCGCATCAGACACTTTTGCGTGACGACCCATTTCGCGCCGGATTCCACCGCGAAGAGCTTCACGTCGACACGGGGGACCAGGCTGCGATCGAACCGGACGAGCGCGAAAACGCATCCGGCCGCTCCCAAGATATTGTTGATGAACGAGCGATCGCCCTTCCACGACGCTCCCTGCGGCACGCTGACGATGGCCACCGCCCCGTCGCGCCCGAAGACCTTCGCGAGGTCGAGGAAAGGAGCCTGGCTGTCCGCTGAAGCGATGAAGCAGAGGAACTTCTCGCGGCCGTTGCCCACATCGACTGGCGCTGCGTCGGCGACGTAGAGCCGCTCGTGAACCCTTAGAAGCTTGATCATCGTGTTCCCTTGAATTGATCATTGGCTGCGAGCGGTATCGCGTTACGCGGGTTCGACCAATCGAAGGCCAGCGGCACACTGCGCCCTCGGAACACGCGCATGGCGCGCGCACCAGGCACTGCGGCAATCCCCGGGACGTCTGTCGTTAGCGTCCCCGAGGGTGCGTAGACGGCCCGGCCGTTTACCACATACGGATGCAGTACGTCGATCGCCGCGAAGTCACGAAAGTCGAAGCACAGCCGGATGACTTTGGGATTTCCGCCCGTGTGGCAAAGTGCATCGAGGTCCGGCGCGCCCGACGCCGTCAGCTGCAAAGGCTGGGAGTGCGCCACAAGAATCGGCGAGAGAGGAAGTATCGACTTCGTGTTGTCGATCTTGTACCTGCGCACACCTGTGGATTTGTCGTACTCCCAGTGAGCAGACCCGTCCGGCGCGGTGTTCGTGGCTTCGCCCGGGTAGTACACGTAGAGAAACGCTCCGTGAGGCATGAGTGCGGCGACGGCCCCACGCACCGCAAGCCATGAGCGCGCGTCGAAAACGACGGCTTCATCCATGTCGTACGCCTGGCGAGCGAGCGGGAACGTGTTCTCGGTGTCGGTGCGTGACAAAACGACACTACCCTGTCCCTTGGCCCCCTGTAGCAGGCCCACGCACGACTGCGCGCTCGAAACCCACGGGGCTGCACCAGTTCCGAGCGTTTGGTCCTTGTTCACGCAGACCGTTGCGCCAGGCAGGAGTGATACGAACTCGACGTCAAATGTCGCGGCAGCAACTCCCGCCGCACGCGATTGACTGGTCGGCGGCACCAGGGGGCGTGTGTAGGTTCTCTCCAGGCGCAAAGCGCCAGACTCGCTCGCCCGATGCGGAAGCGTTTCGACCACATCTTCCGCGAACCCCGGCGTCCCGCTGGGCAGGCACTTTTCCCACGCCGTGTCTTTCGCGATGGCCGCTTCGACGCTCTTGACGATCCAGTCCTGGGCGCACGCTTGCGGCGCCGGGCGCACCGAAGTTTTCAGACAACTCGCGGGTGGCGGCAAGACCACCTGCGACAAGCCGGCTCGTGCAATCTCGATCCGCACCACGCGTGCATCCACCGCAGGCCAGTAGGGATTG
Organism: Acidovorax sp. GW835-FHT14G06; assembly: GCF_058793595.1. Taxonomy (NCBI): domain Bacteria; kingdom Pseudomonadati; phylum Pseudomonadota; class Betaproteobacteria; order Burkholderiales; family Comamonadaceae; genus Acidovorax; species Acidovorax sp. GW835-FHT14G06. The sequence goes on from NZ_JBXAGA010000003.1 coordinate 49,502, forward strand.
GACACCGTGACATGCCCGCTGGTGCGCGTCGGCAACGCGCTTTGGCACTCCGAGTTGGTGCGCTCTATATGCAGATCGAGCTTCTCGTATGTTAGCGACGTACCCGGTGGATAGAGGACGCTGTCCCGGATGCTCTGTGCGGCATCGATGCGGAAACTGTTGGGTGCCACCGCACAGCCTCCCAACAAAAGCACGGCGCCGAGCAGGCACGGCGACCTGACACACGATACGTAAAACATGCACTCTCCTCGAGAGGATCTAGTGACTATGGGGAGAAACGTAGAAGGATTCGCCGCGCCGGGTTCTGGGGAAATTCGCGCCTGTCGAGTCGTGCGGCTTACCAGTGACTTCAATCGCCATGGCGCTACTCCATTTTGTGCAGTCGGCGACTTACGTCCGAGCTCGGTTTTCTCACATAAGGACGTACGCCAGCTAGGCATTTACCCGTAGCATGCAGCCATGGCGGAACCCCCTATCAACATTGACAGGTCATCGATAAGGGGGCGTCGCCGCCACGCGAAGAGCGGTTGTGCCAGTACTTGTGTCATATTACGCGCTATCTACGAGGAGAAGACGATGGAGTCAAGCGCACCTGCTCCGGCCGGCATGGAGCCCTTCGAATTCGTCGCGCAGCCGCTTTCGCTGCTGTTGCCGGGGTCCCCCCAAGAAGGAACGCCAGCCGACCAGAAATTGCTCAACGCCGGCAAAACCATCGAAGGCGCGGCGAAAGTGTTCGCGAAGTCGTGTCTCGGGCGGCAAAGCACGTACGAGAACAACTGTGCCCACTACCTTTCGGACGCATTGATCCGCGCCGGCTACAACCAGCTCGCCGCTGCGCACGACTGCGTCACCGCTAGGTGCGGCTCCCCAAATTGCGGCTCAGGCGGCAAACGCCCCATCCGGGCCAACGACATGCGATGCTGGTTTGCGGACATGGCGCCGCAAGCGCCGACATCGACGGTCGAGCGAAACACCGGCTTCTACGTCGTCTACCAGCTGCGGCCCCGAGACGGCCAGGGTCACGTGGTCATCCTCGACTCCGACGCATGGAAGTTCTATGGCACCGGGTGGTTCGAGGTGAACCATCCCACCGATACCTGGACCCATGAATACTTCAAGTGGTAGACGGGTCCCGCTGAACCGCAGCACAGCGCATGGGCATTGAGGTGCCCAACGACAGGTGTTCGCTGCGGCAGTCATTCGGGCCTTCAGCCACGAACGACTCAATCCGGCCTGGAGCAGCCCTCAATCCTCCGATGTCGGTTTGGCAGCGGTAGCTGCCAACGAGCCTATTCACGCCGCCTGGTGCGAATCAGTCATTGAACCCTACGTCATGCGCCGCCCCGAATGGCGGTTGTGCGAGGTACTGCAGCCAGTCGCTTTTATCACGCAGCGCGTCGAGCAACGTCAGCGACTGCGTATCTGCTATTCGAACTCTCAACGCAAAATTTGCTCATCGCACGCCTCCAACCCTAGCTGCAATATGAGGGCATCGCCATGTAACATGATGTTTTCAAATGGGTGCTGTTGCCCCATCCAGGGACAGGATAAATGACGGCCTTTTTTACGCAAATCGAAGACACAGAAGAGGTGCGCCAAGGCGACATCATCCGTAAGCTCAATCCCAAGACCGGCGAAGCAACGCTGGGTATCGTAATCACGGCCGATTGCGATATCGCTCAAAGGAAAGCCAGCGAACGCTACACCTGGCTCGAAATCGTGCCCATGGCTGCATATATCGAAGGTCCCTGGGCAGAGGAGCAAATGCGCAAACTCTCCGAGAAGCGTTCCAAGGCGATATGCGAGTATCTCAACGGTCAGATTCGAAAACAGCAGCAGGGCCTTGCGCCACTGACACATGAGTCACTAGTGAAATGGCTGCGCAGCAAGACTGCCGAAGAAATCCTGGCGCGCGTCACCGGCAAGGTGCCCACAGCCGAGGACAAACCTCTGCGCGATCTCCAGGGCTTCGCGCTCACCGTGAGCGCCGACAAAACCGAGAGCGCTTTCAGACGTTTGAAAGCCGCTTGGGCACTCTTCGGCATCGAAGAGAAGAACCAGCAGGACAGCGTGCGCAGTGCCTTCAAGGACGGCGGCGGCTTCCAGGACTACTTCGTGCTTCCGGAGTTGCCACGACAGACCGGTATCGGCTTTGTAGTGATGCTGCGTTCGATGTGGACCATCATGGCCCCCGACCTGTACCTCACCGAGCAGGACGCCCGCATCCACGACCGCCCGGATGCTTTCCATCGCCTCGGGCGCCTCAACGACGGCATCCGCTTCTCGATCACTCAAAAGCTGGCGTTCCTGTTCTCGCGCATCGGCATGCCCAAGACCTTCGAATCCGCCTGCGAAACAGCGGCCGAACTCATGGTCGAGGAATTCTTCAAGAAAAACGTGCAGGAGGCATGACCATGACGACGACCGTATCCGCCCTCGTCATCGACCAGAAGGCCATTGGCATCCTGGATCGGGCATTCGTAGAAGATGCCTGGCTGCAGAAATTCGAAGTGCCGCAGAATACCGACGGGCTGCGTCGTGTGAAGTCGAAAGACATCGTCTATCTGCTATCCGAAGATGCCGACCTGGATGATGGCTACCTAGTCATCAATACTGCTATGTTCGCTGCCGCGGCCAGCCTCTCCAAGCCACGCACGACTTTCGAGCGGGTGATCCGCGTGGCGCTCCGCCACTTCGACCGCGGTATTTCGATTCCTATTCAGTGGCAGCCGTATCATGTCGGCTCCCGGCTTTCAGTTTTTGCACAGCCCTCGCGATACGCCCCGCAGCGGGTCTACTTCGACCAATCGCCAGATGACGACGGCAATCTCTATGCGTTTGCTGTCACCAGCAACCCCGAAAACTTAGATGAAGTGCAGGCGGACAAGGTACTCTATCTGCGCGCCATGGAAGGCATCTGCGATGCCCTTTTGACTGACGCTCCGGTCGCACCACCAGTCGGAAACTTCGGCGTCCTGCTATCAGAACCCTTAGGCGTCCGGCTAGCGAGTGCGGGGACATTGCAAGATTGGTACGAGCAGCGGCTGAACCGCGAGCAACGCAAATTTGTCGATCAGCCGCATGACCGGCCCGTGCGGCTGCGTGGCGCCGCAGGCACCGGCAAGACACAGTCGATGGTGGTGAAGTGCCTGCGCGACCTCTATGCCGACGCCGACGGAGACAAAACCTTCGCTTTCCTGACACATAGCTCAGCATTGGCCCATTCGGGTGTGCGAGGCATGCTCCATGCACTGGATCCAACGGAACGCTGGACTTCATTGAAGACACCCTCCGGGCAGCCCAAGCTGTGGATCGGCACCATCTACGAGTTAGCGCAAGAGAAGCTGGGGTACGAGAAAAAGGGTTTGAGGCCCCTATCGCTGGATGGCCGTGATGGACGCGAATACCAGCGGATGCTCATCGAACAAGCCATCGACCAAGTCCTACAAGACCCTCAAATTGTGTTCGATCAGTTCCCAAACTGTCCGGATTTTCAGAAGCGCTTGAAGAATCGCGCAGAAGATCTCTCGCTTATTGACGAACTCATGAACGAGTTCGCCTGTGTGCTGGATCTGGAAGCAATAAAGAAGGATACGCACGAAGCCAACCGCTATGCGCGTGGCTCGAGGGAGTCATGGCAGATGGTCCTCCCAAGCGAGGCCCACCGCCGCGTGGTTCTAGAAATCCACGACGTCTACCGGGCTCGTTTGCGGGCGGAGAAGATGCTGGGCATGGACCAGATGGTCGCGGACTTCGACGGTTATCTTGGTACGCATGAGTGGGGAGCTCTACGAGATCGAGATGGCTTTGACCTTGTTTTCGTCGATGAATACCACTACTTCACGCGCGCCGAGGCCATGCTGCTCCACAACCTCTTCAAGACGCGTGCACAGGTCGGCGGCCGCTGGCCGTTACTCATGGCCTACGACATAAAGCAGAGCTCTAATGACGTCGCCATTAGCGGCGGCATGGAGAAGTTCCGCAACCCGGGCGTGGGCGAATCCGTGCTGACTGAACTCAAGCAGGTCTATCGCTCCACGCCCCAGATCACAGCTTTCTTGCGCGATCTCGACGCTTCTTTCCCTGCCATGGACCTTGAGGGTGAGTACGCGACATACGTGGCCGAGTCGCAGCAGGATAACGGCGAAACGCCGACTCTGACCGTTTACCAAACCGACATCGCGCTGGTCGATGGCGTCTTTGAGCAGGCCATTCGCATTGCGCGCGACATCGATGGCGGTGGCAGTCAGGTGGCGGTGTTGTGTCTGAGCGAGACGCTGTTCGACAAAATCCGCCTCGCCGGCCGAGTTCAGGACAAGTTCGTGCCAATCACTACGCGAGACGACCTCAAGGAACTGCGCTACGCCAAGAACAAGTGTGTTTTCAGCATGCCGGAATTTGTGGCGGGGCTGCAGTTCCATACCGTGTTCCTTATCCATGCAGATAGTGCCGACTACGACAAAGACCAGGGCCAAGGCACGCGCCGGCGCTATGTGTCGCGCGTCTACCTTGGCGCTAGCCGGGCAGCGCACACGATCTTGGTGTCGAGTTCCAAGGAACACGGCGGGCCCAGCCAATTGCTCGACGCACCGTTGGCCAACACCACACTCCGGCGCGTCAGCTGAACCCAGCGGCACTGCGGCAAGACGACGTTTAGGCCTACCAGGACAGTCGCCGGGTGCCATCACGCAGCCAATGCACTGGCGGTGGCCCCAAGCAACCCCGGCGAAGGCCCGGTGCCCTCTGCACGAATTAGCGCCAAGCCGCAGACTACGTCGCTTCACGCAGGGAGCCGACTGCAGCGGAGATCATTCGGCTCAAGCAGCGGTCCTCGACAATGGGCCGTTGCTCATTCGAATCGGCACGGCGGATATCTCTCCACGGGGGGCAGCGCCTACCCGGTAGTTGATGCCCACCCCGCGGTCGCTCCGTGTCGAGCGCCCGGCGTTGGATGCGCATCTGTCGTACGATCTGCCACCTGGCGAATTTCCGATGACGTCCGCAGCAGCCGCTCAGCCCTCCCTCTGCGAATGACTCCGACCAGCCGATGGCGGTCAACCTCCGAAGACGGCTCAGCAGCGGTTAAACTGCCTCGACAATGGCTGAGGGCCTTCCGCTCACTCTATGGCACGACGGCTAACCAACACGCTAGTGGAGTAAGCTTTCTCGATGAGTTGCAACATCGTCCCTGTTGGCCGGCGCCGAGACGGCGGCACTCGGTATTGGTGCCTTGGGCATCACGCAAACGCCACGGCTAAATACGGCACTCCGGCGGAGAAATGCGTAGCGGCCGACGACGAGCCGATCGCGCCCGAGGACACTCTGGACTTAGACTTCAGCTCCTACCCTGGTGGCATCGCATTGTGGGGATCCGTGCCCGCCGTCTATGACACCACGAACAAACCCATCGACCGAGGCATTCACGTGCACGGGCGGCTCGAAAAAGGCGGGGAGAAAGTGATTGACCGGACGTATCGCAAGCTGCGCATCCCTCTCGCGAAGGATTTGCTCTCCGACGGGTGGGCAGAGGTCGACGAAATCGACGCCATCAACTACATGGTTTCAGCCGTGTTCGGCTTCCAGCCGATCACGGTTAACTGCACCTACTGCGGCTTTCCACACCTAGACCGCGACTGGTTCGCCGTCCATGCGCACCGTCGCCACCAATGCCACGGCTGCGGCAAGCAGTTTTCCGACAGCGGCGCGGGCGTGGGCAATCCTTTGGCCACCGTGAGGCATATGTTAAGCGCGCAGAAGCCCAAGCTCGTACCGGCGAAGAAGAAGGTCACATTCAAGCAGCGCGACTTTCCAGGGGGCGTGCAGATCTGGGGCTCGAATCCGGCGATCCTGTGGACCTCAACGCGTGCTGAGGAGGATGGTATCCACGTGCACGCTTTCAAAACAGCCGACGAAGAGATGCCCAGTGGCTTGGACGATACGTTCACTGAGGTTGTGATCGATGGCGTGGTGCTCAATGCCACACACGTGCGCTCCTTCATGGCGCAGTCGGCCATGCCGCACCTGGAGGGCAGAGTACTGGACCTTGTCTGCCCCGGCTGCGGAGATCATCACTTTGACGAAGGCGAGTACGCGTTCACGCCACACATCGAGCATCGTTGCGGCTCGTGCGGACTTTATTTCGGCGCTCGCGGCCAGTTGAAGAAGACGATCGCTAACCCTTTTGCAGGCGTGCGTCAGGCTCTCGCGAAGTTCGCGCCGACCCCCTTGCGCAACGACAAGTTGGGGCTGCGCCCTGAAACGATCTAAGTTAGAAGTCGGCTGCGTTGATTGCGGGCAGGAAGCCTCCCCGCTCGCGCATTAGGCAGTAGGCGGCGAACGCCTCTGCCTGAGTGAGTAGCCCCGCCTTCACTCCCTCGCGCAACAGGCCAATGGAGCCGGCGAGGCGATCTTCTCCAAGAACTTTCACGATTACCTTGCGCGCCGCTTTGTCGTCGCAAGCGACCGAGGAGCCTAACTCCGATGCGGCTAGGATGCACTCGGTCTCGCCGTTGTCCAATTGCCACTCCGCTTTCGCCCGGAGGAAGCGCGAGACGCTGATCAACTTGTCGTCGACCAGTGCGAGACGCCCGGCCGCGACAGCCGCGTCGATCGCCTGCGCGACTGTGCGCGATTCGTCGCGCACGACGCCGCTTACTTGGAACGATGTGCCCGGGAGGCGCAGGACTTTCGAAAGGACTTCGCCGTTGGCGAGGTTCAGGAGGGTTGAGGCGTCCAGGATCAGGGTCACGCGGCTATTTCAGCGTTGGCAACGAACAGCGCGGAGACTGGGATGTTGAGGAGCTCCGCAGCGCGCCCCACCGAAATCTCCCCGGCCCTCACCTTGCGCGCTGCCGCTTGCAGGAGCGCTGGGGACGCGTCCACCTGGATGTCCGGCCGCGGTGGGATGCCCAGTACTGCGGCACGCCGCTCAGGATTCTTGTAGTCGTCCAGCAGCTTTTGATATAGAGCGCGCGCGCCCTGCGGCGGCACCAAGCCCAGTCCTTCGCATCGGCGTGCGGCGACCTCAAAGCTGACGTGGAAAAGGTGTGCCAGCCATGAGATCTCGATGTCGCCTAGAGGCCCCTTGGCACCGAGCTGTTCTCGAATCGCCTTTATAGCCAGCAGCACGCCATGACGCGGCAGCAAGAGGGCCGAACCAAACGCATCAGCGAACTTCTCTTCGAGCTTGCGCGGACCACCTGGTATGCCATCGAAGTCCTCTTGACGATCAAGGTGCGCGTAGCCGCTCGCCTGATCGTCGTGGTGCGCGACCAAGTGCCCAAACTCGTGAGCCATGGTGAAGAGCAGGCGGGGCTTGAACGCGCGCGCGCCTAAGATCATCAGCGCATAGCCCTCAACGATGACAGACACCCCTTCGATGACCGAGTCCCGTGAGTAGAGAACGATGACGCCAAGCTCGTGGGCGACTTGCGGCAGGCGCGGGAAGGGCTCCTTATCGTCGAGGCCAGCGAATGCCTTGCGGAAAAGTTGCGCAAATTCTTCAGCCGCCTCCAATTTCGGCTCCATGCCCCTGAACAGATTGAGCCACGCAGTGTTGCGGGGCATGCCTCGTGCGATCGCCAGCGCGTCGCGAACTTGGGCGGACACGACGTCAATCTCCGAGGAAACCTCAACCTCGAGCTGCCCTAGGGTGTGACGGAATAGCGCCTTAACTGGTTCAGCGGGTTCCGCGTCCAGCAAGCTCTCCAAAGGCAAGCGCATAGCCTTGGCGATGGCTCGCATCTCCGCCAGACTCGCGTCGGCACCGGCGGCGATCTGCGCAAACCGCTCGGAGGATAGATTCGCCTTCGTGGCGATCTGGTCGGCGGCGAGCTTCCGGCTGACCAAGTGCTCGCCGATATTCATCACGCCGCCGCCTCGCGCTTAATGTCCATCAACTCCCGACGCAGCCGGTCCGCCTGCTCGTCAGTCAGCTTGCGGTGGCGCCCGACGATCTGGGCAACGCGTGGCCCCGAGCGGTCGAAGAGACTCGAAAGAATGTCGACGGTCCGCTCGCGTCCCAATTCAACCTCGCGCGGGGATTCGAGCACCACTGGATTCTGTCCCACTAAGTAGTTTTTGATTCGGTTTTCGAAAGACTCCGGCTTGTGGTTGTCCCGAGGGTGCTGGTAGCCGTCGGCGGTTACGATGATGTTGCCTATCTTCTTGCCCGCTTCGAAGCGCAGGGCGTTCTCGGGAAATTTTCGCAAGGCAGCGAGTTGGTCTTCAAGCTTCTCTGCGATCTCCAAGCCGCCGATCACATATTGCCGATGCCTGGGGCCCATGCTGCCGCTGATCACAAAGATCTGGTCGCCAGGGCGGACGAGGCGGCGTAGGTCCGGTCTACAAGAGCCCATAGTTGGCCGAGATCCGGTGGTGAGCAACGGGTCGGCCAGCGGGTAGCCCATGCCAGGATCAGATTTGGGCGAGATAAAGATGTAGCTAGACACGGCACCCTCTTAGAAGTTGCGATAGGCCTGTATTTTTAGACAGTATCAATTTTTGTGCAAGCATCTTCGGCACCGAAGCGCTCCAATGCGAATCCATTTCAATGGGCCAACGCCCGTCTCCTGATCATCTCCTCTATTGCCTTTCCGTCAAGCAAGGCCCGATGACACTGCAGCGCCGCCTCAGAACCACGCCCAAATGCGCCGCAGCAATGCGGGTGCTGGCCGGGCAGGACGGAATACATAGCGCGATGGTTTGTGCATGGCTTTCCCGGTGTCGGTTTTTGCAATACTGTACAAAACATCAGCATCATGCGCAAGAGCGCTTCGTAGCTCTCAGACTGTTCGCCCGAGGCATCAGAATTAGCGTGCCACCGTCTTCCGCTCCACCTGATGTCTTTAGCCCTCGCACCCATCGAACTTCGGGGCTTCATCCTCACCCGCCACTGGCGCGACCTCCCCGACGGCACCGAGATTGAATACTGGCTGGCCACCGACGAGGGGCCGAAGAAGGTGCTGATAACCCGACAGACGTCGGTCGCCTTCCTGCCGGCCCTCCATCGGGCTTCGGCACAGGCGTACTTGGCAAACCTGCAGGGCCTGGAGGTGAGAGAGCTGGGTTTGAAGACATTCGACCAGAAGCCCGTCCTCGGCGTCTATGCCCGCAGGTTCCGCGATCTCGGCAAGCTGGCACGCGCGCTCCAGCCGCTGGGGATCCCGCTCTACGAAGCCGATGTTCGCCCGCACGACCGCTACCTGATGGAGCGGTTCATCACGGCCGGTGTTCTGATCGAGGGAGGCCAGCGCGAAGGCTCGACCATCCTCGACGGCAAGTTGAAGCCAGCATCCGGTTGGCGCCCGGTATTGAAGGTGGTGTCGCTGGACATTGAGACGAGCGCGACCGAGGAGCTGTACTCCATCGCACTAGATGCTGCAGGCGACCGGGTGGTGTTCATGCTGGGGGAAGCACCAGAGTCTGTGTCGGCGCCAGCTGTGTCGCCGATGGACTTCAGGCTTGTGTACTGCTCAACTCGCAGGGCGATGATCGAGCAGCTCAATGCCTGGTTTGCGGACCATGACCCGGATGTCATCGTCGGCTGGAGCGTGATCCAGTTCGATCTGCGGGTGCTGCAAAAGACGGCCGACGCGAATGCCGTGCAACTGCTGCTCGGACGCGAACGCCGCCCCATCGCGTGGCGCACACACCCGGGCCGACAAGGCTATCTGTTCGCCCCCATGCCCGGCCGGGTCGTCGTCGATGGCATCGAAGCGCTGAGGGCCGGCATGTGGAGCTTCCCGTCGTTCAGCCTCGAAGCGGTCTCGCAAGCACTGCTGGGCGAGGGCAAGGAGATCGGCAATGCTTACGACAAAATGGCCGAGATTGAGCGGCGCTACCAGGAAGACAAGCAGGCGCTGGCCAGCTACAACATCCGTGATTGTGCGCTGGTCCTGCGCATCTTCGACAAACTGGAGTTGCTGCCGTTCGTTCTGGAGCGAGCCCAGACTACAGGCTTGCAGATAGATCACTTCGGCGGCTCCATCGCCGCATTCAGCCACCACTATCTGCCGCGCATGCACCGCCTGGGCTACGTAGCGCCCAATGTGGGTGACATCGCGGCCAAGGCCTTTCCAGGCGGCTATGTGATGGACTCCACCCCGGGCTTCTACGACTCAGTCGTAGTCCTGGACTACAAAAGCCTGTACCCCTCCATCATCCGGACCTTTCTGGTGGACCCCGTGGGTCTGGCCGAGGGAGAGAGCACCAACGTCCAGACCGGATTGGTGCTGGGGCCGCAATGCACGCTGTTCTCGCGCGAGAAGCACTGTCTGCCGGGCATCGTGACCGCCCTGTCGAATGCCCGGGACGAGGCCAAGCGTGCGCGCAATCAGCCGCTGTCGCAGGCCCTGAAGCTGCTCATGAACTCTTTCGCTGGAGTGTTGGGTGCGTCCGAGTGCCGCTTCTTCAATCCGAAGCTGGTGTCCGCCGTGACCCTGCGCGGCCACGAGGTGATGAAGCTTACCCGCGCATTTGTGGAGGAGCGCGGATACCAGGTCATCTACGGCGACACAGACTCCATCTTCATCTGGCTCAAACGCACCTATCCCAATGCGGAGGCGCACGCCATTGCGGCCCATCTGGTGCAGGAAGTCAACGCCTGGTGGACCCACAAGTTGCGCGAAGAGCAGCAGCTGGAGAACTTCCTCGAAATCGAGTTCGATACCCACTACGCCAAGTTCTTCATGCCCACCATCCGGGGATCGGATGTCGGCAGCAAGAAGCGCTATGCCGGCCTGAGCGTCGATGAAGAAGGTCAGGAGGAGATGGTCTACCGCGGGCTGGAGATGGCCCGCAGCGACTGGACGCCGATGGCACGCCAGTTCCAGGAAGGCTTGCTATCACGCATCTTCCATGGTGAGCCCTATCAGGACTTCGTGACCAACTATGCGCGGTCGATGTTGGAGGGCCAAATGGATGCGCTTCTCGTCTACCGTAAACGCCTGCGTCACCGGCTCGATGCCTACGAGGTCAACGTACCGCCCCAGGTGCGCGCAGCACGCATCGCTGACGCACACAACGCGAAGTTGAACCGCCCTCAGCAATACCAGCGTGGAGGCTGGATCGAGTACGTGATGACACAGAGCGGCCCCGAACCTCTGGAGGCCCGGCATTCGCGCATTGACTATGAGCACTACCTCGTCAAGCAACTCCAGCCCATCGCCGATGCGATTCTTCAGCCGTTGGGCGACAGCTTTGCGGCATTGACGAGTGCGCAGAAGGTGCTGTTCTAGGAGTTAGGGGAGATGACCCGAGGGGAGATAGCCTACGACGGAACTGTTTGGCCGGTAGAGGGCAGCGTGGCGGCTCGACAATACATCTGCCCATTTGGCTTTAGCCCTAGCGCGCTGGAGGACAGGTTCGCAGCGATTGCAGCCGGTACCGCTAAACCGCAATGTGCGTGCTTAGCGATGAAAAGCAGCCATTCGGCTGACAGCAAATTTATTGACGAGATCCCCACTGGAGCCTGCGATTCATGCTGACCTAGTGGTTCAAAATTTGTAGAGATCATTACAGCATTGCAGCACTCACGACGGCGCACTAAGCTGCCGTCATGTCTGTCACATCCGAATCTTGGCTGACCTTCGTCGTCAGTCTCCCATCTGCAGCCACCACGGCCCGCATGCGCATTTGGCGCGCCGTCAAGGCACTGGGTTGTGCTGCTTTACGTGACGGAGCTTACTTGTTGCCCGCTTACGTGGAGCAGGCTGCGCAGTTGCAGATGCTGGCCGATGATGCCTTGCAGGAAGGCGGGCAAGCTTGGCTGTTGCGCGTTCAAGCGAAGGACATGGCTGAGCAAGCAGTCTATCAAGCGCTGTTTGATCGAACGGCCGACTACACGTCCTGGCTGGAAGAGTTGGCGCAAGCCCGCCAGACTATTCCCACGCTGCCTACCGCCGAGCTTCAGCGTCTACAACGTCGGCATGGACGCGCCTACGAAGCCATCCGCAAGATCGACTTCTTTCCCGGTGAAGCCTCCATCCGCGCTGAAGCTCAATGGCAGGACTTCACGAATGCGGTCGAGTCCATCCAGTCCCCCGGGGAACCCCAGGCCACAGCGGGCCGTATTGCCCGGCGTGATCGGATGCAGTACCAGGGGCGACTCTGGGCGACGCGTCGGCATCTGTGGGTAGACCGCGTGGCGAGTGCCTGGCTTATCCAGCGCTTCATTGACCCCGCTGCGCGCTTTCTTTGGCTGGAATCTCCGGCCGACTGTCCCGCCGACGCGCTGGGTTTTGATTTCGATGGCGCGATCTTCTCCCACGTTGGCGACCGTGTGACGTTTGAGGTACTGCTGGCGAGCTTTGGTTTGGACGGTGATCGCGGCCTGTTGCGCCTGGGCTCCATGGTGCATGCCCTGGATGTAGGGGGCACAACCACACCCGAAGCCAGCGGCTTCGAGGCCGTGCTGGCCGGGGCGCGCAAGCGCTGGCCGGACGACGACGCACTGTTGGCCGATGTGGGCGGGGTGCTGGACTCGCTTCATGCCCATTTCTCTGCCAATCGCAAAGCGTAGCACCTCACAACTTCAGGAATGAACATGAACGATCTCAACGTAACGGCAGCGCCCGATGCCAGCGCAGCAACTGCCCCTGGTTACACGCTGTGGCAACTGGTGCGCTACATGCTGCGCCTGGGCACGCTCGGCTTTGGCGGCCCGGTGGCCCTGGTCGGCTACATGTACCGCGATCTGGTGGAGCAACGCGGCTGGATTTCGGACGCCGACTACAAGGAGGGGATGGCCCTGGCCCAGCTCATGCCCGGCCCCCTGGCGGCGCAGCTGGCCATCTACCTGGGGTATGTGCACTTCCGCCTGTGGGGTGCAACGCTGGTTGGCCTGGCGTTTGTGCTGCCGTCATTCGTGATGGTGGTCGCACTGGGTGCCGCCTACAAAGCCTATGGCGGCATCTCTTGGATGCAAGCCGTGTTCTATGGCGTTGGAGCATCCGTCATCGGCATCATTGCCCTGAGCGCCTACAAGCTCACAACCAAGAACGTGGGCAAGGACAAACTGTTGTGGGTCATCTACCTGCTCAGCGCCGGTGTGACCATCATCACCCAGTCCGAAGTGATCTGGGTCTTTCTGGGCGCGGGTTTGCTGGTGTGGGCCGTGCGTGGTCCCTTGAAGCGCACCGGCGGCCAACTGCACAGCGTGGCGTGGGCGGCACCAATCGCTGCAGCACTCAGCCTGGAGAACCTCGACTGGCACAAGCTGGGGCAGATCGCAGCCTACTTCACCTATGCGGGCGCCTTCGTCTTCGGCAGCGGCCTGGCCATCGTACCGTTCCTTTACGGCGGCGTGGTCAAGGAGTACGCATGGCTGACCGACCGCCAGTTCGTGGACGCGGTGGCCGTGGCCATGATCACCCCGGGCCCCGTCGTCATCACCACAGGCTTCATCGGCTTCCTGACCAGCGGCTTCTGGGGCGCGGTTGTCGCGGCGGCAGCGACCTTCCTTCCCTGCTACCTGCTCACCGTGATCCCGGCGCCGTACTTCAAGAAGCATGGCAAGCACCCCGGTGTGGTCGCATTTGTCGATGGTGTCACGGCCGCCGCCGTGGGGGCCATTGCGGGGGCTGTTGTGGTGTTGGGCCAGCGATCCATTGTGGATCTGCCCACCGCTGCGCTATTTCTCGCCACCGCTGCGGTCCTGTGGCGGTTCAAGAAGCTGCCCGAACCGGTGGTGGTGCCTGCCGCCGCCTTGATCGGCTTGGTCGTCTATCCGCTGGTTGCCCACGCCTGATGCTGACCGTCTACAGGAGAACCTCATGAATTACCAAATCCGCCCTTTGACCCTGAACCCCGACCAGCTCTCTGGTTTGTCGAGCCGCCTCATCACCAGCCACCACGAGAATAATTACTCGGGCGCGGTCAAGCGCCTGAACGCCATACGGAGCGAACTCGCAGCGCTGGACTGGAGTGCCGTAGCCACCTTCACCATCAACGGTCTCAAGCGCGAGGAGTTGATCGCCGCCAATTCAGCTTTCCTGCACGAGCTGTATTTCGACAACCTGGGCGGCAACGGCGTGCTGCCTTCCTGCGGACTCTCCATTGCGCTCACGCGCGACTTTGGCTCCGTCGAGGCCTGGCGCAGTGAGTTCACCGGACTGGCCAAGGCCATGGGCGGCGGATCGGGATGGGCCTTGCTGTCCTGGTCTTCCCGCGAAAGCCGGCTCATCAACCACTGGGCGGCCGACCACACCCACCTCCTGGCCGGCGCTACGCCCGTGCTGGCGCTGGACATGTACGAGCATGCGTATCACCTGGACTTCGGCGCCAAGGCGGGCGCCTATGTGGATGCCTTCATGGCGAACATCCAGTGGGACAAGGTGTACAGGCGCTACGGCGCTGCTGTCGAGGCGGATGCGTTGGCATTTGGCATCGACACAGGCGCCGCGATGGCCGGTGCGGAAGGTGCGTTCGATGTGCGACGTGAGGAGGACTATCTGCAAAGCCCGCAGGTCATTGCCGGAGCGTCCTGGCGCGATCCTGCGCGCGTATTGGAGTGGAGCCAAGAACTGGAAGCCACGAAGCCGGTGCTGCTGTATTGCTTGCGCGGCAAGGATATTGGTCGTTCTACGGTCATGGCGCTGCGGGCCAGGGGAATAGATGCGCGCTACATCGTCGGCGGCATTGAGGCCTGGCTAGCGGCTGGCCTGCCTGTTGAAGTGCAAAGAGGTGCTGCATGAAATGGGTCACCCGTGAGCGTCCTAAGATCGACCGTATTGCCTGCCCATGGCTGATTGCCCGGTTCATCGACAAGGCACCAGAATTCCTCTATGTGCCTGCGACCTCTGTGCTTCAGGTGGCCCAAGAGACCGGAGCGATACCCTACGACGTGCCGGGCGTGGAAATGACCCATGAGGGGGATCTGTGCAGCTTTGACGCTTTTCTCAAGAAGTACGACCTCACTGATGCCGCCTTGCAGCAACTGGCCGTGATCGTGCGGGGCGCAGACACCTCCAGGCTGGATCTGGCGCCGCAGTCTGCGGGCCTCTATGCGTTGTCGCTCGGCCTGTCCAAGACTTTCAGCGACGACCACGAGATGCTCGGACATGGCATGGTGATGTACGACGCCCTGTACGCCTGGTGCAAATCCTGCCAGGAGGAACCGCACAACTGGCCTCCCCAGATGGGACCGGTGGGCTCTGCATGAGCGTGCCGTTCAATGGAATGAATGCGCTCCCGAGACGCTGTCTGCGCAGCACCTTGATACTCCTGGCGTACGCTATAGCGCTGGCCGGGGCTTCGACTGCACAGTCTGGGGAACGCAAGCTCTCTGGGCCGCAGATTCGCACAGCCATTTCAGGGAAGGAAGTGAGCGATGGGCGGCATTGGAGCCACTACTACCTTACAAACGGCCAGCTAGAACGCGCGGAGAACGGCAGAAGCCGGTCAGGGAACTGGAACGTCATCGGCGATCAACTGTGCCTGCTGTTGCCCGAGGTCAGCAAGAAGGAGCCCATCTGCTTTGACGTGATGCAGATCGAAGGAGAGTTGCAGTACCGTGATGAGCGCTCGGTCGTTTACCAGGGTGCAGTGCGACCTCGGTCTACCAAGCGCTGACCGAGTGTCATTGCTCAAATGGATGCTGAGGGATAGACACCAGACTGCGAACTGCGGGAGCTTGGCGCTACACCACGAATGACATTGCATTGGGGTGCCTAGCTCTCTGCCTCGAAAGCTCTATCCAGAGTTAACCTGACGAGACCCCGGATCTCAATTGAGGTGCACGTGGATGGACCGCATCCATGCAACTCGCGACGTTGACATACACAGCATCGCCAACCTTCAGTTCCGTGCCTTGCGGCACGACCACAGTCCACCATCGGGCATGGCCGACTTGCCTCCAACGAACGCGAGCGAGAAGATCAGTTGTTCGCATCGGGGCTTCAGTGCTGCAGGATTGGCGGTAGCGCGATTTGAGGTGATCCGAGTCGCCAACAGCTTCCACCACCCCCTCTCTCCATCCTTCCCTCCATGGAAGGCGCCCCTCGTAGACAGGGGTGGTGGCGCAAGCCGAAAGGACCATGGCCAGCATGGGCGTTGCGATGCGAATATACGAGTATTGAATTTCAACTCTCCTTAGAAATGTTCGACAACAGATTTGTGCTCTCCACGAGCGAGGCTTGCGTTTCCGAGACCGAGGTCGTTCTCTGTCTCTGGGCAGCGCCAATTGGCGACTTCTGAGGCGTTTGGCCAATCTCCGGCTGAACTTGATCCGCTTGTCTTTCTCAGGATGGAGCTTGAACCACAGGCTCCTGATCTGCCAAACCACAACGGCAATGGCAATGGCAAGCATGCCGCCATCACCCAGACCATCTTTCCGGGCCGTGAAGGCATGATCAGCACAGGCATTGTTGATCGCCGGCTTGAGGCTCAGGTGCAGCTACAAGGAACAGCGCCATGCAGAACGACAGCGCATGCAAAGACCATTGACCCATTTGGTCTACAGAGCGACACCGATCCACGAAAGCGCCGAGGAACACAACCGGCCAGCGCATACATGGGAGCGCCCCACGCACAATGCGCTTGCGTCGCTGCACAGCAGTCACCCAAAAGCGGCATCTCATCCCACCGCCTTTGGAATCGATATCAGCACCTCGCGCAGATAGTCGACAAGAGTGCTCAAAATCCATGGCCCGGCAAGCGTCAGCGCGATGATCGCTGCCACCAGTTTGGGGATGAACGACAACGTCGCTTCGTTGATCTGAGTCACCGCCTGGAAGATGCTCACCACCAGGCCAACCACCAGCACCACGAGAACGATAGGGGCCGTGATCATCAACAGCAACTGCAGCCCGGTCTGGCCTGCCGTGAGAACTTGTTGTGCTTCCATGACTGGACATCCTTCAAGCTGAATGGTCTGCGCACTGGCAAGCGCACACAGCGCGCGCCCCAGCTTCGAAACGCCCGCCTCTATGCACCACTGATCCTTACCTTGAGCAACTTGACCGAGTTGAGAAAAACGAGGATGTCGGGTCCAAGATGGATGATTGCCGCCTGTATCGGGCCGATCCACCCAAGCAGCGCTGCGGTGATGCCCAGCACGTGCACAACGCCGACGCCCACAAACAGGTTCTCTTGCACCGTGCGGTAGGCCTTGCGGGCGATGGCGCGGGCTGCGGCAATCTTTGCAAGGTCATCCGTCATCAGCGCAACATCGGCGGCTTCCAGTGCCGCTTGCGTACCTGCGCCGCCCATCGCGATTCCGACGTCGGCCCTGGCCAAGGCGGGTGCATCATTGACGCCATCGCCCACCATGGCGACCCTGTGGCCTTGGCTTTGGAACTCAGCGATGGCTTTGACCTTGTCCGCCGGCATGAGATCGGCTCGAACCTCATCGATGCCAAGCTGATCGGCAATTGCCTTGGCCGTGGCTGCGTTGTCTCCAGTCAGCATGACGGTCCGCTGGATGCCGTTCGCCTTGAGGTGTGACAGCGCGGCCTTGGCCCCTGGCCGCAAGGTGTCCGCGATGAAGAGAATCCCCGCGAACTTGCCATCGATGGCGACATGCACCGGAGTTCGGCCGTCCGTTTCAGATGCAGTGGAGCTGACATCAACACCGTTCTCTCGCAACAAGGCCGAGTTCCCCACCAGCACTGCATGACCTTCTGCAGTGGCTCGCACACCACGGCCTTGCAACTGCTCGAAGGAGGTGGGCTCCGGAACCGCCAGGATCCTTTGCGCAGCTGCCTGCACAACTGCCTTGGCGAGTGGGTGTGCTGAGCGTCGGTCAGCCGCGGCAGCCAGTCGCAGCAAATTGTCTTCATCAAACGCCGGGTCCACACACATCACCTGCACCACTTCGGGAAGATTTGCGGTGAGCGTGCCAGTCTTGTCGAAGACCATGACGTCGACCTTTGCCAGACTCTCCAGATAGATGCCGCCCTTGATGAGAATGCCCGATCGTGCCGCTCGTGCAATGGCCGCAATCATCACCAACGGCGTCGCCAGCCCCAGCTCAGCAGGCGACGTGAAAATCAACAGCGTGACGATGGTTCGCACGTCCTGTGTGACCAGGTACACGCCGATCAGGAAAATGAAGACGACAGGGATGAGCCAGCCCGCCACCTTGTCTGCCAGTTTCTGCACAGGGGCTTGCTCGGCCTCGGCGTTTTCCACCAAGGCGATGATGCGAGAGAAGGTCGTATCGGCACCCAGTTGCTCCACCAGGACATCCAACGCGCCAGAGTCGACGAGCGTTCCGGCAAAAACTTGGCTGCCCATGGCCTTGTCCTTGGGCACGCTCTCGCCGGTTATGGTAGCTTCGTTGACCGAGCCTTGGCCGCTGAGCACTCTGCCGTCGACCGGGATTTTTTCCCCGGGGCGCACAAGCACAATGTCGCCCACCCTCAGCGTGCTGACAGGCACCGTCTCCTCACCCTGCGCGGTGCGCAGCAGCGCAGTCTGGGGCACCGAGCCAATCAGCGACTTGATGGATGCCCGTGCACGATCTGTGTTCAGCTCGGCGATGAATTCGGCAATCAGGATGATGACCATCAGCACTGCACCGGCCAATGCTTCTCCGCCGAAGACTGCAACCAGCGTCGCCACGGTGACAAAAATTTCCGTACCAATCTTGCGTTCGCGTACCAGGTCATTCACGCCTGTTTTGACAAGCGGGTACAGACCGATGGCAATCGCGACCCAAAGGATCTCGACCGCTACCAAACTCCGCCAAAAGAGCAGTGCAATAAATCCGGTGACTGCAATGCGTGCGACCTCCACCCACCGCTCATGTGTCATCAGAGCTTTGAGATTCGAGGCGGCAGGCTGTTGATCGGCTGGAACTGTTGTCATGGTTATTCCTCCGTTGATGTGGGTCCGCATACCACCGCGAACGGTGGCAACGTCTCTACTGCGCCTTCAGCGCAGCGCCCGGCACTCACGCACCAGGCGCTGGGAAGGCTCAGTCGTCGTCCAAGCCCCAGACCAGGTGGGCATCGATCATCAGCCGGCTTTGCGCGCGCAATGCTTCGACGCGTGCCTGCTCGGCAGCCATGGTGGCGTCCAGAGCCTGTTTGCGGGCCAGCAACAGGCCTTGCAAGTCCACCTCTCCCAAGGTGTACGCACGCTGGGTGAGACGGGCACTGCTTTGCGTGGAGGCCAAGCCCTGCGAGGTCAGGCGCCAGCGCTCGAAGCTCCCTGTGGCATCGATGTAAGTACCACCGACTTCAATCTCCAGAGCGCGGCGCTTGCCATCCAGCCTGGCGCGCGCGGCCTCGGCCTCCTGCAAGGCTTGCAGCATCCGCTCATTGCGATAGGTACCGCTCAAAGGAATGCTGACGCTCACGCCGTAGATCCGCTCGCTGCGTCTCGCTTCGGAGGCAACGAAGACGCCCACGGTGGGGTCAGGCGTCTTGTCGGCACGCATGCGATCTGCCAAGAGCGCTGCCTTGCGCGCCTGTGCCTCGGCCATGCGCACCGGATCGCTCTCTGCCAGGATCCGCTCGCGCCACTGCTCCTGCGGGGTTTCCAATGGCTGAGGGTCGGCCACCAGTTGCGGCAGGTCTGTGATGAGAGGAAAGCGTGCGCGCAACGTGGCTTGGGCTTTGGCCTCAGCCGTCGTCGCGGCACTGAGCTGGCGGTCCATCTCGATCATGTCGGTCGTCGCCAGGTTGACGTCCAATACGGATGCGTCACCGGCCTTGCGGCGGCTTTCCACAGCTTTGAGGTTCTCCTGCGCAAAGCCCCTTTGCTCAGCGATCACCTCCTTGATGCGGCGTGCGGCGATGACATCCATCCACAGGTCGGAGAGCGCTCGCGCTGATTCGTGGATGGCCTCCCCGATCTGGGCTTTGGCGATGTCGATGTCGGCGTTCCCGATATCTCCATCCAGCCGGGCCTTGCCGGCAACGCGCCACCCGCGTTCGATACCAGCTTCCCACTCGTTGGAGCGTCCTCCCGCGTCGTACCTGCGGCTCTGCACGGTCGCACGCGTAGTCCACTCATGCGATCCCACACGCAACGCTGCAGCACCGTGCCCTGCCGCCGCCAGTGCGCGGCGCGCCTCCAGCACAGCAGGATCCTGATCAATTGCCTGCCGCACCAATGGGGTAGGCAGCAACTCGGGCGCCGATCCATTCACCCACGCCCCTGCTGGCAGCGCCAACGTCATCAACGCGGTCGATCCCGCGATGGCAATCCACTGTTTCATTCAACTACCCCTTCAACACTCAATTCGCAGGCCCAGAAGCACACACCCGTTCCCTTGAACTTCTGATGCACCATCTCCAGGGTCTGCTTCAATTGCTCTTCGGTCACGATCAGCTGGATCTGCATGGACGCGCTGCGCCCCATGACCTGTTCCACGCCAGAGAGGCGCCCATGCGGGGTTCCATGGCTGAAGGTGGCCGTGCTGGTGAACACCTGGTCCGGAACGGACGTCAACAGGGCATCCAGCAGCTTTTCCGCGATGTCGGGACCGCATACCAGTGAAAGACAGTGCTTAGGCATTTGCGGCCTCCGGGGTGGTTGCTTCGATCTGCTTGGGCTTCGCGTGTGCAAAGCGCAGGTAGAGAATGGGCAAGAGAATGAGCGTCAGCGCAGTGGCGGTGATGAGGCCACCGATCACCACAATGGCCAGAGGCCGCTGGATCTCGGAGCCCGGTCCCGAAGCGAACAGCAGCGGAATGAGACCGAACGCCGTGATGGCTGCAGTCATAAGCACTGGCCGCAGTCTTCGGCGTGCACCCTGTGTCACGCAGTCCACCAGAGACATGCCTTCGGCATGCAACTGGTTGAAGTAGCTGACCAGCACCACCCCATTGAGCACGGCGATGCCCAGCAGCGCAATGAAGCCGACCGACGCGGGCACGGACAGGTATTCCCCAGTCAGCCACAGCGCAAAGATGCCGCCCACCAGCGCAAACGGAATGTTGCTGAGCACCAGCAAGGCTTGCCGCACCGATCCGAAGGTGGAGAACAGCACCAGGAAGATCACGCCGAGGGACAGGGGGATCACCAGCGTCAGGCGTGCTGCCGCGCGCTGCTGGTTCTCGAACTGGCCGCCCCAGGTGATGCGGTAGCCGGTGGGCAACTGCACAGCCTGGCCGATCTTGGCCTTGGCCTCCTCGACGAAGCCCACGAGGTCGCGGCCCGTCACGTTGGCGATCACGACGCTGTAGCGGCTGCCCATTTCCCGGTCGATCTTGACCGGTCCGCTGTCGCGCTCCAGCGTTGCAAGCTCCTGCAGAGGAACGCTCTGGCCATCGGGAGTCGTGATCGTGAGCGCTGCGAACTCGGAAGGAGACACCTTCACGCCATCTGCTCCGCGCAAAACAATAGGGATGCGGCGGTTGCCGTCGATCACCGTACCAGCGCGTTGCCCTTCAATCTGCACCCTGAGCGCATCCTGCACGTTCTCGACCGACAGGCCGAAACGCCCTACGGCCACGCGGTTGACCACAACGCGCAGGTACTGCACGCCATCGTTCTCCACTGTATACACGTCCTGGTTGCCGGGCACTTGCTTCATCAGGCCTTCGATCTGGCCGGCCAGCTCGTTGAGCTTGTCGAGGTCGGGACCGAACACCTTGATGGCGATGTCGCCCCGTACCCCGATGATCATTTCCGAGACACGCATGTCGATGGGCTGTGTGAAGCTGTAGCTGATGCCAGGCAGCTGGTCCAGCACGCCGCGGATCTTCTCGATCAGCTCTTCCTTGTTGGCAAACTTCCATTCAGCACGTGGCTTCAAGATCAGAAATGTGTCTGTCTGGTTCAAGCCCATCGGATCCAGGCCGATCTCGTCGGACCCCGCCCGCGCCACCACACCCGTGATCTCGGGGATCTCCTTCATCAGCGCCTGGTGGATCTTCAGGTCTAGCGCGGCCGTTTCCTCCAGGCTCACAGAAGGCAGCTTCTCAATACCGACGATGATGTCGCCCTCATCCATCTGCGGCATGAAGGTCTTGCCCACAAACGAGTACACGACAGCAGCAGCCACCAGCATCAGACAGGCCACCACATAAACCACCCGCTCGCGGCGCAGTGCGAACGCCAGCGCTGGCTCGTAGGCCTTGAGCAGCTTGCGCGGCAGCCACGGTTCGTGGTGCGCCACCTTGGTGAGCAGAAAGGACGACAGCACCGGGATGATCGTCAGCGAGAGCACCAGCGAGCTGGCCAGCGCGAAGACGATGCTCATGGCAACCGGCACGAAGAACTTGCCTTCCAGCCCTTGCAACGTGAGCAGAGGCAGGAACACCAGCACGATGATCAGGATGCCCGCGGCCACGGGTGCCGCCACCTCGCGTACCGCCCGGAAGATGATATGCAGCCGCGGCAGCTTGCCTTTGGACTCATCTTCAGCCTGGTGCTGCACGATGTTTTCCACCACCACCACGGCGGCGTCGACCAGCATGCCCAATGCAATGGCCAGGCCACCCAGGCTCATGAGGTTCGCTGACATGCCCGCAGCACGCATCAACAGGAAGGTCGCCAGTGCGGACAGGGGCAGGACGACTGCCACCGCCACAGCGGCACGGACGTTGCCCAGAAACGCTCCCAGCAGCACCAGAACCAGTACCGTTGCTTCCATCAGGGCGCTGGACACCGTGCCCACCGCCTTCTCGACGAGTTGTGCGCGGTTGTAGAAGACCTTCAGTTCGACGCCAGCAGGCAGGGTGGGCTTGATGTCCTCGATCTTGCGGGTCACACCTTCGACCACCTTCTGGGCATTGGCGCCGGCCAATCCCAGCACCAGGCCCTGAACCGCCTCAGCCTTGCCATCCTTGGTGACCACACCGTAGCGTGTCACGCTGCCATCGCGCACTTGCGCCACATCCTGCAGGCGCACGCTGCCGCCCCTGTCGTTCTTGACGACGATGGACATCAAGTCATCCTTGGTGCGAATGCTGCCCTCGCTGCGGACCAACAGCACTTCATCACCTTCGCCGAGCCGGCCCGCACCATCGTTGCGGTTGTTGGCTTCGATCGCTTCCTTGACCTTTGTGACAGACAACCCCATGGCTGCCATGCGCACGGAATCCAGCACGACCTCGAAGCTGTGCACCTTGCCACCCAGCGCGTTCACGTCAGCGACACCAGGCACAGAGCGCAACGCAGGCCGGATCACCCAGTCCAGCAGGCTACGGCGCTCCTCCAGTGTCATGGTCGGCGCCTCCACCGTGAACATGAACATCTCGCCCAGCGGAGTTGTGACAGGTGCCATGCCGCCCGAGATGCCCGGCGGAAGGTCGGCGCTGATGTTGGCCAAGCGTTCGGACACTTGCTGGCGGGCCCAGTAGATGTCAGTGCCGTCTTCGAAGTCGACGGTGACGTCCACCAGACCGTACTTGGTGACAGAGCGCAGGATCCGCTGCTTGGGGATACCGAGCATCTCCACCTCGATGGGGATGGCTACACGGCTCTCGATTTCTCCGGGCGTCATGCCTGGAGCTTTCATGATGATCTTCACCTGTGTGCTGGACACATCAGGGAAGGCGTCGATGGGCAGGTTCTTGAACGAGAACCAGCCCGCGCCCGCTAGCAGGGCGCCAGCGAGCAGCACGAACAGCCGCTGCGCCAAGGCAAATTGAACAAGGCGTGCCAGCATCTCAATTGCTCCCGCCCTTGCCCTGCCATGCTGCCTTCAGCGCGATCACGGACGCAGTGGCGATCTCCTGCCCAGCCTGCAGCCCGCCGGTGACACGCATGGTTTGGCCAGCGCTCGCGAGCACCGAGACTGGCGTGGCGACAAAGCCCTTTTCCGTACGGACGAAGACATAGGCCTTGTCTCCTTGGCGCACCACCGACTGCAGCGGCACGGTCCAACCCTCGCTCCCGCCAGAGAAGGGAACCTGCACCTGCAAGATCTCGCCTGGACGCAGCTGCTCGGCGCCCTTGGTGACTACGGCCTTGAGGACAAGGATCTGGTTGTCGCTGACGGTCGGGCCCACGCTGAGGGCCTCGCCCTGAACACCATCGCGTCCGACCACGGTGATGGCCGACCCTTTCACGGTTGCAACCTGGGCGGTGCGGGCTGATGGAATCTGGATATCCAGGCCCAGCTTGCTGGGGTTAGCGATGCGCATCAGCAAGTCAGCCTGCTGTACACGCTGACCGGGCTTGACGGACAGGTCAGCAACAAGCCCCGCTCCCTTGGCCCGCACCGTGACGCTCGTCTCCACACTACCGCCATCGGCGATGCTGCGGATCCGCGCGTTGTCCAGGCCAGCCAAGCGGAGTGCAGCTTCGGCCTGCCGCTTACGGGCTGCGTCCTGGGCGGCAGTGGCTTCAGCCTCCTGTACACGGCGCTCGGGAATGATCCCTTCCGAAAAGAGCTGGCGCTCGCGCTGCAAGGCCTTCTGGGACAGGCGGCTGCTGGAGCTCACCTCCATCAGCTTGAGCTGCAACTCACCCAGTTCCGGGCTGATCAAGCGCATCAGCGGCTGACCGGCTTTCACAGCATCGTTCTCAGCGACCAGCAGCTGGTCAACTACGCCTGCAAGCGGTGCGCTGGCAATCTGCTCCTGTCCGGGAGCGAGCACCACGCGGGCAGAGTAGGTCTGGCCTGACGTATCGCTGGATTTTTCAAGGCGTTGCACTTGCACGCCCAGGGACTGCATCTGCGCAGCACTGACGGGAAACTCGTCAGCCGCCAAAGCCGCTATGGGCGACGCGATCAGACAAGGAAAGGCGAAAACAGCCAGGCGCCCAAGCGCCAGCCGGGAAAAACGGTACAGCATCGAAAACTCCACGAAAGACAGCACCCCGCGATACGGGCGCAGTCAGGAAAAGCGAAAGAAGGGGCTTTTCAGGCGTGGAGCGGAGGCGCACGGCCTCCCGGGGGCAAACTTCGGAACGAAGGATAGATGGGGGCCACATACGCTGGCCAGGTGTGCGGCTCTTCGCTTTGCGCGAAATCGAAAATCTCAGCAAACGCGACATAAAGCGCAAAGGCTTGTGTGGCCGCGCTCAGTTGGCCAGACGATGCCTGAAGTTGCACCGCCATGGTGGCATGTGCAAACAGAGCGAGGTTGTCGCCATCGTCAACATGCAGCATGCCTGCGGATGCACCATCTTTCACGGCACCAATCCATGAGGCGTCAATGCCTGAGTCGTGGTGGTGTTGATGCAACGGCGAGGCGATCTGGTCCCATGCCAAAACCAGTACCAAAATCCATTTAGCAATCCACCACGCGTGCGCCAGAGAGACCGAAAATCGGCTCACTTGGACTGGGTCTTTGCACGTGAGGGAAGGCATAGGGGGCCGTGTGTGTAGCGGCATCCATTATGCCTCAGCCGTTGAAAATTTTGATGTCTGCTTTCAGGACAATTTGGTGTAGCTAGAGCACCGTTCCAGTGAACCAATGCCGCCTGGCTTGCGCTCAAGCTATCCGTACACTGTTCAGCTGCCAGCTCCGTACATCTCCTGACGGTACTGCCGTTCGGACTCGGTCATCGTCAGGTATTCCTGCTGCACCTGCTCACGCGTCTTGGTTGGGCCCGTCAGCTTCATCGGCAACGGCGCACCCCGCGACATGATGGCCAAGGTGCCATCCTTGCGCGCAGCCTCGACGGCCTGCAGCACCTCCCCCCGGGACTTGGTGCTCTGCTGGTGTTCCGGGTGAGTCGTGTACCCGATTTCACCGCCAGTCGGGTGATACAAGGAAGAAGCCGACACCAGTCCAGGTGCCGCCACCGCGATAAAAGCCAGAGAAAGAAGAAAGGATTTGCGAGAGTACATGGTGATGTCCTTCTGGTTGGAGATGAACCGCGGCAACTTGCCTCGGCTATGTCTTTTGACATGGCACCCACTGTAGAAATCGAACTGCGACAGCCCCCCAACGTCCGGATTACAAATTTGTAATCGGCAACTCGCCCGCTCTCTCAGAAAATCTATTGATGACCAATCCGCTTGTCGAACAGCCTGTCTCTGGAATCGGCCGCCCGATCCATTGGCAACCCACAATGCATCTGCCTCTTACTAGAACAGCTGGACGGCGGGCATGAATCGCCTCGTTCGACCTAGCTCCCTGCGACAACGTCTGACCTGGTGGCTCGCGTTGCAAAGCTTTGCCGGCCTAGGCTTGGTCTGTCTGGCTGTGTATGTAGTGACCGAGGCTAACTTTCATGAGCGACAGGACGAGACGCTCGCCCAGAAGGAGGCAGTGGTCCGCCACATGCTGACCGATGGCAAGGAGCACAAGAACCTGGACAATTTGTCTCACGGGCTCAGTGATTTTCTGGTCGGCCACGGGGATCTCTCGCTTCAAGTGGAAGACCCATCCGGCGCCGTTCTATTTTCTGATACACGGAATCAGAATAAACGCACAGTGCTGCGTCACCGCTTGTTCGATGTGGGCCAGGTTGCCGGGCCAGACACTAAAGTAATGCGCGTGCAACTGTCGTTAGATATCCAGGCCGACAATCTTCTTTTGTATCGACTTCGTCTCACGCTCTTTTTTGCGGCAGTAGGTGGCGCAGTCATCATCACGCTAGGCGGCGTCTTCCTGGTCAAGTTGGGCTTGGCTCCAGTGGATCACTTGGCAGAGCAGACCCGTTCGCTCTCGGTGCACAACTTGCATCACCGCCTGGATGGAATAGGCCAACCACTTGAACTGGTTCCTCTGGTTGAACAGTTCAACAGCCTGCTGTCGCGCATCGAAAAGGCCTATACCCAGATGGAGGGATTCAATGCGGACGTGTCCCACGAGCTGTGCACCCCGTTGGCCACGCTCACGACAAGCAATGAACTCGCTCTCAGAAATTCCAAGGATGCGGACACTCGCGACGTGCTGGCATCCAACCTCGAAGAACTGCAGCGCATGACGGGCATCGTCAACGACATGTTGTTCCTGTCACAGGCTGATCGCGGTGTTAGCGCGCGCAGGGCGTACATCGGCAGTTTGGCGCAGGTCGCCAGCGACGTTCTTGACTACCATGAAGCCGCGCTGGCTGAAGCAGAAGTAACAGCCGTGATCCGTGGCGATGCCACAGGGACTTTTGACGGGCCTCTGTTACGGCGCGCAGTATCCAATCTGCTGGGCAACGCAACACGCTATGCCACAAGAGGCTCCGAGGTACGGATCTGCATCGATCCTCAGACCGACGGCCGTGTTGCCATCAGCGTGGAGAACCAGGGGGCACCAGTTGATCCCATTGATCTCCCTCATTTTTTCGACCGCTTCTTTCGCGGAGATCGTTCACGCACGCACGCGCAGACCAATCACGGGCTGGGTCTCGCCATCGTCGGAGCCATTGCCCGCATGCATGCGGGAAAGCCATTCGCCACATCAAAGAACGGAATTACCCGCGTTGGAATCGATGTTACTAGCCGCTGAGGCAAAGCAAGCTGGAGTTTTTCAACGCTCCGTTAGTGAGGCCAGCGCTGGTGTTCATCATCAATGACAAAAGCATGCGAATGTTTCTGCATGGCACCTTGCGGCACTTCGACAAGGTGCGGGTGATCAGGCGGGAGATTCTCATGGGTGTGTGCAACCTCCGCAGGCTCATGCTCAGGCCACATAAGGGCAGAAAGGGCAATGGCGGCAACTGCAACCACGCCGAGTGACACAAAGCTGACATCAATCCCGTAACGTGCCCCCACCCACCCGGCCAGAGGGTATGTGATCAGCCAGCAGGCGTGTGAAAGCGCAAAATGGGCGGCGAACAAGGCCGGTCTGTCGGCATCAGTCGATGAACGGCGCAACAGCCGACCCGAGGGCGTTTGGGCGAGCGAGTACCCAAGGCCCATCACGAACCACAGGGGCAACAGCACCTCGAACCGGGTGGCAGTGATCCAACCGAGCACCAGCCCTGCTGCAACCACCGATGCGCCAGCGAGCATGGCGGGCCTTTCGCGCACGTTGTCCAGCAGCCTGGGCAAAGCAAGGGCCATGACCATGGAACCGGCCCCAAAGCACGCAAGCGCAATGGCCGTGGATGTCTGGGTCAACCCCATCTGCGACTGCACCATCACGACTGTATTGACGATCACCATCGCGCTACCTGCCGCCACCGCCAGATTGAGCGCCAGTAGCCCACGCAGCCGCGGCGTCGCCAGGTAGATCCGCATCCCCCGGGTGGTGCGCTCGTAGATGCTGCGCTTGGGCGGCATCTTGGCTATGGGAAGCACTACGGAGACCACCAGCGCCGCTGACGCGATGAATCCCACCACGGTACCGCCAAACAGGCTGTGGTAGCTCACGACAGTGAGCAGCAGCGCGGCGAGCATGGGACTGACCAGGGATTCGAGGTCGTAGGCCAGGCGCGACAGCGACAGGGCCTTGGTGTAGTCGGCTTCCTCCGGCAGCACATCGGGGATGGTTGCCTGGAACGTCGGTGTGAACGCGGCCGACGCAGACTGCAGCACGAAGATCAGGACGTACACCTGCCATATCTGCGTGACGAACGGCAGCACCAGTGCAACGGCTGCCCGGACAAGGTCCAGTGCGACCAGAACAGCCCTGCGCGGCAAACGCTCTGCCATGGCGGATGCGACCGGCGCCACGCCGATGTAAGCCAGCATCTTGATGGCCAACGCAGTACCCAGCACGGCGCCGGCATTGGCGCCTGCGAGGTCGTATGCAAGCAGGCCCAGCGCAACAGTTGCCAGGCCAGTTCCCAGCAGCGCAATCACCTGCGCGAAGAACAAATGCCGATAAGTCCGGCTTGCGAGCACGTCCAACATGCGTGGCCTTTCGAGAAACGCCCTTTCGCATCCGCCTGCAATCACGGCATAGCGAGGGTTGTAATATTGACTTTAACGTATCCTGGGGGATAGGATACTTCATGACAGAAAATCATGTACATGCCAGTCATCCCGACGTGGTCAAACGCCTTAAGCGTGCGCACGGCCATCTGGCCAACGTCATTGCCATGATCGAGGACCATCGCCCTTGCAGTGACATTGCGCAGCAACTGCATGCTGTGGAGCGCGCGATCAGCGCTGCCAAGAAAGTGGTGATCCACGATCACCTCGACAACTGCCTGGACCAGGTTGTGGGCGCAAGCGCAGCGTCGGCACGTGCCTCCATCGCGGAGTTCAAGGATTTGACGAAATACCTTTGACCAAGCGGCAGCATTCTTGGCCCCGGTGTTCGTCGGTTGAGCGGGCCCCCGCTCCCTGCCCGGGGGCCCTGGACATTACTGTCCCGTGAAGTTCGAGGCAACGAAGTTGCCTGCAGGGGTAAAGAACATGTAGAGGTTGGCCTTGCTCTTGTCCTGCTCAGCAGGATTGCTGTAGGTCACGCGCCATTCCTTGCCCTTCTTTCCATCGATGAGCTCAGCCTTTTCGCTCTTGATGGCCTGCCAGCCCTTGTCCAGCTTGCCACTGCCCACCAGGGCATCCTTGCGCTGATTGGCGCAGCCCACCACAACCGTATCGGTCGTGGGCTTGTTGCCGTGGAAATGGCAGCTGCTGCCCTCTGCGGCCATTGCTGGAGCCGCGAAGGTGAAGCCGGATGCGATGGTGGCGGCGGCGATGATGTACTTCATGGTGATTTCCTTTAGGGTGGTTGAAAAACGGATCAAAGGGTGTTGCGACTGTTGTCAGTCGAGTTCTGGATATCCATATCTTCATGGATGTGCCGGTGCTCGGTGGCGGGGAAACGGAAGCTGTCTGGATCGACGTCGTGCTGGTATCCGTGCAACTGCATGAAGAGCAGGTACACACCGGCATAAAACAGACCCAGGTTGGCCACGTAGCTGAATCGCTTGAACGACGGCCTGTGGCGCCACAAGGTAAGCAGAGCGACCATCGCGGCAAGCGCTGCGATCTGGCCGAGTTCGACGCCCAGGTTGAAGCTCAGGATGCGCAGCAGCATGGAGGTGTTGTCGTCCCCCAGCGGCAACTGCTGCAGCCGCGTCGAGAGCCCGAAACCGTGCAGCAGGCCAAAGCCGAACACGGCCGCCAACAGGTTGGGAGACTTCGCGTTGAAGTACTTCTGGAACCCCCCGTTGTTGTCGAACGCCTTGTACATCACGCTCAGCGCGATGATGGCGTCGACCAGGTAGTAGTTCCAGGTGATCTTGAAGTACGTGGCAAAGATCAGCGTGATGCAGTGGCCAATCGTGAACACCGTGACGAACTTGGCGACGTCCCTGAAGGAGGTGAGGAAGAACACCACCCCGAACAAAAATAGCAAGTGGTCATAGCCGGTGAGCATGTGGCTCGCGCCAAGACCGATGTACTGAAGATAACCACCATCCAGCATGCGCTGCTTGTCTTCGTCTGATATGCCGTGTGCGACGGCCATCAGAGGAATGAGCATGAGAAATGCCGGAGTGAGCCGCCTCAACCAAAGCGGTAGTTTCATGAAGTGCCTTCCAAAAAAAGAGCGAACAAAAGCTCCAAGGCGCGCGATAAAGCGGGTCTTGGTATCGGACGACCAGGCAGGCCGAGCCAGGCGCGCGCAAAGCACACGCTTATGGACATGCCAAGGACGTCAGGAGAAGAGAGGTGAGGCGCGAAGGGCGAACAGACAGGCGGAGGTCGCTGTCAGTCGCCAACGCTCAGGCGAGCGCTGATGGGGGCCTTAAAAGGCCTTCAAGAGATGGGGGGCTGTACCGCAAAGCGGCAGGAGCCGCAGGGCTGGATGGAGGAACGCTGGGAATGCTCCATGAAGCACTGGACAACAAGGCTGCGGGGGTGATCCCCTCGTCCGCATGTTGATGGGTGTCCAGGCCGCCAGAGGCTTCAAGATGCAGGGACTTGTCGGCATGGTGATGATGGTCCACGTCCTGCGTGTGGACCACCATGTGTGTCAACTGCTCCGCACGCTGGGCCACCGCAAAGGGACTGGCCATGCCAACGGATTGCCACAGCAGGGCAATCAACAGGAGCATGGACCACAGGCGTCGGGACATGTCGCCAGATTCTAGATCAGCGGCCCGCAGAAATGCGTGGGCTGCGATGAAAAGCCATTGTTTCCGCCAAAGCTGACACAAACGTAATCTGGCAGTCAGTGCCCGAGCAGGGCGTGCTTTCTAGACTTCATTCCGTGGTTCGCGAAATGCACCACCCGGCTGCCGACAACGCGGCTGGCCCACCAGGAGAACACCATGAAGTTTCGTCGCTCAATCGACTTGCTCAGCCTGATCTTTGCCAGTGAGCTTTTCTTTGGATCCGAGCACCGCACCGCATGCGCGGCACGGCCAATGAGCCGCCACCACTAGGTCGACTGAGGCGAGCCAACAGCCCCCGCGGCGCTCTCTCAACTCAGATTCCCCAGCAGATTCTTTCATTGAAAGGTATGACCATGAAACTCACCACCGCACTGTTGATCGCATCCTTCGCAGCTGCACCGGCATTCGCCTCGGAGCAGGCCGCGCCGCTCACCCGCGAACAAGTCCGCGCTGAAACCTTGCAGGCCATGCGCGACGGCACCATGCTCTCGGCCGGCGAGGCCAGCTTGCCGATGCGGAAGATCAATCCCCGTGCATATCCTCCAGCACCAGCCCCCACCGCCTCCAAGTCGCGTGACCAGGTGCTCCGCGAGTTGAACCAGGCCATCCAGAGCGGCGAGATGCTCGCCGCTGGCGAGTCCGGCATCAAGCTCAATGAAGTTGCTCCCGGGCAATACCCGACCCAGCGGTTGGTTGCGGGCCCCTCGAAGACGCGCGATCAGGTCAAGGAAGAGCTGGCCCAGGCCATCGCCAAGGGCGAGGTCGCGGTCAATGGCGAAGACGGGCGCATGCTCAAGGAGGTGTTCCCTGGCCTGTACCGAGACACCCAGGATGTTGCGGCAGAGCGCAGCTTCAAGGGCGGCGGAAGCCAGGGTATGTGATTGAGTCTCAAGTGCATAAGGCTCCCTGGTAGCCTGTTCGTGGAGTACAAGAGAAGTCGTTGATCAGGCGACCCCAAAGCGCTGCCGCGCCACCGCATGGTGGCAGCGGCAGCTTGGCCTTTGAGCCCGCCCCTAGCTAAGTTGACCTGTGCGGCACCAGGACCTTCTCCGGGCGCGGATCGCAGCCGGGCGCGCGCACCGGAGTTACAAGTTATTGATCTGCAAAAGCCCGATATCTCGGAAAATCGTTGAATGAAAATCCTGCTCATTGAAGATGAGGTCAAGCTCTCCGAGTACCTGCGCAAAGGACTTGGCGAAGCCGGCTACAACGTCGATGTGGTTCACAACGGCGTGGATGGTCTGCACATGGCTCTGGAGGGTGCACACGACCTCGTGATTCTTGATGGGATGCTTCCAGGCATCGACGGGTTCACGCTGTTGATGGCCTTGCGCAAGACCAGGCAGACCCCCGTGCTCATGCTCACGGCGCGTGTCAGCGTTGAAGACAGGGTGCGAGGACTGCAGACCGGCGCAGATGACTACCTGGTCAAGCCCTTCGCATTCTCGGAGTTGTGCGCCCGCGTACAGGTGCTGCTGCGCCGTACCCATGGTGCTCGGGATGCAGGGGAACCCACAGTGCTGGGCCTCGCAGACCTGGAACTCGATCTGATTCGGCGGAAGGCCTCGCGCGCGGGCCAGCGCATCGAGCTGACCGCCAAGGAGTTTCTGCTGCTAGCGCTGTTCCTTCGCCGCAAGGGCGAAGTGCTTTCCCGCACTGAGATTGCCGAGCAGGTGTGGGACATGAACTTTGACAGCGACACCAACGTTGTGGAAGTCGCAATCCGAAGGCTGCGCACAAAAATGGACGTGAACTTCGACAAGCCATTGCTCCACACGGTAAGAGGCATGGGCTATGTCATGGAAGAGCGCTCCTGACCAGCAGCATGAGAATGCCGAGCTCTGCGCAGCGCCTGAGGCGCCCCGCAGGCGGCACGGATGAGGTGCTGTATGCGGGGCCGAGGCACGTAGTGCTGGCGGAAGCAACGCAAACTCGAACTGCTTACTCAGGTAGCACATGCCCAAGGGCATGAATCTCTCGGACCTCTCACAGCTTCGGCTGAAGGCCATGGCGAGACCATTGAATGAGAGGTCGCTCAAGACACCAGGCTTCCACACACCCGCTGAGGTATTCAGCGAATGTGCGGCATCGACCGGTTGAATCTGCCACTGAATCCCGCCGTCAACATTGGAGTGTTCCATGCGGAATGGATTGCCTGCCACCAGGCATCGGGCGATGCTCCATCCTCGCACGTGTCACCTCTAATACAGATGTGTTTTAGCGCAGCAGCCGCACTGCCGCGACTCACCGTTTATAGAGGGTCACGAATAGTCGAATTCAGGAACGGATCGTGAAGGTAGCGCAACAGCTTTTTAAAACCACAGAGGAAACCGGTGGGACCTTCTACTGGCCTCGTGAAATTGAGCCGTGTGAGGAAATACCCTTCCGTCGTCCAGCGGACGATGACAGCGCCCGCAGCGTCGAAGAAATCTGTACGGCGTAGCCTTTGTCGCTTGCCCGCTGGGTGTTGCACCGAGGGCTCTCAGAACGAAAATCTGTGATGGCAATGGCTTGCGATTTGGGCATGCAGAGGCTCCGCGAGGCAAGCCGCATTCGAATTGAAAACGCACTCCTGATGGGACGCGAATCCAAGTAGTGTGCAGATGCACTAGGTTGCTTGGGCTCTGCGCTCATCCTAAGCCCACATTAGGCTCACCAGGGGTCAGCCGAGTGGTCTCTATAATTTCCGCACCATGCTACGGCGCTTCATCGCGGTTTTGATTCTCCACTTTCTTTTGTGTGTGGGTTTGTCTGCCGCCGGTTTGAATCCGCCCGTCTCTGTTCCGCAGGGTACCGAGGTAGTGGAGCGCAGTACGCCCAGTGGCCCAGGAACACCCCTCGCCTTTTCTGACGCGGACGACCACGCCTTGATGGACGACAAGGGCGATCTCCCGGATAAGCTGGAGCCGCAACGGCGAACCAGTTCAGGCGGCACCAACACGAAGGATGTGGCTTCCACAGGTGCCGCCCCAGTGCTGTCTGCTGTCGTCGATCCACCCCACAAGCCGCCCAGGCTGACAGGCTACCTCGCCTGATTCTTTGCACCGCGCAGTTGCGCGCAGGGCCAGTGTCACCCGCTGCCGCCCTTTTTGATGGTCTTCTGCTGTTCCTGAGCTTCAGCACAAGACACGTCCGCTGCTTCATCTGTCCCTCTCTGCCAAGGCGCTACCCACATCGATTTAGTGGCTGCGACCATGCAAACCGCAAAAAAACTCCATCATGGAAATTGCCATACTCTTTGCCCTCATCTGTCTCAGGGGCCTGTTTGCCATGTCAGAGATCGCTCTGGTCACGGCCCGCAAGGTGCGGTTGCAAAAGCTGATTGATGAGGGCGATAGCGGTGCCGCCGCTGCCGTGAAGCTGGGCGAAGACCCCACGCGTTTTCTCTCCACCATCCAGATCGGCATCACGTCCATTGGCGTGCTGAACGGTATCGTGGGCGAGGCTGCCCTGGCAGCGCCGCTGGCATCGTGGCTGGAGCGCCTGGGCGTGCCGCTGCCCTACGGCGGCTACGCGGCCACCGGGCTGGTGGTGGTGCTGATCACGTACTTCTCCATCGTGGTGGGCGAGCTGGTGCCCAAGCGCATCGGCCAGTCGTACCCCGAGACCTTTGCGCGCCTGGTGGCGCGGCCCATCAACTTTCTGGCACTGGCCACCAAGCCGTTTGTGCTGCTGCTGTCCACGTCCACGCGCACCCTGCTGCGCCTGCTGGGCGTGAAGGAAACCAGCGGCAGCCCGGTGACCGAAGAAGAGATCCACGCCATGCTGGTCGAAGGCACGACGGCCGGTGTGATCGAGTCGCACGAGCACACCATGGTGCGCAACGTGTTCCGCCTGGACGACCGCCAGATCGGCTCGCTGATGGTGCCGCGCGGCGATGTGGTGTGCCTGGACATCGATGCTCCGTTTGAAGAAAACCTGAAGTGCATCGAAGAGTCCGACCACGCACGCTTCCCGGTGGTGCGCGGTGGAATGGACAACATCCTGGGCGTGATCAATGCGCGCCAATGGCTGTCCCGCACGCTGCGCGACAAGGCGCGCGGCGGCCTGGCCGACCAGCCGCTGCAGACGGCGCTGTATGTGCCCGAGACCATCACGGGCATGGAGCTGCTGGACAACTTCCGCCTGTCGGACGTGCACATGGCGTTTGTGATCGACGAATACGGCGAGGTGCAGGGCATCGTCACGCTGCAGGACCTGATCGAGGCCATCACCGGCGAGTTCCAGCCGCGCGACCCCGAGACCTCGTGGGCGCTGCAGCGCGAGGACGGCAGCTGGCTGCTGGACGGGCACATCCCCGTGCCCGAGCTGAAAGACCGCCTGAATCTGGATGCCGTGCCCGAAGAGGAACGCGGCCGCTACCACACGCTCAGCGGCATGATCATGCTGCTGACCGGCCGCCTGCCCAAGGTGACCGACACCGTGCAGTGGGAGGACTGGAAGCTGGAAGTGGTGGACATGGATGGCAAGACCATCGACAAGATCCTGGCGACACGCGTTCCCCAGACAGCAAAGGCTGAGGCCCTGCAGGAGATGCCATCGTGAGACTGCAACTGTCCAGCGGCATCATGCTGACTGGCACTTGCCGCAAGACGTCGTGGCAGGGCTGGCGCCTGTTGTTTGCAATGTTGGCCGTGTTCTCGAGCGCTGCGTGTATGGATGGCTACCCGCAGCACGAAATACCTGCCATTGACCCGCTGGACATGACCCAAGACCAGCGCCTTGCCTCCATGAACGCGATTGGCGAAGAAGCCCACCCCGAACGCCAGTGGAGCTACGACCTCCTTCCTGGTTGTGTTTTGCGCATCGATGTCGATGGTGCGGCAGGTCCGCGTCCGGCCATCGATATCCCGCTTCTTGGTGCAAGCGTCAAGGTGGCAACGAACAAGACAGACGAGACGTTCGATGTTGAAGTCAAACCCGCCCGCCCAGCCTCCGAGGGCGAGACCACGGTCCTGGCAGCCCAGGAATGGGCGCAGGCCATCGGGATGGCCAGGATTCTGCGAATGGTAGAGAAGGGTTGTACTGATGCGTGATTCGGTACTAGACAACGATCAGACTGATACCGTGAAACAGCACCATGAAGGGAGCAATGCATGCGTCTGACGACACGAAGCAGGTTTGCGCTCATTGCTATTGCGGATGTCGCTGTACGTGACGTCCATGGGCCCGTTGCGCTGTCTACCATTGCAAAGCGGCAAGGTATTTCACTGTCTTACCTTGAAACGCTGTTCAGCGCGCTGCGTCAAGCAGGACTGGTCGCGAGCACGCGAGGGCCAGGTGGTGGATACAAATTGGCTCGGAACGCGTCCGACATCACCGTTGCCGACATCGCAAGGGCCTCCGAGCAAGGGGAACTAAGAGGTGTGTCCTGCGAGCGTGACTCGATGAACGCCCGGCAAGGGGCAATAACCCATGATCTGTGGCGAGCATTCCATCAAACCGTGGATGACTATCTGCAGTCCGTCTCTCTGGCCGATGTGGTGAGAGAGCATCTTGAAAAGGGGGACATCAAGGAAGGACTGCGCCCGTCAGCGCCTGCCCCCAAAAGACGCCCACTCCATCCAGAGCGGCAGCTCCCTACTGGAAATGTTACGAATTCGGTTTTTGCGCTGGGTAGGACTCTGAGGGCGAGATAGCACTCAGCTCAGAGCCCCCTTTGAGCCGTGATCCGCCGTCTAGAAGGACTGCAGGTGCACGTTACCCTATGTTTTCTGGCGCCAGTCGAGGATGGTGAACGAAGGTCGGGTATCGGCAACTACCGACATTGGCAGGCCAAAACTGAGCGACGGCAACCAGCCTGAAGCAACCCTCTGAAACGAGTCACGCGGCTCAAGAGCCCCCCAATACTGTGAGTGGTTCACAGTAGCCCGGGCCACTCCACTTGTTCAACAACAACGGTCCCCGCGACCCGTGGAGTTCCCATGCCATCCAGAATCCCCGTCCACATCGACGGCCAAGACTTTCCGAGCATCAACAAAGCCAGCCTCTTCTACCGAGAGATCCTGCACCGCCATCAGCCAGGCCAATCAGTATCAGACCCCGATCAACTCGAGATCAAACGCCTGATACACAGTGCACAGCAAACTCCTCAGCCTCCCGCATCTGACGCACAGATTCGTGTGATCCAGGGCAAGTACGGCCGCCATTGCTTTGCCATCCACGCAAAGGATCGATCCATGCAGACCATCTCCATCATGCGTTCCGTGCGGCAATGCATCCTCAGCGTGGAGGGGCCTTCATCGAGCGTCCAACCGCAGCCCACCGCGGCTTGAGACCCTTTGGCAATGCGCTTCAATGGCTCTTCACATCTCCCTGGAGGTGTCTTTTTCCTCGATCCTAAATTTCTTCAGTCACATATCACCCCAGTGACCTGACCACCATCTGCCCTTTGGCAGCGGCTCAACTTCCATAAAGCCCGGCACGCTCATTTCGAGCTGCCGGGCTTTATGCCGTCTTGGTCGGGGTTTTCTGTCCTTCTGTTTCTCGGCTCAGCCATCTGCCCCCTCTTCAGCCCCGTGTGTTCACGCATCCGGGGCTTTTGCTTTTTGGGGCTGCCGGTTGGTATTTATGTCTCGGTTCCCTGGTTCTTCAACACGCATGTTCTTTCAAGGAGATTTCCATGCTTACCTGTCCCCAATGCCAATCCCCACGATTGGAATCCCGCGATCTCGGTCGCACTGCTGGTGGCGCTGTCGGCGCTATCGCAGGCGCTGCCAGTGGTGCCGCCAGTGCACTGCGCGGTGCCCGACTGGGCGCTACTTTCGGCGCATTCGCCGGTCCTGCAGGGTCAGTCCTTGGCGGTCTCGCCGGTGCCGCCCTCGGTGGCCTGGTGGGCGGCGCCATCGGTTGCGAAGTCGGCAGCAAGATCGGTGAAGCCGTCGATCAGAACTGCCTCGCCAACTACCGCTGCCTGGAATGCGGCCACACCTTTGGCCCTCCACGCGAGTGAGGTGTTTCGGCGGTCCTCGTCCTGCTGACTCCTCGGCCTCGCGCTTCTTTGGCTTTTCCTTTCTCTCTTCCTCTCTCACTCCCCTGCCCTGGTTCCTTGTTCCAGCCGTGTGCTCTTCGGAGACACGCAGTGGCGCAGCTATGGGTGGGTGGTTTTCGTGTTGTCGGTCTTTCGTTTTCTTGTTCTTTCTTCCATTTCTTCAAGGAGTATTTCAATGGCACATCTCGTTCAAACCATGGCCTATGTCGGTGAGACCCCTTGGCACAACCTGGGTCAGCAACTGCCCGCCAAACAACCCATCGATGTCTGGGCCCGTGAAGCGGGCATGGACTGGACCATCCGCGAGACCCCCGTGCGCTACATGGCCACGGAATCTGCTTCTGCAGTCGGTACATCCTCTTCTGTCTCGGACCTCTATGGCGAACCCATGGAGTTCCCCGATCAGAAGGTGCTGTACCGCAGCGATACCAAAGCTCCTCTGTCGGTGGTCAGCGCCCGCTACCAGGTGGTGCAGCCCAAGCAGGTACTGGAGTTCTACCGGGATCTGACGGAAGTCTCTGGTTATGAGCTGGAGACGGCCGGGGTTCTCAAGGCCGGGCGCAAGTTCTGGGCTCTGGCTCGCACTGGCAAGTCCTCAGCTTTGAAGGGCAACGATTTGGTCAATGGCTATCTGCTGCTGGCCACGTCCTGCGACGGGACTTTGGCCACCACGGCCACACCGACGACGGTGCGCGTGGTTTGCAACAACACCCTCTCGATTGCGCTGTCCGGAACATCGAGCGCGATCAAGGTGCCCCACAGCACCAGCTTTGATGCGCAGGCGGTCAAGAAGCAGTTGGGGATTGCCGTCTCCCAGTGGGACGGTTTCATGTACCGCATGAAGACCTTGTCCGAGCGCAGGGTCAAGAGCCATGAGTCCATGAACTACTTCCTCAAGGTGCTGTGCCAGACGGATGCTCATGCGGATGCGTCTGCAGGTCTGACCAACGAACGTGCCCTCAAGAAGGTGCAGGCCATGTACGAGGGCCAGGGCCGGGGCGCGGAGTTGGCAGCCGCCAAGGGCACGGCCTGGGGCCTCTTGTGCGCCGTCACCGAGTTTGTGGACCACGAGCGCCGGGCGCGCAGTCAGGAGTACCGACTGGACAGTGCCTGGTTTGGTCAGGGGGCCACGCTCAAGCAGCGGGCTCTGGAGCAGGCCTTGCAGTTGGCGTCGTGATGGTGCCTGCCGTTCTGGCGGCACATCCTGTTTTTTGTCTCGCGCCTTATCCATTCACCTCCATCGCCCTTAACGGCATAGACCCCGGCTCCTTCAGTGGACCGGGGTCTTTGTTTTTCTGGGGGCGGTGCTGGTATTCGTTTTTTTCACATTCAAGGAGTCAGCATGGTTCAACCTGTTGTTTCACCGGTGGGGACTTCCTCCACCAAACCCCGCCCAGCTCTCAGGCTGGTCAAGACCCAGGACCTGGATCGCGATCAGTGGTTGCAGGTCCGCCAAGGAGGCATTGGCAGTTCGGATGCGGCGGCGGCGGTGGGGCTCAATCCCTACCAGTCGCAACTGGAGCTCTGGATGGAGAAGACCGGTCGTGCGCCTGTCGCCCCACCGGGGGATGGGGGTGCGGACGATCTGAGTCCGATGTACTGGGGATCTCTCCTGGAGCCCATCGTGGCGGCGCACTACACGCGCCGCACGGGTAACCGGGTGCGGCGCATTAATGCGGTGCTGCAGCATCCTGAGCATCCTTGGATGCTGGCCAATATCGACCGGGAGGTCCTTGGGGCAACCGATGTCCAATTGCTTGAGTGCAAGACCGCAGGCATTCAAGGGGCCTGGCTTTGGCGCGATGGGGTGCCGGAGTATGTGCAGTTGCAGGTGCAGCACCAGTTGGCCGTGACGGGCAAACAGGCTGCGGACGTGGCGGTGTTGCTCGGGGGCCAGGAGCTGCAGATCTTTCGCATCGAGCGGGATGAGGAGCTGATCGCCCAGCTCATCACCCTGGAGCGGGAGTTCTGGGGTTATGTGGAACGGGGCCAGGCGC
Organism: Acidovorax sp. GW835-FHT14G06; assembly: GCF_058793595.1. Taxonomy (NCBI): domain Bacteria; kingdom Pseudomonadati; phylum Pseudomonadota; class Betaproteobacteria; order Burkholderiales; family Comamonadaceae; genus Acidovorax; species Acidovorax sp. GW835-FHT14G06. The sequence continues at coordinate 89,348 of NZ_JBXAGA010000003.1, forward strand.
CGCCAGCCGATGGGTCGGATTCGGCAGACCGGGCTTTGCGGGCGCTGTATCCCCGGGACACGGGTTTCACCCTGAACCTCAAGCATGACCTGGTGATGGGGGCGGTGTTCTCAGACCTGTTGGCGGTGCGGGAGGTGCTGGCCACCAACACGGCGCTGGAAGCCCAACTCAAGCAAACCATTCAGCAGCGCATGGGGGATTCGAGCCGGGCGGTGTTCGAGAACGGTGAGGTGAGTTTCAAACGCAGCCGGGACGGGACACAGCTGGATACAGCGCGGCTGGCCAAGGAGCAGCCGGAGATCGTGAAGGCCTACACGGTGACCAAGCCAGGGAGTCGGAGGTTTCTGGTGCAGACCTGAAGGTCGGCCGGGAACATCGGGGCCCAGGTTCATTCAATTCATTTTCATACACGCATCCCCAGACGGGCTTCATCGGAGACGGTGAGGCCCGTTGTGTTTTGGGGGTGTTCACATTCAACAAGGAGATTCACATGCTCAAAGGTTTGGCTTTGACACCGCCCGTGATCGGGCGCATTGCGATTGGGCGGGTGGTGGAGAAGGCAGGACGCCGTCTTCCGGAGAAGGACGATGAGTTCACGCTGACCAGCCAGGTCCAGAACAAGGAGGGGTGGGTGCCACATCCCGTAGACGCCCAGTTGCGCAAGGAGCCAGGGGCCAAGCTGCGCAGCATTCCGGTGCGGCTGCTGTTTGATGATCCGGACCTGAGTCTGCGGGCGAACTACACGATGTTTGATCGGGCCACGGGACGACCACTGTGTGTGGGAGATGGAGAAAGCTGCAAGCGGGTGACCCTGTCGGGGATGCAGTCCCTGCCCTGCCCTTCGCCTGCGGTGTGTCCGCTGGCCCAAGACGGGAACTGCAAGCCGTATGGACGGCTGCATGTGCGGGTGGAGGCTGAGGGGAATACCGAAGCAGGTATGGCGGGTATGAGTGGCGATGAACTGGGCAGCTTTGTGTTTCGGACGACGGGCTTCAACAGCATCCGGACGCTGTCGGCTCGGCTGCGGTATCTGTTTGCGGTGTCGGGTGGGTTGCTGGCCGGGTTGCCCTTGGAGCTTCGGCTGCGGGGCAAGTCCACCACGCTGTCGCACCGCACACCGATCTACTACGTGGATCTGACGCTGAGAGCGGGAAGCAGCTTGGCCCAGGTCGTGGCATTGACACGGCAGGAACGCGAGCAACAGGCTGCGCTGGGTCTGGATCAGGTGGCGCTCGATGAAGCGGCACGCCAGGGTTTGGCCCTAGGGGAGTTCGAGGAATCGGAAGAGGAAGGGGTAGGGGTCGTCGAAGAGTTCTATCCGGATTCCGATGCGGAGGGAGATAGAGAGGGTGGAGCTGAGCTAGCACCTGCGCCGATCTCGCTGCGCGGCAAACTGCATCGCAAGCAGGAAGCGCTGGGAGTGCGTGCCATCGCAACAGGTGATCCTGGGGTTTCCCATGCAGGTGCCTGAAGGGCTGGTTCGGCGCTATGCCGTGGGACTGGTGATGGAGACGGTGCCTTGCTATCGCAGTGGGCCGGATTCAGCACCAGGTGCCAAGGTGCTTCCTGGGATTCTGGTGAGGCACCGAGCACCGCCGCATCGCACGGGGGCAGTGGCACTGCAGCAGGCAGTGGCCCTGCTCACCGGCCAGCGGGTAGCAGTACCAACTGTGACCAGTGCAGCTGGGGTACTACGCCATGCACAGCGACTTGTGCCGGGGCTCCATGCTCAGCTCGTCTGGGAGCAAGCACCTTCAGACTTGCTGGCGCTGTGCCACGACGCGGTTCACCGGGGTGGTCTGGTGCTGCTGCTGTGGCAGTCGATTGCCAGGGAGGTGCGGGGAGCTCCTCGCCGGCCCTGCCCTCCTCCTCAATGGAGGTTGGTAGTGGGGGTGGAGGGACCTTGGAGTCCGGTGGGGGATGGATCAGGCAGTGTGGTGTGCACGAAGGCGTCCGGACTCCTCGTCGTGGACACCCAGGTGCATCCCGGATGGGGATTGGGGCACAACCAGTGCCTGGTTCCAGGGGCCTATCCGTACCACGAGGCGGCTGTACGGGTGGCGGAGTGTCGTAACGTGTGGTCGGCGCGGACGGTGGAGGGCAACCTGGACTGCGGGTTCGTCCTCTCGGCGATCTCACTGTCTCCCGGCAAGGGCTAGAGCGCCCAGTGATCTGGCGGTACGTCAGGCAGTGTCTAGACGCTGCCTGGCTCTTTTGCAGTCCCGATCAGGCAATCACAAAGGGAGTGCGCTCCTTGCCTGCAATCCACTGGGGCGGCTTACCCCGGCCGGACCAGGTGGCACCAGTCTCGGGATCCCGGTACTTTGCTTCCACCTTCTTCTTGGGTTTGCTCGGTTTCCAGGGGAAGACCTGCTGGGCCGTGAAGCCGAATTCCTGAACGAGTTGCAGGACGGTTTGGAGGGCCTGTTCGGACTCGGCCTTCTTGGCGTTGGCGATTTGTTCGTCGAGGAGTTTTTTCTGGGCGAGGAGTTCTGCGTAGCTGGGCATGGGGATGCGTTGGGAATGAGTGCTGGGCTGTTGTGATTGGGTCCAAGGAGGACCTTTTAGGCACAGGGATCACTCTACGCGAACTGGAGCCCAGGAATGCTCAGTGGGCAGTTGCAACGGGGGGAGTCACGGATTCTTGGGTGTCGCCCTGGCGCCATACCTGCAGGTTGGCGTATTCCCGGCCGCAACCTGTGCAACGCAGGACTTCGGTATAGCGCATGACTCCGGCGTCATCGCGTGCGACCACCCGGTGGTAGCTGGTGGCACCACAGTATCCACAGCAGTTTCGGGTGGGGGACGGATTCATCGAGAAGGCGGGACTCAGGTTCTTCACTCAGGGGACTTGTTCTTGATGGGTTCTTGGTTTGGGATTCTGGGGATCGTACCAAGGCACCAGCGTTTGCGCAGATGCGCAGGGAGTCAGCTGGTCACGGGCAGGGATGTCACGCTCCATATGGAACATCTCACACGGTAGCGGCTGAGCTGCGGCAAAGATCTCGCAGCCACTTCCCCATCCCTGCCCGTTCAGCAATCGGTCAACCGATGGTCTTTGGTTGGCGTTCAATTGATGCATTTGCATCACATATCATTTACTAACAGAGAGGGAGTTTTATGCAGTCCATGAGAAGAAGGGTGCGGCTTGCGCCCAGCCTGGTGGTTGTTTCGTTAGCGGTGTTGGGCCTGGCTGGGTCGCTGGGCGGTTGCCAGCGCAAGGAGGCCGAGACGCCGGAGTTGCCGGTGCAGACGGTTTCGGGGTTTCTGGAGATCGGTGGGGTTCTGGATCGCCGGGGTGAAAAGGGGGCTGTGTTCGAGGTGAGCCCGGAGACGGGGGATCTGGTGGCGTTTGTGTTCGATCCAAAGAGTGCCCTGGGTCAGCGGCTTTTGTCGCAGTGTGTGCAGAACATGCCGTGTCTGGTGGAGGGGGTACGCGCCAGGCCGCTGGATGGGCAGGCACCGGCCACGAAGGTCCTCACCGAGCTGGGCTTCAGTGTGTCGCCTTCCGCCTGGTTGGGAATGATCGATGCGGGCCCTGCCCGTGTGGAATCGGCACTGGAGGCACCTGAGGCCCGGGTCAAGACCCGGTTTGGGGATGTGGTGGTTCAGGAGGGTGATTCTGCGGTGCTGGTGAATGGGCAGACCGTTCTACCCGCTCAGGAAGAGCCTGTGAGCATCGTGCGTAATGCCCCGGTGGGGGCAGAGGATGTGCTGTTGCTGCAAAGCGGATCGGGAACCGCCTGCCCTGCCCTGTTCCAGGTTCTGGTGGTATCGGCCCAGGGGGTGCAGGTGTCTCCGAAGTTTGGGTCTTGCTCCGACTTGGTGTTTGCTGTGGTCGAGGAGAAACCGAATCAGGCTCCCAAGCTGTCCATCCGGATGCTGGGATTTGCCGGACCGTTCGAGCCCGAGGAAGAGCAGCGCAAGGCGGCTCAGAAGCTGGTGGAGTTTGTGTACCAGCAGGGGTCGCTCACGCGGGACGGGAAGCCGGTGACTTCGCAATGAAGAGGCTTGTACTTTTGCGTTCGACCGCAGGCTCAAGCTTTGGCAGGGGTCTTTCGGGCAGCTTTGCGTGCGGGCTTGGTCGCTTGCTCTGGGGGTTTGAGCAGGGTCCAGGGCTCTACACCCAGAGCCTGAGCCAGGCGCTCGATGTTGGCCAGGGCGATGTTCCAGCGGCAGCGCTCAACCGCCGAGACATAGGTGCGGTCGAGTTCGCACTCGTGGGCCAGGCGCTCTTGGGACCAACCTTTTTCTACACGCAGTAGCCGAATCCAGTACGCGAGGATTTCGCGAACGTTGCCCGGGTCGGGCAGATGGGTCGGGGGCGTGGGTTTGGCAGACACCGCGGGAGGATGCGGTTTTGCCTTCTTTGCATCTACGGAGTTTGCATCACTATTTGTGCGCTCCGTGGGAATTTTGAGTGGTTAGTGCTTCAACTTTAGGAGGAATTGCCATGAAGCGGTTTGCTTGGGGTCGTTGGGTGGTGGTGGGGTATTTCTTGTTCGGGCTGCTGTATGCGATCTATGCCAACAACTGGGGGGATGAGCCCTACCGAAGTTTTGCGTACCACCTGGGCCAGGGGTTGGTGTGGCCTGTGATGGTGTTGCCAGGACTGGGCAAGTTCATTGGGGGCTTACTGATCGTTGCCATGGTGGCGTTTGTGATGGCCAGTTAAGGCTGGACAGGAGAAAGCACCATGGCGTTTTTGGCACAGGTGATTTTGGTGTGTTTGATGGTCTACCTGTTCTTTGCCTCGCTGGGCTTCTGGTTCGGGCTGGGAGTGATCGTGCTCTGGCTGCTGATTGGGATGGCCAACAGTGGAAAGCGGTGAAGGGCTTTGAGTTGGGAACAGAACGATGAGCGCGCCTGGAGGGCTGGGCGTGCGTTTTTTTACACAAGGAGGGGTTATGCGATTCGGAATGACGGGGGCGCAGCTAGTGGGTCTGCAAAGCTGGATCCGTGGGTCCAGGGGTGCGATCACAGCACTCACGTTGGGTGCCGTGCTGGCTTTGGTGGGGTGTTCTGGCTCCAAGACGGAACGAATGATGGTCAAGGGCTGCACTGATGGGGGCAGCAGCAAGAAGACCTGTCAGTGCGCGGTGGACAAGATGGGCGAGCGCTACGACCTCAAGAACCTGGATGAGTTTGCGGAGAGCCGGGGCGGGATTCCGCTGCAGACCCTGCAGGCAGATTTTGCGAAGGCTTTGATCGAGTGTGTTCAGAAACACGGGCGCTGAACTGGCGCGGAAAGGAGATATGCAATGAAGACAACAAAAAATAAGCAGGTTCAAGATGTTGGAACGAAAGCAATTCCTAGGCACCTCCAGGGAGTTACCTGCCCTGCCCTATTGCTAGCTGGCGGCCTTTTGTGTGCGTTGCTGGTGCAAGGCGCATGGGCGCAGTCACCACAGCCGGAGACTTCGGCTTGCGTGCGGCCGCTGAGCAAGGAGGTGAAGAACCGTACGGTGTTTGTAGGCACGCGGGTATTTGAGACTGCTGTGCCGTACGAGGACACCAAGCCCAAGATGATCCTGATGAAGGGGTTTACCTTGCGGGTGGTGGGGCGGTTTCAGGAGTGGGTGCAGTTGAAGGGAGTCCATGACGCCGAGTTTGGTCCGAACTCCACCCTCGGGTGGGTTCACGAGTCAGAGCTCGTCAAGGTAAACATGGAGTTGTGCAGGCTGGGGTGAGGCCTGGCGAATGTGGCGTTGGCCACTACTTGTTGAAGGGGACTAGGCTGTGGCCTGGTCCCTTTTTTATTGTGGCTTCTTTTTTTGGTCTGAGCAGATGTGAACGCAGCTCGGGGGGTGGCGCTGATGGTCGTCCCACAAAAGATAAGAAGCGAGGGCTTCCAGTGGGAGGTGATTGCTTTGGATGGGATGAAGCGAACGAATGCAGCTGAAAAATGGTCAATACGGCTGCTTCAGGCTGGCTGCGGACGCTCGCTTCGTCCGCGCGGATGGGTACTATCGGCCAACAGCGGTCATTTGATCATTGCGAAAGCGCCTCATGAGTAACCCAAACTAGTCATGGAGCGAGTCGGTGGCTGTAGCCAAAGCGTCAACCAACCATTTCAAGCTTTCATGGACGACTACGATCCATACGACCTTCGGAACGCGACATTTGGTGAATTTGTGGGCTTTCTCTTCGACCGCGAAGTAGTCCCGATCTCGATGCAGGAGAACGGTGCGCCGAAGCCGTGGCACTGGCGTGCTGAGGTCGCTTTCGACCCCACGCAAATTGCTTCCTTCTACATTGCGCTGTTCACGACGCCGAATACGGTTTTGGAGAACTATTCCTCGGAACAACTAAACCAGGGGTTCTGGGCGATCCAAAGCTCCAACCTCCAATGTGGGATACCGGAGGTCATTTGGGATCAAGCATTGCCGTTTGATATCCGTGAGAGTTGTGTTCGGTCAATGTTCCACTTGTACGAACAGCTGTTCTCTAAAATTTCACTCGAGACCGCTGCAGATATGTGGTGGGATTCACTTGCCTACGATTGGGACTGCGGCATTCGCGCAAGAGGCAAAGGAGGCGAGGATGAGCAGATGCAAGACGTGATGTTCGATACGTTGGGCAAAATACTGCGACTACCTTCGGAGGAATGTCAGATGGCAGCGCTACACGGACTGGGGCACCTGCGTCACCCAGAGACGAGCCCTTTGATCGGTGCTTACCTTGCACAACGGCCGGAGATCGACACGGACCTAAAAGAGTACGCACTAGCAGCTGCTAGGTTTGAGGTGTTGTGAACGAGCGCTACGTGCTCGTTCGACATCGACGAGCCTGTCAGATGTTTTGTGTGTGAGGCATAGCATGTCAACAAGGAGCATGAATGCCACGCAAGACGAAGACAACCACAGCAGCGGACAAGGCGGCGCAGCCGCAATTCTCAGCCGCAGCGCTTGATCAACTGATCCCCGGGCCGGTGACGCCAGCCGAGCTTGAGGGCATCTTCCAGCAGTTCAAGAAGGCCGTATTGGAGCGCGCACTGGGCGCCGAGATGAGTCACCACCTGGGCTACGCGCCCGGTCAGGCCAAACCCGAAGGGGCTGCCACCAATCACCGCAATGGCAAGAGCGCCAAGACCGTTCTCACCGATGTCGGCGCTTTGCGCATCGACGTCCCCCGCGATCGCGAGGGCACCTTCGAGCCGCAACTAATTGGCAAGCATGAGCGCCGCTTTACGGGCTTTGATGACAAGATCATCGCCATGTACGCGCGCGGCATGACGGTGCGCGAGATCCAGGGCTTTCTTTCCGAGATGTACTCGGTGGACGTCTCGCCCGACCTCATCAGCAGCGTCACTGACGCCGTGATGAGCGAGGTCACGGCCTGGCAGAGTCGCCCGCTGGAGTCGATGTACCCGGTCGTGTTCTTTGACGCGCTGCGGGTCAAGATCCGCGAGGAAGCCGTGGTTCGCTCCAAGGCCGTTTACCTGGCCCTGGGCGTACTACCCGATGGCAGCCGCGACATCCTGGGCATCTGGATCGAAAACACCGAGGGAGCCAAGTTCTGGATGAAGGTCTTCAACGACCTGAAGACGCGCGGAGTCCATGACATCCTGATCGCCGTCACCGACGGGCTCAAGGGCATGCCAGAGGCGCTGGGCGCAGTGTTCCCGGCCACGACGCTGCAGACCTGCATCGTGCATCTGATCCGGGGCAGCCTGGACTTTGCGTCATGGAAGGACCGCAAGAGCCTGGCCACGGCCATCAAGCCGATCTACACGGCGGTGAGCGCCGAGGCCGCTGAGGCCGAGCTGACTGCGTTTGAAGCCGGGCCCTGGGGCCAGAAGTTCCCCACTGTCGTGGGCGCCTGGCGCAGGGTCTGGGACAAGGTCATACCGTTCTTTGCCTTCCCACCCGAGGTGCGCCGCGTGATCTACACAACCAACGCGATTGAGAGCGTGAATGCGAGGCTGCGCAAGATCATCAAAACCCGAGGGCACTTCCCCAGCGACGATGCAGCCACCAAGCTGATCTGGCTGGCACTGCGCAACATCACCGAAGACTGGGGGCGGGCTGCCAACAACTGGAAGTCAGCAATGAACCAATTTGCGATCCTCTACGAGGACCGGTTCACGAAATCGAGCACGTAAGATACTCATTCACCTTCGCCAAATCGGTGAAGGCTCAGTGAGCCTCACACACGGAAACTCGGACAGGCCCGCGTTCTTCAAGTTGCCAGGCGGACACGGGGCCTTGGCGCGCACGCCTGGACTGTCGTTCGCTGCGCCTCGACTCAACTAGGCACTGTGATGGAGCGCGTACCAGCCGCATTCCGACCATCTGTCGCGCTCGACGAATCTCATTCGATTCAGCCGTCGCCGACGTAGGTCGAAAAGACTCGTACCCAGGGGCCCCGTCATGCTCAAGCGCATTCAAATCCAACACCTGACCCTGGGCATGTACCTGCACGAGTTTTCCGGCTCGTGGATGGATCATCTGCGACGTGTACGAAGCCAGCACCTCCGACAGGCCCTACAAGCGCGGCTGGGACCCGGCCGAGTCGCTGCGCCGCATGGCCGAGTGCACCAAGGACCACTTCGACGCGCGCATCTTCCAGGGTTTGTCAAAAGCATCGGCATCTACCCCGTGGGCTCGCTGGTGCGGCTGACCTCGGGCCGCATCGGGATCATGACGGAACAATCGCCCACCGCGCTCACCCCCCCCCATCGTCAAGGTGTTCTTCTCCACAAAGTCCGACCTGCGCATTCCGCCCGAGGTGGTGAACCTGGCCGCCCCGGACTGCAACGAGAAGATCGTGGCACGCGAAGACCCCGAGAAGTGGCGCTTTCCCGACCTGGACGAGCTGTGGTCCGGCTTCTCCGACAAGGTCTGGTAGCCCATGCCTGCACTGATCATCACCCTGACGCTCAACCCCGCCCTGGACCTGGCGACCACCACCGACCACGTGGCCCCCACACACAAGCTGCGCTGCGGCCAGGTGCGGCGGTTTGCGGGGAGAGCATCTGTCAAGCTAAGGGTACCGGACGAGCGCATGTCCCAAAAGAGAATAGGCGATCGTGAGACTCACGTTCAACTACTCAGGCTTGCCTCGAAGACATCACCTTGTCGTGGTCTCCGTCGGGACGGCGCCAAGGGTCCACGTGCGTCATCAGTTTCAAAACTCTGTGGTGCTGCAGGACGCGTCGACGGGCCTCAACAGCGATGTCATGACCTGCCTCAACGGTGAGCGCAGCGTCAACCTCAAGGTGCACGTCAACGACAACCATGTCGCCCATCTTGCGCGTGTGAATGTCGTGCACGTTAATAATTCCTGGCGTTGCTAATAGCGTTCGGCTGATGGCTGCAATCTCTTCGTCGTCTATTGCGCGGTCCATTAGATCGTGCAGAGCGTCCCAGCCGAACTCCCATCCCATCTTGGCGACCATAAAGCCCACAATGGCTGCCGCGATGGGATCCAGGATGGGATAGCCAGCCAAGTTTCCGACGATCCCCAAACTCACTACTAACGATGAGGCGGCATCTGATCGGGCATGCCAAGCATTGGCCACGAGCATGCTCGACTTCACCCGTTTGGCGACAGAGAGCATGTACCGAAAAAGAAGCTCCTTGGCCACAAGCGCGCCGAGCGCTACCCAGAGTGCCGCCATATGCACCTGGGGAATTGTCTCAGGTTGCTCCAGCTTTATAACTGCCGTCCAGAGCATGCCCAGCCCGACTGCCAGTAGGAGCAGCCCCAAGACCAAAGACGCGGCGGTCTCGTAGCGGTGATGTCCGTATGGATGATCTTTGTCCGCTTCCTTGCGGCTGTGATGGTTGGCGAGTAGCACCACGAAGTCCGCGATGAGGTCAGATAGCGAATGCAATCCGTCGGCGACCAAGCCTTGTGATTTGGTCAGTACACCGGCAAAGATCTGCGTGGCAGTAAGACCCAAATTGACGGCAACGCTGACCCAGGTACTGCGCGAGGCGGCGGCAGCCCGGTCTGCAATCGAGTAATCGTCAGCTTCTGAATCTTCAGTTGGCGGTAGTAACGCAGTCACGATGCTCCATCAATACGCCGCGTTTGCCGACGCTTCGCCTTAGGCTACTGGTTGATCCTTAAGGTTCGATTAACAAGCGCTTATCCACCGACGAACAGAAGACTCCGAACCTGATCATTGAGCTCGGCTGAATATCACCCACTGCCGATATGACAGCTCCACTCGCGCTGTCGCAAGAATGTCTTTTCAGATAAGCATGCAATGAGCTGCCACATACAGCTAAGGCTGCGTTAAGGCATTCGTAGGACCATACAAAAATTGTCCTCCTGGGCCAAGGCGATTTCTATGCCGCTGGATCATGTTCTATTTTTGTATGTCAACGGCTCAGTTTCGTCTCCCCAGTGGCAGACGTATTGCGCCTTTTTTGCAACCCAACAACTACCGCTGTTGATGGCGGGTGGGCTTGCTGGAGCGCTCCTTGTTGGAGATCGCCAGGTCAAGTCGGGCGCAGTGCAAGTTCTGCTGGCCATGGCGACCGCTTGGCTGTTGGCGAGTCTGGGGCAGCACTTTCTTTCCATAGATCGCCCCTTCAGCATCGGCCTCGGCAAGCAGTGGCTACCGCATGCCGCGTCAAACGGGTTCCCCAGCAAGCACGCGAGCGTCGCATTCGCTTTTGCAGCAGCTACTGCATTTGCCACTCGGCGTATTCGATGGGCGGTGCCCACTTTTCTAGCTGCAGGCCTCATAGCCTGGAGCCGCGTGTACCTTGGATTGCATTTCCCTTCCGACGTCGGTGCAGGGGCCGTGATGGGCATATTCTGCGGATGCCTTATCGCAGGCTGTGCGTCAGGTTCAACGCTGGCCATTTCTGCAGACTCCGCCATCAGGAGGTTCACTTGAAACTGTTCGTAGACTCCAAAACCTCGCTAGGTCTGCTCCCTCAGATTTCCCGGACTTTCATCGGCGAAATGGACACTCAAGCTGCCACTGAACCGAAGCTACGCAGACTCCGATCGCTTTCCTGCGTCATTCCTTGCCATAACGAAGCTGCCAATCTAGAAAAGTTGCTTCCTCAGTTGCGTGAAGCCCTTGACGCCTGCGTCGAGCGGTGGGAAGTAATTCTGGTAGACGATGGCAGCTCGGATGCGACCAGAATAGTTCTGGCGAAGTGGGCGCAGATACCCGGGTTTCGTGCGTTGATCCTGTCTCGAAACTTTGGCAAGGAGGCCGCTTTGATGGCAGGTCTCGAGGCAGCCCACGGCGATGCCGTTGTGATGATGGATGGTGATCTTCAACACCCCCCTGGGTTGATATCAGTGTTCATTAAACACTGGTGCGAAGGCAAAGATATGGTCTACGCCTTGCGCGAAGACCGGACGGATGAAAGCGCGTTCAAGCGATGGGGGACGGCTTGGTTCTATGCCCTGGTCAACATGGCCGGGCGATTCAAGGTGCCGGCTGGGGCAGGCGATTTTCGACTGATGGACCGCTCCGTTGTCGATGCCTTGTTGTCATTGCCAGAACGCAATCGATTCATGAAAGGTCTGTATGCATGGGTTGGATTCGATGCGACAGCAGTGCCTTATATGCCCAGCGCTCGGTTGCACGGACATACCACCTTCAGCCCCTTGCGACTCATTCGCCTCTCCCTCGACGGATTGACCGGGTTTACTACATGGCCCCTCCGAGCTGTCAGTGGCATTGGGTTTGTACTCGCTATTCTTGCTCTTCTTTATGGAGCTTATCTAACAGTTGACTATCTGCTGTACGGACACGTCATCAGCGGCTGGACAACCATCGTTGTCGGTCTGATGGGATTCTCTGGCATACAGCTCCTGTCGCTGGGCATCGTCGGCGAATACGTCGGACAGATTGCGGAAGAAGTTAAGGCTCGGCCGCTGTATGTAATTCAGCACGAACTGGGCCAAGGTATCGCCACGGCTGATTTATGACTCAGAGTCAAAATCGAGCAAAACTTGTAGTCAGCGCGACCGTAGTGTTGGTGCTGGTTTGGCTGACTGTCACTGCATGGATGCGTCCACTGATGCTGCCCGACGAAGGGCGGTATGTTGGTGTTGCATGGGAGATGGTGCGCTCAGGGGATTGGCTCACACCAACGCTGAATGGGTTGCCCTATTTTCATAAGCCGCCGCTTTTTTACTGGATTACAGCGACGTCTTTGTGGCTATTTGGGAACCATGAATGGGCTGCCCGCTTCGCCTCTTTGGTCGGCGCCGCGGTAGGTAGCTTGGCTTGCTACGGGTTCTTCCGGAGGTGGTTAAGCAACAGGGTCGGGCAAATGGGCCTCATTGTCTTGATGGCACAGCCCCTCTGGATGATTGCAGCGCAGTTCGCCAATCTTGACATGCTCGTTGCGGGATGCATCGTCGCAACGATATGTCTGCTCGCTCACTCTGTTTTGCTTTCCGAGCAGGCGCAGCCCTTCCGCGGGGCGTTAGCAGCGGGCTGGGGTATGGCTGCCTTGGGGATACTTGCCAAGGGATTGATTGGCTTCGTTCTGCCTGCGATGGTGATAACGGTATGGCTGGTCGCGCAAAAGAAGTGGCGCCGCCTTTTTGGTCTGCTCGACTGGCCAGGCGTGCTGTTGTTCTTACTTTTGACTGTTCCCTGGTTCGCTGCGATGCAGCACCGGTTCCCAGATTTTTTGGACTACTTCTTCGTAGTGCAGCACTTCAAGCGGTTCACGGAGAGCGGATTCAACAACGTGATGCCGCTGTGGTTCTATCCGGCAGTGCTTGCGCTTGCGTTTCTGCCATGGCTGCCATGGATAGTGCGGGCGAGCAAAGCTAGCGCTGAATCGTCAGATACCCAAAATTCGTTGCGGCTCCTGCTGCTGATCTGGGCCGCTGTGATCGTGGTGTTTTTCTCGCTTCCGCGTTCTAAGTTGCTGGGCTATGTCCTGCCCGCCGTTGCACCGCTGGCGATGTTGGCGGCGCAGGGTTATGTGGGAAAAGGGCGCTTGTCTGGGCGCAAGTTTGCTGCTGGGTCCCTGGTGGCCGGCTTGGGAGTCGCGTTGACGCTTTCGGTGCTGACTTGGCTCGCTGTACATCCACAGCACTCGATGCGTAGTTTTGGGCAGGCCTTCAAAGAAGGTCATCATCCTTCCGAACTTGTCGTGATGCTTGAAAAGTACTACTTCGACTTTCCCTTCTACGCAGGGCTGAGTAAGCCTGTGGCAGTGTTCGAGAAGTGGGACGATCCAGAACTTCATCGGCAGGACAACCAGCGCAAAGAAATCGCTGATGCCGGACTGTTTGACAGGGCATCAGCCGCAAAGTACCTGCTTCTGCCTGCATTTCTGCCGCAGTTACTATGCAGCTCGGACATCGTGTGGTTGCTTGGCCCCACTGCAGCTGTGGAGCGCTATCCGTATTTGAAGCAAGCAGTGAGCGTGCATCACCTTCAAGAGACAACACTGTGGCGAATTGAAACTCGTACTCCGGTCATGTCTGCCTCTTTGGGGTGCGCCGAAACGCCCAATAGCGGCTCGCCAAGTACGTCATCCCAGCCACTGCTATGAGCACCGCGGCCAGTACCAAGTCATAACGCACGTCGTTATGAGAGAGCAGCAACGCATAAGCCATTTCGTTGACGAAGAAACCACAGGCCGACACCGCAAAGAACTTCCCTGCGGAGCTTGCCAGAGAACTGCTCTCGTGACGGAAGGTCCAGAAATAATGTCCAGTAAAAGAAACACTGAACGCCACCAGCCAGCCAGGGATGTTTGCAACTAAGGGGCGCCAGTGAACATGCTCAACAAGTATGACTACGACGCTCCAGTGCACGGCAGCAGCAGCAGTGCCCACGAGCACAAAACGGGAGATGCCACGGCACAACTGCTTGACCAGTGTGATGCGTTGGCGAATACGAAATTGCGTCTGCATGGTTCAGCTGAGCATAGCCGCAGACTCTGTATCGCTGTGGATGATTTCGGGCTAGATTCCGATACTTGCGCAGCAGCGATTTCACTTTCTTTGCAAGGACGTGCCCAGGCGATTAGCTGCATGGTCGGTGCTCCGGCGTGGCCTAAGTGGGCTCCGCAGCTTCAAGAGTGCGATCCCAACAAGACAGAACTGGGTCTGCATTTCGACCTTACGCAGTATCCTCTGACGATGCGCCCATACGTGCTGGGTCCACTCATCCTGTCTTGCTGGCTGCGGACGATTTCGCGTGTTGATATTCGAGCGGAAATCCGAGCTCAACTAGACGCTTTTGAGAAGTTAATCGGAAGTTCACCTGCGTACGTAGATGGGCACCAGCATGTGCATCAGTTTCCCGTGGTGCGCGATGAACTACTGTCAGAACTGGGTCAGCGCTACAAGGGCAGGTTGCCTTGGCTGAGAAGCACACGAGAGTACACCCGCTCGTCGTTGGGATTTCTTAAAACCGAGGGCATAGACCTGAAACCCCGGATCATCGAAGCGCTAGGGGCATCGGCATTTTCCCGCGAGGCAAATAGGCTTGGTTTTCGCCAGAATGCTCATCTACTGGGAGTCCATGGATTCCGCGGCGATGAGAGCAACTATCTAGCTTGCGTAGATCGTTGGCTGCAAGTCAGTGAGGACGGCGATCTCTTGATGTGCCATCCGAGCTTAGGGGCGCATTCGCAGGAGGCGGTTGACTTCCGGCTTAAGGAATACAACGTGATATCCGGCGGGCAGTTTGGGGTGTTGCTCGCCGAACACTGCATTCGGCTTGAAACCATGCGGAATATGCTCGAATGAATTTGAAGCAGCTTTGATCGCCTGTTTTCGGCGGAAACGGCCAGCAATTTGAATCCTCGCTCGGCCGACTGATATAGGCTGGTTGCGGTCAATCAGCCCATTAAGCGCAACATCTGCTTTCTCCCATATTGGACGTTCCGGGATCAGTTCGCCCCCAGGAAAAGTTCTGGATGTCGAGCGCCAATGAACCTCACCTCAGCACGCCAAGGGGATGCTCGTCAGCATAAATATCTCCGCCACTTCATCCCTTCCCCACCCGATCTCGTCAGTTGCCCTGAAGTCAGAAACGATTGATCAGGTTCGAACAGTGCGTTGGCTCCTCGCGTCGCGGTAGTTCCGTAGGGCTGTAGGCCATAGAAAACTCCCAGACTTCCAAGTCGCTCGTATCAAAATGCCCATCTCAATCTAATATTCACTAGAATGTACGCATGAGAGAACTTAAAAACCAGCTCTATGAGCAAGTTGCCCGTATTGGCAAAGCCATTGCCAGCCCCAAGCGGTTGGAACTCATCGAGTTGTTGTGCCAGGGCGAGAAGACCGTCGAGACCCTGGCGGCCCAGGCCGAGATCAGCGTCAAACTCGCCAGTGCCCACCTGAAGGAACTGCGCATGGCGCGCCTGGTGGATACGCGCAAAGAAGGCAAGTACGTGGTGTACCGCCTGACCAGCAGCAGCGTGGCCGACTTGTGGGTCACCCTCCGCACAGAGGCGGAGGAGCGCCTAGTCGAGCTGCAAATGGCGCTGGCGGCGATTGCGGAGCCGGGTGCCGACCTTAAAGGTATTGATCGCAGCGAAATCCTGCGCCGGGCCGCTGCAGGAGAAATCACCGTCCTGGACGTCCGACCCCAAGCGGAGTTCAGCGTGGCGCATTTACCGCACGCCCGCTCGCTTCCCATCGAAGAACTCAAAAAGCGCCTAGCCGAGTTGCCCAAGGATGTGCCCGTAGTGGCGTATTGCCGGGGCCCGTTCTGCCTCATGGCAAAGGCCGCCACAGAACTGCTGCGCAAGAAGGGATACCAGGCATTCCATCTTGCCGACGGGGTAGCGGAATGGCGCGCCCGCGGGTTGCCTATTACCAGCCCGACAGGGTCTGAATGAGGCCACTGACGTGGGGGCATCGATCAACCGCTTGACCCGTGTCCCAGCCCTTACTCCCCAAAGCCAGCCCCCCTCCTCGGAACCCTACACAGGAGATAGCCATGTTCTTTCGCCAACGCCCGGCCGCTAACGCCACGCTCTCCTATTTCTTCGGCTGCGCCGGTCTTCAAAAGGCCGTCGCAGTCGATGTAGTGGCCGGTGACGAGAACTGGTTTCTCCAAGAAGCGGAAAAGGCTGGGGTGCGCATCGCGCACGTCATCGACACCCATGTTCACGCGGACCACTACTCGGGCGGAGCAGAACTTGCACGCCTTGCGGGTGCCACCTACTACCTTCATGAAAGCAATCTCGGAAGGGCCACCTTCGCGTTGTCTCCGCTGCGCGACGGGCAGCGCTTGGAATCCGGCAACGTACTGGTGGACGTCATTCACACACCGGGTCACACCCCTGACAGCGTGTGTCTGCTGGTTCGAGACCTGCGCCGTGGTGATGACCCCTGGTTTGTCATCACAGGCGACACGCTCTTCGTGGGCGCAGTCGGCCGTCCCGATCTGGCGGGACACGAGCGTGAAATGGCTGCGCAGCTCTACGACACGCTTCATACCAAGCTACTGTCGTTGCCCGCCGAACTCGAAATCTACCCGGGCCACCAGGCGGGAAGCAGCTGCGGTGCAGGGCTGTCTGGCAAACCCGCGTCCACCATCGGTTTTGAAAAACGATTCAATCCCATGCTTTCGATGTCCAGGGATGCTTTTGTCTCTGCACTGACTGCCGATATCCCGCCACAGCCTGCGGACATGGAGCAGATCGTGCAAGCCAATCTGCGTGGCACGGCCCCGGCCTCAGCAACTGTCTGAGCTGGTGATGAATTTCGGTATCCGCGCCAATCTCTGTCAGTTCCTGCACCAGCTGCTGCAGGTGCTGCTGGTGGGAATGACCATTGGCATGATGCGCAATGTTGTGCCCGCACTGGCCGAGACTGAGTTCGGCGTTCCGCGCGGATCGTTCATGCTGCTGGTGGCGTTTGTGGTGGCCTTTGGTTTTGTCAAAGGCACGATGAACTTCGCCGCGGGACGCCTGGCAGAGGAACTGGGGCGCAAGCGGGTGCTGCTGTTCGGCTGGCTGGTGGCCTGGCCTATCCCGGTGCTGATCTACTTTTCGCAGAGCTGGTCCTGGGTGGTCTTCGCCACGGTCTTGTTGGGCGTCAATCAGGGGCTGACCTGGTCGATGACGCAGACCGCCAAACTTGACTTCACGCGCGCCGACCAGCGCGGCCTTGTGATTGGCCTCAATGAGTTCTCGGGCTACCTGGGGCTTGCCATCGCAGGTGTCGCAACCGGCTACCTCGCCTCCATGCTCGGGCCACGTTCAGGCCTGCTGTGGTTTGGCGGGGCAGTCATAGGACTGGCGACAATGCAGGCGTGGACATTCGTCGCTGAAACCCTGCCCTGGGCGCACGACGAGGTGAAAAAGCACAAAGGGGCTGGCGCCACAGTGTTTCGACCACGGTATCCCGAGGCAGTGAGTGAGCATCCATCAACCGCAGAGATGTTCTTCTTGATGAGTTGGCGCGACCGGCGGATGGCAGCCCTTTGCCAGGCCGGACTGGTCGAGAAGTTTGTGGATGCGCTCGTCTGGGCCTTGTGGCCAATCTACCTGCACCAGCAAGGGCTGAGTCTGCCAGGCATTGGTTGGACAGTGGGCGTCTACGGCTTCACCTGGGGCGCCGCGCAGTTCTTCACAGGCAGGCTCTCTGACCGTGTGGGGCGGCACCTGTTGAATGTGTGGGGAATGTGGATTTGTGGAGCCGGGGTCGCGCTCATGCCGCTCGGGGCTGGATCGTTGTGGTGGAGCCTGTCTGCTGCCACTGCCGGTATTGGCATGGCCATGCTCTATCCAAACCTGAGCGCTGCGGTAGCCGATATTGCACACCCCCGTTGGCGGGCTTCGGCCATCGGCATCTATAGGTTCTGGCGCGACCTAGGCTACGGCGTCGGTGCAATGGGCCTAGGCGCAGCCGCAGCATGGGGTGGTGGGCTGGTAAACGCTTTCTGGTTCGTCGCCGTTGCCATGTGGATGTCAGGTGCCGTCCTGTTGCGCTGGGGTGACGAGACACACCCAAAGCTCAATCCCGCTGGATTAGAGAAATGCTGATCTCAGCCCAGGCGATCACCTCGTTTTTGCTAAGCGCTACCTCAGACAACATGCAGTGTGCCTCACGCTACCTCATAGGAGGAAAGGACAATGAATAACACCTCCTGGCTTGCCGTCATCTTCACTTTGGGCATTGTTGCTGCGTACGAGATCTGGCTGGCCGTAGCGCAACGGCGCACCCCTCAACGATTGGCGCGATCGGCCCACGCATTACTGCGCGAAGATTGGTTTGCCGCAATTTCTGCGCAGCCAGGGTCTGAGATCCTAGCGGTCCAGACTCTGCGAAACTCGCTGATGTCTGCCACTATGGCGGCTTCCACTGCTGTATTGGGCCTCATGGGATCGCTTTCTCTCACCGCTCCCACGCTACGCGACACTTTGGGCCAGGCGGCCACTGATAGTGCCGCTTGGCCGCATGTCACCCCCCGCCTGGCGATGGAGCTAGTGTTGCTTTGCCTGCTATTTGCTTCGCTCGTGGCTTCCGTCATGGCGGTGCGCTACTACAACCACGCAAGCTTCATCGGTGGGATGCCCGTTGGTACACCCCAACGCAAACGCTGGGCGACTACTGGTACTGCGTATGTACGCAAGGCCGGCCTGCTCTACAGCTGGGGCCTGCGGCAGCTGATGCTGCTAGTCCCCATAGTTGCTTTTGTCCTGCACCCTGTGGCCGGCGTAGCAGGAGCACTGGTCGTGGTGGCAGCTCTCGTTCAGTTTGACCGATACAGAATTGAAAGCGATTAACGCAGCCGCGTGAGGATGGCTTCTCGGTCGATGTCGGCGAGTACCTGTCTGCTTTCATCGTCACCCGCGCCGGTTCAGAGCAGCATTCGTGAAGCGCCCGTGGCTTCCCCGAGTCATGAGCTGACTCTATGACTGCTTCGTGCCCCGGAGCAGAACTCCGACTATCTGCCGCAAAAGACTGGAATCGCTGCAAAACAGATCTCCAGCGTGCGAGCGCCGCCACTCTCAGGCCCTAGCCACCGGCACATCCTCCCACCGCGTCGTGTACTGAGGTGTGCGCCTCTCCTGCCTCATCCCCCAGTCCTTGCCCTTGCTGGTGCCGCCCGTGGCGCCCGAATGCACGGTGCCCTTGCCATAGCGCTGGTTGAGCGTGTCCAGCGCCACCATCAGTTGGGTGCGGTCCCGGTGGTCTTCATCCTCCAGATCCAGCTCACACTGCAGCACATTGCCCGGCACCAGGTCCAGCAGCATCACCCCGGCCTTGGCCATCTTGAAGCCGGGCTCGAACATGCGGCGCATGCCGGCAGCTGCCGCCCACACCAGCTTGCCGGTGTCAGCCGTAGGCCGGCGCAGGGGCACCACGACTGACTTGTTGAAGCGCGGGCCGGGGCGGAACGGCGAGGTGTGGCAGAACACCAGCAGCTGGCTGGCCAGGCTGCCTTGTTTGCGCAGTTTCTCGGCCGCGCGGCTGGCGAACTCGCTCACGGCCTCCACCAGCGGAGGCAACTCGGTCACCGCATGGCCAAACGACCGGGTGCAGGCGATCTCTCTCTTGGGCTCGGGCGCGTCATCCAGCTCAATGCACTGCATACCCTGCAGCTCGCGTACCGTTCGCTCCAGCACCACGCTCCAGCGCCTGCGCACCATGGCTGGGTCCAGCCGGGCCAGGTCCAGGACCGTATGCACCCCACACTGATGCAGCTGCGCGCCGATCTTGCGGCCCACGCCCCAGACTTCTTCCACCAGCGTGCTGGCCAACACGTCGTCCAGGTCCTGGGCAGGCAGGGCGGTCAGGTTACACACCTGGGCCAGCTCGGCGGGGTAGCTCCCCGGTTTGCGCTCGGCCGTCTTGGCGATGTGGTTGGCCAGCTTCGCCAGTGTCTTGGTCTGGCCAATTCCAATGCCGCAGGGGATGCCCACCCACTGGTGGATGCGCGCACGGATGGCGTGGCTGCGGTTGGTCAGGTCGCCGCGCACACCCTGCAGGCCGATGAACGACTCATCGATGCTGTAGATCTCCTGCGAAGGCCCCAGACCCGCCGCCAAGCTCATCATCCTGTTGCTCATGTCGCCGTACAGGGTGAAGTTGGCACTCAAGGCCACCAGGCCGTGGGTCTCTTCCATGTGCCGTATCTGGAACCACGGCGCCCCCATCTTGATGCCCAGGGCCTTGGCCTCATTGCTGCGGGCAATGGCGCAGCCGTCGTTGTTGCTCAGCACCACCACCGGGCGGCCGTTCAGGCTGGGGCGGAACACCCGCTCGCAGCTCACGTAAAAGTTGTTGCCATCCACCAGCGCATACATGCTGGCCTCCGTCCATCAGATCAGGTGAGAAACAGCTTCACGCACCCACTCACCACGCCCCACACCTCAATGGTCTGGCTTTCTCGGGGAATGATGTCGGGATAGGTAGGGTTGGCCGCGCGCAGCTTGATGCGGCCGGCGCGCTGGTGCAGATACTTCACGGTGCATTCGCCGTCCACAATGGCCACGACGATGCTGTTGTGCTTGGGCTTGATCGCCCGGTCCACCGCGATGATGCAGCCGTCATCAATGCCAGCGTCGCGCATCGAATCCCCCCGCACGCGCCAGAAATAGGTGGCCTGGGGGTGCTTGGCCAGCAGCTTCATGATGTCCAGCCGCTCCACCACGAAGTCGTCAGCTGGCGAGGGAAACCCCGCGCGCACGCTCACCCCGCACAGGGGCAAGGCCAACGACTGCGCCGCCGTGTCGTACGGCACCGGTAGCGGGGAACTCCAAAGACTGTACATATTTACAGTATAGCTCCCTGCTGCCAGAATGTTGCCATGTGTACCTACTACGAGGTCCCGGGCCGCGAGCAGCTGGTGCTGCACTTCGGTGACGTGCCCGAGGAAGAGTGGCGCGACAAGATGAGCCCGCTATATCGGGGGCCGTTCCTGCGCGCCCAGGGCGAGGCGGGCCGCGAGCTGATGGTGGGGCAGTGGGGCATGATCCCGCCGCACTCTAAGACACACATCCCCACTGGCAAGGATGACAAGCGCCTGAGCACCGTCAACGCCCGGCGCGAAGGGATGGCCAAGTCATGGACCTATGGCGGCCCTTGGCGCAAGGGACAGCGCTGCATCATCCCGGCGCAGTTGTACGTCGAACCCTACTGGGGGACCAAGAAGCACATCCCCTGGCAGTTCGAGCGCGCCGACGGCGAGCCCTGGGGCCTGGCGGGCCTGTGGAGCGAGTGGACCGACCCGGCCACGGGTGAGGTGCTGCCCAGCTACACCATGATCACGCAGAACTGCGACGACGTGCCTGTTCTCAATCTGATGCACAGGCCTGACCCCAAGCGCGCGCCGGACATGCAGGACAAACGTACGGTGGTGCCGCTGGAAAAGGGTGACTGGGATGCCTGGCTGCATGGCACCGTCGAACAGGCAGAGGCGCTGATCAAAGTGCCGCCACTGGAGCTGTTTGTGCACCGGGCGAAAGATCCGGCACAGCAGGTAGAGTTACCTGTCGAATCAGTGTGATGCATGAAGAAGCCCTCACCCTTTGGCGAATTCAGCGCCATGGAACTTGGCAGACCAACTGCTTGGGTTGAATTGAAGCAGTTGCAAGACTTCCCATGGTGGTGGCACTTCGCGCGGTGCGGGTGCTGGTGCCGTGGGGAGTGTTCACTGAACCGCAGGGGCCGGCAGTCAGATCGGGCTCCCTTTGGGAGCCCTTTCTGTTTGTGGGCCCTGTCGCTGCAAGCAGCTGTAAAACCCTGCGGGATCCGAGCATTCGGACCAGAAGTGAGAGATGAACGGTGCTCCAATCGGGCTCCGTTTTGTTTGACTCGATGTCTTCTTCTGTGAATCGTTTGTTCTCTTGGCCAGGCCGTGTGCGCCTGGCGGCTGTGCTGGCCCTGTCTCTCGCCAGCGTTGCTCTCCCGACTCTTTCCTGGGCGCGGTCTCCGCAGTTTGACAGTGCGGCGTTGCTCACGCCCGAGCCCACGTCCTTTGCGCAGTGCCCGCAGTTCTTTGCGAATGGCAGGCCACCGGCCATCACGCCCCGGCCGCAGTTGCGCGAGCTTTGCTATGAGGCGTTTGCGGTGCTGCATTCCGGGACGACCAAGACACCGGTGTTTGTGGCTCAGCGGTTGAACCGCAGGCTCATCGAGGATGCCGATGAGAAACGGGCCAAACGGTTCTTTGCGGATGCGCGCTTACCCAGCGCTGAGCGGGCGGAGCTGGAGGACTACAAGAACTCTGGCTACTCCCGAGGACACATGGCGCCGGCGGGAGACATGCCGACGCCGACGGCCATGGCGCAGAGCTTCAGCCTGGCGAACATAGTTCCCCAAAATGCGCAGCACAACGGTGGCGCCTGGAACAAGATCGAGCAGGACACGCGGCACTACGTGAAGCGGGCCAAGGGGGATGTGTTTGTGATCACCGGGCCGGTGTTCACGGATGCGGGGCCACGCATCGGAGCCAACGGGGTGAAGGTGCCGACCTATCTGTACAAGCTGGTGTACGACGCGACCACCCAAAGGGCCTGGGCGCATTGGCAAGA
This sequence comes from Acidovorax sp. GW835-FHT14G06, assembly GCF_058793595.1. NCBI lineage: Bacteria > Pseudomonadati > Pseudomonadota > Betaproteobacteria > Burkholderiales > Comamonadaceae > Acidovorax > Acidovorax sp. GW835-FHT14G06. Next base: position 111,796 of record NZ_JBXAGA010000003.1, read on the forward strand.
GAACCGCGAGGGGGAGTCGGTGGGTCGACCTATCAGCTACCAGGAGTTGGTGAAACGCACGGGAGTGGAGTTTTTGCCAAGAAGTGCACTGCAGCATTGAGTCCCAGCAAGGGCTGTGTCAGCGGCGGGGTTATAAATCGATCCTTTCCAACTTCTACACGTGAGCATCCATGAACCGCGCAGAACTCGTTGAAATCCTGGCTTCCAAGAATGACCTGTCCAAGACCGCAGCCAATGCGGTGCTGGAAACCCTGATCGACACCATCCAGACCGCCGTCAAGAAAGGCGATGCCGTGCAGCTGGTGGGCTTTGGGACCTTCAAGTCGGCCAAGCGTGCGGCACGCACGGGCAAGAACCCATCGACCGGTGCTGCGCTGAAGATCCCTGCGAGCACGGTGCCGAAGTTTGTGGCGGGTGCGAAGTTCAAGGCCGTGGTGGATCCCAAGGCAGCCAAGCGCAAGGCGGACAAGGCTGGGAAGTAAGTCCGACTTACTTGGCCGCCATTGAAACAAACCGCCATGGGTACAAGCCTTCGGCGGTTTTGTTTTTGTGGAACGAAGAAGGAGTGCGATTCCGGCAGTGCACCAGCCTCTAAGTGCGCGATAAGGCGTCAAAGTTACCATCGGGCCTATGAATACGTTTTCTAATGCCTTTCGCGCTGAAGTCGTTCGCATGGCTCGCAAGGAGCTCAAGCCTGAACTCCAGGGCATGCGCAAGGCGATCACCGGCCATCGCTCTGAGATCGCAGCACTGAAGCGTGAGGTTAAGGCTCTGACCTCCCAGCTCAAAGCGACTCAACGGCAGGTCAAAGCAACGGATGCACCCAAAGCCAAGGTGATCGCTGAAACTGCCACTCCCAAGAAGTCAAAGCAGATCCAGTTCGATGCTCAGGTGTTGATCGACAAACGCGCGGCACTCGGTATCACACAGAAACAGATGGCCCAGCTGCTGGGGGCTTCCTCGCTGTCGGTCTACAAGTGGGAGTCCGGCCAGGTACACCCACGGGCCGCGCAGTTGGAGCGCATCGCTGAAGTACTGAAACTGGGCAAGCGCAAGGCGCTGGCACTGCTCAATCCGCAGTGAACGGCGGATAGTGAGTCGGAGGGCTCCCCCGCCATGCTCTCAGCGGCGACGGTACGGCTCTCCTGGTGACGAGTCATTGCGTTCGTCCGCCAGTTCGAACAGACACTGCATGTAGGGCTGGACGTCGCTCCATCGGGCGCGGTCTTCATAGAAGCGCGACAGATTGCGCGTCGCCTCCACAGCATCTGGCCACCTGTCTGTAGCGCTCACGCGCGTCATAGCTTCCCGGCTGTCTTGCTCGTCGTGCAGACTTCCGTCCTGCGCGCCATAGGTATGGAACTCCACGATCCGCCTCGGTTTTGCAAAGCCAGTTTCCTGACACATGCCACTTGGAGGTGAGTTCTCACGTGAGGCATGGGCTCCAGCAAACGAGTCCTGGACTGTGTGGAGCACAGATCCGAACGCCACATGATGCAAGTACGGAAGCAGCTTGTCCTGACGCCCCAGGATGTAGAGGTCCGAGACTCTCCAATGTGTGCATCCGAAGTGCTCTTTCAACGTGGCGTTGTCGATGTCTCGAAGAAAGGTGTCGGGCTTGATTTCTCGCGAGGACACCTTCCAGGCGAACTCCAGCCAGTCCAGCACCTTGGCGCGGGTCGCGCCAGGGTGTACTGCCTCCTCACTGGCCATGGCATGCAGGAACTGCAAGTCGCCGAAGTGCGAGCGGGTCATCACATTGCCTTACAGACTACCCTTGGTCTTGCTGCACCCAACGATCGCTTGGGTCTGCGCTTTCTTCTCTGCATCCTTGAAGAGACAGTACCAACACAGCGGTTGGGTCGAGAACCGGATGGTCTGGGACACGTTGCAGGACTTGCCCAGGTAGGTGCAGTTGCCCTCGTCGGGTGAAAGCTTGAACGGAGGTAGATCATTCCAACGCACGCCGTAGATGACATAGGGCGTGGCAAAGGGCAGATCCCGAGAGCTGCAGCTGACGTCTTGGGCCAGGGTGCCCGGCTCTATCGGACAACCCATGCCAATCTGGGTGATCTCTTCATGGACGCGGCCCTTGATCAGGACACCCAAGCGATCGGCAGCCCTCGCCAGGGAGTTTTCTGTTTCGTTGGTCAGCTTGGACTCAAAGGCTGAGCCCATGGGGGCGATCTGGAAGGCCATGGCTGCGCTGGAAAGAGCCTGAGCGATCGCAACCGTCGCGAACTGACGCGTAACAGAGCTCATTGAAAGCGATGACTCGTGACGATGAAAAACTGTCTTGTCGATTGCGGCGTGCATATCCCCTCCTACGACCGCACTCTAGATGGAGGACAGTTTTAGGCAACTAAAAATTGTGCACAGCCACTTTGTGGTCGCTAGGAACGTCTCAGAGATCCTGACTGCTTCAGGCTGATCTCGGTCGCTCGTCGGCGGGGACCTAAGCGGCAGCTGGTTCCAGCAGCGGTCCCCCGACCTGACGCGGCCTATCCGGCAGCTTCGCCGAAGGAAGCGGCCGTCGGGCGCATGTGGAGGCGGTTGGGCATTTTGAGTTATCGCTGCCAGTAGAGACAGTCCCGTGGCGCATTCCGATCGTGGCGGCCAGGCTGGCTGGCTCGAATCGCTGACGCCAAGCTGGCCCGCTCGTTGTCACGCAAGGGATGCTCGCCGGACAACGTGGCGTACGAGGCTTGTTGACACACCCAACAACGGCATGGATGCTGTGAATCATGCGCATCCCCTCCGAACGCCTCGCCTTCTGGTTCTTGCGGCTCAACGGCTTTCTCACTATCCCGAACTTCATCGTGCATCCCGAGGGGCCTCGGGACGACGGCGCCTATCCGCAGCAGACTGACGTCGATGTGCTGGGGGTGCGATTCCCGTTTCGTGCGGAGAACCGACGGCGGCCCATGCCAGACCACCCGCTGTTCATGGCTGAACGTCGCAGACCGATGGTGGTGCTTTCTGAAGTGAAGACGGGGCAGTGCGGCTTGAATGGGCCATGGACTGACCCAGAGCGCCAGAACATGCAGAAGGTGCTCTGCGCCGGTGGATTCCGACCAGCCCACCAGGTAGAGGAGATTGCTAGGGCCCTCTACGGTCATGGTGTGTGGCAAGACGAGACCTTGGTCATCCATATCGTGTGTTTCGGCAATCGGCACAACTCTGGTCTTGCGAGAAGCCATCCATCGGTTCCGCAGTTGATTTGGCATCAAGAAGTGCTGCCTTTCGTCTACCGCCGCTTTGACGAATACAAGCTGGAAAAGCAAATGCACCGTCAGTGGGACGAGGACGCTCGACAGCTGTTTGCAGTGGCTGGGCAGGTGGCCAACGCGGACGAATTTGTGGCGTCAGTTGAAGTGGTCGACAAGCTCTGAAGGATGCATCTCAGTTCCCCATCAGTCGGCCGATGCCTTTAGAGATGAAACTCAGGAAGGTCATGTCTTCATCATTGAGCTCGGCTCGGTCGAGGAACTTCCAGACAGCGATGGCCGAGCACACCAACAGGATGGCGATGCCGGCGCATTGGCAAGGCGAGATGAGGCGGTGCCACATGACCTGGTCCAACAAGCTCGCGAAGACCGCAGCGGCCGAGCCCTTGAGGCTGGCCTTGCGCTCGGCGGTCCAGGCCATCATGCAAAGCGGCAACACCGTGTAGAAGACGGCAAAGCCAATCGCGCCCGTGCAAAGGGCACCGACGGGGCCGAACGACGCGGCGAGGTGCGCGGTGTTGTCCACCGCCGTGGAAAGGCCGCCGCGGCCGTGGCGCCTGTAGCCGCGCCTGCTCACGCCGCCTCCCGCGTCGAGCTGACCGGCCGCTTCTCCGCTTGAACGAAGGCGGTTTGGAGGCCTTGATAGGTGCTGGGCGCTGCGCCGGTGCGATGGCGCAGGGCTCTCATCTGCACGTCCAGGGCCGCGTAGACCAAGCCGCCGTGTAGCGGGCGCATCACCTCGGCCAGGGCCAGCACCGCCGCCAGCGCGCCAACGAACGGCGTGGCCACTGCGCGGGAAGCCAGCAGCGTCATCCCGCAGATGTCTTTGCGTTCGTCGGCGAGCTTTTTGTAGGTATCGTTCAGCTCGGGCTCGGCTTGCGCGGCGGACTCAGCCCTCCAGATTTGGGAAGGCAGGCGCGGCCCCGGGAAGGTGTGCAGGCGGATGTTGCGGAAGTCGCGGTAGCCGCTGCCCAGCCCGGTCTCGACGACCATTGCGAACGCAGCCGTGTCGAGGTCGCGACGGGCGGCGACGTTGTCGACGCCGAAGAGGGCCGTGGTCGGCTCGTCGACCATTACGCGGTGTCCAGGACCGAACCGGCGTTCGACCAGCGCGGTGGTGAAGCCGGCGGCCTCCAGGCGGCTAGCGAGGGCCCTGACTTTCGGCTTGAGCAGGTCAGCCGCCCAGAGCAGCAAGCAGGTACTGAGGTTGGACTTGGCTGCCTTGTCGAAGTCTTGAAGCACCAGGTGCGGCCGGCCGTCGACCGGGTAGGGCAGCATGCCCAGCGTCCACGCATATGCTTGGCCAAGGTGGCCCAAACCGACGAGCCATAGGGACTTCGGCAGATAGGCGAGCGGGGGGCCTTTGTGTGCATCGTCGCGCCAGTCTGCGACGGCCAGCGGATTCCAGAGGGACATGCCGACGGTGCGATGACCAGCCTCGACCAGGTCGCCGCGGACGTGCATGAAGGCTTCGTTGACGCCCAGCGCGGCGGCGCCAATGCCGGCGAGTGGGTTGTCATCGACGCAGGTCAGCGCGCTTTCGGCACCGACTGGCGCAATCTGGAAGCGCCAGTGGTCCCAGCCGAGCTGAACGCAGAAGGCAGGTGCAGCGGCGTCGGGCGCGGCGCCGAGCACGAGCGTCGGCAGCTCGGTCGTGGTGCAGGTGACCACCGCCGCGCCGAGCTCTTTGGCGACTTCCCGTGCGCTGCGACCTCGATACAGCGGGACATCAAGGACATGGCTCAGGTCGTCGTAGACCTCAACGCCGCCAAGAAAGGCGCGCACGGCCGTGTTCAGCGCGGTCAGAAAGCTGGCCTGCCCGGCCAGCGTGTCGGCCCAGCCGTGGCCGAGGTGGATGCGCAGGCGGTAGCGCGAAAACAAGGCTACTGCCTCCTCGGGCGAGTCAACTTCACCGGCGTCCAGCGCCATCTTGGCCAGCCGGTGCATGGAATCAGCGTTCAACTCGGTCATTGAAAAACTCCAGCATTGGTAACTCGTAGGAGGCGGCCGACATCGGAACCCGAGTACGACGCCCACTGGTGGTTGCCTTGGTAGACATAGAGGCCGAGGTCACGCGGGCGCGGGTTGCCCTTGGCGAACCTGGGCACGATGAGGGCAATGTGGTCTTTCAGGGCGACCATGGGGTTGGTGCGGTCTGAACGGCTCTGCCCGGGGCCGAAGGGGTGCGTGTGGACGTCGGCCACGACGGTCATGCCGGTGGCGCGGCAGACCTCCCAGAGCTTGGCGAAGCTGTCGGCCTTCAAAGACACGTAGTCGTTGCTAAAGGCGTCGGGCTGCAGCTGCTCGTATGGCATGAAGCGCTTGACCATGCGTCCGGCATCGGTCTTGCATCCAAGGAGGAAGGCGCCGCTTTCGCGAACGCCGGCACCTTGCTCGCGCAGGTGGGCCATCAGCTCCGCCCAGAGCGCGGCCGGCACCTCAAGCAGGGGCGCAGGTGTAGTCGCGACTTTGAAGAAGTTCATGGACGACCTCCAGGTAGTGGCTGATGCCCTTGGCGGGGTTCCAGATGAGCTGCGGGTACTGGGCGAACCAGCAGTCGTGGCCGACGATGCTTTCGCGGTCGCAGGGGATGTAGAGCGCGTCGCCGCTCTTCCACCCAGGCTTGAAGGCTAGCTGCAGACGCTCGCCGCCCTGGGGCCACTTGTCGAAGGACAGCTTGCTGTTCGTCGACGGGTCCCAGAACGTGCCAGTGGGCGGCGTGGTCGGAAAGCCGCTGCAGTCCAGGCGCAGCGTGTACTCGCGCCGGTCGCGGGCGATGACGTTGATATAGACGAAAGGCCACTCTAGCTTCTTGAACTGCCAGCGGTTGCGGTCTTCGCCAGAGAGAAAGCGCGCCGACGCGAGGTCGGCACGAAGCGATTGCTCGTCCGGTGCCATACCTCGCCCCTTAGCCGTTGATGCGGTGCGCGGGCACCAGGTCGAAGGCCACCTCGCACTGCGGGCACTTGGTGAGCGTGCCGATGTGGATGTCCACGTCAGGCTGCTCGGTAGCGCCGGCAATCTGGAGGACGTGCTCGGCGATGTCGCCCGGCGCCATGCCGAACTTCTCTCCGGCCCACAGGCGCACGCGGCCGACGGTAGTCGCCGGGCGGAACTTGTGGTGCACGACCTCGGCGCCGAAGCGGACCTTCACCTCTACCTGCTTGCAGCGGTGGAGGTGTACGCGCACGCCATGCTCCTTCTTGAGGTGCTTGACGTGGGTAGCGTAGCCGTGGGCGTCATCGTCATCGTCATCGTCCTCGACCGAGAGGGTCAGGTCGGACGTTTCGGTACCGGGCGGCAGCAGCGCTAGGGCTGCGTGCTTCAGCTCAGCGACGGTGGCATCGTCGTTGACTTCGACGAACTTGATCTCAGGGAAATACTCAGACTGGATGTAAATGCGGGTTGGCATTGCTGCTCCTTACAGTTGGTTGAGCGGCACGGGATGCGCTGCTCATGCTGGGTAAGTCGCAGGAAGGCCTGGAAATCGGAAGTGCTGGTGCGGAAGCGGCTCAAGCCGGGCAGTGCAGGAAGTGCCTGCACTTCGGGCATTCCCAGGAGTTGGGTTTCGCCTCGAACTTGCTGGCCGCCAATCCTTGGGCAATCGGCACCAGGAAGAAGTCGTCCGGGAGCCGGCCGTACGGGGAGACGGACTCTTCAGTGCCTGTGCTCAGGTCGAAGATGCGGCCCTGGAACGAGTGCCGCGGGTACGCTTCGGCGAGGTACTTCAACACCCACTTCAAAACCTTATGCTGCCGCGACCACTTGCCGGACGGCTTGATGCGCACGAATTCCAACTTCACCACTGACCCATTGCTAGATTTGGTGGTGCGATGCGGCGTGACGTGTAGCGGGACGCCCACGCACTCGATGTCAAACGGCTTTCCCATCGCGGCGCGGTTCGTGCCGAGCCACCTCCGACCGTTGCCTCGCAGCTGGTCAGCGTAGGCCCTTAAGTGCGGTACTGAATCCTTGAAGGCAGGGCCGAGAGAGGCAAGCACTTTTTCCACTTCCGCAGGCGGTTCGCCTGTCCCTTGGCCATACGGCACGAACAGCTCTCGCATGACCGCGCCTTCGACCAGGGCAGCTGGGTGCAGGCCCGCTGCCGGGCTCAGCTCCTTGATGAAGTCGTAGTAGTACCGTCGAGGGCACACTCGATACGACAAGAAACCTGCGAGCTCATATGAGGCAGGTGGGGCGGCCACGCTGCCTTTGATGGAAACAACCGGCGACTTGGGCAAGGTGGCTTTGCCCTGAATGCGCTCGAGTAGATGCGCGGCGCCGGTGATGGCCGCAACGCATTCAGCGTTGTACATGGCCTTGGTTTCATAGAGTACGAGGTGCTCGCGGGCTCGCGATAGCGCCACATAAAGCTTGTTCGACGCCTCGCTCTGCTCCTCGAAGTTCTCAATGGGAGCGATGGACTGCAGCAAGGCCTGGGGCACGAGCTCGGAGTCGGTGCCCATCCGGAAATGCTTGGCGTCGATATCCACAAGGTGGACCGCTTCGAACTCGAGGCCCTTGCTTCCGTGGATTGTCATGACAGCTACCGCGTCGAGGCTGTCCGCCTCAGGGGGCGGAATGCGAAGCTCACGGTCATCGCCGATGCGCAGACGTCGGCGCAAACGAGTGATGAAGCTGCCGACGGTCTGATACGCCCGGCTGCCATCCGGCACGCGCAGGTAGTAGATGAACTGCCAGAGCGCAATACGACGCGTGATGTCGAGGATGCTGCTACCGCCAAGATGAGCTCGGAGGATGCCCGTCCGGTTGAGGAGCAACTGGCAGGCGACCTCCCAAGGGGAATCCGACGAGTCGAGGTCGGCGAAAGCAGTTGCCCATTGGCCCAGCGTGGCAATGCCTTTTGCCGAGAGCCCGGAGGGTGGGGCAGAGACCCAGGAGAGCGGTGCCGGTCGATTCGCCTTGCACCAGCTAAGCAGCTTCTCGACGTCAGCCGGCGGCAGCTCTAGTCCTGGAAGGCGTGCGACTCGAAGCAGGCCGCTCCCGGAGCGGTCAATGAAGAGTTGCAGCAGAGCCAGCAGGTCTTTGACTTCAGGGCGCTGGAAGATGTCGCCGAGATGCAGCGCAGGCACCCCGACCGCATTCAGGCGGTCGGCCGCAGTGCTGCAGGTCTCATGAGTGCTCGCGAGGATGACTTGGTCGCGGAACGCTACGCCAAGGCCGTGAATGCGGCGGACGTTGGCTGCGAGTTCGCCGTGGACAACATCGTCGGTGGGGCACTTCACGTGACGCGGCTTGATGCCGCTGTTTCCCCGCGCCGAACCAACGTCATCGAGCGGAAGCACCATCTGCAGAGGGTTTCCCTCGCGACCCGTGTGCTCGAAGACGCGGATGACCTCTTCGAAACTGCGTCGATTCTCGTTAAGACGAAAGGTCTTGTGCGCAGGAAAGTCATCACCGAAACGGACGATGTTGCGCATGGACGCGCCGCGAAATCGGTAGATGGCCTGTCGAGCGTCCCCGACGACCCAGAGGGTCTTGGCGTGAGCAGCAAGGGCCTTCACGAGCTGGGCGCTGGCCCGGTTCACATCCTGGTACTCGTCGACAAGGATGTGCTTGAACCGACCGACGCTTGCGGTGTACTTGGCAAAGTCCTTAGTCAGTGCAATGGCAGGGAGCATGACGAGGTCTCCCATGTCGACGAGATTGCCATTGGCTTGCATCTTCGACTCGTAGCACCTGTACAGCTTGACGACGTCGTACTGCTTGGCCAGCGCCTCATCCGAAGTGTCTAGAGCCGACCGGTCCACCGCATCGGCAAACTCAGTTGAATCTGCAAGCTCGTCTTTGGCTCTCTGGATGGCCGAGGTGACTTTTTTAAGCCAGTCAAGCGGATCGCCAAGGGGATTGAATGCGGTTAGGCCGAGTCCGTAGATGTGTGGCTCGAGGACCGAAATCTGAGCCATTTTGTCGGCAACGCCAAAGCGAGCTTGGAGGCCGAACTGGTCATGGTTCTTACGCAGGAACTCCAGGCCAAAAGCGTGAAACGTGCCGACCCAGATGTCATGAGCATTCTGGACGCCCAACTGCTGCAACCGGTCAACGAGCTCTCGTGCAGCCCGATTTGAAAACGTGAGCAGTAGCAGTTCCTCGGGTTTGGCTCCCTTGGCGAGCAGGTGTTGCACTCTCATCAGGAGCGTAGCCGTCTTGCCAGTCCCTGGCCCGGCTACGACCAGTGAAGTCGTCGCAGAGGATGTGGCAGCGGCGAGCTGTTCTTCGGTCGGTGTGATGGGTTGGGACTGCTCCTCACCGGGCGCAGCTGGTTCGGGAAGAAGCAATCCGTCGAGCAGCTGTTGTCGAACCAGCTCCAAGGAGAGGTCCAGTTCTTGCGCCAACTGCGTCGCGTTTTTCCCGGTGAGGAACAGGTCGCGTGCCACCGATCGCGGCAGCAATAGCTCTCTGGCGAAGATGTTCGCCTGCAGTTCGGCGCGTTCTCGAGCGCCGTAGGCCTCGACTTTCTGGGAACCGAACGTATCGCCGTCCTCTGGCTTCAAGGTCGAATCGACGACCTTGTGGCAACCCTCGTGGCCTTCGTCATGAAGTTTCCAGTGCCCGAATTCATGTGCGATGAGAAACGCCCGCTCCCCGCTCGGCACGTCGTTGCGCACAACGATTTGCCGGAATTTGCGAACCAAAACAGCATCAGCGGTTCCTAGAGCCTCGTCGTCAGGTGCCGCATCCGAGATGTCGAAGTCCTCAGCGTCTTCGGTGGCTTCGATGACTCGCTTCGATGGGATACCGGACGACGCCTCGTTGCCGAACAGCTGGTGCCTCAGCAGCGTCGCAGCCTCTCTAGCTCTATGGAAGGGGGTCACGAGTCGCCCTCCCTGACTTGCTGTAGCGCGAGCAATCGTCGCTTCTCTTCGTCGCTGACCGACAGGGACTGGACCGCGGCTTTCCAGGTTTCTTGAGACGAAGCGTTTGGCGCGGCTTTCGACCGATAGCTCTTCGTCCCTGCCAATTCTGGTCCCAAGCATCTTTGGAGCCCGTCAAGCGCAACATCGAGATGCGCAGCCAAGTCGCTCAGCACCTTGATAGGAACGTCGACGATGCTTTTGGTGAGGACCTTCGTTAACAGCAGCGCAGAAGCGCCCAGGCCCGCGGCAGCGGCGGCTTGCTTGAGGCGTTTCCCGGCGAGCGACTCGATGGCTTTGCGTGCAGCTTCAGCTTGCGAGTTTGCCCCAGCCCCGTTGTCCAGTTCATGGAGCCGGTTGAGTACAAAGCTCTGCAGGCGCGAGACAGTCTCCTCAGAGACGTTGGCAATCTCTGCAGCTAGGGTCTCGGGTGAGGCGTCGTGTACTGACCAAAGGGCTGCAAACTCAAGGATGTCCTCGCGATATTGAGGATGGGCTTCGCAGGCGCGAAGAACCATGGCGGGCGATGGCTTGTCGGCGGAGAAGAAGAACTCGTCCAGAACTTCCTCGAGCGATAGCCTGCGGGTGGGCGATGTCATTGCATGAACTCCTTCCGCATCTCTGCGACTTTGTCAATGGCAGTGTTCTTATAGGTGTTGATGGTTCGAGGGGTGACCCCCAGCGCAGCTGCAATGTCCTTGACCGGCATGTCTTCGACGAAAAGCATCGTATAGACGTAGTGCTCTTGCTTGGTCAGCACAGCTTGCAGCCGCTTAGCAACTTCCGCGTGCCATTGCTGGGCGGCCAGGGCGTCAGCTGGCGTATCGTGCTGGCGCAGCGCAGAGACCTTGCGAATGGTCTTGTCGGGGTCATCGTCCTCGTCAGAGCGTTCCATGGCATCCAGGCTGTCCTGGAGGTTGCGCTTCTTGGCCAGCAGACGGCGCTGAAAATCGAGCGCGCGCCGTTTAAAAAACTGCCCAAACAGTTTTTCGGCATGCGCTGCGTCGCCTGGTCGCGTAACGAGGCACTCCCAGACGTACTGCGACAGCTCTTCCGCGGCCTGGTCGATGTTTCCGATGTTCCCGGGGTAGATGCCGCTGCGCACTGCGAAGCCCTTGGCGAGGCCCAGCATGCGCCGCGACAGCACCCTTGAAAGAATCCCCGCCCGGCTGGTGTTTTCAGCATCCCGAGCGCGCCTGAACATGCGAAAGACCTGCTCATCAGGGATGAACAGTGGGTCGTGCTCCCAGTCTGTACGCGCCAGCCTAGCCAGCAAGGCGCGGTCATCGAGGGCCTCTACGGCCGCGTCAGGTTCTCGTGTGTACATCGTTGTTTTCCGTTGGTCATGCGAACACCCCCCTCTCGTTTCAGGGGAATGCCCCCCTCGCATCACTTAGTCGCAAGATGAGCCGGAAATCGGAAGCTGTCGGGGCGTCGCGGGTTGAGATGACCCGCAATGCCGAGCCGACGGCGGTCGGTTTTCCACCAGCCAGTATGCAATAACCTTTCGTTACGTGTGCACGCCTCAGGAGCTTTTGGGCGTCGCTCGGTGCTGGAGTTCGAAGCAACCTAGGCCGGCCGATGCCTCGCAATCCGGTTTGCGAGAATCCGGACATGCCCCTCACATCCGAAGCCCGTTTCCTCGCGGAAACCCTCATCGATGGTGCCCGCAAGACCGTCCAGAACGCCGACGAGCTCTTTGACGAAGCACGCCTTCTGGCCGACGCCGGCCACGTCGCCCGTGCGCTTTTGCTGCACCAGATTTCTCTGGAGGAATGCGGGAAGCTGGAAATGCTCTACGTGGCCACTGCGGAGGTCCTTCGCGGGCAAGCTGTAGACATGAAGCGCCTCAGCCGCGCCTTCAGCAAGCATGCAGCGAAGAACCGAACGAACGCCTACTTTCTGGCCAAATCCGAGGCCGAACTAGCGGCCGAGCAGCAGGACGACATAGGCGCCGCTCATGAGGCCTTCAACGAGCTGCAGGCCGATTTCCACGAGAAGTCTAACGACCTCAAGAACGCCTCCCTGTATGTTGACTACGACGGTTTGTTCCGCGCCCCCCGGGAAGTCATCAGCGCGGAGCACCTCGACGAAGTTTTCAATCGCAATGGCACCTTCATGTCGATGGCTTTTGACAAGCTGGCCATCTTGTTGAGATGGGGTGCCGATTTGGATGCAGCCGCTGCCGAGATCGCCCAATGGTGGGCGGTGCTGGGCATGGACGATCTCGACCGCGATAAGCCAGATTCGCTCGTCGCGCTCAAGAAGTGCTTGGCAGAGGTGATGCAGAAGGGTCGGGACGCTCTGAAGCCTCAGCCGCCCAGCGCTGGCTAACGGGCTTGCTCCTTACCCGCTCCCAGATCCCAGCCATGGGCCCCAACTCGAAGAACGGGATTCAAAGTTGCGGGCGCGAGGTCACGACGGCTCATTCAGCCGCCCAGGAAACAGGTTGCGGACCAGCGCATCGTGGGGCCTGTCCGTCTCGAACTTGGCGTCGCTCGCGTTTGGCAGCGGTTGACCTGCAGCGGTAAGTAGACATCCGCTGATGTTGAAGTCGGCTCGCAAGCATGCACGCAAAGAACGACCGGTTCAGCCCCCAGACCAGTTGGTCGAACCTTGTGTCGGCTATTGGCTCGATGACCGAAATTCACTCAGGACTCGTCGTGCGAGGCACGGCGCGGACCGACCGAGATCGCTGCAGAAAGGACGGCCGGGATGGCCGCTATCGGCGGCGGAATGAAGCCATACCGTGACCGCAAACGATAAATATTTTCGGCCCAGAGCCCCCAACCTGCATGCCAGACAGAACGGTCGTCGGGACCAGCTCAAATAGCAATGCTGCGCTGAGTCAAATTCAGGTAGCGTTTGGCGCGACTGGGATCCATCGCCGAAACAGGTCGAGGTAACCATTAGTCCAACGTAGAGCTTGTAGCGTGAGTGGGCAGGCGCCCTGGGGAAGAGCTAGCAAAAAAGTAGACTTGAAGTCATTCCTCTCAACCATGCATTCTCTCAATACCGATCAAGCAAGTGCCTATCCGCCGTCAATGGAAAGCATCTCAACATTCACCTCCGATGATTTCGAATGTTCCGTGTACAACGTGTGCCCATCTCCGCTATCGTCCTTTGATAGTCGTGAGTGTCCCGACAGATTCGTTGGCCACATTTCAGAACTGGCTTCACTGCGAGACTGGGCCTTCGTGGCAGAGCAGCCCCCCATGAGGCGCACGGACGTGCCGTGCATCGTATTGGTTCTTGAGTCACCTCACATCGATGAATATGGGACCAAGCAGCCCTACACACCCTGGCCCGCAAACGGCGCCACTGGGCGCCACATCCGCAAACGAGCAGGATTGCTCGTGCCTCCGTGTTGGAATAAGAACGAGACCCAGCTTTACTTGATCAACGCCATCCCCTATCAATGCTCGCTCGGTCAGGCCACTCGCCTTTACAGGAGCAAAGTGTTCCGTGAGGCATGGGACAGCGGAGCGAGGGCGTACTTTCAGGAACGGCTCAAGCTGATTTACCGCCAAGGGGATCTTGTCGTGAACGCGTGCACAGTCGGGAAACCTGGGCCCTCATTGAGAGCGCTTGTCGAAGCCGCGATTGAAGAGGTGCTTCCCAATTCACTGCGCTCAAGGCGCGAGCACCCTTTCCGATGGATGAGCGATGAAGCAGTGCGTCGAACTTGGAAATGACACACTGACCAGTACATGCTCAAGAGAATCGCCCACCAGCAAGCCGAGAATCTTTGCCAAACTAGCTTCTGGACTGATCCGAACGCGAGAGCTTGTAGGCCAGGCTGCGGCTGATGGTCACGCGGGTCTTGCCCAAGTACCAACCAGATGAGCATGAACCTGTGGAGCTGATCCAGCGACAGGCACAAGTCTTTGGCGAGGAAGGGCTGCGTGAGCCCGACCTGACATGTGCAGGAAGGGGCGGCGTTGTACCCCTTCCGACTCCGCGCCTGCCTACGCTGCCACAGCCGCCGCCCTGGAGCACGGACGGCGCCTTCTCTCTGGCAATACCAGGTGGGCACGATAAAACCGCTTTTCACTGGGCATCACCAAAGTTACCAACGGATCTGGTTTAGTGATGTAGTCGGCCACCGCCTGAAATCCAGCCACCGTTGCCTCATCTAGCTTGTTGAAAACCCCCACACCACAGTGACTGAACCTGTTCTTATAAGGCGCAGCATTGCAGTTGAAGTACACCCCCATACCGCAAGTAACCACGTTGGACCAATGCTCTCCGATCAGCTTGGCAATAGTCACGTCCTGACGCACCATTGCGCCATTGAACATCAGCAACACATGCATGTGAGCACCCTTCTGAACCCCATATTCAAGCTTGACGACATGGCTCAGGTAGCTGGAAAAGTTCTCGGTGATGAAGGCCTTGAGAGCCTCCCAATCACAAATGATGCTATTTGTTGAGGCAGATGCATGCTCCTTGCCGTAGCCAAGGTCCAGGCGTAGGACCATAAGTTTCGGGAAGGCTCGCTTGAAAGCAACGAGACGCCGAACCAGGACAGAGCGCTTTCGCTGATGCTCTCGGCGCACCGTATCGAGGCGTGCCAGGACAAGTTTGTTCTCCAATAGGCCAACCATCTCTGCGACCAGGCGTCGGGCAAGGTTAATGGCATGCTCTTCGTCAATCAGCACATCAGGGTCCGTGTGGTGACACAAGCGTTCGAACGCCCTAGCGACCCACTGCAGGTAAGGCTGGCGAACCTTAGCGAGGCGATCAAGAGCACCTTGCCACGTCTGACCGACCAGCAGGCTTGCGAATCTAGAGGCTGTCCGTTCTCCAAGGGCACTCAGCCTCTTTCCAACCATAAGCTTGCGCTTATTGCGCTTGCACTTCACCGCAGCTTCATGAATCTCAGCCATCCACCGAATCTCGATCTCCCCTATTGATCGTAATTTCTGCCCATCGCAGAGTTGGTGATCTATTGCGTTGATCACCATACCTGGCGACCATGAGGAATGTAAACCATTTGCAAAACTGAGCTCCAACCCCTCCTGGAGAGGCAACTTAACACTTGCATTTGGTAAGTCTTTAGCAGAGTCATCAGCTATTCCCATCTGATCATTGGCACTCACACAGCCATCGCCTATTACATTACTGATATTCATAACATACAATCCCAGAAAATTAATCAAGACTATCGACGTAGTCCACCAAATAGCCTAAGGAATTACGCAGAAAATTCCAAAATTGGTAGCATCAACACCAACTATCATCAAATCACTTACATCCGAAATATGCTCAAGCGCCCCTTCCAAAAGGACACAGGACGCCTGGGCATGGCCAAAAGAGCTGCTAAAGCCGCTATTAGCAGCTTTAGCAACGATCTACTTGTCAGACGTAGCCCCAATGGAGCACGACAACCGTGCGGCGCCCACGCTGCTCAGTGTGGACACGGTTCAACCAACAAAGATTATTGATAGCCATCCACATCTTTTCCTTGTGGCGTATCCTGTTCGGCCCATACTGTTTAAGGTGGTTAATATCCACTTCCGTGCGGCGCGTAGTCAGCTGATAACGAATCAGGTACTCCTCAAGCAGTTGCCCGTACATAGCTGCGTTCTCCATAGGATCGTATGGCGTGGATATTTCTTTCATTTCATCCACAAAAAACTGGCAAATATCCCGAGCGGCCTGCAGGGTATCGACGTCAATTTCAGTGGTTCCATTGCAGAAATATTGCAGAAGGGCCGCTACTCTTGAAACGTTTTCCGCGATCTTCGAAGCAAAACCAGGGATATCGTGAAAGAACCGCCCGGGCTGCAAATCCGACTCAATGGCCCTAGCCCTGTCGTACCAAACTTGTGCGGCCTCAGGGGTATATGTGACCACCTTTCGAGGCCTGCGCTCTTTAATCGCGACGACGCTTTCCTCCAGCAATTCAGCAGTCCGGGCGTGGAAGGCCTCAAGCGCTTGGGTGGACTCGGCAGTTGCCACGGTGACCTCCCTCTCACCTTGGCGAGAAATCGGCTCGCACAACAGCAAGCGAGAGGTGAGCCCCAACTTCACAGCCATACCGTTGTTGCGACGGATGAACTCGTCGTAGACAGCGCGCTGCGTCATGACGGAGAACGTCAAGTGCGGACTCTGGAGGCAAAGGCCGCCCGTCGTAATACGATCGACTCGCAACAGCTCAGGCGCTTGCCACAGTTCCGTGAGCGTGCCCAAGTGCTGCATTACCCGACTGTTTGCAATGATCGCACCCTCCGCACTGACAAGCCCTGCGGAGGGCCAGACATCGCGCAAATTCCTCAACAGAGCCTCGATGGTTGTGTTGTGATAAAGCCATCGGGGATGGAGCTCCATCACTGGTTTGGTGCCGAGATGCTCAGCAATCGCCTCTTCCAAACCTGTGCAGTCTTTGCCAGTCTTCACAACTTGCGCCAAGTCCGCCTCTAACTGTTTCAGTCGAATCAGCCACACTGTGCAGGCAGCTTCATGACGGTCCTTCAGCGCCGCGCGGAATACTTCAGCGAGTATTTCCCGATCGACGATCGGTTGGAGTAGTAGCTTGTCAGTGGCGCTCTTACGCTCTCCCGACTTGGCGATTACCCAAAAAAACAGATTCACAGGCGACAGGAAACCAGGGGGAGACCTGACGTCGATCACTCCTTGACAGCACAGCGCCATAGCAGTCAACGCAGAGACCAAGGCGATCTCTATCGGCGCTTGAGTTTGAAGGTCAGCGGCGTGAACTGCGTGCCGTAGGAGCTTCGGGGCCATGTCAAGGTGGACTTTCGGGTCGTACTTTCGCTCGTACATTTTTCAATCCTCAGGTGGCCCGGCGCTTGGAAAGCGGACGGGCGAGTTGCCGGTACATGCGCTCGCGCGCATTTCCGGATAGCTGGATCTCTCCGCGGAGTAGAAATCTCCGCAGTTGGTGTTGGCAGTACCGTGAACATCGACGGCAGCCAATGACCCCCCCTCTTCAACTCGAGCTCATGCTCGCGCCCATGCGTTGGATTAACAAATCCGACGGGGCCGGCGATTCATCAGAACGCGCTAACTTTTCGCCTTGCCCAGAGCTTTGGCATGCAAAGCTCCGCCAGCCACAGTCGATGTGGCAGGAACGTCGGGGCGGAGAAAAAGAGAGCGCGCTACGGAGCGCGATGACGAGAGTCGATCCAGGCCTGTACGTCATCGGCACGCCAACGCACAGAGGAGCGCGGGCCTGCGTTCAGGCGTATGGGGCGAGGGAAATCAGAGTGCAGTTCATCGCTGCGCTGCTGGAGTTGCGCGTAGATCGTTGATCGCGAGATACCAAGAATCTTGGCAACTTCACCAACGCGCAATAGGGAGGTGAGTCTGGAGGGCTTACCGCCGTGCTCAGCATGAGGACAGCTTTCACATGTGAAAGCTAGCGATGAATCCGCCAGTGATTCAACGTTTTTGCGACTCGGCAAAGCAGAACGGGGAACAGAGGCTTTCCCAGCGGGCACATAGCCAGAGCTGACTGAGACACCGGTACGAGGACCGACAGAGGAACCAACACAAACCATAGGGACGAACTCCAACAACGCCAAAAAAATGACGAGTTCGTCCTCCTTGTGTGGACGTTTTTCAAACGCTTTCGGAGCCTTCCGGCCCTAGTGTCCGGAGTAATGGCCTGTGTCTCGAAGACACACCTGAGCGCCTGCTCAACGAAATTAAATGTTAATGGGATGTGCCTGATGAAGTCAAGCGCGATTGCGATGTTGGCCGAGCGCCCGCGTTTTTATATTTGACGACAGGGTCAGCAGGCACGCAGCGTTTGTGTCCAGCAAAGTCCGATCAGATCCAGCCCAATCAGAACGATTGATGGTGTAACGATTGGTAGATATAAACAAAAAAGCGCCCCGAAGGGCGCTTGTTTGCTTACTTACTGGCGGAGAGGGTGGGATTCGAACCCACGGTAGTGTTGCCACTACGCCTGATTTCGAGTCAGGTACATTCGACCACTCTGCCACCTCTCCGCTCGAAGCCTCAGATTATAGCCGGATTTTCAGGGTGCTAAAACAGCCAGGCCACCCAGATAGGGGCGCAGAACTTCGGGCACCGTCACGCTGCCGTCGGCCTGCTGGTAGTTTTCCAGCACCGCCACCAGGGTGCGACCCACTGCCAGGCCAGAGCCGTTCAGGGTGTGCAGCAGTTCGTTTTTTCCTTGTGCGTTCTTGAAGCGGGCTTGCAACCGGCGCGCCTGGAAGGCTTCGCAATTGCTCACCGAGCTGATCTCGCGGTAAGTGTTCTGCGCGGGCAGCCACACTTCCAGGTCATAGGTCTTGGCGGCGCCAAAGCCCATGTCACCCGTGCACAGGCTCATCACGCGGTAAGGCAGGCCCAGCTTCTGGAGCACGGCTTCGGCGTGGCGGGTCATTTCTTCCAGCGCTTCGTAGCTCTTGTCGGGGTGCACGATCTGCACCATCTCGACCTTGTCGAACTGGTGCTGGCGGATCATGCCGCGCGTGTCACGCCCGTAGCTGCCGGCCTCGGACCGGAAGCATGGCGTATGGGCCGTGAGCTTGATGGGCAGTTCGGATTCGGCCACCACCATGTCGCGCACAAAGTTGGTCAGCGGCACCTCGCTGGTAGGGATGAGGTAAAGCGCCGCGTTGTCTGGCACGGGTTCGCCATCCTGGCCGCCCTTCTTGGCGGCGAACAGGTCGCCTTCGAACTTGGGCAACTGACCGGTGCCCTTGAGGGAATCTGCGTTCACGGCATAGGGCACATAGCACTCGGTGTAGCCGTGTTCCTGGGTCTGCACATCCAGCATGAACTGGCTGAGGGCACGGTGCAGGCGGGCGATCTGGCCCTTCATCACCGTGAAGCGCGAGCCCGAGAGCTTGACGCCCATGTCGAAGTCCAACCCCAGCGGCGTGCCCACGTCCACGTGGTCTTTCACCTCGAAAGCAAAGGTGCCGGGCGTACCCCATCGGCGCACTTCCACGTTGCCCGATTCGTCACTGCCCACAGGCACGGATTCGTGCGGCAGGTTGGGCACGGCAACGAGCATGGCCAGCAACTCGGCCTGGATCTGTTCGAGGCGGGCGGCGGACTGCTCCAGCTCCACCTTGCCTGCGGCCACCTGGGCCTTGGCGGCCTCGGCGCCGTCCTTGTCACCCCGGCTCATCAGCATGCCGACCTGCTTGGACAGCTGGTTGCGCTGGGCCTGCAGCTCTTCGGTGCGGGTCTGCAGCGTCTTGCGCTCGGACTCCAGGGACTGGAAAGCGGAGACGTCAAGGAAGGCCTGGGGCTTTTTGCGGGTTTCCAGCCGCGCGATGGCGGTGTCGAGGTCTTTGCGGAGAAGAAGAATGTCAAGCATTGCTGGATTTTAAAGGGGTGGTCGGTCTAGCTCAGGCGAGGCTGGCGGGGTCACAATTGGCGCCGCAAAGAATGAGGCCCACCGTCTCCTGCGGTTGGGGCCGGTAGGCGCCAGTCTGCAATGCTGCCAGGCCCAGCGCAGCGGCGGGTTCCACGGCCAATTTCAGTTCCTTCCACAGCCACAGCTGGGCGGTGCGGATGGCGTCGTCGGGCAGCAGCAGTGCATCGTGAACATGGCGCTGGCTGACCTCCCAGCCAATGGCGCCGATGCGGCGGGCACCCAAAGAATCGGCGGCCACGCCACCCACTTCCACATCCACCGGTTGGCCCGCAGCACGCGCCGCGTGCAGGGTCGGCGCGCGTTCGGGTTCCAACGCGACGACATGTGCGCGGCTCTCTACCCATGCGGCTACGCCGCCGATGAGGCCACCGCCGCCCACGCTGACCAGCACCGTGTCGGGCAGGCGGCCACCCTGCTCTTCCATCTCCAATGCCAGCGTGCCTGCACCGGCTACCACCTCGGGCTGGTCGTAGGCGTGGGCCTGCAGCGCGCCCGTGGCCTTCTGGCGGGCCACGCAGGCTTCAAAGGCTTCGGAATACGCGGCGCCGGTCACCACCACCTCCGCCCCGAGTGCGCGCAGGCGCGCACGTTTGGCTTCGGGTGAGACTTCGGGCACAAACACTTCGCAGCGCACACCCAGCGCCTTGGCGGCAGCCGCCACGGCGATACCGGCGTTGCCGCCTGACGCGATGATCACGCCACTCTGGGGCACCGGGTTGGCCAGCAGCCGGTACAACATGCCGCGCGCCTTGAAGCTGCCGCCCACCTGCAGGTGCTCCAGCTTGAGCCAGACCTCGGCGCAGTTCACGCCCAAGGACTTGCCAGACACGCGCATCAGCGGCGTGGTGCGCAGAAAGTCGGGCTGGGTGGCCAGTTGGCGGCGGGCGGCGGCGATGGCGGCGCGGTCGATCATGCGGGGCTCCGAGAGGCAGGTGGTGTCAAAAGAAGGGGCAGTGTAGGGGCTGCCCGCAACATACAGACACAACACTGACTGCATGCGTGCCATGCAACTGCCGATAACATGGGCAGAGCAGCCCCCGTACCAGCACATCTGGCAGGTCTGCGCGCAGGAGAAAAAGCATGTTCTTTGTGTTCGGCCCGTCGGGCCAGATGTACCGGGGCGGCCCCGAAAATCTGGCGCGTATTTCTGCAGTGCGCAGCGTGCAGCGCCCACAGGCCCTGCGCACGCGGGCCATGGACGCGCAAGATGGTCAGCCGGGGCCCGTCTTCACAGCCCCGCACCGCCCCACTGTTGCCGACACGAGCGCCGCCGCCCCGCCCCCCATCGTCAACCTGCGCATGCACGACGCCGTGAGCGCCTACGCACAGACAGAGCAAGGCCCCCAGGCCAGCACCCGCCAGCCGTTGACCAAGGTAAGCGATGTGATGACCACTGGCGGCGTGAGCGTGGCGCCCGATGTGCGCGTGAACGATGCCTGGCAGACCCTGGCCGAGAACACGGTGGCGCAGGCACCCGTGGTGGATGCGCTGGGCCGCGTGATTGGCCTGCTGCTGCGGGCCGACATGGCGCCGCTGGACCTGCTGCCCGAGCCCGGAGCCGTCAAGCAGGCCATCGACCTGGCGCGCCGCCCGGTATCCGAAGTAATGGTGAGCCCTGTGCCCACCGTGTCGCCAGACACCGAGCTGCGCCGCGTGGCCGCCGTGCTGCTGGACACCGGCCTGCCCGGCCTGCCGGTGACTGATGAGGCGGGAGTACTGTCGGGCTTCATCTCACGCACTGACATCCTGCGGGCGGTAGCCGCTAACCCGCCACTGGATTTGTGGAGCGGGCCTGCGGTGTCGCTGTAGTGGCCCGCCAGTGCACGCCCATCCTGAAAAATGTACCAAATAGGTCCCTAGCGCACATATTTATTGCGCTAGCAGCTATTGATTCAGGAGCAAAAGAACCCTGGGCCGGCTAGCCCACTGGGGGCCCCGTCTCCGGCTGGCGCTGCGAGATTTCCAGCCCGGTGGCCGCGTCGATCTTGAGCCCCTTGGGCAGCGGGAACTTGATGGTTTCCTCGATGCCTGCCATGGTGCGTACCGACACAGCACCCAGCGCCTTGATGCGGTCGATGACCTGCTGCACCAGGATTTCCGGCGCCGAGGCTCCGGCCGTCAGCCCCACACGGGCCAGCCCATCAAACCATTCGCCTCTCAGCTCTTCGGCGCTGTCCACCATGTAGGCGGTGGTGCCCAGCTTGGCCGCCAGTTCGCGCAAGCGGTTGCTGTTGGAGCTGGTGGGGCTGCCCACCACGATCACCACGTCCACTTGCGGACTCAGCACCTTCACGGCGTCCTGTCGGTTCTGGGTGGCGTAGCAGATGTCCTGCTGCTTGGGCTCGCGCACGCTGGGAAACCGAGCGCGCACGGCGGCAGAGATTTCGGCCGCGTCGTCCACGCTCAGCGTGGTCTGCGTGACCACCGCCAGCTTCTCGGTCTGCCGGGGCTGCACGCGCGCCACGTCTTCCACGTCTTCCACCAGGTGGATGCCTTGGTCGAGCTGGCCCATGGTGCCTTCCACCTCGGGGTGGCCCTTGTGGCCGATCATGATGAACTCGTAGCCCTCTTTGGCGAGCTTGGCCACTTCGACGTGTACCTTGGTCACCAGCGGGCAGGTGGCATCAAAAATGCTGAAGCCGCGTGCCACGGCCTCTTGCTGCACGGCCTTGCTCACGCCGTGGGCGCTGAAGACCAGCGTGGCGCCGGGGGGCACGTCCGACAGTTCTTCGATGAAGATCGCGCCCTTGGCCTTGAGGTCGTTCACCACGTAGGTGTTGTGCACGATCTCATGGCGCACATAGATAGGGGCGCCGAACTTCTGGATGGCGCGCTCCACGATCTCGATCGCACGGTCCACACCGGCGCAAAACCCGCGCGGCTCCGCCAGCAGGATCTCTTGCGGCGCCTGCATCACAGGATTCCGATCAGTTGCACTTCAAAGGTCACCGCCTGGCCCGCCAGCGGGTGGTTGAAGTCGAACAGCACGGCGCCGTCGTCGCGCACCTGCATCACGGCGCCTGCGTAGCTGCCCTGGCCGTCAGGCGTGGGGAACTGCACCACATCGCCCACGTTGTACTTTTCGTCAGGGTCGCCCAGCTCGTTCATCAGCTTGCGCGCCACCCACTGCTGCATGTCGGGGTTGCGCTCGCCAAAGGCCTCGCCCGCAGGCAGCTCGAAAGTGGTGCGGGTGCCTTCGGCCAGGCCCAGCAGGCGCTGCTCCATGGCGGGCGACAACTCGCCCGTACCCAGCGACAGGGTGGCGGGTTTGTCAGTGAAGGTGTTGATCACATCCCCCGCCGGGCCAGCCAGGCGGTAGTGCAGCGTGAGGAAGGAGCCGGGTTGCACCGTGGGTAGGGAAGCGTCGATAGAGGTCATGAAAGTCCCGATAAACTGGCCTGCATTGTAGAAAACCGGGCAAAGCCCTACGCCCGTCGGCCCCTGACGGGTTTCAAAAACCCTGCGCCATGCCCCTCAAAGACCTGCCCGCCGACGCCCAGCCCCGCGAAAAACTGCTGGCACGCGGCCCTGCCGCCCTGGCCGATGCCGAGCTGCTGGCAATCCTGCTGCGCACCGGCATCGTGGGCAAGGGTGTGCTGCAGATGGCGCAAGAGCTGCTGGACCCACCCGGCATCGACCCGGACACGGGTGCCGTCACCGGCGGTTTTGGTGGCATTGCCGGGCTGCTGCATACCAGCGCGGCCGACCTGGAGCGCATCAAGGGCCTGGGCCCTGCCAAGCGTGCCGAACTGGTAGCCGTGCTCGAACTCGCGCGCCGCGCCCTCGCCCAGCAGCTGCGCGAACGCGAGGTGTTCGACTCGCCCGATGCCGTCAAGCACTACCTGCAACTGCACCTGGCCGCCAAGGGGCATGAGGTGTTTGCGGTGCTGTTCCTTGATGCGCAAAACCGCTTGCTGGCCATGGAACAGCTGTTTCGCGGCACGCTCACGCAGACCAGCGTGTACCCGCGCGAGGTGGTGCTGCGCGCCCTGCACCACCAGGCTGCCGCCGTGGTGCTGGCCCACAACCACCCCAGCGGCAGCGTGCAGCCCAGCCGGGCCGACGAGGCGCTGACGCAGACTCTGAAGACCACGCTGGCGCTGGTGGACGTGCGCGTGCTCGACCATGTGATCGTGGCGCCGGGCCAGGCACTGTCGATGGCCGAAAAGGGCCTGGTGTGACTGCACCTGCACCAGCCCACCCGCCTACGGCACTGCACGCCGCGCTGGCACGCGCCGCGCGCGGCACCGAAGGCCCCATGGGCGGCGCCAAGCCCGCCCCTGCACCCGCCGTGCCCGCCGTGCCCCGGTCCGCACGGCGCGCAGGTTTGGCCGACAAAAAGGCAGCGGCCAAGGCAGCGATGCGCCCCCTGCGCCATGCCCCCGCGCCGCCCGCCGCCGGTGACAACCCGGCACCGCCCCGGCGCCGCGCGCCCCCCGCCCCGCGCCGGGCGGGCGAACGCATCACCCAGCTGCAGGACCTGGCCACCGTGGCCCGCCGCCTGCGCGAGGATCAGGAACGCCGCGAGGCCGAAGAAAAAGCCCGCCGCGAAGCAGCAGCCCGGGCAGAGGCCGAACGCCACCTTTTCAGCCGCAGCGTGGGCCCCGTCACCCCGCTGCGCAACCCCAACGTAGCGCGGCTGCGCAAGCACCTGCCCCCACCGCTGCCCGTGCAGCACTGGCTGGACGAAGAGCGGGTGCTGCTCGAATCCATCAGCGATGACTTCGACGTGAGCACCCTGCTCGACACCGACGACCAGTTGAGCTTTCGGCGCCCCGGCATTGGCGTGGAGGTGACCCGCCGCCTGCGCTCGGGCCACTGGAGCATCCAGCGCCAGCTCGACCTGCACGGCCTGCGAGTGGACGAGGCGCGTGAAGCGCTGGGCGACTTCATCCGTCATGCCCACAAGACGGGCCTGCGCTGCGTGCGCGTGGTGCATGGCAAGGGGTTGGGATCGCCCGGAAAAAGCCCCGTCCTCAAGGGCCGCGTGCAGCGCTGGCTGGTGCAAAAGAACGAGGTGCTGGCCTTTGTGCAGGCCCGGCCGATGGACGGGGGCGCTGGAGCGCTGGTAGTGCTGCTGCAACCCGTTCTGCGCAAAAACTCATAAAAATAGCTGCAAGCGCTAGATTCTCATGCGCTTGCAGCTATCGAAAAAATAGCGTTTCAGCACTCTACAGCAGGCCGCTCCGTGGCCGTGCTGCGAGCGCCTGCACCGCTACGGCCTCCGCAACGGGAGGCGGACGACTACTTCGACAGGTCCACGCCGTATTTCGACGTGCCCTTGCCCGACCCATCATCGGCCGCCAGCAGCGACACATTGCCCAGCCCGGCCGCCTGCGCCACGCTGAGGGCATTGGCGCCGGAGCTGAACACCACCGGCCCCGCCACAGTGGCCTTGGCAAAGCGCCAGCTCTTGGCCGCGCCGTTGGCAGCGCGGGTCACTGCCGGGTTCTTGCGGATGTAGTCAATCACCACGTCGCGGTTGGCGTCGGGCGAGGCCCAGATGGTGCCCGAGCCGTCCAGCTTGTCGATGAAGCTCTTGCCGCTGGTGGCGCGGTAGTTGTTGGTGGCGATCACAAACTCCTGCGCCACATCGATGGACTTGCCCAGGTAGGTCAGGTTCTTGATGCGGCTGCCCACGGGCTGGGTCACGTCGATCTCGTACTGCACATCGGCCGTCGTGAACATGTCGAAGTTGTAGCCCGGGAAGGTGCTGATGAGCTGCTGCTCGGTGGTCTTGGCCGCGTCGATCTGGTTGAAGCGCTTGGCAGCTGCCTCCAGCCAGTTCTTGATGTCGCCACCATTCACCTTCACCGCATACACCGTGTTGGGGTACAGGTACAGGTCGGCCGCGTTGTTGATGGCCAGCGGGCCCACCGCCACGTCGGTGTAGTCGGCCCCGCCCTGGAAGCCGCTCTTGAACGGCGCGCTCACCGACAGCACAGGCAGCTGCGCATACTGCGGCAGACTGGCCTTGATGTACGCCGCCACATAGGCCTGCTGCGCCTGGTTCACGATCTGGATCGCGCCCGCGTCGCCCACATCGGCAAACAGCGTGCTCATGCGGAAGTCGGTCTGGCCGATGGGCGTCTTCACGTACTTGATCGCGGCCTGGTGCTGGGTCTCGATCAGCGGGTCAATGGCGGGGTCGGCATCCACGGTCACCGTGGCGCCTGCGGCATTCTTGCTCTGGATGTTGCGCAGCTCGCTCTTGCTGGCGGACTTGTTGACCACCCACTTGGCACCATCCCACTGCAACGCCAGCTGCACCACACCCAGGGCCTTGCCCCACGAGCTGGCCATGACGGCAGGCACGCCGTTGATGGTGCCCGCCTTGTGGTCCACGCCGGCTAGGTTGAAGCCGGGCGTGGCGGCCGTGTCGGGGAACACGCCGTGCTGGTGGCCCATCACCATCGCGTCGATACCTGCCACCTTGGACAGGTACAGGCCCGGGTTCTCCATGGTGGCCGAGTAGGCGGCACTGTCGAGCCCGCCGTGCAACAGCGCCACCACAATGTCGGCGCTCTTGGCGCGCAGTTCGGGCACGTACTTGTTGGCGGCCTCAACGGCGCCTTCGGTATAGACCTTGCCTTCCAGGTAGCGCTTGTCCCAGTTCATGATGCCGGGTGTGGTGAAGCCGATCACGCCGATCTTGATCGGCAGCTTCACTTCCTTGCCATCCGTACCCTTGGCCACGAGCGTGCGCTCCAGCAGCGTGTAGGGCTGCACCAGCGGCTTCTTGGTCTTGCTGCTGTACACGTTGGCCAGCACGGCGGGGTAGCCAGCGCCTGCGCATTTCTTGGTGGCGTCCACGCCTTCCACATCCAGCCCGCCGCCCAGCACCTGGTTCAAAAAGGGCAGGCCGTAGTTGAACTCGTGGTTGCCCAGCGTGCCGGCGTCAAAGCCCAGCGCGCCCATGGCCTTGTACATGGACAGCTGCTGGGTGCAGGGGATGGGGCTGATGGTGGCCTCGTAGTCGGCCAGCGCGGTGCCCTGGATGGTGTCGCCATTGTCCACCAGCAGCGTGTTGGCAAACTCCTTGCGCGCCGCGCGCACCAGCGTGGCCGTGCGCTCAAAGCCGTAGCTCTTGTCTTCGGCCAGCTTGAAGTAGTCGTAGCTGCGCACGTTGAAGTGCAGGTCGGTGGTCTCCAGCACGGCCAGGGTGGCCGTGGCGCCCGCGTTGCTGCTGGCGTTGTCGTTGCCACCGCCACAGGCAGCCAGCGAAGCGGCGAGTGCCACCATACCCAGCGTGGCCACGCGGCGCGAGACACGCGAGGAAGAAATCAGAAAGCCCAGAGTGCGTTCAGACATGAACAGTCCCAGTTTGAAACAAGGGACCGAGTGTCTGGGTAGGGTTTGACAGCGGTGTGACGTGGCCACGTGGCCACAACACCCGTGCCGCATGCGGCGGTCAGCGAGCCTTGCGACGGCTCAATCGATGCGATACACATCACCGTTGTGCGGCGAGGCGCTTTCGTGGAACAGGTCTTCCAGAAACTGCGCCAGCTCCTGCTCTTGCACAAAGTCGGGGATGACAAAGCCCGAAGGCGTGCGTTTGCCATCGGCGCCCACGCGGTAGGCCTGCCACAGTGCACCTTCACGCCGCACCTCGACGACGCGGCCGAAAACATGGAAACGGGGGTGCCCATGGGCTTCCCGGTGTTGACCTGGTGCAGGGGATGGTTCAGCGGCGGCCACAGGGTGTTCTCCAGACACGGGAAACCATCAGGCCACCACCGACGCGATCAAATCCACCTCCACCGTCGCGCTCTTGGGCAGCTGCAGCACGCCTACCGACGTGCGGGTGTGGGCTCCTGCCTCTCCCAGCACGGCAAACAGCACTTCTGACGCACCATCGGCCACCTCGCTTTGCTGAGTGAAGGTGGGTGCCGACTGCACATACACGGTGATGCGCAAAATGGATTGCACGGCATCGAGCGATCCCAGCGAGCGCTGCAGCAAGGCCAACGCACGCATCGCACACACTTTGGCGGCTGTTTGCGCGGCGGCCAGCGAGGCCCCGGCACCCGCAGCGCC
Organism: Acidovorax sp. GW835-FHT14G06; assembly: GCF_058793595.1. Classification (NCBI taxonomy): domain Bacteria; kingdom Pseudomonadati; phylum Pseudomonadota; class Betaproteobacteria; order Burkholderiales; family Comamonadaceae; genus Acidovorax; species Acidovorax sp. GW835-FHT14G06. Next base: position 139,320 of record NZ_JBXAGA010000003.1, read on the forward strand.
GGTGACCACCACGGTGTCGCCCACGCGCGGGATCTGCCCGCTCAGGTAGATATGGTGGCCGTCGCGCACCAGCGGGACGTAGTTGCCACCAATCTTGATCTCTCCATCAAAGCTATAGCCCAGCGCCTGGGCTTGTTCCTGGAATCGTGCATCGCGTGACATTGAAATGGGTCTCCTGCAAAAAAAAGGCCTTCGCTGCGGTCTACATGAAGCGCGCAAAAGGGTCTACCAGCGAGGCGATCGACACCGCGCCGGGCGCTACGCCAGCGTCACGCCGCGCAGACTCGGGTACCACAGCCACCGGCACGGCAGGCAAGGGCTGCATGCGCCGGCCATACACGCGCTGCACGCGGTCGTCGAGCGTGGGATGGGTGTCCAGCCAGCGCGCCATGCGGCTGCCGCCATCCACATCCACCAACAGCATGTGCTGCACGGCCGGATGGGCCAGACCGGTGTGGACGGGGTTCTCGGCATACCCGGCCGGGGTGTCGCGGCACTGGGCCATCACCTTGCGCAGCACACCGCCCAGGCCGTCGCGGCTGCGTGTCCATTGGACTGCGCGCGCGTCGGCCAGGTACTCTCGCTGGCGCGACACGGCGGCCTTGAGCATGCGCCCCGTGAGCCAGCCCGCAAAACCCGCCACCATGATGGCCGACCCAAACCACCAGGACAGGCCATGTCGCTCTCGCATCGTGTCGCCAAAGTTGTAGACCAGCTCCAGCCCGAACACCATGCCCGCCAGCCGCATCTTCAGGCGCGTGTCGCCCTCGTGCAGATGGCTCAGCTCATGGGCCACCATGCCCTGCATTTCTTCGCGGGTGAGGTAGTCCAAGGCACCCTGCGTCACGGCAATGACGGCGTCGCTCTCGTCCCACCCCGCAGCAAACGCATTGATGGCATCGGTGCGCGGCATGACCATGATCTGCGGGCGCGGCATGTGCGCGGCAATGCACAACTCGTCCACGATGTTGGACAACCGCTGCTCGGCGTGCGACAGCGTGGGCCGCAACTCGCGCGCGCCCACACGGCGGGCCAGCTTGACGCCGCCCGCACGCAAGTTGGACGTCTCGACCCACCAGCCGCCCAGCACCAGCATCAGCGAGACACCCACATTGGCGGCCAGAAAACCTTGTGGAAACGGCAAGTGCACCGGCAGCACTGCGGCCATCAACCACCAGGCCAGCGCCAGGGCAGCATGCACCGCCACCACCAGAATGGCCACGGCAAGCGCAAAGCCCAGCAGCAGGCGGCGTGTCTCGCTGCGCGCGTTGTGCTGGTGGTCCCAGAACTTCATGGGAGCGGGGGTGTAAAAGTCAGAACTTCACGCGGGGGGCCGTGCGCTCTTCGTCGGACTGCGTGGAAGCCAGCATGGGCGCTGGCGCAAAGCCCAGCAGGCGCGCGACGACAAGCTCGGGGAACTGCGCCGCCGCATCGTTGAACTCCAGCGCCTGATCGTTGTAGGCCTGGCGGGCAAAACCGAGGCGGTTTTCGGTGCTGGTGATCTCTTCGGACAGCGACTGCATGGTGGCGTCGGCCTTGAGCTCAGGGTAGCTCTCGGCCACCACCATCAGACGTCCCAGGCTGCCGCCGAGCACACCTTCAGCAGCGGCCAGCGCACCCATGGCGCTGGCGCTTTGGGGGTCTGCGCGCACCGCAGCGGCCGCCCCCTGTGCCTGGCTGCGGGCCTTGATAACGGCCTCCAGCGTGGCGGCCTCGTGCGCCAAGTAGCCACGAGCCACCTCCACCAGGTTGGGGATCAGGTCGTACCGGCGTTTCAGTTGCACGTCGATCTGGCCAAACGCGTTGGCGATGCGGTTGCGCAATTGCACCAGTCGGTTGTAAACCGTGACGGCCCATACCAGCACAGCCACCAGCACAACGACCACGACCCAAGCGGTTGCCGACATACCCCACCTCCTGTATTTGTTGGAGCGGGCATCTTAGAGCCTGTTGACGAACCTCCTGGGAATCGTCAACGGTCTCCGACCGGGAGCACCCTCGCTGGCTGGCTACACCCCTTTGTTGCGCATCCAGTCGGCAGTGCCCATGAAGCTCTCCTTCAGCCGCACACGCAGGTCTGTGGGCACACCGGTCTCTCCCATGGCCTGGTCCATGCAGGCCACCCACTGGTCCCTTTCCTTGATGCCAATGGCAAACGGCATGTGGCGCGCACGCAGGCGCGGGTGTCCAAACTGGTCGGTGTAATACGACGGGCCGCCCAGCCAGCCACACAGGAACATGAAAAGCTTTTGCCGGGCCTGGCCCAGGTCGCTGCCATGGGCGGCACGCAGTTCGGCGTAGCCGGGCTCCAGGTCCATCAGGTCGTAAAAACGCTCGGTCAACACACGTACACGCTCTTCGCCGCCGATCCATTCGAAGGGGGTGATGGCCACGGGAGTTTCAGCAGCGGGGGACGGGGTAGTGGATTCCATGGGGCGGTGAGAGGAGATCGCCAAGCGCTGTTGGCCAGTGCTCGATTATAGAAATTCACGGCTTTTACGCGCCTGCAGGCCGCATGAACGAGTCACGCCTCACGCCATGCCTGAAGGACCACTGCTCGCCCTCGCTACTCCAGCACAGCTCGCAATTGCCGCGTGGTCACCGCCAGGCGCCGGGCGCCGATCTGGGCCAGGTTGTTCATCACCGTGAGCGCCGCCTCGGGGTACAGCCGGGCCCAGGCATCGAAATGCGCGCGCGACAACCGCACCAGGTGCGCCGGGCCACGTTCGGAGCCAGCGCAGGCACTGCGGGCAGCACCGTTGAGGAAAGCCATCTCACCAAACGCCATGCCCGGGCCGACCGTAGCCAGGCGCAAGCCCTTGTCGGGTGGCCATTGGGTAACCAACGTGATATGACCGGACTTGACCACCAGCAGGTCGTGGTCGGTGTCCCCAGCGTGGAACACCACACCCTGCGGTGGCACAGCCTGTGCCACCAGCAGGCCCTGCAAGGCCTCTGCGGCGGCCTTGGGCACGCCCTCGCCCACTTCCCCCAGTAAATCACGTTCGAGTCGCGCAGGGCGCTGCTCGATGGGACGCTGGGACAGGATGCCTACCTCAGCCCATTCCAGCGCCCGGTCCAGATCAGCAAAGGCACGCACATGCTCCCCGGCATGCTCGGCGGCCATGGGGTCCAGGGCTGCCACGGCGGCCGCAATGCCCTGCTGGTCCAAGTCACGCACCAGCGCCCGCAACTGCGCCAGTGCCGTGCTGTCCCACGCCGGTACACGGCCCGCGTCCAGAATCACCCAGCGGTGGCGCGGCAGCAGCAGCATGCGCACCTGCTCGGCCAGATGGGCGGCCACCCCAAACGACATCACGCCCTGCAGCTCGAACACCGCCACCTGGTTCATGCGCGGCGACAGCCAGCTGTCCGACCCTGCGCGGCGCAGGCGGCGCGACCGCAGCTCGCCATCCAGCCGCACGTGGCGCAGCACCGTGGCGGCAGAGTCGTGCAGCAGCACAAACGTGGCCACCACCAGGCCCGCCACCAGAGCCCCCACGCCACCCATCACGGCAAACACCAGCGCCACCAGCCAGCTCTGCGCCCAGGTCACCCGCGACCGGCGCGCGTAGCGCAGCGACCACATGAGACCCGGCACCTGCATCAATCCTGCCAGCACCAGACCACCCGCAAGACAGGCCATGGGCACCCAGTGCAGCCACCACGCCCCTGTGATGGCCACCCCCAGCATGATGGCGGCATGCCAGCGCGGGGCATCGCGCGAGGCCCCTGCCTGGGCCAGCACAATGCGCGAACGAGACGCGCTGGTCGATGCGGGAATCATCCCCATCAGCCCACATAGAGCGCCCAGCAGGCTCTCGCGACGCAGGGCCAGATTGGCATTGCCGCGCAGGCCATGGTCCAGCTCCAGCTCCTGGTTGAACACCAGAATCTCCAGGCTGTTGACCAGTGCCATCAGCACGGCCAACACCACCAGGGCCGAACCCTGCTGCCGTGCCAGGGCCATCCAGGGAATGCCGGTCCAATCGGGCAACATGGGCCAGGCAAATACGCTGGGCGGCACGGCAGGCACGAACACGCTGCCCAGCCCCACGCTCCATACCCCCGCCAGCGCCACGCCCAGTGCCACCACGGCCACGGCCGATAGCAACCCTGGCATGCTTGGCCAGCGCCGGCGCAGCCCCCAGGCCAGTACCACCACCGCCAGTGCAGCCAGCAGGTGCCAACCGGTGCGTGCGTCCCACAGTGCATCGGCTCCGGCGCCAAAGCCATTGCGCACCTGCCCCACCACCATCGACAGGCCCACGCCCGCCGCAAAACCGTGGGTGACCGAAATGGGCAAAAACCGCGCCACCGACGCCAGCCGCAGCACACCCAGCAGCCACTGGAACACAAAGGCCAAGGCTACTGTGACACCGCTGACGGCCAGCACCTGGCGTGCGCTCAGGCCCAGGGTGGGCGCCGCACCATGGGCGGTAGCCAGCACGGCAGCAAACAACAGCGCCACCACCGTGGTTGGCGCATACACCACCCCGGCGCGGGGTATCGCCAGGGTCAGCAACAGGCCAGGCAGTGCAGCCGACCACAGAGCCAGTGCCGCCAGCGAATGTTCGCCCGCCAGTGGCGCAAAAGCCAGCAGCCCCAGGCCCACCGCATGGGGCACTGTGACCGCCGCCGCAGACCACGCCGCCGCCGCGCCGGAGGGTTGTGGCGCTGACGGGCCCACCTCAGCACCCGGGGAGGGCTCGGCACGGCGATGCAGCGAGGCGGCCACAGGCGCGGTCGATGGCATGGAGGGGAGCTAGCAAACCGCAGTCATTGCGAGCCTACAAACTGCGCGCGGCAAAGGTGTCGCAGGTCTTGACACTGCCACTTTGCAGGCCGCTGTTGAACCAGCGCTGGCGCTGGGCGCTCGTGCCATGCGTGAAGCTCTCGGGCACCACCGCCCCGCCATTGGCACGCTGCAGCGCGTCGTCGCCAATCTTGGCGGCGGCATTCATGGCCTCTTCGACATCGCCCTGCTCCAGGATCTGGCGGGACTTCTGGGCGTGGTGGGCCCACACCCCGGCAAAGCAGTCGGCCTGCAGCTCCAGCCGCACCGACAGCGCGTTGTATTCGACCTTGCTCACACGGCCCCGCATCTGGTCCACCTTGGCGCTGATGCCCAGCTGGTTCTGCACATGGTGGCCCACCTCATGGGCAATCACATAGGCCTGGGCAAAGTCGCCTGGGGCACCCAGCCGGTTCTTGAGAGTTTCGTAAAAGCCCAGGTCGATGTAGACCTTCTGGTCAGCGGGGCAATAGAACGGCCCCATCGCCGCCTGTCCCGTGCCACATGCGGTGGGCGTAGCGCCCCGGAACAACACCAGGCGCGGGTCCTGATAGCGCCCGCCGCCCTGGCGGAACACCTCGCCCCACACGTCCTCGGTGTCGGCCAGCACCGTGGACACAAAACGCGCCATGGTGTCGTCGGCGGGAGGGCGGTGCGCGGGCGCGTGGGGCTGCGTCTGTACCTGGGGTGCCGGGCCACCACCGCTGAGCAGGCTCAGGATGGTCAAGGGATTGATACCCAGCGCCCACCCGCCCAGCAGCGCGATCACGATGGTGCCTATGCCGATGCTGCGCCCACCAAACACCTGGGATCCGCCACCCCCTCCCTCGTCGCGGCGGTCTTCCACGTTGTCGGACTCGCGATTGCCTTCCCATTTCATTGCGTCTCTCCACCGCCGCCCTCAAGATGGGGCGGCCAAGCCTGCATGTTACGCGCGGGGCCGCCCTGGCGCGGACGATTTACGATATGTTCCGCCCCTCTTTTGCCCGCCTCTCATGACACCCGCAGCACACCACAGCGCGCCCCATGCCGGGCAGACCATTCTCCTGACCGGCTTTGACCCGTTCGGTGGTGGTTCGCACAACCCCAGCTGGCTCATCGCGCAAGCGCTGCACGGCCAGCGCATCGCGGGGCACCAGGTGGTTGCCGCGCAATTGCCCACGGTGTTCGAAGAGTCGTTGCAGCGGCTGCAAGCGCTGGTGCAGGCGCACCAGCCAGCCCTCACGCTGTGCCTGGGCCTGGCAGGAGGACGGGCAGCGCTGTCCATAGAGCGCATTGGCATCAACATCAACGACGCGCGCATCCCCGATAACTGTGGCGCCCAGCCCGTCGACACCCCGGTGCAGGTTGATGGACCCGCCGCTTACTTTGCCAGCCTGCCCATCAAGGCCATGCTGAACGCCGTGCAGCGCGCAGGCGTGCCGTGCGAGGTGTCGCAAACCGCAGGCACCTTTGTCTGCAACCATGTGCTGTACGGCCTGATGCACCTGCTGGCACAAGGCGTAGGCCCCAAGGGCGCGCGGGGCGGTTTTGCGCATGTGCCCTGGCTCAGCGGCCAGGGCGAGCCTCACCTGCCCCTGCGCGACATGGTGCGCGGCATCCATGCGGCCCTGTGGGCTGCAGTGCTGACGCCGCAGGACATCGCGCTGCAGGCAGGGGCCACGCATTGATGGACGCCGCCGCCATGGCGGCCCTGACACGGCACCCACCACCTCCCGGACTACGCTGGGCAGTGCGCATGTGAGGGCTTCTCCGCTCCCATGCCAGCAGCATGCTGTGTACAGTCCGCGCATGCTTTTAGCCCCCTCTTTCGCCTCCCTCGGCGTGCTGGACGCAGCAGCCACCGCTGCGCGGTTGCCCTGGTCCGATCTGGCCGACGAAATAGCGGCCTTGCTGCAAGACCACACCGTGGTGGTGCCCCAACGTGCCGTGCTGCCGCTTGCGCGAGCCGGCAGCCTGTTTGTGATGCCTGCCACAGATCAATCGGTGGCCATGACCAAGCTCATCACCTTCACCCCGGGCAACGCGGGCACAGGGCGCCCATCGATCCAGGGCGATGTGGTGGTGTTTGACATCGCCACAGGCGAACGTCGGCTGGTGCTGGATGGGCCCACCGTCACCGCACGGCGTACCGCCGCTGTCTCGCTGCTGGCAGCGCGGCATCTGGCGCAGGTGCCACATGGGCCTTTGCTCATCGTAGGCGCGGGGGTGCAGGGCCTGGCACATGCCGAGGCCTTCATCCACGGTTTGGACGTGCGCGAGGTATGGATTGCCTCGCGCAGCAACGCCAGCGCCGAGGCCCTGGCAGCAAAGGTGCGCGACCTGGGCGCCCAGGCGCGGGTGGTGGCCGATGCCGATGCCGCCGTCCCCCACTGCCCGCTGATAGCGACCTGCACCACAGCCAGCGTGGTGGTGCTGAGCGCCCCGCCCCGGCCCGACGCGTTTGTGGCGGCCGTGGGCGCCTTCACGCCCACCATGGCAGAGCTGGCCCCAGCCCTGTGCCAGCATGTGGCGCGGCATGGACGCATCGTGGTGGACACCAGCGATGCACTGCATGAGGCGGGCGACCTGCTGCAGGCGGGCCTGGACGTGGCCGCGCTGCCCACGCTGGGCGACGTGGTCAGGGGCCTCCACGCTGCAGCAACCACGCAGCACTCGGGCCCAGTTCTGTTCAAGAGCTGCGGCTGGGGAGGCTGGGATCTGGCAGCCGCACGGCTGGCCTTGCGCTGCGCCAGCCAGGCACCGGCTTCGGTGGCTTCCTTGCCGACACCTTCTGCATGATGCTTATCACGCGCTTTTCAGACCACAGCCTGCGCATGCAGATCGCGCTGGTGTTTGGCACGCTGGTGGTGGGCCTATCGGTGTTGCTGTCGCTGGGGTTTGGCGAGCTGCTCAAGCACCGCATCCAGCGCGATGCCGGCAATTCCTTGCAGGTGGTGGCCGAAAACGCGGGCAAGCTCCTGGCCCTCGGCCTCATGCAGCGCAGCCTGGAGGCCGAGGTGATGGCCAGCGCCGAAGTGGTCTGGTCCAAGGGCCTCGACTCTGCCGAGGCACAGCACATGCTGGCCCGCAGCCAGGCGATGCAGCCCACCAACGTCTGGATCGGCGTGGCCGATGCGCAAGGTGTGGTGCGCAACGCCACAGGTGGCCTGCTGGAGGGCCAGAGCGTGGCCCAGCGCCCGTGGTTTCAACACGGACTCGAAGGAGTGCATGTGGGCGATGTGCACCCTGCCCAGCTGCTGGAGTCCCTGCTGCCCCCCACCGCCACTGGCGAGCCGCACCGGTTTGTCGACTTTGCAGCCCCCATCCGCATCGGCCCCACCACAGTGGGCGTGCTGGCCATCCATGGCAGCTGGCAATGGACCCGCGAGGTTCTGGAAAGCCTCACCCCGGCGTCATCCGATGAAACCGCGCTGGAACTGTTCATTTTTGACCGACAGGGCTTCCTGATATTTGCGCCGGGTGGACGGACCGAGGTGATGCGGGCTGCCGGGCAGAGACTGCCCGACGGCACAAGCGTCAACAACAACCGCGATGGTGGCCGCACGCAGACCAACGTGGTGCGGTGGCAAGACGGCAAGCGCTACCTGACCGCAGCCACCCAGCTGCAACCCCGCAACACGGCCAGCGACCTGGGCTGGCGCATCGTGGCGCGTCAGCCCGTGGAGCTGGCTTTTGCCGAGGCAGACAACACGGTGCAACTGGCACTGGTGATTGGCCTGACAGCCGCGCTGCTGGCCTCGGCCCTGGCCTGGCTGGCAGCCCGGCGCCTGAGCGTGGACCTGTATGCACTGGCCGATGCGGCCAGCGCGGTAGAGGCAGGACACGCGGGCAGCGACATTCCAGCCATGCAAAGCAGCCGCGAGGTGCAGCAGCTGTCCCAGTCGCTGGGCCACATGACGCACCGCCTGCTGGCGGCCCGCGAGGCCATGGAAGAAAAAGTGCGATTGCGCACGCTGGAGCTGCAGGCCGCGAACCGCGCACTGGACCTGCAGGCGCGCACCGACGCCCTCACCGGGCTGCTGAACCGGCGCGGCTTTGAGACACAGATGGCCTTTGCCGTCGCCCTGTCGCGGCGCAGCAGCCGTCCATTAAGCCTGATCACGGTGGATGTGGACCACTTCAAGCGGGTCAACGACACCTACGGGCATGAAGCCGGAGACGAGGTACTGCGGCGCCTGGCGCGCACGCTGGAGGCACGCCTGCGCGGCTCCGATGTGGTGGCGCGGCTGGGGGGAGAAGAGTTTGTGGCATTGCTGCCCGACACCGACCTGAACGGCGCCCAGTCCATTGCGCAGGCCCTGGTCACAGCCATGGCAGAGCAACAGGACCCGGTCGCAGGCACCATCACCGTCAGTGCAGGTGTCGCCACAATGCGCAGCGCTGATGACAACGGCGCCGCCATGCTGCGTCGAGGCGATGCAGCGCTCTACGAGGCCAAGGGCCAGGGACGCAACAGGGTCTGCGTGCAGGCGTGAGGGCTGCCCGATGGCACGGGACCGCCGTCGCCCTGCACAGCAGGCAGTGGCTCCGCGCTTTGCGCCTGCGACACCGGCGCATCGAAATACGGCTGCAGCTGTGACGACAACTCCTGCAGGCCGGCATCCGGCACGCTGGCCGCGAGCGTCAGTCGCTCCAGGGCATAGGGCCGGTGGCCCAGCATCATCGACATGTTCACGCAGTGGCCGTGAGCTGCCATGCGCAGCACAAAGGCATTGAGCAACTCACAGGGCCAGTAGGTGTGGTGTGCCTGGCAGTCGGCGTCGGCGGAATGCGGCGCAGCGTCTGGGCGCCGGGGCGGCGGGATGACAGAAGGCGCAGAGGCTGGAGCGGGATCGGCCAGCGCTGGCGCCAGAGCGCGGTTGGGCGCAAAGAACAAGGTTGAGGCGGCAGCGGACATCAGCATGGTGAAACTCCATCAGCCTCCATCTCCCGGGAGGCGTGTCACCGATGCTAGAAAACTTACCGATGCTTGCATTTCAGCCAAGGCGCATGGCGCGTGTAGGACACAACCCCTGCCACCGCCCGCCATGTGCGCGTGGTCAGGCCTTGGGCAGTGTCACGCCCACCTGGCCCTGGTACTTGCCGCCCCGGTCTCGGTAGCTGACCTCGCACACGTCGTCCTTGTCGCTCTCGAAGAACAGCACTTGTGCGCAGCCCTCGCCTGCGTAGATGCGCGCTGGCAGCGGCGTGGTGTTGCTGAACTCCAGCGTCACATAGCCTTCCCACTCGGGCTCGAACGGCGTGACGTTGACGATGATGCCGCAGCGGGCATAGGTGCTCTTGCCCAGGCAGATGGTGAGCACATTGCGCGGGATGCGGAAGTATTCGACCGTGCGGGCCAGCGCGAAGCTGTTGGGCGGGATGATGCAGCTGTCACCCTCGAAATCGACAAAGCTCTTTTCATCGAAGTTCTTCGGGTCCACCACCGTGCTGTGGATGTTGGTGAACACCTTGAATTCGGGCGCACAGCGGATGTCGTAGCCGTAGCTGCTGGTGCCGTAGCTGATGATCTTGCGGCCTTCGACCTCGCGAACCTGGCCGGGCTCGAAGGGCTCGATCATTCCGTGCTCGGCCGCCATGCGGCGGATCCATTTGTCGCTCTTGATGCTCATAGCAGAACTCCCTGCGCTGTGGCCCGCACAGTGGTGGACTGCCGGGCGCTATTAAATACGTAGCTGGTAGCGCATGAATATCAAGCGCTAGAGCCGTATTTTGCTTGAGAAATCACCGTTTGCTGCACCACACGGTCGTCGCCGAGCACGATCAGCGCAAACAAAAGCTCATCGAGGTTGCGCGCCTGGCGGGTCTTGCGCGCCAAAAGCGGCGTGGCTTCGGGGTTCAGCACCACAAAATCGGCCTCGCAGCCCGGCTGCAGATTGCCGACCACACCCGCCAGGCCCAGCGCCCTGGCCGCGCCCGCCGTGTGTTGCCACCACAGTTGCTGGGGTGACAGACTCAGGCCCTGCTTGGTCTGACCCTCACGCCCCACGTAGTACGCCGCCAGCATGGTGTGAAACGGGCTGAAGCTAGTGCCCCCGCCCACGTCGCTGGCCAGGCCATAGCCAAACCCCACGCGGTCGGCACCGGCATAGTCGAAAAACCCGCTGCCCAGAAAGAGGTTGCTAGTGGGGCTGACCGCCGCCACCGCGCCGGTGTCGCGCATCAGCGCGCGGTCGTCGTCATCGAAGTGGATGCAGTGCGCATACACCGCACGTTCGCGCATCAGGCCAAAGTCGTCGTACACGCCCAGGTAGCTGCGCGCGGCGGGGAACAGCTCGCGCGCCCAGCGGATCTCGTCGCGGTTCTCGGCCACGTGGGACTGGATCCACACATCGGGGTAGCGCGCAGCCAGCTCGCCCGCGCCGCGCAATTGCTCGTGGGTGCTGGTGGGCGCAAAACGCGGGGTGATGGCATACCCAAGGCGGTCCACGCCGTGCCAGCGCCGGATCAGCGCCTCGGTGTCGATGAGGCTCTGCTCGGTGTCGTCGCGCACACCGTCAGGCGAGTGGCGGTCCTGCAGCACCTTGCCGGTGATGAGGCGCATCCGCTGGCGCTGGGCCTCGGTGAACAGGGCCTCCACCGACGCGGGGTGTGAGGTCGAAAACGCCAGGGCTGTGGTCACGCCGTTGCGCAGCAGCTCGACCACAAAAAATTCGGCCACCTGTGCGCTGTAGCCGGAGTCTACAAACCGGGACTCGTGGGGAAAGGTGTAGTTCTCGAGCCAGGGCAGCAGGCCATCGGCTGGCGAGCCGATCACGTCCGTCTGCGGGAAGTGGATGTGCATGTCCACAAACCCCGGCGCCAGGATGCGCCCCGGCAGATGCACCACAGGCTCCCCGGCAAATTGTGGCGCGAGAGTCTGCCAAGCGCCTGCCGCCAGCACACGCTGGCAGCCCTGAGCGTCAGGGCCAACGGCCAGCAGGCCATCTTCGTCATAGAGGGCGCTGCCGTCGTCGGCAAAACGCAAAAGAGCGGAACGGTAAACAGGCATGGCGCCAAGCTTAGCGGCAGGGGGCGCCGTTTGTATATGCAGCACCCCATAGTGGCTATGGGGTTCGGGGAGCGCCGATCAGCGAAAGCGATGGGCGATATGCCCTGCAGGGTCAGCGGGACACCTTGCCCACCACGCCTTCCACCAGCCAGTTCATTTGCAATATCTGGGCATCCGGCAGTGCCTGGCCAGCAGCAATGCGCTCCTGCCCTTCGTTGTCGCGCACCGACACTTTGCCCGCACGGAAGGGCTGGAGCTTGCCCGCGCCTACGGCCTTTTGGGCATTCAGCACCTCCTGCTGGACGGCCGCCGGCACCCGGGTGCCAAAGTCACCGACGCGGATCATGCCCTCGCGCACGCCGCCCCACAGGTTGGCACTTTTCCAGGTGCCGTTTTGCACGGCGCGCACGCGCTCGGTGTAGTAGCTGCCCCACTGGTGCGTCACGGCCACGATCTGCGCGTCCGGGCCCGTCTTGCGCATGTCCGAGTGATAGGCCACGGCCATCTTGCCGCGCTCTTGCGCAGCCGCCATCACGGCAGTGGAGCCAGTATGGAAAGCAATCACATCCACGTCCTGGTTGAACAGTGCCATGGCGGCATCCCGCTCCTTGGGCGGGTCGAACCATACGTTGAGCCACACCACCTTGACAGTGGCCTTTGGGTTGACCGAGCGCATGCCCAGCGTGAAGGCGTTGATGCCCTGCAGCACTTCGGGGATGGGAAACCCGGCCACGAACCCTGCCACGCCGGTCTTGCTCATGCGGCCCGCGGCGATGCCCGCCAGGTAACGCCCCTCGTAGTAGCGCGCATTGGCGGCGGCCACATTGGGTGTGGTCTTGTAGCCGGTGATGGACTCGAACTTCACCTGCGGGTAGTCCTGCGCCACCTTGAGCGTGGGCTCCATGTAGCCAAAGCTGGGGGTGAAGATGATCTGGTGGCCGGTGGCGGCCAGGTCGCGGATCACGCGTTCGGCATCGGCGCCTTCGGCCACGTTCTCGACAAAGGTGGTCTTCACCTGATTGCCCAGTGCGGCCTCGACGGCCTTGCGGCCTTCGTCATGCTGGCGCGTCCAGCCAGCCTCGGTGATGGGTGAGACATAGACAAAACCGGCTTTGACCGACTCGGCCGTATGACCCTTGGCGGGTGTCGGCTGGGAAAAAACGGGGGAGAAAAAACAGGCGGCCACGAGCGTGGCAGCGAGGTTTTTGTACATGGTGTTCCTCTACATGGCCCTGATGAAATGGACCGGAAGCACCGCAGGACGACGGTGCCACCGGGAAGGTCAGACTGTGCGAAAACTACATGAAGCGATGTTGCAAAGACTGCCGGAAAAAAGGGCTTTCAAGCACGGGAGGGCGTTGCGGCAGCGCGCAGAGCCCCGTGAGCAATTTCAGTTCAGCCGCAGCGCCTGCGGGCCTGCGCCCAGGCGGAAGGCACCCACCACTTCGGCCAGGCGCGAAGCCTGATCCTTCAGGCTTTCGGCGGCGGCGGTGGACTCTTCCACCAGGGCTGCATTTTGCTGGGTCATCTGGTCCAGCTGGGTCACCGCCACATTCACCTGGCCAATGCCCTGGCTCTGCTCCGACGCGGCTGCGCTGATCTCTCCAATGATGTCGGTCACGCGGCGCACGGAACTCACGATCTCGCCCATGGTGGTGCCGGCGTTCTGCACCAGGGCAGCACCCGACTCGACCTTCTCCACCGACACGCCGATCAGCGTCTTGATTTCCTTGGCCGCCTGGGCCGAGCGCTGGGCCAGCGAGCGCACTTCGCTGGCCACCACGGCAAAGCCACGGCCCTGCTCGCCCGCACGGGCGGCTTCCACGGCGGCGTTGAGGGCCAGGATGTTGGTCTGGAACGCGATGCCGTCGATGGTGCCGATGATGTCGGCGATCTTCTTGCTGCTGGTGTTGATCTCGTCCATGGTGGTCACCACCTGTGCCACCACATCGCCACCGCGCTGGGCCACCTGCGCCGCCGACACGGCCAGCTGGTTGGCCTGCACGGCCGAATCGGCGCTCTGACGCACGGTGCTGGTCAGCTCTTCCATCGAGCTGGCGGTCTCCTGCAGGCTGCTAGCTGTCTGCTCGGTGCGCGCGCTCAGGTCCTGGTTGCCAATCGCGATCTGGGTGCTGGCGGTGGAGATGCTGTCCACCACGCCCCGCACTTGCTGCAGCGAACGGTGCAGCGCGCTGCGCATGGCATCCAGCGCGCGCAGCAGGTGACCGGTTTCGTCATTGGCGTAGCTCGCCTGGGGGGCACCCGTCAGGTCCATGTTGGCGATGGTCTCTGCAATGGCCTCTGCCTTGCGCAGCGGGCGCGTGATGCTGGTGGTCAGCAGCCAGGCCAGCAAGGCGCCCAGCAGCAGCGACACGCCGGTGCAGATCTGCAGCAGCAGCGTGGTCTGGGCACGCAGCTCTTCGCTGCGCTTGCCGGCCGCATCGAGCTCGGCGCGCTGGCCATCCACCATCTGCTGCACACCCGCCAGATAGCTGCGGGAGGTGGGCTCAAACCGCTCGGTGAAAACCTTGTTGGCGTTCTCGGCATCGCCCGCCTGCTTGAACTTGCTCACTTCCTCGCGGGCCGCCAGGTAGTCTTTGCGCAGGTCACCCACCTTGGCAAAAAGCTGCTTCTTCTCCGGCGTGTCCATTTTGGACTCGATGAATTTCTGCAGCTCGTTGGTGTCGCGGATCGACGCGGCCGTGGCGGGCGCAAAGTAGGGGATCAGGCTCGCGTCGCTGCTCTTGGCGATGGCTGCCGCGCGCTGCACGCCCGATGTGGTGTGGCGCAGCCAGTCCGAGCCAGCGCGCTCGGTCTTGATGTTGTCGTTGACCATGGCGTCGATCTCCCTGCCCAGCTGGCTGAGCTTGACCACGGCCACCACGCTGCTGGCAAAAAACAGCGCCAGGATGAGGCCAAGCACCAGGGTCAGGCGCTTGCCAATGGAGATTTGACTGAGAAACATGGAAGGCTCCAAAAAAGGGGGCAACACGGCACCCGTGCACTCCACAAGGGAGCGCAGGGTAAGGGCCATGGTGGTGGATCACCCCTTGGGCCTGGACCGGACGCAATTCGAACGAATACTTACCATTTTAAGGGTTTACCCAGATCAGGCCCCTGCCGCACTGGCGACAGTACCTCTGACGCAGTGTCCCAACCCCTGTGCGCGCACAACCCGAAGCTCAGTAGTCGTGCTCTACGCACCGCTCGAACGCTTCCTTGAGCTTGTGCTCCCACACCCGCTTGTCGGCATTGCCTGCAAAGCTGGCTTCAAAACTGTTGAAAGCCAACTGGTAAGCATGTTTGGCCGTGAGGCCCGTCGCAGAAAACACCTGGGTGAAGTTCTCGTTGATGTAGCCGCCAAAGTACGCCGGGTCATCTGAATTGACTGTGGCAGCCAGCCCGGCATCGAGCAGCTTGCCGAGGTTGTGGTCTGCCAGATTGGGGAAGACACACAGCTTCTGGTTGGACAGCGGGCACACCGTGAGCGCAATGCGGTCTTGCGCCAGGCGCTGCATCAGCGCAGCGTCGTGCACGGCCTGCACGCCGTGGTCGATGCGCTCGACCTTGAGCACATCCAGCGCACTCCAGATGTAGGCAGGGGGGCCCTCCTCGCCCGCATGGGCTACCAAGTGCAGGCCCAGCTCGCGGCAGCGGGCGAACACGCGGGCAAACTTCTCGGGCGGATGGCCCAGCTCGCTGGAATCGAGACCCACACCCACGATCTTGTCGCGCAGCGGCATGGCCTGCTCCAGCGTTTCGAACGCCGACTCCTCGCTCAGGTGGCGCAGGAAGCACAGGATCAGCGTGGCGCTGATTCCGAGTTCGGCGCGGGCATCGTGGCAGGCCCGGTGCAGGCCGTTGATAACGGTCTCCATCGCCACGCCACGAGCAGTATGGGTCTGCGGGTCGAAGAAGAGCTCGGTGTGCAGCACGTTGTCGCGCGCCGCACGGCCCAGGTAGGCGCGCGCCATGTCGTAGAAGTCCTGCTCATGCAGCAGCACACTCGCACCGGCGTAATAGATGTCCAGAAAACTCTGAAGATTGGTGAATGCATACGCGCTGCGCAAGGCGTCCACGCTGGCATAAGGCAGCGTCAGTCCATTGCGCTGCGCCAGCGCAAAGATCAACTCAGGCTCCAGCGAGCCCTCGATGTGGATATGCAACTCGGCCTTGGGCATGGCACGCAGCAGGCTGGGAAGGCGCTCTGCGGAAATGGGGGGGATCTTGAACATCAGCAGACTCCAAAGGTGATGCCACTCTGGCGCAGAAAGCGGCGGTACGCAGATGATGCCTTGTCGGCAGCGGTATGCAACTCCGCGCGCAGGTCGAGCGGCAGGCACTGTGGTGTCTGCGACTCCAGCACGGGCTGGTCCTGCGTGAAGATGGTGTGCTGGAAGGCCTGCAGTTTCTCGTCCGGCGAATCGAAATCCGCCACCGCCAGCCGGAACCACACCCGGCTGCGCACCGGCGTCACCGGACAGATGAACAGCGCAATGGACTCGCGCCAGCCATCGACCGCCGTGGTGCCCGCCTCGGGCACCTTGGTCAGCACGGCTGCATAGGGGGCGGTGACTTCGTAGGTGTATTCGACCTGGGCGGCCGCCGTGGAATGCAGGTTGGATTGCGGTTGCCAGGCCTTGCAGCCCGTGGCCAGGAGGCCCGTGGGCGTGGGCTCCACGCGGTAATCGTCGATGGCCGTCGCCTCACGGCTGCCGAGCCAGCCTTCGTGCACAAAGCCGAAATGCGACATGTCCAGAAAGTTCTCGACGATGCGCGGCGCGCTGGCCGCCACGTCGTAGGGACCGCAGTTGAGCTTGCGCAGGCGGGCATCCCCCTCCGCCGCAAACACAGGCAGTCCCTGCTCGCCTGGTGCGATGCGCACCCACACAAGGCCATAGGCCTCCTGCACCTCGAAATGGCGGGCGCAGTGCGTGGCCGGGGGCACAAAGGTGGGTAGTGCAGGCACGTGCGTGCATTGCCCACCGGCCGCAAACTGCCAGCCATGGTAGGGGCACTCCAGCTGGCCCTGGGGCGTCACGCGGCCCAGCGACAGGCGGGCGCCCCGGTGCGGGCACTGGTCGGCCAGCGCGAGCACGGCGCCTTCGCTGTCGCGCCACAACACCACGGGTTGCTCCAGCAATTGCACCGCCAGCGGTGCCTGCCCAGCCACGGCCCCTGACAGGGCCACCGGATGCCACAAAGTTGATTCCACCATCGTCCCTGCTCCTCAAAAGACTGCAGGTCACAAAATGCCCCTGCAAAACAAAAGGGCCACCCCAGGGCGGCCCTTTGTCACAGCAGCTCGCAAGAACTGCTGATGAACGCGGTGCGAATTACTTCTTGTCGCCGCCAGGGATCTTGCCTTCCACGCCCTTGACGTAGAAGTTGATGCCGCCCAGGAACTTGTCGTCGGCCACAGCGTCCTTTTCCAGCACGGGCTTGCCGTCCTGACCCACGATGGGGCCCTTCCAGATGCTGAAGCTGCCGTCGGCCAGGCCCTTCTTCACGGCTTCGACCTTGGCCTTGGTGTCAGCAGGCACGTCTTCGGCGATGGAGACGATGTCGATAGCGCCTTCCTTCACACCCCACCAGCTTTGGCTCGAAGCCCAGGTGCCATCCAGCACGTCCTTGGTGGCCTTGACGTAGTACGGACCCCAGTTGATCACCGCCGATGCCAGGTGGGCCTTGGGGCCGTAGGCGGTCATGTCGCTGTCCCAGCCGAAGGCGCGCTTGCCCTTTTCCTGGGCGGTCTTGAGCACGGCGGGAGAGTCGGTGTTCTGGAACAGGATGTCGGCGCCGCCGTTGATCAGGCTGGTCGCAGCTTCGGTTTCCTTCGGTGGGCTGAACCATTCATTCACCCACACCACTTTGGTCTTGATCTTGGGATTGACCGACTGCGCACCCAGCGTGAAGCTGTTGATGTTGCGGATCACCTCAGGGATCGGCACCGAGCCCACCACGCCCAGCGTGTTGGACTTGGTCATGGCGCCAGCGATGATGCCGGCCATGTACGCGCCTTCGTAGGTGCGGCTGTCGTAGGTGCGCAGGTTTTCGGCGGTCTTGTAGCCGGTGGCGTGTTCGAACTTCACACCCTTGTTGTCTTCCGCGACCTTGAGCATGGACTCCATGTAGCCGAAGGTGGTGCCGAAGATCAGCTTGTTGCCCTGGCCGGCCAGGTCGCGCAGCACGCGCTCTGCGTCAGCAGACTCGGGCACGCTTTCCACAAAGCTCGTCACGACCTTGTCGCCAAATTCCTTCTCGATGGCCTTGCGACCGTTGTCGTGCGCGAACGACCAGCCGCCGTCGCCCACCGGGCCGACATAGGCAAACGCGATCTTCAGTGGCTCGGGCTTGGGTGCCGGAGCTTCTGCGGCAGGGGCCGGTGCAGGCGCAGGGGCCGGTGCCGGTTCTTCCTTCTTGCCACAGCCCACCAGGGCAGCAGCAGCCACAGCGGAGAGCGCTGCCACCTTGAGCAGGGAGCGTTTCTGCAGATCAGTCATGTCGGTTTCCTTATCGAAGAAGTAGGACTTGCAAAGGTTGGGGGACGAAAACAATGATTATGGTGCGATCTACCGCAGGGTAACCAGATTTTCCGGTGGGCTAGCCCTTTCAGGAGCCCGGATAAAACGGTTTGCCCAGCGATGCCGGCATGTTGATGCGGATCCACGCCGGATTGCGCGAGATCAGCGCCAGCACCACGATGGTGGCCACATAAGGCAGCATGCTCAGCAACTGACTGGCCACCTGCACGCCGGTGGCCTGCAAATGGAACTGCAGCATGGTCACGCCGCCGAACAGATAAGCACCAAGCAACACCCGTGCCGGGCGCCAGGTGGCAAAGGTGGTGAGCGCCAGCGCAATCCAGCCGCGCCCGGCCACCATGCCCTCGACCCACAGCGGGGTGTAGACAGTGGAGATGTAAGCCCCGGCCAGACCGCACAGCGCCCCGCCCACCACCACGGCCGCCAGCCGAATGCGCCGCACCGGGTAGCCCAACGCATGGGCTGACTCAGGCGATTCGCCCACCGACCGCAGCACCAGCCCGGCGCGCGAGCGGTAAAGAAACCAGATCAACCCCGCCACCAGCAGCATGGTGAGATACACCAGCGGGTGCTGCTGGAACAGCGCTGGCCCAAGGAGCGGCACATCGCCCAGCACCGGGATGGCGTACTTGGGCAACTCGGGCAGCTTGGCCTGCACGTAGCTGATGCCCGCAAACGCGGAGAAGCCCACGCCGAACAGACTGAGCGCCAGCCCCGTGGCGTACTGGTTGGTGTTGAGCCAGATCACCAGCACACCAAAGATGGCGGCCAGCACGGCACCGGCCGCCATGCCTGCCGCAAAGCCCAGCCAGGTGTTGCCCGTGTGCACCACGGTGGCAAAGCCTGCAATGGCGGCGCAGAGCATCATGCCCTCGGCCCCCAGGTTGACGATGCCCGCCTTTTCGTTGATGAGCAGGCCCAGGGCCGCAATGGCCAGCACGGTGCCCGCGCTGAGCGTGGCGCCGATGAGCAGTGCATAAGACTCCATCAGACACCTCCTTTCTTGCTGCCGACCCAGCGGATGCGGTAGGCAATCAGCGTGTCACAGGCCAGCAGCGTGAACAGCAGCAGGCCCTGGAACACGCCGGTGAGCGACTTGGGCAGGCCCAGGCGCGACTGCGCCAGTTCACCACCAATGTAGAACATGCTCATGAGGATGGCGGAGAGGATCATGCCCACCGGGTGCAGCCGTCCGACGAAGGCCACGATGATGGCCGCGAAGCCGTAGCCCGCAGGCACATAGGGGGTGAGCTGGCCGATGGGCCCTGCCACCTCCAACGCACCGGCCAGGCCAGCGGCACCGCCCGAGATCAGCAGCGCCGTCCACAGCGCGCGGCGCGACGAAAAGCCCGCATAACGCGCCGCCGCTGGTGCCAGCCCGCCCACCTGCTGGGCAAAGCCCGCCCGAGTACGGAACAGGAACACCCACAAGGCCCCAGCGCCTGCGAGCGCCAGCAGCAACCCGATGGACACGCGCGAGCCCTGCATCAGGCGCGGGATCTGCGTGACTTTCTCGAACGTCTTGGTCTGCGGAAAGTTGTAGCCCACCGGGTCCTTCCACGGGCCATAGACCAGATAGCCCAGCACCAGCGTGGCCACATAGACCAGCATCAGACTCACCAGGATTTCGTTGGCGTTGAACTTGTCGCGCAGCAGCGCTGTGAGCCCCGCCCAGGCCATGCCACCCAGCACCCCGGCGAGCAGGATGGCGGGCACGATCCAGGGGCCCGTGGTCTTGTCGGCCAGCAGCGCCACGCCACCCGCCACCACGGCGCCGATGACAAACTGGCCCTCGGCACCGATGTTCCACACGTTGGAGCGAAAACACACGGCCAGCCCCAGCGCAATCAATAACAGCGGCGTGGCCTTGACCATGAGTTCACCCACGGCATAAGGCGTCTTGATCGGCTCCCAGAAGAAGACCTGCAGCCCGCGCACCGGGTCTTTGCCCAGCGCCACGAACAAGGCCACACCAATCAACACCGTGACGGCCAGCGCCAGCAGCGGCGAGCCATAGGTCCAGAGCTTGGAAGCCTGGGGGCGTGGTTCCAGCTTAAGCATGCTGCACCTCCGCTGCCTTGTCCTGTTGTGCGAGGTGCGCTTGGACATCGGCATGCCACAGCCCGCTCATCCATTCGCCAATGCGCTCTACCGTGGCCTCGGCGCGCGGCACCGAGGGCGACAGGTGCCCCTTGGCCACCACATGCAGCCGGTCGCAGATTTCAAACAATTCGTCCAGCTCCTCACTGACCACCAGCACGGCGCAGCCTGCGTCACGCAGGGCCAGGATGGAGCCCCGGATCTGTGCGGCGGCGCCCACATCCACGCCCCAGGTGGGCTGCGAAACGATGAGCAGCTTGGGATTGGCGTCAATCTCGCGCCCCACGATGAACTTCTGCAGGTTGCCACCCGACAGCGACTTGGCCGCTGCGTTGGGTCCACCCGCCTTCACATTGAAGCGCCGGATGATGTCCTCGGCATGTTTTTGCAGCGCCCCCACCTTGATCCAGCCGCTGCCGCCAACCGAGTTGGTGCGCGTGAGCAGCAGATTGTGTGCCAGCCCCATGGTGGGCACGGCGCCCCGGCCCAAGCGCTCTTCGGGCACAAAGTGCAGGCCTAAAGCGCGGCGCTGGCCGGGACCCATTCGGCCCGCGTTCTGGCCGGACACCTGGATGCTGGCAGGCTCGGCGCGCTGGTCTTCGCCCGACAGCGCATAAAGCAATTCTTTTTGCCCGTTGCCCGACACTCCGGCAATGCCCACCACCTCGCCCGCCTTGACCTCGAACTGCAGGTCGATCAAGTCCACGCCGAACTGGTCGGCGCGCGGCAGCGACAAGCCCTTGACGCGCAGCACCGTGGCGCCGGTCTGCACGGCGCGGTGTTCCAGCGCGGGCGGTTCGGCGCCAATCATCAGGCGCGACAGGGACGCATTGGATTCCTCGGCCGGGTTGCACACGCCCGTCACCTTGCCGCCGCGCAGCACGGTGCAGGCGGTGCACAGCGCACGGATTTCGTGCAGCTTGTGG
Organism: Acidovorax sp. GW835-FHT14G06; assembly: GCF_058793595.1. Classification (NCBI taxonomy): domain Bacteria; kingdom Pseudomonadati; phylum Pseudomonadota; class Betaproteobacteria; order Burkholderiales; family Comamonadaceae; genus Acidovorax; species Acidovorax sp. GW835-FHT14G06. The sequence continues at coordinate 160,680 of NZ_JBXAGA010000003.1, forward strand.
CTGATATAGAGGATGCTGCAGCCCTCGCTGGCCAGCTTGCGCAGCACCACAAAAAGCTTTTCGACGGCCTGGGGCGTGAGCACCGAAGTGGGCTCGTCCAGGATCAGCACCTTGGGGTTGGTGAGCAGCGCGCGGATGATTTCCACCCGCTGCATCTCGCCCACGCTCAACGTGTGCACAGGGCGCAGGGGGTCGATGTCCAGGCCGTATTCGGCGGCCTTGGCGGTGATGCGGCCGGTCACTTCGGCCAGCGTCAGGCTCTTGTCCAGGCCCAGCCAGACGTTCTCGGCCACCGTGAGGGTGTCGAACAGGCTGAAATGCTGGAACACCATGGCAATGCCCAGGGCCCGCGCCTCTTGCGGGTTGCGCACCTGCACGGCCTGACCGTTGAAGAACACGCTGCCTTCGTCGGGTTTGACCGAGCCGTAGATGATTTTCATCAGCGTGGACTTGCCCGCGCCGTTTTCGCCCAGCACCGCGTGGATTTCACCCGGCAGCACCGTGAGCGACACGCCGCTGTTGGCCACCACGGCCGGGTAGCGCTTGGTGATGCCCACCAGCTGCAGCCGTGGCGGCGCCGCACCAGGCGCTGAAGGATTGGGGGGAGAACTCATGCGGGGATTGTCTCTCAGTTTTACAACTTGTTATAAGAATGAAAATACCTCTTGGCGCTTGTTCAGCATACCCAAGCAGCTATTCTTTTCGTAGCGAAGCAGCCACGGTTTTCACGCAATCTCGCAGCCAGGCGGCGGCCGCCGAGTGGTGCGTGCGGGCGTGCCACAGCTGGTAATACATGAGCCGGGGAAAGGGCACCGGGCACGGCAGGATGGCCAGGGGCAGCTGGTCCACATACCGTTCGCAGTACTGGCGGCCCGTGGTCAGCACAAGCAAGCTCGATGCCACGATGCTGGGGATCAGGCTGAAATGCGCACAGCGCGCCGTGATGTGGCGCTGCATGCCCAGGCTGTCCAGGTGAGCGTCGATCACGCCGCGCGCGCCGGGGTGGGTGGGCGTGGGCGCGATGTGTTCGGCGGCCAGCCAGCTCTCCACATCCCAGCCGCGCCGCACGGCGGGGTGGTCCTTGCCCACCAGGCAGACCACCTCGTCACCAAACAGCCGGCCCATGTGCAGGTCGTCGGGCGGCTGGGGCCAGTTGCCGATCACCACGTCCACATCGCCCTGCGCCAGGTGCGCGTGGTAGTGCGCGTCGGCCGACAGGGGCAGGATTTCGATAGGGCACAAAGGCGCTTCGACCTTGATGCGGGCCACCAGCTGGGGCAAAAAAAGGGGGTCGAGGTAGTCGCTGGCCGCCACGCGGAAGGTGCGGGTGGCGGTGCGCGGGTCAAACCCGCGTGCATCTGAAAACAGCGCCTCCGCGGCGCGCAGGATGGCCCCCGCGGGCTCCACCATACGCAGTGCGGCATCGGTGGGCATCATGCTGGCGCCGGAGCGCACCAGCAGCGGGTCGCCCGACAGGTCGCGCAGCCTTTTCAACGCAGCCGACACCGCCGGCTGGTGCATGCCCAGGCGGACGGCGGCCCTCGATACGCTGCGTTCTGTGAGCACGGTGTGCAAGACCCTTATGAGATGGAGGTCTATCTTGTCGAAAAGGGCGTGGTCTCTCATAGCGGTGTGGGCATGGGTGCCATAAGCTTGCGCATATGCCGGTAACGGTACTGCGTTCTACCCTCTGCTGAACCTTTCCATCAAAGATCGAAGTGGCGTTTGTCATGACAACAAGACCCTTGCAATTCCTGCGCCGAGGCCAGCCCGTGGCGCTGGGCAATGTACCACCCGACCGCACCCTGCTGGAGGTGCTGCGCGAAGACCTGGGCAACACTGGCACCAAGGAGGGCTGCGGCGAAGGCGACTGCGGCGCCTGCACCGTGGTGCTGGGCGAAGAACGCGACGGCCAGTTGCACTACAGCGCCGTGAACAGCTGCATCCGCCTGGCGCATTCGGTGGACGGCATGGCGCTGTGGACGGTGGAAGACCTGGCCGAAGACCCGCTGATCCAGCCTGTGGGCGATACAGCTCCCGCTGCACAACAAACCATCACGCTCCATCCAGTACAGGAGGCCATGGTCCAGTGCCACGGCTCCCAGTGCGGCTTCTGCACCCCCGGTTTTGTCATGAGCCTGTTCGGCATGTACCAAAGGCACATTGCCCCCACGCTCCCCACTGCGTGTGGTTCGCTGCCCCCCGAGGGGGCCCTCGCGCCTAGGGGCGGCCCGTCGGCGCTCGACCACGTCCGCCACGGCCAACCCATCACCCGCGAACTGGCGCAGGAAGAACTCTCGGGCAACCTGTGCCGCTGCACCGGCTACCGCCCCATCCTTGATGCCGCCCAACAGATGGCATCGCTGCCCGGCATGGCGGTCAACGAGGCCGAAGTGCTACAAAAACTGAAGCTGCTGCGGCATGATGCACTGGCGCAAGCAGCCGATTCGGCCTACATCGCGCCCTCCACCCTCCCAGAGCTGCTCACAGCCCGCGCGGCCCACCCAGGCGCCCAGGTGGTGGCTGGCTGTACCGACGTGGGGCTGTGGGTGACCAAGCAGCACAAGCAATACAGCCAGGTGCTGGACGTGACCCGCGCGGCCGAGCTGCGGCAGGTGGCACAGCACGCCGACGCCATCCACATCGGCGCCGCTGTCACGCTGACCGACGCGTTTGCAGCCCTCACCGCTCAGTGGCCGCAGCTGCACCGATTTGCCACGCGGTTTGCGGGGTTGCCCGTGCGCAACTCGGGCACGCTGGGCGGCAATGTGGCCAACGGCTCGCCGATTGGCGATTCCATGCCGCTGCTGATCGCACTGCGCGCCCAGGTGGTGCTGGCCAGCCAGGCCCGGGGCGAGCGCCAGCTGCCGCTGGAAGACTTGTACACCGGCTACCGGCAGAACGTGATGGCGGCCGATGAGCTGCTGGTGCGCATCGTGGTACCCCGCCCTTCTGCCCAAGAACAGCTGCGGGCGTACAAGATCTCAAAGCGGTTTGACGACGATATTTCTGCTGTGTGTCTGGTGCTCAACCTCGACATCGCGGACGGCACCGTGCAGCGCGCCAGCATCGGCGCGGGCGGCGTGGCTGCCACCCCAGCCCGCGCACGGCACACCGAAGCGGCGCTGACCGGCCAGCCCTGGACCGAAGCCACCGCACAGCGCGCCGCCGCCGTGCTGCAGGCCGAGTTCAGCCCCATCTCCGACATGCGCGCCAGTGGCGCCTACCGCCGCCAGGTGCTGGGCAGCCTGCTGCAGCGCTACTGGCTGGAGAGCCAGGGCCAGCCCTCGGTCAGCCTGGACACCTTGACTCTGGAGGCCGCCGTATGAACGCGCCCCACACCATCGCCGAAACCGCCCTGCCCGCGCCCACCCGCGCCGCCATGGGCCAATCGCACATCCACGAAAGCGCCCGCGCCCAGGTGGCAGGTGCCGCGCACTACATAGACGACCTGCCGGAAGTAAAGGGCACGCTGTACGCAGCGCCCATCCTCTCCACCGTGGCCCACGGCACCCTGAATGGGGTGGACGCCACCGCAGCACTCGCGCTGCCCGGCGTGCGTGGCGTGGTGCTGGCCAGCGACGTGCCCGGCGACAAGATCCTGGCCGCGTTCGGGCACGACGAGCCCGTGTTTGCGCTGGACAGCGTGCAGTTTGTGGGCCAGGTGATCGGACTGGTAGTGGCCGATTCGGTCATGCAGGCGCGCCGCGCGGTGCGCGCCGTGAAGCTCGACATCTCCCCCCTGCCCGCCGTGCTCACGGTGCAGGACGCGCTGAAGGCGCAAAGCTATGTGCTGCCGCCGGTGTTCGTGCGCCGGGGCGATGCGGCCACGGGCCTCGTGCAATCGGCGCACCGCATGCAGGGAGCGTTTGAAGTCGGCGGCCAGGAGCATTTCTACCTGGAGGGCCAGATCGCTTACGCCATGCCGCTGGAGCAAAAGCAGTGGTGGATCTACTCCAGCACCCAGCACCCTGGCGAGGTGCAGCACTGGGTGGCGCACGCGCTGGGTATCGACAACCACGCGGTCAAGGTGGAATGCCGCCGCATGGGCGGCGGCTTTGGCGGCAAGGAGACGCAGGCCGGGCACCTGGCTGTTTGGGCCGCCGTGGCTGCCAACAAGCTGGGCCGCCCCATCAAGCTGCGGCTGGACCGGGACGAGGACTTCATGGTCACCGGCAAGCGCCACCCGTTTGCGTACGAGTACGACGTGGGCTTTGACGACACGGGCCGCATCACGGGCCTGAAGCTCCAGATGGCCGCCAACTGCGGCTTCAGCGCCGACCTGTCGGGCCCCGTGGCCGACCGCGCGGTGTTCCATGCCGACAATGCGTACTACCTGGGCGATGTCGAGATCGCGTCGTACCGCTGCAAGACGAACACGCAAAGCCACACCGCCTTCCGCGGCTTTGGCGGCCCGCAGGGCGTGATCGTGATCGAGGCCATCCTGGGCGACATCGCGCGCGCGCTGGGCCGCGATGCGCAGGACGTGCGCCTGGCCAACCTGTATGGCAAAGATGCGAGCACGGGCCGCAACGTCACCCACTACCAGATGGCGGTGGAAGACAACATCCTGCACGAACTGCTGCCCACGCTGGAGCAGACCTCGCACTACCGCCAGCGCCAGGCCGAGATTGCGGACTGGAACGCGCACAACACCGTCATCAAGCGCGGCCTGGCCATCACGCCCGTCAAGTTCGGCATCAGCTTCACGGCCACGCTGTTCAACCAGGCGGGCGCGCTGGTGCATGTGTACACCGACGGCAGCGTGCAGGTTAACCACGGCGGCACCGAGATGGGCCAGGGCCTGCACACCAAGGTGGCGCAGATCGTGGCCGACGAGCTGGGCGTGCCCCTGCACCGTGTGCTGGTGACGGCCAGCGACACCAGCAAGGTGCCCAATGCCAGCGCCACCGCTGCCAGCAGCGGCACCGACCTGAACGGCCGCGCTGCGCAATATGCAGCGCGCAACGTGCGCGACAACCTGGCCTCGTTCGTGTGCGGGCTGGACGGCTGCGGCGCAGGCGCCATCCGGTTTGCGGGCGGCCAGGTGATCTCGCCCAAGACGGTGCGCAGTTTTGAAGAGGTGGTACAGGCCGCGTACGCCAACCGCATCCAGCTGTGGAGCGACGGTTTTTACCGCACGCCCAAGATCCACTACGACAAGACGACCCTCACCGGGCGCCCGTTCTACTACTTCAGCTACGGCGCGGCCTGCACCGAGGTAGCCATCGACACCCTCACCGGCGAGAGCCGCGTGCTGAAAGTGGACATCCTGCACGACGTGGGCCACAGCATCAACCCGGCCATCGACATCGGCCAGATCGAAGGCGGATTTGTGCAGGGCATGGGCTGGCTGACCACCGAGCAGCTGGTGTGGAACGACAAGGGGACTCTCGCCACCCACGCACCCAGCACCTACAAGATCCCGGCGACGGGGGACATTCCGGCGCACTTCAAGGTGGACCTGTGGCCCGAGGCGAACCGGGAGGACAACGTGGGTGGCAGCAAGGCGGTGGGGGAGCCGCCGTTCATGCTGGCGATCAGTGTGTATGAGGCGCTGCGCAATGCGGTGGCAGCGGGGCGTAGCGGCGTGGATGCTGCGGCGCCAGTGGTGTTGACTGCACCGGCGACTGCAGAGAATGTGCTGAAGGCGTTGGGGCGGTTGGGAGAGTGATGCTTTTGGCTGTTGGCGCTGGTGGGATATGCGCTGGTAGCTATCATTTTTGTATCAACGTCTTTATTCGGAGGTCGGTGTGCGGGTGTGACTGCATGCCTCGGTTGAGGGCGGAGGCCGGGAGTCGCCCGGCAGGCGAGTCCCTTTCTTTCGCGTCGCCGAAAGAAAGGAACCAAAGAAAGGGCGACCCCACTGTATGCGTCCCCTGCGCTTCGCTACGGGGCAACCTGCGGTGCTCGGGTTTGGCGGGGTCTCGCTCAACTCGCGCCGCTGCGCGTCGCTCAGACACACGCGAGCCCTGGTCCGCCAAACCCTGCGCTCCTCGGCGCATCCACAGGGGCAAGGGGAGCAGAACATCCACACGGGCCTTTGCTTCGCTCGGCCTCTCTCGCGGGCGCAAGCGCCACGCGCTGCGTAGGCGCGGCCGAGCGCAGCAATGGCCCGAGTGGATGTCCGGCTGTTTGGATGTTCGGCTGTCCCACCCCCTGCTGGCTGCGTCTGCGGCGGGGCGGTTGGGGGGTGGCACGCGCGTCGCAGCGCGCGTGCTTCGTGCTCAGACTCGCCGTGGCTGTCTGAACGAAGCTGCAACGCAGCGCAGTGAGTTCCACGGCGCACCCCGCAACCGCACCGCCGCAGGTTTGCCCCTTCGCAACGCGAAGGGGTCGCAGACTGGGGGTCGACTTTTCTTTGGTGACTTTCTTTTGGCGAAGCAAAAGAAAGTTACTCGCACGCCGGGCGACTCCCGGCCTCCGCCCTTAACAAAGGCATGCGGCCCAATCAGCAACCACAAGAAAACGCTACAAAATCAATAGCTACCACCGCATATCCCACTATCGCATCCACCCCAAAACCTGTCAAACAGGTCCCAACGCCATCCGTCCCGACGAAGTCGCCGACGCATCCCTCGCATGCCGCGTCTCCACCCGGTTACGCCCCGCCCGCTTGGCGTCATAGCAGGCCATGTCCGCCGCATACAGCACCGACGGCACATCCTGCAAGCTGGCATCCAGCACCACCAGCCCGATGCTCACCCCCAGCGTAAAACTGCGCCCCTGGTACGACGGCTCCCACGCATGCACCGCCGCACGCAACTGCTCGGCCACGGCCTGGCCGCGTGCCAGCGCACAGCCGGGCAACACCACCGCAAACTCATCGCCCCCCAGGCGCGCCGCCCAGCCGATCTGGCGCACATGGGATGCCAGCAGACGGGCCACATGGCGCAGCACATCGTCGCCCGCGTCGTGGCCCGCGATGTCGTTGACGACGGTGAAGTGGTCCAGGTCGAGGAACAGCACCACACCGTCGCCCTGCACATCGCTGCCATCCTCCTCGGCGGCAGGTGCGCGCTGGCGGGCGGACCGCTCGGCCATCAGCTGGCCCAGACGCTCGTCAAACGCGGCGCGGTTGTACAGCTGCGTGAGCGCATCGTGCGAGCGACCCCAGGACTGCTGCACCTGGGCCTCGCGCGCAGCGGTGATGTCTTCCAGGATCCACACGGTGCCACCATGCACCTCCTCGGGGCGCACGCCCCGGCCCTGCACGCGGGCCCACACGGGGGTGCCGTCCTTGCGCAGAAAACAGATGTCGCCGTCGAAAGCGCCGTGCGCCGCCACCTCGGCCCGCACGCGGGTGCCCACCTGGGCATAGTCGGCGTCGCTGGCGTACAGGGTGCGCGCGGGGCGGCCCTGCAACTCTTGCGCGGTGTAGCCCAGCATCACGCAGGCCTGGTGGCTCACTACCTCCAGCATGCTGTGGCGGGTGATGACGATGCCTACGGTGGCGCTGTCCAGCACGGCCTGAAACTGGCCGACCACCGTGTCCTTGCGCGACTGCTGCAGGCTGCCCTGCTGTACCAGGCCCTGGAACACACGCACCAGCTCGCCCACCTCGCCCCCCGCCTGGGGCCAGTGCATTTCGGCCGCTGGCAACTGGCGCGTGCTGGTCTTGAGCAACTGACGCGCCTTGAAGGTGAGCTGCGCCAAGGGCTGCGCCATCCAGCCCATCAAGGCCACAGCCAGCAGCATGCACAACAACATGCTGGCCACCGCCAGCCACCAGGCTTCGCGTTGAGCGCCACGCAGCGGTGCAAGCAACGCCTGCGACTGGCTCACGCGCGCCACGATCCACTGCGGCAGCGGCATGCCCGCCATGCTCACGATATGGTCGGACTGCACATGGGTCATGCCCCGCCCCACCACAGGCTGAGCCTGGCTTTGCCAGTGCGCGTACACGGGGGCCAGGCCCACTTCGTCACGCACCTGGCCCAGCACGCGGGTGGGGTCGGAGTGCGACAGGATGGTGCCGTCGCGGGTGAAGACGATGAGCTGCGAGTCATCGCGGGCAGGCAGCGTCATCGACGGTGGCAGCAAGCTTTGGGATTGCAGGCGCAACGCCCCTGCCACCACCCCCATCACCGTACCGTCTTCGCGGTGCAGCGGCATGGTGAACATGACCCGCGCCTCGCCCGTGCGCCCGGTGATCAGCTCGGACACCAGCGGCTTGCCATCCACCAACGTGCGGCGCAGGGCATCGCGCTCGGTGGGGTCCAGATCGGCGGCTTTTTCCAGTTGCCCGGCGCGAAGGCTCAGGCGCAGTTCGCCGTTGTCACGGGCCACCTGCATGGTGTCAAAGAACTGCACGGCAGGCAGGCCCTGCTGCAGCAGCCATTCCAGCGACGAGGGCGACTCCAGCATGCCCGGCGTGATGCCGGCGGCCACGGTGCGCAGCACCTTCTGGCTTTGTTCGATCTTGCTGGCGAGCAACCGGGCCACCACCTCGACCTCATCGGTCTGCTGGCTCACCACCCGACGCATCGCCTCCTGTCCTGAGGCGCGCGTCACCAGCCACGCCGCCACCGCCCCTGACAGGGCCACCGCCAGCGCCGCCACCAGCATGAGCCGCAGCACCAGTGCGCCAGGTACCAACCAGCCCGGCTCGGGGTTCGGCGCAGCCGTGGTGGCGGGCGGCGGCGTCATGGACGCTCCCGCACTGGAGGCTGATGGGCACGCTCAGAATAGGGCATGGGGACGGGTCATCACAGACATGTCCCAACGAATATACGCAGGCCCTGTGCCCGGGGGCTTGGGTGGAACCCTTGGGTAAAGCCGAGGAAAAACCCTGAGCCTGCGGGTGCGCGAAGCAGGCGTGCGCAGGGCATCCGTTGCCGAGTCTCCAATACAGCCCTATGGAGCAGCAGGCCTTGCTACAGCCGGGCGCCGCTGCTAAGCGGCACTACAAGGCACTACAGGCCTTGCAGTTTGTGCAAGAGCCCTAACAGCCTGCCATGGACTGCAACGCTCTGGGCTCGGGCAGCGCCAGCACATTGCCGGTGCCGTGGATCAGGCCCAGCTCGCGCAGGTGGCGCAGTACGCGCGAGAAGGTCTCGGGCGCAATGCCCAGCTGCGCGGCAATCAGGCGTTTGCGCTGGTGCAGGGTGACCTGCATGGCACCGCTTTGGTCGGGCTGTGCGTGGTTCAGCAGCCACTGCGCGCAGCGCGATTCGGCGTCTTGTGCGAGCCGGCTCACGGCCAGCTCAGACTGCTGCCGGTATCCCTGGGCCATGTCCAGCAGCAGACCACGCGCGCCTGCAGGCATGGCTGCCAAGCTGCGGCGAAACTCTTCGATGGGCATGCGCCGCACATGCACACGCGTGTCGGCCACCATGTCCACCGGCAGCGGCAAGCCCATCAGGGCCGACGCGGCGTCAAGCCAGAACGGTCCCTCGACAGCACCCAGCTGGTGGCGCAGAAAACCGTCGTCCAGCACGCCGCGCAGCACGCGGCCGCTTTCGAGGTGCAACACCGTCGTCAGCACCTCGTTGCGCCTGCGCAGCACTTCGCCGGGGGCGATCACCTCGGTGTCAGCGGGCAGAGAAAAAAGGGTAGATGGCAGCATGGAAGCCACTTTGCCGTGCGGCTGCGCCTGCAGCATTGAGCCACATCAAAGCCGCACCATGTCGCCCGCCCTGCACGCCCCAGGTTTGCGCCAAAACACACGAAAACTGCGCCACCGACGTGCATGGGCGCACCCAGCAAGGCCCGGCAACCTTGTAAACAGTTGTTGCACCAGGGCATGGAACTTGCGGTGTCCCACCGGCGGGCCCCGCACTGCACCACGGTGCAACAGGGGCCGCCACTCTCCCTTGCACCTGCCGGACATCCGGCGTCTTCACCCCCAGGAATCACTCCATGAAAAAAAACCTGATTGCACTGTCTCTATCGATTGGTGGCGCACTGCTGTGCACCACCGGGGCCCAGGCACAAAGCTCAGTCCAGCTGATGGGCTTGACCGACGTATTTGTGGGCTCCATGAAAAACGCCGGCGACGCCGGCAGCAGCAAGGTGGTCAACAGCGGCGGCATGACCACGTCGTGGTTCGGCGTCAAGGGCACCGAAGACCTGGGCGGCGGGCTCAAGGCCAACTTTGCGCTCACCTCGTTCATCAAGGTGGACAGCGGCATTCAAGGCCGCTTTGCCAATGACACCTTCTTCTCGCGCGACGCCAACGTGGGCCTGAGCGACAGCTGGGGCACCGTGACCGTGGGGCGTGGTCTGGCGCCCAACTTTCTGCCGTCCATCCTGTCCAACCCGCTGGGCGACTCGTTCACCTTTGCGCCGCTGATCCTGCACATGAACGTGCCCCTGTTCAACGGCACCGGCTGGGGCTCCACCACACCGTCCGACACGGGCTGGTCCAACGAAATCATCTACAGCACGCCCAACCTGGGCGGGCTGACCGCCAACCTGCACTATCAGTTTGGAGAGGTCGCGGGCGACAGCAGCAAGAAGAACGTGGGCATCAACGCGCTGTACTTCAACGGCCCCATCACCGTCACCGGCTTTTACGAGCGCGACCAGATGAGCAACCCCGCCGTGCCCAGCACCTACCTGGGCACCACCAAAACCGACTGGATGCTGGGCGGCGCGTATGACTTTGCCGTCGTGAAGGCCTTTGCCAGCTACGGCCAGGCCAAGGCCGACAACACCACCAACAAGGCCAAGACGACGCAGCTGGGGGTGTCGGTGCCCGCAGGCGCCACCGGCAAGGTGCTGGCATCGTGGGCGCAGACCAAGATGACGGCCACCGACATCTCGCGCAAGACCTTCACCGTGGGGTATGACTACTTCCTGTCCAAGCGCACCGATGTGTACGTGATGGCCATGAACGACCGCATCACCCACCAGACCAAGGGCAACAGCTTCGGCGTGGGCATCCGCCACCGGTTCTGAGGCCTGCACACGGCGCCTGGGGCCTTTTTCAAGCCCCAGCAGCCCCAAGCGCTGGTGCGATATGCCTGAGCAGCTACAAAATCAGTAGCACTCGAAAATCGTTCACGTTGGTGTGCGTGGGGCCGGTGACCAGCAGGTCGTCCAGCCCCGAAAAAAAACCCCAGGCGTCGTTGCGCGCCAGGTGGTCGTCGATGCGCAGGCCCGCAGCGCCTGCACGCACCAGCGTGTCGGGGCACACAAAGGCCCCCGCGTTGTCTTCGCTGCCGTCGATGCCATCGGTGTCGGCGGCCAGCGCCCATACGGCGGGCTCGCCCTGTAGCCCCTGCGCCAGGCCCAGGCAAAACTCGCCCGCGCGCCCACCCCGCCCACGGGGCACATCGGGCGCACGCGGACGCACGGTGACGGTGGTCTCGCCCCCTGACAGGACCACACACGGCGCCGCAAACGGCTGGCCGCGCCGCGCCACCGCACGGGCCAGTGCCGCATGCACCTTGCCCACCTCGCGCGACTCGCCCTCGATCTCGTCCGACAGCACATGCGCAGGCAGCCCCGCAGAACGGGCCAGCGCGGCCGCGGCCTCCAGCGCCTGCTGGGGGGTGGCGATCATGTGCACGGCATGTGCGGCAAAACGCGCGTCGCCGGGTTTGGGCGTCTCCAGACGGCCTGCCTCCAGTGCGGTGCGGATGGCCGGTGGCACGTCGATGCCATAGCGCGCCAGAATGGCCAGCGCATCGGCGCAGGTGGTCGCATCGGGCACGGTGGGGCCGCTGGCGATCACCGAGGGGTCGTCACCCGGCACGTCGCTGATGGTGAGTGTGACCACGCGCGCCGGCGCGCAGGCCGCCGCCAGGCGCCCGCCCTTGATGCGCGAGAGGTGCTTGCGCACGCAGTTCATCTCGCCAATGTGGGCGCCGCTGTCGAGCAGGGCGCGGTTGATGCGCTGCTTGTCTTCCAGCGTCACCCCGTCGCAGGGCAGGGTCAGCAGGGACGAGCCCCCGCCCGAGATCAGGCACAGCACCAGGTCGTGCTCCGTCAGCCCCTGGGTCAGGTCCAGGATGCGCTGCGCCGCGGCCAGCCCCGCCGCATCGGGCACGGGGTGCGCGGCCTCAACGACCTCGATGCGCTGCGGCACACCCACAGGCCGGGGCGGCACATGCCCGTACCGGGTGACCACCAGGCCCGACAGGGGCGCGTCCTGCGGCCACAGGGCCTCCAGTGCCTGCGCCATGGCGCCGCCCGCCTTGCCCGCACCCAGCACCAGGGTCCGCCCCCCGCTCTCGCGGCTGGGCGGCTCAGGCAGCCACTGGCGCATGCCGTGCAGCGGCTGCGCGCTGTGCACGGCGGCATCAAACAGCGCCTTCAGAAAGGCGCGGGGATGGGTGCGGTAGTCCGGCAGGGAGGGGCTGGATGGCTGGGTTTCTGGGTGCATGCCGCGCATTGTGCAGCGGCGGGGCCAGTCACCGTGCTGTAACCGGGCTGTCACACGCCACAGGTATCGTCGGCACCCTTGCTCAGGGACCCACAACAGCCATGCACAACACCCCATGGAGCCGACTGGAGGCGATGATGGCGCTGCTGTCACCCGCCGCCCGCCAGGGCACCGGCCCCCTGGCGCGGCTGATGCGCGAGGGCGGGCTGTACTGCGTGTTCCAGCCCCTGGCCGACCTGCGCGAGGGCCAGGTGTACGCGCACGAAGCGCTGATCCGGGGCCCCCAGAACACCCCGTTGCACACCCCCGACAAACTGCTGGAGCTGGCCCGGCGCGAGGGCATCCTGCAGGACTTTGAGCTGCTGTGCGTGTTCACCGCGCTGGAGCAATGGGGACGGCACGACGCCCCGGGCCGGCTGTTTGTGAACATCAGCGCCGACGCGCTGGTGCATGGCGTCCAGCTGATCGGTGCCACAGAACTGGGCACCACCGTGCGCAGCCTGGGCCTGAGCGCCCGCATGCTGGTGCTGGAGATCACCGAACACGAACGCGTGACCGACATGCCCCAGCTGCGCCAGGCCATCAAGGCAGTGCATGCCTGCGGCGCGCGGTTGGCGCTGGACGACTTTGGCGATGGCCGCTCCAGCCTGCGGCTGTGGTCCGAGGTCAAGCCCGACTTCGTGAAGATCGACAAATACTTCATCCGCGACATCAGCGACCACCCCGAGAACCTGCAGATGCTGCAGGCCATCAAGGGCATTGCCGATGTGTTCGGCACCCAGCTCATCGCCGAAGGCATCGAAACCCGCGACGACCTGCGCGCGCTGCGCGACCTGGACATCCCCCTGGGACAGGGCTGGCTGCTGGGCCGCCCGGCCATGGCGCCGCGCGAGGCGGTGGACGACGCAGCGCTGGAGGTGATGCACGACCGCCGCGTGGCCGTGCTGCCGCACCTGGGGCAGACCGCTCGCCCAGGCATCCTGCGCAGCCTCCTGGTGGTGCAGGCGCCCACCGCAGCGCCCGCCACCAACAACGATGCCGTGGCAGCCCTGTTCCGCCAGCATACGGACCTGCACGCGCTGGCGGTGGTGGACGGGTCGCGCCCCGTGGCCCTCATCAACCGCCAGCAGTTCATGAACCACTACGCCACGCCGTACTTCCGCGAGGTGCATGGCCGCAAGTCCTGCCTGGCGTTTGCCAACCTGGCGCCGCGCGTGGTGGAGCTGGACTGCGATGTGGATCAGCTCGTGGGCATCCTCACTTCGCAGGACCAGCGCTACCTGAGCGACGGCTACATCGTCACCGACAACGGCCGCTACCTGGGCCTGGGCACAGGCGACCAGCTGGTGCGCGCCGTGACCGAGACCCGCATCGAGGCCGCGCGCCACGCCAACCCGTTGACCTTTTTGCCCGGCAACATTCCCATCAGCCTGCACATCCAGCGCTTGCTGGAAAGCGGCACCGAGTTCGTGGCCTGCTATGCGGACCTGAACAATTTCAAGCCCTTCAACGACCACTACGGCTACTGGCGCGGCGACCAGATGATCCGCCTGGTGGCACGCCTGGCCACAGCACATTGCGACGCGCGCAGCGACTTTGTGGGCCACGTGGGCGGGGACGACTTCATGCTGATCTTTCAGAGCAGCAACTGGCTGCAGCGCTGCAAGAACATCGTGGACGAGTTCGCGCGCGAGGCGGTCACGCTGTTTGACGACAGCGCCCGGCAGGCGGGCGGTATTCATGCAGAGGACCGGCATGGCGTGCAGCGGTTCTTTCCGTGCACCACGCTGGCCATTGGTGCCGTGCGCATCACGCCCGGGCGCTTTCGGCATGCCGAAGAAGTGGCTAACCTGGCCGCCGTGGCCAAACACGAGGCCAAGCAGACATCCACGGGCGTGGTGCTGCATGGCGGCTTCACCGAATCCAGCCTGGGGGCGGTGGCTGCTACGCGGGCTCTGCAGGACGTGCTGGCGGCGTAGGGCCTGTTTGGACCGCGTCCCAAGCACGCAACACCGACGCAAAAACGGTGATCAGGCTCAACGGCAGTAGGTCATTGACACCGCACGTCTTGGGGCAAACAGGTCCGCTGTGTGCCCAAAGCTGAAGCTCAATCCTCGCCGAAGGCGCGTACGCGAGTGGTCCTCAGCCAAACATCATCGGGCGGGTCATTGAAACCAACTACTGCATCAACGCCGCATCGGGGGCAGATGGCCGTTTGATTCTGGTTGTCTCCATCGCACCATTGAATGATGGTACTGGGCGCATACTTCTCTAGGCAGTAGTAGCACGCGGCGACCTCACTGCGAAGGAGCGCATCGCGGTGCAACATTGATTCGCAAGTTCTACCCATAACTGCAGTGTCTCAAGTTGATTTTGGGATTTTTGGCTGATGCAACGCCACTTGCCCGGAAGGCCGCTTCTGGCCGACAGCCGGTATGGTAGTCAAGGCGCTAGGGCCTAACCCCGACCAACTTAGCCTTCGTTTCATGAATTCCGTTCTACGAGCGTAGCTTGCAACCGTAAGCGTTAGACCTCAATGCGATCCATCCTGAATTTTGCAAGAGCCATCGCGCTCGCGAGCGTCCTCGCAATACTCGTCGCCTGTACTACCGCCGAGCCAGCAGGTGAGTTCAGCACAGCCCTCGGGAAGTTGGTTCGATCCGAGAAGGTCCACGAGGTAGATTTGGCAAACGTACTCCCACTGGACTGGGATGAACTGTTCGCGTTTGGCCCGTACTCGACCCGCGAGAGCAACTGCCGGGTTTTACAACTTGGCTGGCTCAAGTGCCGCATGACACTACCTGCCGAAGTGAATGGGGGTGAATTCGTTCTGGTCTTCCAATCAAACTCTAAGGTCGTGCACGTGGAGCATCATCGAAGGTGGAATGGCGATTTCAGCTCGCAGACCAGTCCCCGACACCAGCCAATACTGCGGTCAGCTGCAAAGTTCTCTGTCAGGCTGGTGTCTAACCGGGCGCCAGAGGATGAGCAGTGGTATCAACTTGAGCACCAGGTCCATCACTAGGCACCTGAAACGATGAGAACTAACCCTGCCATCGAAGGGATGCCCAAAAGACTGCGCCTCATGCCAAACGTTGAGTGTCCGCTTTACCCAAGAGCCACCGACTGCTCCTGGCCGATTGCCGCCGCACTCAACACATTCAAGGCCCCGTAGGCGCCCCCGCTTCAAACCACTTCCCAATCAGAGCACGCTCCGCATCGGTAATGCCCGTGGCATTATTCATGGGCATGAGCTTTTGCACCACGGCCTGCTGGTAGATGGCCTGGGCGTGTTGCTTGACGCTGTCGGGCGAATCAAGCCGCAGGTTCTTCATCTGCACCTGCTCGCCGTGGCACATGTAGCAGCGCTGTTCCAGCACCGCTTGCACGGCCTTGAAGTCATTTTGGCCGCTAGCGCCCGTTTTGTCTGCGCTGGCAGCTCCTGAAACAGTAGCATTCGCCACGGGAGCGGCCACCGGTACGGGGCGCATCCACACGATGGCGCCCACGATCACGGCCACGCCCACCAGCGCATACGGCAGCGGATTGCCATTGCGGCCCAGCTTGTAGCCGTGGCGCATCACGAAGAACTGGCGGATGGCGGCGCCCGCGAACATCATCAAGATCAGCACCAGCCAGTTTTGCGGGTGGCTCCAGGTGAAGCTGTAGTGGTTGCTCAGCATGGCAAACAGCACGGGCAGCGTGAAATAGGTGTTGTGCACGCTGCGCTGCTTGCCGCGTTTGCCGTGGATCGGGTCCACGGGCTGGCCGGCCTTGATCTGGCTGATGACCGTGCGCTGGCCGGGGATGATCCAGAAGAACACGTTGGCGCTCATGGACGTGGCGATCATCGCCCCCACCAGCAGGAAGGCCGCGCGGCCCGCAAACCAGTGGCAGGCCAGCCACGACGCCACGCACACCAGCACCAGGACCAGCGCGCCCACGATGGCATCGCCATTCTTGCGCTGGCCGAAGATGCGGCAGATGGCGTCGTACAGCAGCCAGAACACCACAAAGAAGCCCAGCGCCACCACGATGGCCGTGGCGGGCGCCCAGTCCATGCGCGACTTGTCGATGAGGTAGGTGCTGGCGCTGTAGAGATAGGACACGGTGAACAGCGCAAACCCGCTGATCCAGGTGCTGTAGCTCTCCCAGAAGAACCAGTGCAGGTGTTTGGGCAACTGCGGCGGCGACACCGCAAACTTGACCGGGTGGTAGAACCCGCCGCCGTGCACGGCCCAGAGCTCGCCGCTCACGCCTTGTTTCTTGAGGTCTTCATCCTCGGGCGGCGTGAGGCTGCTGTCCAGAAAAACGAAATAGAACGACGAGCCGATCCAGGCGATGGCCGTAATGACATGGACCCAGCGCAAAAGCAGGTTGGCCCAGTCGAGAAAGTAGCTTTCCATATCTCAACCTTGGCAGCGCGGGGCGCTGCAATAGCAAACCTGCTCACCACTGCGGGCGCTCTGAGCAGACATTGAGGTCGCGCACCTTGGCCAGTGGATTGCTGGCCGGGGCACCGCTGCGACCGGTACGTCAAAGTGTATGCAGGAATTGTTCCCGATTCCAGCCCCAACCTGGGGCATTCGGGGCCGGAATTACCCTCATTCCCCGGCCCTTGGCGTTGTCTGCACCGTCTGCAGCAACTGCGCTGCCACGGCAACGGCAATCACCTCAGGCTCCTTGCCGCCAATGCCGGGAATGCCGATAGGGCAGGTCACCTGCGCCAGCTCCTCGGGTGCAAACCCGCGCCCATGCAGGCGGTTGCAGAAGGTGGCCCACTTGGTCTTGCTGCCGATCAGCCCGATGAAAGGCAGGTCGCCCTGCTCGCGCTGGCGGCGCAGGCAGGCGGCCACCACGTCCAGGTCCTCGGCATGGCTGAAGCTCATGATCAGCACGCGGCTGCCGGGTGCCAGGCGGGGCACGGCCCATTGCACCGGCTCGGAGTGTTCGCAGACCACGCCCTCGGGCGGGTCGGGCGGGAAAATGCCGTCCCGGCTGTCGATCCAGGTCAGGGCAAAGGGCAGTGGCGCCAGCACGCGGGCCAGCGCGTGGCCCACATGCCCGCCGCCAAACAGGGCCACCGGGTGCAGGTTGGGTGTGAGGCGCCGGGCCAGCACCGCCGCGTCTTGCGCCGCGAGAAGCTCAAATCCCAGGTGCACCACCCCGCCGCAGCACTGGCCCAGCGCCGGGCCCAGCGCAAACCGCATCGGCCCAAGCGCCGTCACCGGCCCACCCGCCAGGCGGCGGCGCGCCTCGGCAATCGCCTGCAGCTCCAGATGCCCGCCGCCGATGGTGCCCACCAGCTGGTCGGCAAATACCGCCATCCAGGCGCCGGGCTCCCGGGGCACAGACCCTTGGGTAGACTCCACGGTCACCAGACAGGCTGGCGCGGCCCTCAGGCCGTCCAGCAGCATTTGCAAATTTGTCACCGCGATCCTTATCGTGACGGACGCAAAACGGGGCCAGGCAAGCGGCTCACCCTCCGGTGAGGCTGCTGCTGCATCCCCCTTTGCAGCCGTCGTCATTTTGTAACGTACCACCTTCGCCGCTGGGTTATCGTGCCCGCAGCCTCAGGAACCTTTCACACCATGCCCGACACGCCCTCTCCCCGCTCCACCGGAAAGCGCAGCCACTGGTTGCTGGCAGGCATCATGGCCGTGGGTGCGGCGCTGGTCTCGGCCTGCAAGTCCCCGCCAGAGCCCACGCCAGCCCCCGCTCCCGACAGCGTCCCCTCCACCGGTCCGGATGCCAGTGGCGTCAAGGGCCCCGTGCCCGCCACGGCTGGATCTGCGCGCCCCTCGGCCGCTGCCACGCCGCTGGCCTACCGCCAGGATGCGGCTACGCACCTCTATGGCCTGAACCGCGAGCGCATCTTCAAAGGCAAGCTGCCGCCGCAGCTGTATGCCATCGGCGTGCTGCAGCTCGACATCGACCGCGCGGGCAAGATCACCCGCCTGCACTGGATGCGCGCCCCGCGCCATGCCCCCGAGGTGGTCACCGAGATCGAGCGCACGGTGCGCGCTGCGGCCCCCTTCCCTGTCCCGGCCCGCATGGGCAAGGTCACCTATACCGAAACCTGGCTGTGGGACAAGAGCGGGCACTTTCAGCTCGATACGCTGACCGAAGGGCAGCTTTAGAAGCTGGCGTCTTACCCGCGCGCTGGTAGTGCGGATACACACCGACCCTGGCAACTGTCGCTGCTTAGGCCAGGGCCGCCGCGCAAGGGCCGCCCCGCCGCGCTGGCGGCGTCCCACTGAGGGTGAAGACGCGAAGCGACTCAAGGGTCTTCACACTACGAGCCCCGGTAGGTCGAATAGCTCCAGGGGCTGACCAGCAGTGGCACGTGGTAGTGCTGGTCGGCATGCGCAATGCCAAAGTCCAGGCTCACCTGGTTCAAAAAATTCGGCTCGGGCAGTTGCACGCCCCGGGCCTTGAAGTAGCCCGCCACGTCAAAGCGCAGCCGGTAGGTACCGGTGCGCAGGCTGGCGTTGTCGAACAGCGGGGCATCGGTGCGGCCATCGTGGTTCAGCACCAGGCGCTTGATGAGGGTGGCATTGTCGCCGTCGGTGGAATACAGGGCCACCTCCATGCCGGCGGCGGGGCAGCCGTTCATGGTGTCCAGAACGTGGGTGCTCAATCCCATGGGGGAATCTCCTGAAGTAAGAGTCGGTCCGATCGGCGACGATTGCAGATCGCAGTGTGTAGACCAAAAGTGTATACACTTTTCACCATCCACCGTATCATGCAGCCATGGAATCTTCCTCCACCAGCGCCATCGTCGAAGCGCTGACCCGCGCCATCGTAGAGCACCGCCTGCAACCTGGCACCAAGCTGGCCGAGCAAAAGCTGGCCGACCACTTTGGTGTATCGCGCACGCTCGTGCGCCAGGCGCTGTTCCAACTCGCACAAAACCGCCTGGTCACGCTGGAGCCCGCGCGTGGCGCGTTTGTGGCGACGCCCTCGGTTGAGGAGGCGCGCCAGGTGTTTGCCGTGCGCCGCATGCTGGAGACCGAGATGACCCGCGCCTTTGTGCGCAGCGTGACGCCTGCCAAGATCAAGGCCCTGCGCGCCCATGTGGCCAGTGAGAAGGCGGCCATGGGCACGCACGACGCCAGCACCCGCACCGAGCTGCTGGGCGACTTTCATGTGCGCATGGCCGAACTGATGGGCAACGAGGTGCTGGCGCAGATGCTGGGCGACCTGATCTCGCGCTGCGCCCTCATCACGCTGATGTACCAGTCGGCCAGCGCAGCAGAACACTCGCACGAGGAGCATGCCGACATCGTGACAGCCCTGGCCGCGCGCGACGAAGAACGTGCCGTCGCCTTGATGCAAAGCCACCTCGAACATGTCGAAGCCAGCCTGACCTTTGACCGCAAGCGCCCGGCCAGCGACCTGGCCGCCGCGCTGGCCTCTTGAAAACCCATACACCATGATCTACGACGCAACCCAGGCCTACCCCCGCGACCTCATCGGCTACGGCAAGAACCCGCCCCATGCACAGTGGCCGGGCGGTGCGCGCATTGCCGTGCAGTTCGTGCTCAACTACGAAGAAGGCGGCGAGAACGCGGTACTGCACGGCGATGCGGGCAGCGAGCAGTTCCTGTCCGAAATGTTCAACCCGGCCAGCTACCCCGAGCGGCACATGAGCATGGAGGGCATTTATGAATACGGATCGCGCGCTGGCGTGTGGCGCATCCTGCGCGAGTTTGAAAAGCGCCAGCTGCCCCTCACGGTGTTTGGCGTGTCCACGGCCCTGCAGCGCCACCCAGACCTCACTGCGGCGTTTGTGGAGCTGGGCCACGAGATTGCCTGCCATGGCCTCAAGTGGATCCACTACCAGCACATCCCCGAAGACGTCGAGCGCGCGCACATGGCCGAGGCCATGGCCATCATCGAGCGCCTGACGGGCCCACGAGGAGGCTCGGAAGGCCAGGTGCATGGTCTGGGCTGGTACACCGGCCGCGACAGCCCCAACACCCACCGCCTGGTGGCCGACTATGGCGGCTTTGAATACGACAGCGACTACTACGGCGACGACCTTCCCTTCTGGATGAAGGTGCAAAAGACCGACGGCAGCACAGCGCCCCAGCTCATCGTGCCCTACACGCTGGACTGCAACGACATGCGCTTTGCGCTGCCCCAGGGCTATTCGCACGCCGACCCGTTCTTTCAGTACATGAAGGACACCTTTGATGCGCTGTACGCCGAGGGCGACCCCGCTGGCGACAACGCGCCCAAGATGATGAGCATTGGCATGCACTGCCGCCTGCTGGGCCGCCCAGGCCGCATCACGGCGCTGCAGCGTTTTCTGGACCACATCGCACAGCATAACAAGGTGTGGGTGGCCCGCCGCATCGACATCGCGCGCCACTGGAAGGCCGTGCACCCCTACCCCACCACAAAGGCCTGACGACCATGGCATGGACCCTTGACCAACTGAACGCCGCCACGCCAGCGCAGGCCCTGGAGGCGCTGGACGGCGTGTACGAGCATTCCCCCTGGATTGCCGAGCAGGCGCTCGCGCAGCGGCCGTTCCGCTCGCTGGCGCACCTCAAGCACGCCATGGCCCACGCCGTGCGCACCGCCAGCACCGATGCACAGCTGGGCCTGATCCGCGCCCACCCCGAGCTGGCGGGCAAGGCCATGGTGGCAAAAAACCTCACGGCCGAATCGACCAACGAACAATCCAAGGCGGGCCTGACCCAGTGCACGCCCGAAGAGTTCGCACGCATCCAGCAGCTCAACGCGGCCTACAACGCGCGGTTTGGCTTCCCTTTCATCCTGGCCGTGCGTGGACCGCGTGGCGCGGGGCTGAACAAGCAGCAGATCATCGATACCTTTGCGCGGCGGCTCGACAACCACCCGGAGTTCGAGGTGGCAGAGGCCTTGCGCAACATCCACCGCATCGCCGAAATCCGCCTGAACGACAAGTTCAGCGCCGAGCCCTTGCTGGGCAACGACGTGTGGGACTGGCATGAAAAGCTGGCCGAACACTCTGACCCCGGCTTTGCCGAAAAGGGCCAGCTCACCGTCACCTACCTCACCGACGCACACCGCGCCTGCGCCCAGCGCATCAGCCACTGGATGCGCGACTGCGGCTTTGACGAGGTGGAAGTGGACGCCGTGGGCAACGTGGTAGGACGGTATCGCGCCGCAACACCCGGTGCGAAATACCTCATGACGGGCTCGCACTACGACACCGTGCGCAATGGCGGCAAGTACGACGGGCGCCTGGGTATCTTTGTGCCCATGGCCTGCGTGCGCGAACTGCACCGTGCGGGCCGGCGCCTGCCGTTTGGCATCGAGGTCATCGCTTTTGCCGAAGAGGAGGGCCAGCGCTACAAGGCTACCTTCCTGGGTTCGGGCGCGCTCATCGGGCACTTCAACCCGGCCTGGCTCGACCAGAAGGATGCCGATGGCGTGACCATGCGCGCGGCCATGCAGCACGCAGGGTTGTGCATCGACGACATTGCCAGGCTGCAGCGCGACCCGGCGCAGTACCTGGGCTTCATTGAAGTCCACATCGAACAGGGCCCGGTGCTCAATGAGCTAGATCTGCCCCTGGGCGTGGTCACTTCCATCAATGGGGGCGTGCGCTTTGTGGGCGAGATGATCGGCACCGCCAGCCACGCAGGTACCACCCCCATGGACCGCCGCCGCGATGCGGCAGTGGCTGTGGCGGAGCTTGCGCTGTATGTCGAGCAGCGCGCCGCCCAGGACGGAGACTCGGTGGGCACGATAGGCCTGCTCAACGTGCCCGGCGGCTCCATCAACGTGGTGCCGGGCCGCTGCCAGTTCAGCCTGGACCTGCGTGCGCCCACCGATCCGCAACGGGACGCGCTGGTGCGCGATGTGCTGGACCACCTGGGCCAGATCGCTGCCCGGCGCGGCCTGCGCTACACGCTGGAGGAATCCATGCGCGCTGCAGCAGCCCCCAGCGCCCCGGCCCTGCAGCACCATTGGGAGCGCGCGGTGGACCACCTGGGCGTACCCGTGTTCCGCATGCCCAGTGGCGCAGGCCACGATGCCATGAAGCTGCACGAAATCATGCCGCAGGCCATGCTGTTTGTGCGCGGAGAAAACTCCGGCATCAGCCACAACCCGCTCGAATCCACCACCAACAACGGCATGCAGCTGGCCGTGGACGCCTTCACCCAGGTGTTGCACCAGCTTGCCGAGGAAACCCACCCATGACTACACCCACCCCGGCCTCTTACGCCGCCCTGGACGCCTGGATCGACCAGCACTTTGATGAAGAAGTGCGCTTCTTGCAGGCCCTGGTGCGCGTACCCACCGACACCCCGCCCGGCAACAACGCGCCCCATGCCGAACGCACGGCAGAGCTGCTCACCGAGTTTGGCTACACGGCAGAAAAACACGCCGTGCCTGCCGCTGATGTGTTGGCCTACGGCATGGAATCCATCACCAACCTCATCGTGCGCCGCCCCTACGGTAGCGGCGGCAAGACCATCGCACTGAACGCCCACGGCGACGTGGTGCCGCCCGGCGAAGGCTGGGCACACGACCCCTATGGCGCCGAGATCGTCGATGGCGCCATGTATGGCCGCGCCACCGCCGTGAGCAAGAGCGACTTTGCAAGCTTCACCTTTGCCGTGCGGGCCCTCGAAGCTGTGGCCAGGCCCACCCAGGGCGCGGTGGAGCTGCACTTCACCTACGACGAAGAGTTTGGCGGCGAACTCGGCCCCGGCTGGCTGCTGCAAAAGGGACTGACAAAGCCCGACCTGATGATTGCCGCCGGCTTCAGCTACGAAGTGGTCACCGCACACAACGGCTGCCTGCAGATGGAAGTGACGGTGCACGGCAAGATGGCCCATGCCGCCGTGCCCCACACCGGAGTGGATGCCCTGCAGGGCGCCGTGCACATCCTGAACGCGCTGTACGCACAGAACGACGAGTACAAGAAGGTCACGTCCAAGGTCGAGGGGATCAAGCACCCCTACCTGAACGTGGGCCGCATCGAGGGCGGCACCAACACCAACGTCGTACCCGGCAAGGTGATGTTCAAGCTAGACCGCCGCATGATCCCCGAGGAAAACCCGGTGGAGGTCGAAGCCAACATTCGCCGCGTGATTGAACAGGCAGCAGGTGAGCGCGCCGGTATCAGCGTGGAGATCAAGCGCCTGCTGCTGGCGAATGCGATGACGCCGCTGGCGGGCAACAAGCCCCTGGTCGATGCGATCCAGCAACATGCCCAGGCCGTGATTGGTGAACCTGTCCCTGCCGTGGGCACACCGCTCTACACCGATGTGCGCCTGTATGTGGAGCGCGGCATTCCCGGCGTGATTTACGGCGCAGGCCCCCGCACGGTGCTCGAATCTCACGCCAAGCGCGCCGACGAGCGCCTGCAACTCGAAGACCTGCGCCGCGCCACCAAGGTGATTGCGCGGACGTTGAGCGACTTGCTCGCGTGAAGGGCCAAAAAGGGCCGTCAGTAATGCATGCAGCACATCCGTGCTGAGCTGCAATGTCATGACGAGATTGCCTCTGGCAGCCCCTTGACCGACCTACACTGGCGCGGGCGCATCCATCGGCTGGGTGCGCCCGTTGTCATTTCCAGATTCCACACACCAGGAGATATCCCATGAACATTCGTCATACGCTGCTGGCTGGCAGCGTTGTGCTGGCCCTGGCCAGCCTCACGGCCTGCGGCAGCACGCCGCCGGTATCCACGGCTGCACCCGCGCCCGCAGTGCAGCAGACGGCATCAGCCCAGGCCGCCAGCGCCGCCTACGACTTCGACATGGATGTGTTTCACCCGGTGGTGGCGCGCAATGGCATGGTCGCCACCGAGCAGGAGCTGGCCTCACAGATCGGCCTCGACATCCTCAAGGCAGGTGGCAACGCGGTGGACGCGGCCGTGGGCATTGGCTTTGCACTGGCCGTGGCCCTGCCCAACGCGGGCAACCTGGGTGGCGGCGGCTTCATGATGGTGCACGACGCCAAGACCGGCAAGAGCGTGGCGCTGGACTTCCGCGAAGTGGCGCCATTGAAGGCCACGCGCGACATGTACCTGGATGCCAAGGGCAATGTGGTGGACGGCAAGTCGCTTTACACCCACTATGCCGTGGGCGTGCCCGGCACCGTGGCGGGCATGGAACACGCACTCAAGAGCTGGGGCACCCTTCCCCTGTCGCGTGTGATCGCCCCAGCCATCGAACTGGCGGACAAGGGCTTCCCGGTGAGCGAGACGCTCGCCAAGATCCTGCAGCAGGAAAAGAAGAACATGGGCAAGTGGCCTGCCACCCAGGCCATCTTCTGGAAGAACGGCGAACCCCTGAAGGTGGGTGACCCGCTGGTGCAAAAAGACCTGGCGCAGTCCATGCGCCTCATCGCCCAGCAGGGCGCCAAGGCGTTCTACGAAGGCGAGATCGCCCAGAAGATCGCTGCCGAGATGGCACCACACGCAGGCGCCATCACCCTGCAGGACCTGCGCGAGTACAAGGTGGCCGAGCGTGCACCCACGCGCGGCACCTACCGGGGCTATGAGATCGTGACCATGCCGCCACCCTCCTCCGGCGGCCCGCATCTGGTGCAGATCCTGAACATGCTGGAGCCCCTGCCCTTGGCCCAGTGGGGGCCCAACAGCGCACAGACTATTCACCACATGGCCGAGAGCAGCAAATTGGCCTATGCCGACCGCTCCGAATACCTGGGCGACCCGGACTTCGTGAAAATTCCGCTGAAGGGCCTGACCTCCAAGCGCTACGCCGAATCGCTGGCCAAGGGCATCGATGCCAACCGCGCGCGCCCGGCCAAGGAGATCAAGCCCGGCCAGCCCCAGCCGTATGAAAGCGACCAGACCACCCACTACTCGGTGGTGGACAAGGCGGGCAACGCCGTGGCCGTGACCTACACGCTCAACACCAACTTCGGCAGCGGTATCGTCGCCAAGGGCACGGGCATCCTGCTCAACAACGAGATGGACGACTTCTCGGCCAAGCCCGGCGTGGCCAATGCATACGGCCTGGTCGGCGGCGACGCCAATGCCGTGGCCGCCAAGAAGCGCCCCCTGTCGTCCATGACCCCCACCTTGGTGCTGAAAGACGGCAAGCCCACGCTGGTGACTGGCAGCCCCGGCGGCGCGCGCATCATCACCACGGTGCTGCAGACGGTGGTGAACACCATCGACTTTGGCATGAACCCGGCGGAAGCTGCGGCAGCACCCCGCGTGCACCACCAGTGGACGCCGGACGAGCTGCGCGTGGAGAAGGGCCTGTCGCCCGACACCATCGCGCTGCTCAAGCAGCGTGGCCACAACATCGCGGTGAAGCCTTCGATGGGACGCACGCAGACCATCCAGATCCGTGGCGGCGCGCTGTACGGCTACTCCGACCCCCGCAACCCCGACGGCAAGACCCTCGGCTACTGATTGCCAGCCCCCCGCCTCGCGCGGGATGTTTTAGTTGTCTGTATGTACCAGGCCACGCCCCACAAGGGCGTGGCCTTTTTCGTTTCAACGCTCGATTCGGCATGCGGGCATACCCCCATACCGCCAACCGCCAGACTTGCCTACAGTTCTTGTATGCAAGATTTGCGTTCAAAAAGCTACTGAAGGAGTTGGCATGCCCCGGTTTTTCAAATCCCTTTTTGGCCAGGTGGTGCTGGCCCTGATAGCCGGTGTGGTGGTGGGCCTGGTCTGGCCCGACACCGCCATCGCACTCAAGCCCCTGGGCGACGGTTTCATCAAGCTCATCAAGATGCTGATCCCGCTCATCGTCTTTTGCGTGGTGGTGCATGGCATTGCAGGCACCGGCGACCTGCAGCGGGTGGGCCGGGTGGGTGTCAAATCGCTGATCTACTTCGAGGTGGTCACTTCCATCGCTCTGGTGCTGGGCCTGGTGCTGGCGTTCTGGTTCGAGCCCGGCGTGGGCATGAACGTGGACCCCAAGGCGCTGGACCCCAAAGCCATGGGCGCCTACGTCGAGAATGCCAGCAAGCTCACCGGGGGCGGCTTCACCGACTTCTTGCTCAAGCTCATCCCCACCACGGCCGTAAGCGCATTTGCCAACGGCGATGTCCTGCAGGTGCTGCTGTTCTCCATCGTTTTTGGCTGCGCGCTGGCGTTGATTGGCGAGCGCGGCGCACGCGTCACCATCCTGATCGACGACCTGTCGCAAGTGCTGTTCAAGACCATGGGCCTGATCATCAAGCTGGCACCGCTGGGCGTGCTGGGCGCCATTGCATTCACCGTAGGCAAGTATGGCCTGGGTTCCCTCAAGCAGCTGGGCATGCTGGTGGCACTGTTCTACGCCGCGGTGGCCATCTTCGTCGTGGTGGTGCTGGGCCTCATCATGCGGGTGTCGGGCTTCAGCCTGTTCAAGCTGCTGCGCTACCTGCGGGAGGAACTGGCTGTGGTGTTTGCCACCACGTCGTCAGACAGTGTGTTGCCGCAAATCATGGCCAAGCTCAAGCACATGGGCATCCGCGACTCCACGGTGGGCCTGGTGATCCCCACGGGCTACTCGTTCAACCTCGACGCGTTCTCGATCTACATCACGCTGGCGGCCGTGTTCATCGCCCAGGCCACCAACACGCCGATTTCCATGGCCGACCTGCTGACGATCCTGGCGATCTCACTGGTCACCTCGAAGGGCGCACACGGCGTGCCCGGCTCGGCCATCGTGGTGCTGGCGGCCACTTTGCAGGCCATCCCTGCCATCCCGGCGATTGGCCTAGTGCTGGTGTTGTCGGTGGACTGGTTCATGGGCATTGCCCGCGCACTGGGCAACCTCATCGGCAACTGCGTCGCCACCGTGGCCGTGGCAGCCTGGGAAGGCGATATCGACCGCGAACGCGCCCACGCAGTGCTCGACGGCCGCGAGCCTCCATCGCCGCGCGCCTGATCTGGCATGGCACCTGTGCAGCACGCGACAATCCAGCCATGAGCATCAACCAGACCCAGATCGCCCAGCAGGTGGTGGAATCCATCCTTGCGCAAAAACTCTCGCCCGGCGAGCGCCTGGGCGAGCAGGAGCTGGCCGATCTGTTTGGCGTGAGCCGCACCCTGGTGCGCGAAGCCCTCATGCAGTTGCAGGCACGGGGCTTTGTGGAAGTACGCTCGCGCCGTGGCTGGTACGTGGTGGAGCCCTCGGTGGAGGATGCGCGCGACGCGTTTTCGGCCCGGCGCATCATCGAATCAGGCATCCTTGCCGACGCAGGCCGTCCGCTGCAAACCGTGACCCGCCGCCTGCGGGCGCACATTGCCGATGAGCAGCAGGCCATCGAAGGCGCCGATGCCGCCACACGCGCCTTTTTGCTCGCAGACTTCCACGTCTGCCTGGCCGAGGCGATGGGACACCGCAGCCTGAGCGACATCCTGCGCGACCTCACGGCGCGCACTACCCTGGCCGCCTCGCTGTACCAGTCGCAACACGCGGCCAGCCAATCCTGCGCCGAACATGCCGCCATCGTCGAAGCGCTGGAGGCTGGCAACACCACGCTGGCCCGCGAACGCATGCTGGCCCACATCGGGCAGGTGGAGGGCGCCCTGAACCCCGGCCAGCCCCTCGTGCGCGACCGGCTGCGTGAATCCCTGGCTCCGCTGACGGGCCAACGCACCAAGGCTGCATCCATAGACCTGGGCTAGGCCAAACCACACACCCCGCACATCTAGGTCCCCAAAGTTTCCCGACGGCCTTCGTTGAAGGCGGTCGGTCGATTCACTGCGCCGTCTTCTAAGGGTTTACCGGGATAAGCGCGCCCGGTCATTTTGTATACGATTTTTGTATGGACACCTGTGCACCATCTGGCACAGGTATTCATTCCGTATCCACACCCACAACCCCCGAAGGACACCCATGAACCCGCCCGTACACCCCGTGGACGAACACCTACCCCTGGGGCGACTCACGGCGCTGGGCCTGCAGCATGTGCTGGTGATGTATGCGGGTGCCGTGGCAGTGCCCCTCATCGTGGGCCGCGCGCTCAACCTCACGCCCGACCAGGTGGCCAAGCTGATCTCGGCCGACCTGTTTGTTTGCGGGCTGGTCACGCTGATCCAGGCGCTGGGCGCCTCGTGCTGGTTTGGCATTCAGCTGCCCGTGATGATGGGGGTGACCTTCGCATCGGTGGCGCCCATGATCTCGATGGCGCAGACCACGGGCGGCACGGCCGGGGCCGGGCTGATCTTTGGTTCGGTGATCGGTGCTGGCGTGATTTCCATCCTGATCGCTCCGCTGGTGAGCCGCATGCTCCGTTTCTTCCCGCCCGTGGTGACCGGCACCATCATTGCGGTCATCGGCATCAGCCTGATGCGCGTGGGCATCAACTGGATCTTTGGCAACCCGGTGGGTCCCACGGCGCCCAGTGTGCCCAACCCCGAGCACCTCAAGTGGCTGGCCGATGCACAAGCCGCTGCCGGAGCCCCCGGCTCGTCACTGTCGCCGGTGCCCAAGGGCTTTGCGGTGGTACCCACAGTACCCAACCCGAAATACGCGGACCTGACCGGCGTAGGCATCTCGGGCCTGGTGCTGCTGTCCATCCTGCTGATTGCCAAGTTCGCCAAGGGCTTCATTGCCAACATCTCGGTGCTGCTGGGCATCGTCATTGGCGCGGTGGTGGCCGTGGCGCTGGGCATGATGAACTTCGACAAGGTGGCCAAGGCGCAGTGGTTTGACCTGGTGCTGCCGTTCGAGATTGCCGGCCCCGTGTTCGACCCCATCCTGATCCTGACCATGACCCTGGTGATGATCGTGGTGATGATCGAATCCACCGGCATGTTCCTGGCCCTGGGCGAGATGACCGACCGCAAGGTGGACCAGGCAGCCCTCACGCGCGGCCTGCGCACCGATGGCCTGGGCACGCTGCTGGGCGGCATCTTCAACACCTTTCCGTACACCAGCTTTTCGCAGAACGTGGGACTGGTCGCCGTCACCGGCGTCAAGAGCCGCTTCGTGTGCGTGGCGGGCGGCGTGATCCTGATCGTACTGGGCGTGCTGCCCAAGATGGCCGCGCTGGTCGAGTCCCTGCCCACCATGGTACTGGGCGGCGCGGGGCTGGTGATGTTCGGCATGGTGGCGGCCACGGGCATCCGCATCCTGGGCGGGGTGGACTTCAAGACCAACCGCTTCAACGCCATGATCGTGGCCGTATCCATCGGCGTGGGCATGGTGCCGCTGATAGCGCCCAGCTTCCGCCAGTGGATGCCGCATGCCATCCACCCGCTGATCGAATCCGGTATCCTCCTGGCCTCGATCACGGCGGTAGCCCTGAACGTTTTCTTCAATGGCGCCAGCCGCGACACCTCCGCCGCTGTCAACGCCGCACGCCAGGCCGACGCCCACTAGCATCCCGCCTGCCCGCTGCCGAAAACCTGCCACCGCCCGCGTGGCCCCGCCCCCTGTCCGCCATGGCTGCCAGGGGGTTTTGGCTTCATGCTGCATACGCATAAACCTGCATGTCCGCCGCCCACGCCATCGGGTACCCTTGTTTTTGCTTTCCGCCCAGGACTTCCAGGATTTCCGCATGACACAGAACATTTCCGCCGCCGAACAGGCCCTGCGCGACGCTGCGCGCGAATACCACCGCAACCCCACCCGGGGCAAGATTTCGGTCACCCCCACCAAGCCGTTGTCCAACCAGCGCGACCTGTCGCTGGCCTACTCGCCGGGCGTGGCCTACCCGTGCCTGGACATCGCGGCCGACCCCTCCAAGGCGTTTGACTACACCTCGCGCGGCAACCTGGTCGCGGTGATCACCAACGGCACGGCGGTGCTGGGCCTGGGTGACATCGGCCCGCTGGCCAGCAAGCCGGTGATGGAAGGCAAGGGCTGCCTGTTCAAGAAGTTTGCGGGCGTCGATGTGTTCGACATCGAACTGGCCGAGCGCGACCCCGACAAGCTCATCGAGATCATCGCCAGCCTGGAGCCCACGCTGGGCGGCATCAACCTCGAAGACATCAAGGCGCCCGAGTGCTTCTACATCGAGCGCGAACTCAGCAAGCGCATGAACATCCCGGTGTTCCATGACGACCAGCACGGCACGGCCATCATCAGCAGCGCGGCGCTGCTCAACGGCCTGGAGCTGGTGGGCAAGCAGATCGACCAGGTGAAGATCGCTGTGTCGGGCGCGGGCGCTGCGGCCATTGCCTGCCTGAATGTGATGGTGGGCCTGGGCGTGAAGCGCGAGAACGTCTTTGTGTGCGACTCCAAGGGCGTGATCTACGAAGGCCGCCCCGGTGGCTACGACGAATCGAAGGCCGCCTACGCGCAGAAGACCGACGCCCGCACGCTGGCCGATGCGGTCAACGGCGCCGACGTGTTCCTGGGCTGCTCGGCCCCCGGCGTGCTCACGGCCGAGATGGTCAAGACCATGGGCCCCAAGCCCATCATCCTGGCCCTGGCCAACCCCGAGCCCGAGATCCGCCCCGAACTCGCCAAGGCCATTCGCCCGGACTGCATCATCGCCACGGGCCGCTCGGACTACCCGAACCAGGTCAACAACGTCCTGTGCTTCCCGTACATCTTCCGCGGCGCGCTGGACTGCGGCGCCACCAAGATCACCGAGGCCATGAAGCTGGCATGCGTGCGCCAGATCGCCGACCTGGCCAAGGCCGATATCAGCGAAGAAGTGGCCAGCGCCTATGCCGGCAAAGAGCTGACCTTTGGCCCCGACTACCTGATCCCCACGCCGTTCGACTCGCGCCTGATCCTCAAGATCGCGCCTGCCGTGGCCAAGGCCGCTGCCGAATCGGGCGTGGCCACGCGCCCCATCGAAGACATGGAGGCCTACAAGGAGACGCTGTCGCGCTTTGTCTACCAGACCGGCATGCTGATGCGCCCCGTGATCAACGCGGCCAAGGCCCTGCCCGATGCACAAAAGCGCGTGGCCTACGCCGACGGTGAAGACGAACGCGCCCTGCGCGCCGCGCAGATGGCCATCGACGACAAGATCGCCACGCCCATCCTCATCGGCCGCCCCGCCGTGATTGCCGCGCGCATCGCCAAGGCCGGTCTGCGCATGCAGCTGGGTAAGGATGTGGAGGTGTGCAACCCCGAGGACGACCCGCGCTTCCGACAGTACTGGGAGCACTACCACCAGCTCATGAAGCGCAACGGCGCCTCGCCCGAAGTGGCCAAGGCCGCCGTGCGCCGCTCCAACACCATCATCGCCTCGCTGATGGTCAAGCTGGGCGACGCCGACGCCATGATCTGCGGCCTGGTGGGCACCTACGAAACGCACCTGGAACGCATCCACAGCATCATCGGCCGCCAGGAAGGCGCCAACAACTACGCGGCGCTGAACGCGCTGATGACCAGCCGGGGCACGCTGTTCATCGCAGACACCTACGTCAACGAAGACCCCACGGCCCAGCAGCTGGCCGACATCGCCTGGATGTCGGTGCAGGAGGTGCAACGCTTTGGCATCCCGCCCAAGGTCGCTTTCCTGTCGCACTCCAGCTATGGCTCGTCCAAGCGTGCATCGGCCCGCAAGATGCGCGAGGCTCGCGACCTGTTCGTGGCCGCCCACCCCGAGATCGAGTGTGATGGCGAGCTGCACGGCGATGCCGCGCTGGAGCCAAACATCCGCAACGCCTACATGGCGGACTCGACCCTGACGGACTCGGCCAACCTGCTGATCTGCCCCAACCTGGATGCAGCCAACATCCTCTACAACGTGCTCAAGACGACCACCAGCGGTGGCGTCACGGTGGGCCCCATCCTGATGGGCGCCGCTGCCACGGCCTACATCCTGACCCCGGCCGCCACCGTGCGCCGGGTGCTCAACATGACGGCCCTGGCCGTGGCCAGCGCTGCTGCCCGGCCACGCTGAGCGCGCTGTGCTGCGCTGGCTGTGAGCAGGCCATGCGCAGCCCAGACCACACACCGTTTCAACGGGGCCCTCGGGCCCCGTTTTTCATGGGCGCGACAGCCCCCCGCACGGTGAGCGCACCATTTCGGGAAACCCAGCATGTTGGCATGCACCACTTCGGTGAACAATGGGGCACGGCAAAACCCCCGCATGCGCAAACCGGGCATCGTTTTTGCTGACTGCTGGTACATGGCCCTGGTTGGGGCCGATACCTTCCCTCACCGCATTTCCCCTCGCCCGACAGGAGCCCCCGATGAAAAAAAGACTGTTCATGCAAACCGCCGCCGCCCTGGCCCTGATCGGCAGCACCTCGCTGGCCCAGGCGCAGGCCACCACGCCCATCAAGTTCCAGCTCGACTGGCGTTTTGAAGGCCCCGCCGCATTGTTCCTGCAGCCCGTGGCCAAGGGTTACTTCAAGGCCGCAGGCCTGGATGTGGCGGTGGATGCAGGCAACGGCTCGGGCGGCGCGGTGCAACGCGTGGCCTCGGGCACGTACGACATGGGCTTTGCCGACCTGGCCGCCGTGATGGAATTCCACGCCAACAACCCCGACGCGCAGAACAAGCCCGTGGCGGTGATGGTGGTCTACAACAACACGCCCGCTTCGGTCATGGCCCTGAAGAAGAGCGGCATCACCAAGCCCGCCGACCTGGCTGGCAAGAAGCTGGGCGCCCCCGTGTTTGACGCAGGCCGCCGCGCGTTCCCCATCTTCCAGAAGGCCAACGGCATTGGCGCCGTGACCTGGACCGCCATGGACCCCCCGCTGCGTGAAACCATGCTGGTGCGCGGTGATGTCGACGCCATCACCGGCTTCACCTTCACCTCGCTGCTCAACCTGGAAGCGCGCGGCGCCAAGGCCGCCGACGTGGTGGTGCTGCCCTACGCAGACTTTGGCGTGAAGCTTTACGGCAACGTGATCATTGCGAGCCCCAAGCTCATCAAGGAGAACCCAGCCGCCATCAAGGCCTTCCTGTCAGCGTTTACCAAGGGCGCCAAGGAAGTCATCGCCAACCCTGCAGCCGCCATCGAATACGTGAAGGCGCGCGACGGCATCGTGAACGTGCCGCTCGAAACCCGTCGCCTGCAGCTGGCCATCGACACGGTGATCAACAGCCCCGACGCCCGGGCCGAAGGCTTCGGCCAACTCAAGCCCGGCCGCCTCTCGCTGATGGCGTCACAAGTCTCGGATGCGTTCAACACCAAGACCCGCGTGAACGCCGACGATGTGTGGAACGCCAGCTTTTTGCCCAGCGCAGCCGAGCTGAACATCCTGCCGAAGAAGTGACACCCCCTGAGTCGCTTCGCGCCTTCCCCCTCTCTCGACTCGCTGCGCGAGTCGGGTGGGGGACGCCCCGGTGCACGCCAGCGAAGCGCCGCCTACGCGGCATGGCAGCCCTTGCACGGGGGCGCTGGCCTGGGCCGCGCCCAGCATCCACCTCGGTGCACCAACACTACTCACTACGGACCTCTGATGCAGGCTGCTGATTCCTACTTTGTGGACTTCCGCGACGTCTGGCTCGCCTACAACGACGAGCTGCGCGCCAAGAACCAGTTTGCGGTCGAAGCCATCGACCTGCAGGTACGCCAGGGCGAATTCATCGCTATCGTCGGCCCCTCGGGCTGCGGCAAGTCCACGTTCATGAAGCTGGCCACGGGTTTGAAGATGCCCTCCATGGGCAAGATCCTCATCGACGGGCAGCCGGTGACGGGGCCACTCAAGGTCTCGGGCATGGCCTTCCAGGCGCCTTCGCTGCTGCCCTGGCGCACCACGGTGGACAACGTGCTGCTGCCGCTCGAAATCGTCGAGCCCTACCGCAGCAACTTCAAGCAAAAGCGCAAGGAATACGAAGAACGCGCCCGCAAACTGCTGCAAAAGGTGGGACTGGCGGGCTATGAGGACAAGTTCCCGTGGCAGCTGTCGGGCGGCATGCAGCAGCGCGCCAGCATCTGCCGCGCGCTGATCCACGAGCCCAAGATGCTGCTGCTGGACGAGCCCTTTGGCGCGCTCGACGCGTTCACGCGCGAGGAGCTGTGGTGCATCCTTCGCGACCTGTGGACCGAGCAGAAATTCAACGTGATCCTGGTCACACACGACCTGCGCGAGTCGGTCTTTCTGGCCGATACGGTGTATGTGATGAGCAAGAGCCCCGGCCGGTTTGTGGTGCGCAAGGAGATCGAGCTGCCGCGCCCGCGCGACCTGGAGATCACCTACACCAAGGAATTCACCGACATCGTGCACGAGCTGCGCGGCCACATTGGCGCCCTGCGTAAGGCTGGCGCGCCCATCCAGCAATAAACAAGGCGAGTCATGCACAAGAAAACCGTGGAGCGCTGGTCCCCCTGGATCCTGCTCGTCGCCATCATCCTGCTGTGGCAGATCGTCTGCTCGGCCTTCAGCGTCCCTGAATACCTTTTCCCCAGCCCCTGGGTCATTGCTACGCAACTGGTCGAGTTCAGCGGCGTAATTGCTGCCCACGCCTGGCGCACCTACTGGGTGACCATGGCGGGGTTTGGCATTGCCATCGTGGTCGGCGTGCTGCTGGGTTTTGTGATCGGCTCCTCTCGCCTGGCCTATGCCGCCGTGTACCCGCTGATGACGGCCTTCAACGCACTGCCCAAGGCCGCCTTTGTGCCCATCCTCGTGGTGTGGTTCGGCATTGGCGTGGGGCCTGCCATCCTCACGGCGTTTCTCATCAGCTTCTTCCCCATCATGGTCAACATCGCCACAGGCCTCGCCACGCTGGAGCCCGAGCTGGAAGACGTGCTGCGCGTGCTGGGCGCCAAGCGCTGGGACGTGCTGACCAAGGTAGGCCTGCCGCGCTCCATGCCGTACTTCTACGGCTCGCTCAAGGTCGCCATCACCCTGGCCTTTGTCGGTACCACGGTGTCGGAGATGACCGCTGCGAATGAAGGCATTGGCTACCTGCTGATCAGCGCAGGCTCGTCCATGCAGATGGGCCTGGCCTTTGCGGGCCTGATGGTGGTGGGTGCGATGGCCATGGTGATGTACGAGCTGTTCAGCTGGATCGAAAAGCGCACCACCGGCTGGGCGCACCGGGGCTCGCAAGGCGAATGAGTTTGCACGGGCGGGTGTGAACAAATCAGCACAAATGCCGCCCAGCGCTTTTCCATAAAGCGCCAGCAGCTACGTTTTTGGGAGCAAATAGAACCACCCACGGTGTTAGAGCAGCGCCGCCGCTATACTTCGCGCCCCGTTGCACCGCAGGATCGCCTGGCATGCGCTTGACCGCATTTTTCCACCCGCTAGCCGCCCTTGCCACCGTGTCCTTGCTGGCAGCCCTGGCCCTGGCCGCATGTGGTGGCACCACGCCCACCCGGCCCGACGCGGGCGCGCAGCCCCCTCTTTCCCCCTCCGCTCCCCCCATCCGCATCGGCATCGCCCTGGGCGGCGGCGCTGCCAAGGGTTTTGCACACATCGGCGTGATCAAGATGCTGGAAGCCAATGGCTTTGCGCCCGCCGTGATCTCTGGCACCAGTGCGGGCAGCGTGGTGGGTGCGCTGTATGCCAGCGGCATGAATGCGTTTGAGATGCAGGAAAAAGCTGTGGCGCTGGACGAAGCCAAGATCCGCGACCTGCAACTCTCGTCCGGCGGGCTGGTGCTGGGCCAGAAGCTCGAAGACTATGTGAACGAGCAGGTGCGCCGCAAGCCACTGGAGCAGATGGCCAAGCCCTTCGCAGTGGTGGCGACGCGCCTCGAAGACGGCGAGCGCACCGTGTTCGCACGCGGCAACGCGGGGCAGGCGGTGCGTGCATCGAGCAGCGTGCCCGGCGTGTTCCAGCCCGTCACCATCGGTAAATACCATTTTGTGGACGGCGGCATCGTGAGCCCCGTGCCGGTGGATGCGGCACGCCAGCTGGGCGCCGATATCGTGATTGCCGTGGACATCTCCAACAAGGCCCGGGGCCAGACGCCTGGCAACATGCTGGGCGCGCTCAACCAGTCGATTGCCATCATGGGCCAGAAGCTGGGCCAGGCGGAGCTGGCGCGGGCCGATGTGATCATCCGCCCGCAGGTGCTGGACATTGGCGCCGCCGACTTCAGCCAGCGCGCCAATGCCATTGTGGAAGGCGAAAAGGCCGCCCTGGCCGTGATGCCGCAGATCCGCGAGCGTGTGGCCCAGCTGCAGTCCGAGCGCAGCAAGGCGGCGGCGCAGGCCCAGCAGAAGGCGGCCGAGGTGCAGTACCAGGCCTGCCTGGACAACCGTAGCCGGCTCCAGAAGCTGGCGGGCCTGGCCAAACTGGACGACTCCTGCCCGGCGCCCAAGTAGCGCAGCAGACAAACGATTCAGGCGCAGTGCCCTTCAGGTAAAGTCAACTGCGCCCCCGGCCTGCCAGCACATCCCGACACCGACTTCACGCCCCACTGTCCGCCCCACCCATGTCTTCGCCTTTCTCCGCCGTCAAACCCAGCGCCAAGCTCTCCGACCAGGTGGCCAGCGCGCTGGAGGCCGAGATTCGTGCGGGCCGCATCCAGGCGGCCGACAAGCTGCCCACCGAAGCTGTGCTGGCGCAGCAGTTCCAGGTCAGCCGCACGGTGGTGCGCGAGGCGATCTCGCGCCTCAAGTCGCTGGGGCTGGTGGACTCGCGGCAGGGCAGCGGCGTGTATGTGCTTGCGCCTGGCATCGAGCCGCTGCAGTTCGATGTGCCCCTCGCGGCATCGCGCGAGGCCGTGATGCAGATCGTGGAGGTGCGCCGCGCGCTCGAATCCGAAGTGGCCGAACTCGCGGCCTTGCGGCGCAGCGACGACGACCTCGCCGCCATCCGTAAGGCCATGCAACAGATTGCCAGCGCCGTACGCGATGGCCGCGACGGGGTGGAAGAAGACGTGCTGTTCCACCGCGCCATCGCCCAGGCATCGGGCAACCCGTTCATGATCAGTACGCTGGACTATCTGGCTCAGTTCCTCAAAGGCGCCACCCGCGTGACCCGCGCCAACGAGGCGCGGCGCACCGACTTTGCCGACGCCGTAACCCACGAGCACACGCAGATCGTGCGGGCCATCGAGGCGGGTGACCCGGTGGCCGCACGCAAGGCGGCGGCACAGCACATGAAGAACGCGCTGGCCCGCATCGAGCAAGCCGACCTCACGTTCTGGGCCCAGGACGGCGCCCGTCTTGCGCAGCCGCTGGTGGCGGCATCGGCACCGCTGGTGTTCTGAGCTATATCCGAGAGCCAGTTTGAGGACGGGGCTTGAACAAGCCCTGACTCGGACCTGGCACATCTCTGCGTGGGGATTGCGCGATGGCGGCAGATGGGGTCGCCACCCAGTGCACAGCTGATTTGCTATCTATTTGATAGCTATCGACGCAATTTCCACTGGCGCTTCAGCCCAAAAATCGTCAAAACTGCATCACAGCCCGTGCCCACATCTCGCCAGACGCGGGTTAACCCGTACCAGCGAAGCATCGGATAATTTGTATGATAACCATATAAACACACCAACCGAGGTGCATTTCAGGCCTCGCCCGAAACGCTGCATGGGCCCATCCCATTGCGCTGCTGCCCCTTCCCTCCCGGAGATATCCCGCACATGTCCACCCTCGCACTTCTCGGCATCGGCGCCGGCAGCATTGGCCTGCTCCTGCTGCTCATCATCCGCTGGCAGGTCCACGCCTTCGTGGCGATGATGCTGGTGAGCTTTCTGGTGGCGTTTGCCACGGGCATGCCGATTGGCGACATCATCAGCACGCTGATTGCAGGCATGGGCGGCACGCTGGGCTCGGTGGCCATCCTGGTGGCGCTGGGTTCCATGCTGGGGCGCATGATCGAGGTCTCGGGCGGCGCGGCCAGCCTGGCCAACCGCTTCACGCAGCTGCTGGGGCCCACACGGGTGCCCATGGCACTCACCGCCGCAGCGCTGGTGTTGGCCATCCCGGTGTTCTTTGACGTAGGCTTCATCATCCTGGTGCCCATCGTCTACGGCTTTTGCAAGGCGGCGGGCGTCAATCCCATCAAGTTCGGCCTGCCTGTGGCGGGCATCATGCTGGCCGCACACGTGGTGGTGCCACCGCACCCTGGAATCGTCGGTGGCGCAGCCATCGTCAAGGGCGATATTGGCTGGATCACCATCATCGGCCTGGCCATCTGCATTCCGCTGGCGGCCCTGTCGCAGTATGTGTCGGGTTGGCTCAATCGCAAGGGCTACCCCATGCTGCCCACCACGGCAGAGCAGTTTGCCGCTTTTGGCAACAGCGAAGATAGCAAGGCCAGCAAGGCGGTTAAGGCGCCGAGCGTCGGCACCATCATGGCGCTGATCATCATTCCCCTGGCCCTCATCATGGCGGGCACCACCGGCGCCACGCTGCTGCCCAAGGGCGATAACCTGCGCAACGTGCTGGGCTTCATCGGCTCGCCCATCTTTGCGCTGATGGTGGCCGTGGGCCTGGCCATGTTCCTGCTGGGCCGCAACCAGGGCTGGAACCGCGAGCGTACCAACGCCATCATGGAATCCGCCCTGCCCCCTGCTGCCACCGTGATCCTGGTGACCGGTGCGGGTGGCGTGTTTGCAAAGGTGCTCACCGCCAGCGGCATTGGCGCGGCGCTGTCGCAAAGCCTCACGGCCACGCACCTGCCGCTCATCCTGCTGGCGTTCATCATCTCGCTGGCCCTGCGCGCTGCCCAGGGCTCGGCCACCGTGGCCATCATCACCACCTGCGGCCTGCTGGCCGATGCGATGGCGGGTGGCGGGTATTCCCCCTTGCAAGTGGCGCTGCTCACGGTTGCCATTGGCTTTGGCAGCCTGGGCCTGTCGCACGTCAACGATTCGGGCTTCTGGATCGTGACCCGCTACCTGGGCCTGAGCGTGGGCGATGGTCTGCGCACCTGGACGGTGCTGACCACCGTGCTGGGTCTGGCGGGCTTTGCCCTCACGGCCCTGCTATGGGTGCTGGTGGCCTGAGCCCCCTTTTCTTGAATTTCTTTGTTCTGAATTTCTTTGAAGGACTGACAACATGACAAAACCCACCGTCGGCATCATCGGCCTCGGCGCCATGGGCGCTGGCATTGCCAAAACCTTGCGCAACAACGGCTTCGCCATCCACGTGTGTGACGTGCGCCCCGGCGTGGCCGACGCCTTCGTGGCAGAAGGCGGTACAGCCCACGCCACCACTGCGTCGCTGGCGGCGGTGAGTGATGTGGTGGTGTCGGTGGTGGTCAACGCAGCGCAAACCGAAAGCGTGCTGTTCGGTGACGATGGCAAAAGCGGTGCGGCCGCCACCATGCGCCCCGGCAGCACCTTTGTGATGTGCTCCACCGTGGACCCCAACTGGTCCGTAGCGCTGGAAGCCCGCCTGAACGCCTTGGGCCTGCACTATGTGGACGCGCCCATCTCCGGCGGCGCAGCCAAGGCCGCATCGGGCCAGATGACCATGATGACCTCGGCCAAGCCCGAAGCCTATGCCGCTGCGGGCACCGTGCTCGACGGCATGGCCGGAAAGGTGTACCGCCTGGGTGACAAGGCGGGCGCAGGCAGCAAGGTCAAGATCATCAACCAGCTGCTGGCCGGTGTGCACATTGCCGTGGCCGCCGAAGCCATGGCGCTGGGCCTGCGCGAAGGCGTGGACGCCAGCGCCTTGTATGAAGTGATCACGAACAGCGCGGGCAACAGCTGGATGTTTGAAAACCGCATGGCCCATGTGCTGGCGGGCGACTACACACCGCTGTCGGCCGTCGATATCTTTGTGAAGGACCTGGGCCTGGTGCTGGAC
This sequence comes from Acidovorax sp. GW835-FHT14G06, assembly GCF_058793595.1. Classification (NCBI taxonomy): domain Bacteria; kingdom Pseudomonadati; phylum Pseudomonadota; class Betaproteobacteria; order Burkholderiales; family Comamonadaceae; genus Acidovorax; species Acidovorax sp. GW835-FHT14G06. The sequence continues at coordinate 200,575 of NZ_JBXAGA010000003.1, forward strand.
ACCGCACGTGCCAGCAAATTCCCCCTGCCACTGGCCGCCACGGCGCACCAGATGTTCATGCAGGCATCCACCGCAGGCTTTGCCAAGGAAGATGACAGCGCCGTGATCAAGATCTTCCCCGGCATCACGCTCCCCGAAGCCAAGGAGAAAAAGGCATGACACGCGCACGAGCCCTGCTGGGCTGCATTGCCGACGACTTCACCGGCGCGACCGACCTGGCCAACAACCTGGTGCGCGCAGGCATGCGCGTGGTGCAGGCCATGGGCGTGCCCACGGCTCCGCTCGATACCGAGGCCGATGCGATCGTGGTCGCACTCAAGTCGCGCACCATCCCCAAGGACGAAGCGATTGCCCAGTCGCTAGCGGCGCTACAGTGGCTGCAAGCGCAGGGCGCGGAGCAGATCTACTTCAAATACTGCTCCACCTTTGACAGCACGGCCGAAGGCAACATCGGCCCCGTGACCGATGCGCTGATGCAGGCGCTGGGCACCGACTTCACCATCGCCACGCCTGCCTTCCCCGACAACAAGCGCACCGTGTTCAAGGGCTACCTGTTTGTGGGCGATGTTCTGCTGAACGAGAGCGGCATGCAAAACCACCCGCTCACGCCCATGACCGACCCCAACCTGGTGCGCGTGCTGCAGGCGCAAACACCCAGCCGCGTGGGCCTGATCGACCACAGCGTGGTCGCACAGGGCGAGGCCGCCATCCGCGCGCGCATCGACCAACTGAAGGCCGAGGGCGTGCGCATGGCCGTGGTGGATGCGGTGTCGAACGCCGACCTGCTGCGCCTGGGCCCTGCCCTCAAGGGCATGCCGCTGGTCACAGCGGGCTCGGGCGTGGCCATTGGCCTGCCGGGCAACTTTGGCGTGGCCCCCAGCAACGAGGCCGCACGCCTGCCTGCGGCGCAAGGGCTGCAGGCCATCGTGTCGGGCAGCTGCTCGGTGGCGACCAACCAGCAGGTGATGGATTTCATCAAGGCGGGCAAACCCGCTCTGGCCATCGACCCGCTGCGCATCGCGGCAGGCGTGGACGTGGCCGCCGAAGCGCTGGCCTGGGCTGAGGGCCACATTGGCCAAGGCCCGGTGCTGGTGTATTCCACCGCCGAGCCATCGGCCGTGCGTGCCATCCAGGGCAAGCTGGGCTCCGAGAAAGCCGGGGCAATGGTGGAGGAAACCATTGCCGCCATTGCACGCGGCCTGGTGCAGCGCGGTGTGCGCCAGCTCATCGTGGCGGGAGGCGAAACCTCCGGCGCCTGCGTGCAGGCCCTGGGCATCACGCAAATGCGCATTGGCGCGCAGATCGACCCTGGCGTGCCGTGGTGCCACGCAGTGGCCCCGGACGCCAAGGACGGGCTGCACATCACGCTCAAGTCGGGCAATTTTGGCAGCACCGACTTTTTCACCAAGGCTTTTGCACAATTGTTGGCATGACCTCTACCCCCGCCTTCATGGATGAGCCCCAAGCCCGCGACGAGATCTGCCGCGTGGGCCGCAGCCTGTTTGAGCGGGGCTATGTGCACGCCACCGCAGGCAATATCAGCGTGCGCTTGGCCGACGGTTACCTCATCACCCCCACCGATGCCTGCCTGGGCACGCTGCAGCCCGAGCGGCTGGCGCGCCTGGACGCGCAAGGCCAGCAGGTGGCGGGCGACCGGGCCAGCAAGACCATTGCGCTGCACCGGCAGATTTACGAGGCCTCGGCATCGACAGCAGCCCCTGCGCACTGCGTAATCCACACGCACAGCACACACCTGGTGGCTTGCTCGCTGCAAGCCGACACAGCTGCAGGCGGACAGTTGATGTCCGATGCGCAATTGCTACCGCCCATCACGCCCTACTTCGTCATGAAGGTGGGCCGCGTGCCGCACATACCCTACCACCGCCCCGGTGATGCCGCAGCTGCAATGCTGGTGGCGCAGACCATCACCCGCTATGCCGCACAGGGCAGCCCTGTGCGCGCCGTGATGCTGGCGCGCCTGGGGCCCAACGTGTGGCACGACACGCCTGCCGCCGCCATGGCCGTGCTGGAAGAGCTGGAAGAAACCGCGCGTCTGTGGATGCTGTGCCAACCCCGCCCCACGCCGCTGACCGAGCCCCAGATCGAGGAGCTGCGCCAGAGCTTTGGTGCCCACTGGTAACGGGCGGGCTGTGCCCATGGCGCGGGGACGAAAGAACACACACAAGGAGACAAACCATGACCCTATCTTTCTGGCGCAAAGCCTTTGCTCCCATGCTGCTGGGCGTGCTGGCCACGGGCGGTGCATCGGCTGCGGACTACCCCGCCCCCCAGCATGGCGAGTGGGTCGTCAAGGATTTCCGCTTTCACACCGGCCAGACCCTGCCCGAACTCAAGCTGGCCTACTCCACCGTGGGTAATCCCACAGGCGAGCCGGTACTGGTGCTGCATGGCACCAATGGCTCGGCAGAGAGCATGCTCTCCCCCGGCTTTGCAGGCACGCTGTTTGGCCCCGGCCAGCCGCTGGATGCACGCAAGTACTTCATCATCCTGCCGGACGCCATCGGCACCGGCCGCTCCAGCAAGCCGTCGGACGGCCTGCGCGCTGCGTTTCCGGCCTACAACTATGACGACATGGTGCAGGCCCAGTACCACCTGCTGACAGAGCACCTGGGCGTGCGTCATGTGCGCGCCATCATCGGCAACTCCATGGGCGGCATGCACACCTGGGTGTGGGCCCAGCGCCACCCCGATTTCATGGACGTTGCCGTGCCCATGGCCTCGCTGCCCGCCGCCATGTCAGGCCGCAACTGGATGATGCGCCGCCTGCTGGTCGATGCCATCCGCAACGACCCCGAATGGCAGGGTGGCAATTACACCCGCCAGCCCCGCAGCCTGCAGTTTGCGTCGGTGTTCTTTGGCACCGGCACCAACGGGGGCAACCAGGGCTTGCAAAAGCTGGCCCCCAATCGCGCTGCGGCCGATGCGCTGGTGGAGCAACGCCTCAAAGCCCCTTTCCGTGGCGATGCCAACGACCACATCTACCAATGGGAGGCCTCGCGCGACTACGACCCCGAGCCCGGGCTGGAACGCATTACTGCGCGCGTGCTGGCCATCAACTCGGCCGACGATGAGCGCAACCCGCCCGAACTGGGCGTGCTGGAAAAAGCCATCGCCCGCATCTCGCACGCACAGGCCTACGTGATCCCTGCCAGCGCCGACACCCTCGGCCACAGCACGGTGGGCCTGGCGCGCTTTTACCAAGACCGGCTGGCGCAGGTGCTCACCAACGCACCGCGCCGCTGACCCATATTTTTCAGGAAGCCTTTTTTCATGCCCCGCTTTGCCGCCAACCTGTCCATGCTCTACAACGACGTGGACTTTCTCGACCGCTTTGCCGCCGCTGCCCGCGATGGCTTCCAGGCGGTGGAGTACCTTTTCCCCTACGCCTACCCTGCGCAAGAACTGGCCACAAGCCTGCAAGCCAACGGTCTGCAGCAGGTGTTGTTCAACGCCCCGCCTGGCAACTGGGACGCGGGTGAGCGCGGGCTGGCCTGCCTGCCCGGGCGCGAGGACGAGTTCCGCGAAGGCATTGCCAAAGCCATCGAATACGCCCAGGCGCTGCAGTGCCCCCGCATCCACGTGATGGCCGGGCTGGTGCCCCAGGGTGCAGACGCGGCCACCGTGCGCGCCACCTACATCGCCAACGTGCGCCACGCCGCCGAGCAGGCTGCACCGCACGGCATCCAGATCCTGCTGGAGCCCATCAATGGCCGCGACATGCCCGGCTTCTTCCTGAGCCGCCAGGACCAGGCCCACGCGCTGATCGCCGAGATCGGCGCCGCCAACGCGCGCGTGCAGATGGACCTGTACCACTGCCAGATCGTGGAAGGCGACCTGGCCATGAAGGTGCGCCAGTACTTGCCCACAGGCAACGTCGGCCACTTCCAGATTGCCGGTGTGCCCGAGCGGCACGAGCCCGATGTGGGCGAGGTCAACTACACCTACCTGTTCAAGCTGCTGGACCAGTTGGGCTACGACGGCTGGATTGGCTGCGAATACCGCCCGGCACGCGGCGCGGCGCCCCATGCCACATCCGACGGGCTGGGCTGGCTCAAGCCCTGGCTGTAAACAGCACCGCCCGTTCCCCTTTCAATACGCCTTGAAGTTGGCCGCCACCCGCTGGGCCAGGTAGTCACCTGCCGCAATGGCTGGGTACTTCTTTTCCGGCCCCTCGATGATGGCGTCGCGGTTGGCCTGGGCAAAGAAGGCGATGCTGTAGCGCGGCCCCATGTACTCACCGGGCAGAGGGTTTTTCACACGGTGGAAGTTGCTGGGTAGTTGGTCGTCGCTCCAGCGCATCAGCATGTCGCCGATATTGCAGGTGATGGCCTGCTCGTCGGGCTCCACCGAGGTCCAGGCCTGGGTGTCCATTTCCTTGCCCGGGCACACCTGCAGGCCGCCCTGGCCCTGGCGCTGAAAGAGCAGGGTCAGGCAATCAAAGTCGGTATGCGCCCCGGCGCGCCACAGGCCCAGGCTGGCTTGTTGCTCGGGCGGGGTCGCAAAGTAGTGCAGCAGGCGCAAGGTGCTTTGGTAGCTGGCCTGCGCAGGGTCGTGCGCACGGGCAAAGAAGGCCTCGTCAAACCCCAGCTTCCACGCAAAACACGACAGCACCTGCATTGCCACCTGCCAGCACTGGCTCTCAAAGCCCAGCATGGTGGCCTGAAAGCCCGCCAGTTCCTCGTCTGTGGGCCACAGGCCTGCCATGTGCGGGCGGGTGATCTGGTACGACTCCTTCTGGTCCGGCGTGCCGGTGGAGGGACGCACCTGCGCACGGCTCTCCCAGCCCACGTTGAGCGCCTTCTTGAGCGGGTACTGCGCCTTCACGGCATCGGGCAGCGCAAAGAAGCGCTCGGTCATCGCAAAGGCGTTGTGCACCTCGGCCAGGTCAATGCCGTGGTTCACGATCTGGAAGAAGCCGACATCGACTGCGGCGTCCCACAACTGGTTGGCAATCTCCGTCTTGCGCTGAGCAAAGTGGCTGAGGTCGATGCGGCGGATCTCGCGGCTCGCGGTTTCCGAGCCCATCGCGCCCATGCGCGTTTCTCTTTGCAGCTCGGCGAGGTCGTAGGTGGCAGTGGTGGTCATGCAGTTCTCCTGAAGACAAGTGGAAGGAAGAAAGGCCCTCCCGCTGGGTGCTTCAAGAGCGTTTGGTACCGCCTGCTGCGGCCGGCCGTTCAACCCTTGAAGCCACGGTGTGCAAGTGCACACCGCTGCGCGCGCAGCGGGCTTCAAGAGCAATTTCCGACTGGCATCGCCTCGTGCAGGATTGCACAGAGGGCAACGCAGTGAACGCTTCTACTCTTGCCAACGGTGATGCAAGAAGAGTGCCCACAACGCCTTGCCTGCGTGCCCCACGTTGACAGTTCGCTTGTGCATAGCACAGCCAAAAGCCATGCATACATGTCACTGATTGTGATTGGCATGCCAAATGCATAGCACAGCCCATGACAGCGGCGGGCTTGCAGACAGCCCGGCGTTGCACAACGAAGAAGCACCCCACCACAACCTCGACGGAGACACCCCATGCACGCGCTCATGTCTGTACCCCCCGCCAGTTTTGACGACCCGACACCCGTCAACGACACCGACGGCACCTACCTGCGCCAGGCGATTGCCTGGTCGTGTACCGCCCGCGCGCGCGGCAACCGCCCGTTTGGCGCGGTGGTCATCAGTGCCGAAGGGCGCCTGCTGGCCGAGGCCTACTGCAACACCACCGAGACCGGCGACTGCACCGGCCACGCCGAGACCAATGTCGTGCGGCAGCTCAGCCCGCGCGTGGGCCGCGATGTCCTAGCCAAGGCCACACTGTACTCGTCGGCCGAACCCTGTGTGATGTGTGCGGGCGCCATCTTCTGGTCCGGCATCGGGCGCGTGGTGTTTGGCATTGATGCCGAACGCCTGCGTGTGTTCCGGGGCGAGCGCGCCGAGCAGCGCGACGCCGAGCTGTCGTGCCGCGACGTGTTTGCCGCCTCGCCCCACACCATCGAATGCATCGGCCCTGCGCTGGTCGATGAAGCCAGCGCGCCCCATATCGGGTTCTGGAAGGTTTGAACTGCTCCTGCGCGGGCAGAATCTGCGGCGCACACTCTGCAACCCACCATGCCTCGCACCAAAGTCATGACCGAATCCGAAGCCGAAGCCGCCTCTGGCGCGCTGCTCAGCCGCGCCAAACAGGGCCGCGAACGCATCCTGGGCGCCATCCGCGAAGCGGCCATTGCCGAGTTCAGCCGCCATGGTTTCAAGGGGGCATCCACCAAGGCCATTGCCGAGCGCGCGGGACTGACCAAGCCCCAGCTGCATTACTACATCAGCAGCAAGGAAGAGTTGTATGAAGAACTGCTGTACTCGGTGCTCAACGGCTGGTCTGGCGCCTTCATTTTCGACAGCAACAGCGACGATCCCAAGAAGGTGTTGAGCAGCTACGTGCGCAAGAAGCTCGACTACGCGCTGGACAACCCGGGCCTGTCGCGCATCTTCACCACCGAGGTGCTGGGCGGCGGGCGCAACCTGGGCAAGTACTGGCCGGTGGCCGTCAAGTCCACCCAGCAGAAGGTGGACCTCATCAACCGATGGATTGCCGAAGGCCGCATGCGCAAGGTGGACGCCAAAGTGCTGCTGATGCAGATCTGGGGCATGACGCAGCACTACGCCGACTACGGCGTGCAGGTGCACATCATGCTGGGCCTGGCGCCCGACGAGCCCATCGACCGCGAGCCCATCGTGCGCGAACTCACCAGCTTTGTGCTGCTGGGCTGCGGCCTCGCACCAGACTAAGGCCCCCTGCCCATTTTTGGGCGCCCCTCTGCTGCCGAGCGTCCTATGGAGGGCAATTTGCACCAGCACGCGGCGTCAAAAGCCCCTTTCAGGCCGCGTTGATCCACCACAAAGACGTTTGACCGCTTTTTGTGGCTGGCACAGCCTTTGCAATAGTTTGACCAATCGATCAAATCACATGGTCAAACAATGCAGACAGCCCCTGACACCGCCAGCAGTACCTGCGCCACCCGCACAGAACACGCATTCGAGCTGATCCTGCAGCGCAGCCAGATGCGCTTGCCCGTCGCCCCCGGCGAGAGCATGGCCGATGTGCTGCAGCTCGCTGGCGTACCGCTGGAAACCCTGTGCGAGCAGGGCGTGTGCGGCACCTGCGTGACCCGCTGGCTGGACGGCGAGCCCGACCACCGCGACAGCTGCCTGAGCGCTGCAGAGCAAGCCACCCACGTCGCCGTGTGCTGCGCGCGCAGCCACAGCGCCACGCTCACGCTGGACCTGTAGGCCCATCCCCCACAACCCGAAGGACCCCCGCCATGCGCATCCTCGTGATCTATTGCCACCCGGTAGAGACCAGCTACAACGCAGCCCTGCACACCGAGGTGGTGCAGCAGCTGCGCGGCGCGGGCCATGAGGTGGACGACTGCGACCTGTACGCCGAGGGCTTCAACCCCGTGATGACACGCGAAGAGCGCCTGGGCTACCACGAGGTGCCCAACAACCAGTTGCCCGTGCAGGGCTATGTGGACCGCCTGCTCTGGGCCGAAGCCGTGGTCTTCTGCTTTCCCACCTGGTGCTTTGGCATGCCGGCGATGCTCAAGGGATTTTTCGACCGCGTGCTCATGCCCGGCGTGGCCTTTGACATCAGCGATCCGCACAACGTCAAGCCCTCGCTCACGCACATCAAGCGCATCTCGGCCGTGGTCACTTACGGGCGCCCCCGCTGGACGGCCCTGTTCATGGGCGACCCGCCGCGCAAGTCCATCACCCGCTACATGCGCCTGCTCACGGGCGGCAAGGCGCGGGTGGACTACCACGCCTACTACCACATGAACGTGGCCACACCGCCCCGGCTGGCGGCCTTCAAGGCCCGCGTGGGCCAGGCGATGGCGCGCTTTGCATAAGACAACGTTCTAAGGGCCACGGCATGCACGCATCCAACACCCCCGACCACATCCTGCGCGCCCGGTTGCCGCGCTGGCTGCTGCCCTCCGCGTGGCCGCAGCAGGGCCACCAGCCCGCACTGGCCGATCTGCGCCTGGCCCAGGGCCGCATCGTGCAAGTGCTGCCCCACGGCACCCAGCCTGCGCTACACGGCGCTGTGTGGGACGTGGCAGGCGCGCTGGTGCTGCCCGGCCTGGTCGATGCCCACACCCACCTGGACAAGGCCTTCACCCTGCCGCGAATGAGAGAAGTCAAACCCGGCCTGCTGGGCGCCATCGAGGCCATGATGGTGGATCGCCAAAGCTGGACCGAAGCCGACATCCAGGCCCGCGCCAGCCGCGCGCTGCAATGGGCCTACGACGCAGGCACCGTCCACCTGCGCACCCACTGCGACTGGTGGGAGCCCGACGCGCAGCCGCTGGCCTGGAACGTGTTGCACGCACTGGCCCACGACTGGGCCGACCGCATCACGCTGGAGCGCGTGAGCCTGATCCCCTTGCATCTGTACACGGACCGCAGCGCCGCCCTGCGGCTGGCGGCCACCGTGGCTGCGAGCGGCCCTGGCGCCTTGCTGGGCGGCTTTGTGCACTCTACCAACTGGGACCCGCAGGCGCTGCGCCACCTGTTGGAAGCCGCACAACACCATGGCCTGAACGTGGACCTGCATGTGGACGAAGAACTGCACCCCGGCGCCCAGGGCTTGGCGACCACCGCCGCACTGCTCAAAGAACTGCGCTTTGAAGGCCATGTGGTCTGCGGCCACACCTGCGCGCTGGCCGCACAGGACGAGGCCACGGCCCTGGCCACGCTCGACGCGGTGGCACAAAGCCCGATCACGCTGGTCACGCTGCCCATCACCAACCTGCTGCTGCAGGATGCCACCACCGGCCGCACACCGCGCCAGCGTGGCCTGACGCTGGTGAAGGAGGCCCGTGCACGTGGCATCCCGGTGCTGGTCGCCAGCGACAACGTGCAAGACCCGTTCTGCCCCGTGGGCAGCTTTGACCCGCTGGAAGCCCTGGCCACGGGCGTTCTGGCTGCGCAGCTGGATGCACCTTTCGACCAATGGAGCGAATCGCTGTGCCGTACCGACTGGCTGCGCACCGGCCGCACTGGCACAACTGCGCTGCCCCTGCAGCCCGGCGCGGTGGCTGACCTGCTGGTTTTCACCCAGGCCGACCACTGGGGCTTTCCATCGCGAACACAAGGCGCGCAGGGCCGCGTGGTGCTGCGCCAGGGCCGCGTCGCCAGCGGCCATGCACCGGCTGCCTGGCATGTGCCCACCACCCAAACCGCAAGGAGCCTCGCATGAGCCCCACATCTGCGCCCGTACCTGCGCCAGGTATCGCCCAGCCCCTGGCCCGCTACGCCGCGTGGCGCCGCGCAGGCGACTTCATCTACCTGAGCGGGATCATTGCCGTGGACCCTGCCGCCAGCCGCATTGTGCGCGGCTACGACGACATCCCGCATGAGGCCGCCACGCTGATTGGCCGCACGGGCGAGTTCAGCAGCGACATCAAGGAGGGCCCCATCCTCGCGCAGAGCTGGTATGTGCTCGACCGCATCCGCCAGACCATCGAGGCCGCAGGCGGCCAGATGTCCGACGTGTTCAAGCTGGTGCAGTACTTCAAGAACCTGGACCACTTCCCGCAGTACAGCCGCGTGCGCAAGCTGTTCTTCCCCGGCGAGCCCCCCGCCTCCACCGTAGTGGAAGTGAGCGGCATGTTGCCCACGCCCGACATCCTGATCGAGGTCGAAGCGACCGCCTACCTGCCCCAGCGCTGAGCCACCCCCAACACCCTCACGAAAGTCTTTCATGCTGCACGGCTACAACCCGCCCCACCGTTACCTGCCCTACCTGAGCTGGACCGAGATCGCTGACCTGCCAGACAAGGAGAACACCGTCATCGTGCTGCCCACGGGCGCCACCGAGCAGCATGGCCCGCACCTGCCTTGCGCGGTGGACACGGTGATCAGCGCGGGTGTGGTGGGCCATGCGCTGGCCCGCCTGCCGGCCGATGTGCCCGCGTTCGCGATGGCGCCGATCACCTACGGCAAGTCCGAAGAGCACCTGCACTTCCCCGGCACCGTCACGCTGAGCGGCGAGACCCTGCTGGCCACCATGAACGAGGTGGGCGAGTCGGTGTACCGCGCGGGTTTTCGCAAGCTGCTGTTCGTCAACGGCCACGGCGGCCAGCCGCAGGTGATGGAGATGTGCGCACGCGAGCTGCGCCTGCGCCATGGCGACTTCATCGTGGTGCCCAGCTTCACTTGGCGTGTGCCGCATGTGGCGGGCAAGTACCTGTCCGACACCGAAAAGAAACTGGCCATGCACGCAGGCCACGCCGAGACGGCGCTGATGCTGGCACTGGCCCCCGACACCGTGCATATGGAGCGCGCAGTAGTCAACTACCCGCCCGTTTTTGACTCGCCCCTGCTCTCGCCCGATGGCCGCCCCGCCTGCGCCTGGAGCGCACGCGACTTTGGCCCCAGCGGAATCATTGGCGACCCGCTGCCCGCCACGGCGGAGCAGGGCCACGCCATCCTCGACTCGCTGGCCGTGAGCTGGGCCGCAGCCATTACCGAGCTGCACAAGCTGCAGTGGGCACCGCGCGCTGAGCCCACCTGGGGCCGCGCCCATCACACCGGCCACGTGGAGCACTCCAGCGCACTGGCCTGAAACCTGCGAACGCCACCGCAAAACCTTTTCGCCTTCCCCTTCGTTGTCCCTTCGTTCCACCTCCACCACCCTACCGGAGTACCACCATGATGAAGACCGCCTCCCGCCTTTCCAAATTGGGTGCAGCCGCGCTGCTCGCTGTTGGTGCCATCGGCACCATGCAGGCCCACGCGCAGGAAAAGTTCACCTACATGACCAACTGGTACGCGCAGGCCGAGCATGGCGGCTTCTACCAGGCGGTGGCTACGGGCCTGTACAAAAAGTACGGGCTGGATGTGACCATCAAGATGGGCGGCCCGCAGGTCAACATCGTGCAGATGATGGCCGCCGGCCAGGCCGAATGCGTGATGGGGTCGAGCGACCTGCAGATGATCCAGATGCGTGAAGGCGGCGTGCCCGTGGTCAATGTGGCGGCCGTGTTCCAGAAAGACCCGCAGGTGCTCATCGCCCACGAGGACGTGAAGAAATTCGAAGACCTCAAGGGCAAGACCATCCTGATCGCCTCGTCGGCCCAGCGCGGCTACTGGCCCTGGCTCAAGGCCAAGTACGGCTTCACGGATTCGCAGACCCGCCCCTACACCTTCAACATCCAGCCCTTCGTCGCCGACAAGAACGCCGCCCAGCAGGGCTACCTGACGTCCGAGCCGTTTGCGATTGCCAAGGCGGGCGTCAAGGCCAACACGCTGATGTTCAGCGACCAAGGCTACCCCGCCTACGCCACCACCATCTCGTGCATGGAAAAGACGGTGAAGGACCGCAGCGCCGCCGTGGCCTCGTTCGTGAAGGCATCGATGGAAGGCTGGAAGAGCTACCTGGCCGACCCCGCCCCCGCCAACGCGCTGATCAAGAAGGACAACCCCAACATGACCGACGAGCAGCTCGCCTACAGCGTGGCCAAGCTCAAGGAAATGGGCATGGCCACGGGCGGCGATGCCACCACCATGGGCATCGGCATCATGACCGACGCGCGCGCCAAGGCCAGCTACGACTTCCTGGTGGAGGCCAAGCTCATCGACCCCTCCAAGGTGAAGCTGGCCGAGACCTACACCACGTCGTTCGTCAAAGACCTCAAGGTTCTTCCTTGATCCCCCCTGAGTCGCTTCGCGCCTTCCCCCAAGGGGGACAACGCCCTCGCTGCGGGGCGGCCCTTGCTCGGCGTTCGCTGGCTCGGGCAGCGCCAGTTTCCAGCGGCTGGAGCCAAGCCAAGCGCTACGACAGATAAGCCCCATCGCCCTGACACAGCGGCCAGCCTCCCCGGCCACATCCATCGAAAGGCACCACCATGTCCATTCCCGCTGCCTCGCCACCTCTGGCACCCGCGCCGCGCCCCACACCCGCCGTGGAGGTGCTCTCGGCCGAAAAAACCTACCCCAATGGCACCCAGGCCCTGCTGCCGGTGGACCTGACCATTGAGGAAGGCGAGTTCGTCACCCTGCTCGGCCCCTCGGGCTGCGGCAAGAGCACGCTGCTGAAAATGGTGGCGGGCCTGCTGGAGCCCACCGACGGCCGTCTGCACCTGTGGCGCAAGCCTGTGGCGCAGCTGGACGAGAGCGGCAAGAAGATGGCATTTGTCTTCCAGTCGCCCACGCTCATGCCCTGGGCCAGTGTGTTGACCAATGTGCGTCTTCCGCTGGACCTGGCGGGCGTACCGCGTGCCGAGGCCGATGCGCGTGTGACCGAAGCACTGGCGCTGGTGGGGTTGTCCAAGTTTGCCAACGCCCTGCCCCGCGCGCTGTCGGGCGGCATGCAGATGCGCGTGTCGATTGCGCGTGGCCTGGTCACCCAGCCCGACCTGCTGCTGATGGACGAGCCCTTTGGCGCACTGGACGAAATCACGCGCCACAAGCTCGACGCCGACCTGCTGGATCTGTGGCACAAAAAGAAGCTCACCGTGATCTTTGTGACGCACTCGATCCACGAGGCGGTGTTCCTCTCCAGCCGCGTGATCATGATGGCCGCGCGCCCCGGCCGCGTGGTCGAAGAGTTCTGCATCGACGCGCCCTACCCCCGCACGGCCGACTTCATGGTGTCGCCCGAATTCAGCCGCTACGCCAAGCTGCTGCAGGACAGCCTGCTGCGCGCCAGCGTGGACACCGAGGAGACCGTGGCATGAGCACCCCCTTCCCTTCCGGACCGATGGCGTCGCCCGTGGTCACCGCCCACCCCGCAGCCGCACCGCGCTCAGCGCCTGCACCAGTCGCTGCCAAACCTGCCGCCAAGGCCACGCCCAAACGCCCGCCGCTCATGGCCCAACCCCGCGTGCAGCGCGTGGTGTACCCCGTGCTGGTCGGCCTGGTGCTGATCGCGCTCTGGCAGGGGCTGGTCACGGCCATGGAGCTACCGCCCTACCTGGTGCCCTCACCCATCCTGATGATGAAGACGCTGTTCACCGACTGGGCCGCCCTGGGCGGCTCGCTGTGGGTCACCGTCAAGATCACGGTGCTGGCCTTTGTGGTGGCCACGGTGGCGGGCGTGCTGATCTCGTTCCTGTTTGTCCAGAGCAAACGCATCGAGACCGCGCTCTTCCCCTACGCCGTGCTGCTGCAGGTCACGCCCATCGTGGCCGTGGCACCACTCATCATCATCTGGGTCAAGGACCCGACGGCCTCGATGGTGATCTGCGCCGCACTGGTCGCCCTGTTCCCCATCATCAGCAACACCACGCTGGGTTTGCGCAGTGTGGAGCCCGATCTGCAAAGCTACTTCCAGCTCAACCGCGCCACGCGGCTGCAGACGCTGCTGCGCCTGCGCATCCCGAGCGCGCTGCCCTACTTCTTTGGCGGGCTGCGCATTTCCAGCGGCCTGGCGCTCATCGGCGCCGTGGTGGCGGAGTTTGTGGCGGGCACCGGGGGCCAGGGTGCGGGGCTGGCGTACCAGATTTTGCAGGCGGGCTTCCAGCTCAACATTCCCCGCATGTTTGCTGCGCTGCTGCTGATCTCGCTCACCGGGGTCGCATTGTTCGTACTGATGGCGTGGCTGACGCGTGTCGCCCTGGGCGGCTGGCACGCCAGCGAAACGTCGCACGACTAGCCCTTTCAACCCCATCGCCAACACACCGCGCGCAGCCACTGGCGCGCGGCACGGGCTTCCTTTTGCCCAAAACGGCCACCAGCGGCCAAGGAGATACCGATATGACCACCACCGCCCAACAACTGCCCGACCTGCTGCCCGATCTGGACTGGATTGCCGACCCGCTGCGCGTGGGCCGCCTCTCACAGGACTTTGCCTGGTTTAGCCCTGTGCTCAAACGCGACCTGGCGGGCAAGCGTGGCGACATCGCCGTGCGCCCACGCACCGAAGCAGAAATCCGCCAGGTGGTAGCCGCATGCGCCAGCGCGGGCATCCCTCTCACCGTGCGCGGCAGCGGCACCGGCAACTACGGCCAGAGCACGCCACTGCACGGCGGCGTGATCCTGGACCTGTCGGGCTACAACGCCTTTGGCTGGGTGCGCGGCGGCGTGGGCCGCGCGCAGTCTGGCATTCGGCTGGCAGACTTTGACACACAGGCCAAGCCCCACGGGCAAGAGCTGCGCTGGCTGCCCAGCACCTACCGCAGCGCCACGCTGGGCGGGCTGTTTGGCGGCGGCTTTGGTGGTGCGGGCTCCATCAACCACGGCCCGCTGGCCGCGCCCGGCAACGTGCTGGCCGTGCGCGCGATGACGGTGGAGCCCGAGCCCCAGGTCATCGAGCTGCGCGGCCCCGAAGCCATGCTGCTGCACCACACCTACGGCACCAACGGCATCGTTCTGGAGCTGGAAGTGGCCCTGACCCCCGCCGTGGAGTGGACCGAATGCATCGCCACCTTCGAGCAATTCGACGCCGCGCTGGAGTTTGCCGACCGCTTTGGCAGCGCGCCCGGGCTGGAGAAAAAGGAGGTGTGTTTTGTGGCCGCGCCCATCCCGCAGTACTTCACCAGTCTGGCCGAACACCTGCCTGCCGACCAGCACGCCGTGCTGCTGCTGGTGGCCCCGCACTCAGAAGCCGGCATGCGCGACATGGTGGCCCAGCACGGCGGTCAGGTCACCTACCGCAAGACGGCCGACGAAGTGGCCAGCAGCCACAAGACGCTGCTCGAATACACCTGGAACCACACCACCCTGCACGCCCTCAAGGTGGACAAGGGCCTGACCTATATCCAGAGCGGCTTCAACCCCATGCACCGCCTCAAGCAGGTGAAGGCGCTGGAGGCCGCGCTGAAGGGCGAGGTGATGATGCACCTGGAGTTCTTGCGCACCAAGGAGGGCGCCTTCAACTGCAGCGGCCTGCAGATCATCCGCTACACCACCGAGGAGCGCCTGAACCAGATCATGCAGATCTACCGCGACCACGGCGTGCAGATCAACAACCCACACGTGTACATCGTGGAAGACGGCAAGCAGAACCACCTGGACCCCGCCGTGGTGGGCATGAAGCGCCGCTTTGACCCCCAGGGCCTGCTCAACCCCGGCAAGCTGCGCAGCTGGTACACAGCCGAACCCACAGCCCCCGTGCAGACACCTGTACGCCAAACAGCGTAGAGAAAACGGGTGGCGCGTGTCGCACCCACGGGCCTCTACCGCTTACCTGCAGGGCATAATCAGCTACTCATTTAGTAGCAAACCATCGAAACATGCCCTGGCACGCCCGCCTTCAGCTCGACTACACGGCAGAACATAGCGCCCGCACGGTAGCCCGCTACGAGCACAACGGGCCGCTGCGCATCCTGCAAAGCCTGTACCCCGAGGGCGACGCCATCTGCCACAACGTGCTGGTGCACCCGCCCGGCGGCCTGGTGGGCGGCGACACACTGGACATCACCACCACCGTAGGCCCCGGCGCCCACGGCCTGGTCACCACGCCCGGGGCCACGCGCTTCTATCGCTCCACCGGCCCGCTGGCACTGCAGCGCAGCCACCTCACCCTGGCCGAAGGCGCGCGCCTGGAATGGCTGCCGCTGGAAGCCCTGTGCTACAGCGCCTGCCACGCTGAAAACCACCTCACGTTGAACCTCGCCCCCGGCGCCGAGTGCATCACCTGGGACGTGACGGCGCTGGGCCTGCCGCACGCGGGCCAGCCGTTTGAACAAGGCCGCTTCACCCAGCACCTGGAAGTGCCCGGCCTGTGGCTGGAGCGCGGCGTGATCGACGCCGCCGATGACCGGCTGCTGAGCAGCCCCTTGGGTTTAGCGGGCCACCGTTGCATGGCCAGCATGTTCTTTGCCGCAGGCACGCCACTCGACCGCACCCGCCGCGACGCTGCCTTGGACGCGGCCCGCACGGTGATGGACCAGCACCCCCAGGTCAAAGCCACCGCAGGCGCAACCAGCCCCAACGACCGCATGGTGGTGGTGCGCGTGCTGGCGCCGCAGGTGGAGCCCGCGATGAAACTGCTCAAGGCAGTGCGGGTGGCCTGGCGGGAGGTGTTGTGGGGGCTGGAGGGGGAGGCGCCTAGGATTTGGGCGATGTAGGAGAGCCTAGCCAAACAGTTTCAATCGGCAATCTTCGCGACGAAGCTGGCTACGGATCAATAAGCAGCATCATCCAGAAATGATCAATCTCTCTGGATTGCCGAGGTGTACGTACTTCATAGCGTCCGTGATTCCAACATGCAGGCTTATCAACCTGCGGATTTCTTCGCTTGAGCGATCACTCTCACTTGCAAGAGCGTCCACCCACGCATCAAACCAGCGGGAGGACCATGAATTGATTTCGTTGTTCGCCGACAATTGAATTCTCGACAACGCCTCCCCGGTGAGCCCGAGTTGAGCTCGCTTGTTAAGCGTACGCGCTGCTT
This sequence comes from Acidovorax sp. GW835-FHT14G06, assembly GCF_058793595.1. Taxonomy (NCBI): domain Bacteria; kingdom Pseudomonadati; phylum Pseudomonadota; class Betaproteobacteria; order Burkholderiales; family Comamonadaceae; genus Acidovorax; species Acidovorax sp. GW835-FHT14G06. The sequence continues at coordinate 216,983 of NZ_JBXAGA010000003.1, forward strand.
CCGTAACGTGGCTCATACGAAGCATCCCAGACACAATGTGGCGCCAGTTCAATATAGGGAAAATCGTTAAGGCAATGGGCAGGAACTGATCTATGCGAAGCAGCATGCGGGCCATCATCACAGATGAGTGAAACGAGTTAACAGGAAACATTGTGCCCAACACAGCGCAAGCCCCAAGAGCAAAGGCAGATGTCGCAACCGATCCATGACTTCCTTCTATCGGTTGAGTGTCGCAAGCGCTGAACATGACCACCGGGGGAAGTTGACACCGTCGCTTCAGCGCCCAGGTATCAAGTGGCTTGCCACCAACAATTAGATGGCCAACACCGGTCCGAGACTCATATCGACCGTGCCCATCAAAAATCAAAACAGCACCGTTGAAGTTTTGTATAGCGTCAACAAACTGCTCTGGGGTATCAACATCTACAAAACGGTACTTCAGTCTTTTGAAGCGGCTGGAACGGGCAACAACTTTCAGTGCCTTTTCTAGGTGACGACCAATTGGGTCGGAGGCATCAAAAGAGCGCACAACCAAAACGTCATAAAACGCATTTACAGAGATACGCAAAGGGGGCAAGTTACACGTTTGCCAAAAAAGATTGCCAGGTACGGGAGAAACACGTGAGATGTCAAAGCGCAGCCCAAGAGGCATGCCATTCGAAGGCAAGAGTTCAAGAGGTAGATCAGTGATCAGCTTGAGACCTTCGACGTAGCGGGACTCATTCCTGTCTATTCGTTTCAAGAAATCATGGTCAATCAGAGACCGCATCTTCTCACCAAGAACACGCATCATGCGAGCCTGTTTGCGATGGTATGCCGGCTCCGCGTGAGTCCTAACGCAGCGAGCAAATTCTGCAGCTTGCACCCTAATTCCATTGATTTTTGGCTCCAAACGCAGTACCGGGCAAAGCGTCGCCGAAGACAGCATGCTGAGTGCTGAGGTGAACGCTCGCATATCCCGAGCAAGCCCGCGGGACACCAATTCAGCTATGGGACTCAGTGCAAGCTCACCACTAGAGTTGCTAGGGACGGAGTGGAAGTATGACTCTGACCGTGTGACAAAACCAAGTGCTTGACGAAGCTCACGACGCTTGTCCCCTGAAACACGCTGAACAAGGTCCTGCCAAGTACTGTAGAGCCGCGCATATGAGCTTGCAACAGCGATGATCGCTCGGTGATCCTGTATTTGCGGTGTGCGACCTGAGAGCAATCCTGCGCGCTCAGCGGCTACCGCGTCTGCGGCTTGACAGATGCGGCTGATGTATTTTTCTGGCGTACTTTCCCCCATTGGCCCGAATGGTTCAGAAATTCGTCGAGTGGTTGGGAACTTGTACCCAAATGCCGCGAGTGCAGTTTCGTTGGGAGCTGTGACGTTGTGCATCCCCAGAGGCAACGAGTGCTTTCGCAGCTTTCGCTGAGGCGCATCGGTCAACAAGCGACGACACTCTCGGACAAAATTTTCAAACTGCGGATTCCGCGACAAGGCATCAAGTACCTTGCGTACGTGCACACAGACCCCGTGCAGGTTGAACCCCTGAGGTGGCACCCGATTCGGCGCTGATACGCTTGAGACGTGCAGGACAGGAATCGGAAAATCCTTCAATACAAGATCAGTTGATGCAGCAACATCAACGTCGGTGGTCACGCATACGATAAATGGTGACTGCAAAATCTCCAGAGACTGCTCAAATGAATCAATTTCAATGGGCAGTAAATGCGGCCATGTCGTTCCCGCAAGCCGGTGAACAAGCACAACATCTATATCAGTGTGAGCTTCGCGTATGTCAGCTGGAAGCTCGCATGCCTGTCGCATTGGTTCAGCAGTCGCGAGGATGCCTGGTGTGTACCAACCGAAAGGACTCGCTTTATCCAAGTCCTGTTTGGGATGAGGAAAGAGATAGATGATGTTGAAACGTGGATCGGAGGCCGCCAAGATCGCCTGATCGATTGCTGACATATGCGTAGAGTCCTTGGATTGCTCGTGATTCAAACTTGTCCTTTCGCACGCTGAATTGCTATCTTGCCGTTCGGAAATCTGAGGTACCGAGGACACAGAGGCCGCCTATTCCACCAACCCATCCGCCTTGAACATCCCCCGAATCCCCCGCACGGCCTGCCGAATCCGCGCCTCGTTCTCGATCAGCGCAAAGCGCACGTACTCATCCCCCTGGTCGCCAAAGCCAATGCCGGGCGACACGCACACCTTGGCCTTGTCCAGCAGCTGCCGCGCAAATTCCAGCGAGCCCAGCGCGCGATAAGGCTCGGGGATGCGGGCCCAGATGTACATGCTGGCCTTGGGGCAGTCCACGGCCCAGCCGGCTTCGGTGAGACCCTTGTAGAGCACGTCGCGGCGGCGCTGGTACTGGGCGGCGATATCTTTTACACACTGCTGGTCGCCCTCCAGCGCAGCGATGGCGGCCACCTGCAGGGGCGTGAAGGTGCCGTAGTCGTGGTAACTCTTGATGCGGGCCAGCGCGGCCACCAGGTCGGGGTTGCCCACCATGAAGCCCACGCGCCAGCCAGCCATGTTGTAGCTTTTGCTGAGCGTGAAGAACTCCACCGCCACGTCCTTGGCGCCGGGCACTTCCATGATGCTGGGCGCGCGGTAGCCGTCGTACACGATGTCGGCATAGGCCAGGTCGTGCACCACCAGGATGTCGTGCTTCTTGGCCAGGGCGATCACGCGCTCGAAGAAGCCCAGGTCCACGCACTGCGCGGTGGGGTTGCTGGGGAAGCCAAAGATCATCATCTTGGGCTTGGGGTAGCTGCCACGGATGGCCTTTTCCAGCTCTGCGAAGAAGTCCACATCGGGCGCCACGGGCACGCTGCGGATGTCGGCACCGGCAATCACCGCACCGTAGATGTGGATGGGGTAGCTCGGGTCGGGCACCAGCACGGTGTCGCCCCGGTCCAGCGTGGCCAGCATGAGGTGGGCCAGGCCTTCCTTGGAGCCGATGGTGACGATGGCCTCGGTGTCGGGGTTGATGTCCACCGCGTAGCGGTCCTTGTACCAGTGGCTGATGGCGCGGCGCAGGCGCGGGATGCCTTTGCTGGCGCTGTAGCCGTGGGTGTCGGGCCGCTGGGCCACTTCGGTGAGCTTGGCGACGATGTGCGGTGGCGTAGCCCCGTCGGGGTTGCCCATGCTCATGTCGATGATGTCTTCGCCCCGGCGACGGGCGGCCAGCTTGAGTTCGGCCGTGATGTTGAAGACGTAGGGAGGGAGGCGATCGATGCGCGCAAAACGGCGCTTGCCCTGCGATGCAGACATGCGGTGTGACTTTCACGTAAGCGCCCGGAACCGTCCGAGCGACGTGGCTGGCAGAAAGGCCAGCCCGCAGCCAATGTAGCGCAAGCTGCGGGCAGCACTCCAGCCCTTTGTGCGCAGTGTGGCGGCAATGCCGCAGTGGGGACGAGGGCTGGCCGCCGCCATCTACGATGGGCGCATGAACACCCTCCCATCCACAAACCCCACTGCCCTGCCTGCCGACCATCCCCTGGCCCAGGTGCAGGTGCTGGCCTTCGACATCTTTGGCACCGTGGTGGACTGGCACGGCAGCATTGCGCGCGAGGTGCGGGCACTCTATCCCCAGGTGGATGCCGATGCGTTTGCACTGGCGTGGCGCGCGGGCTACCAGCCCGCCATGGCGCGGGTGATGCGCGGCGAATAGGGCTGGACGCTGATCGATGCCCTGCACCGGCAAATCCTGGACGAGATCCTTCCGCGCTTTGGGCTGGCACACCTGGGCGATGCCGAGCGCCACCACCTCAACCGCGCGTGGCACCGGCTCCATGCCTGGCCCGACAGCGTGCAGGGGCTGACGCGGCTCAAGCAGCGCTACACCATCACCACGCTATCGAACGGCAACATCGGCCTGCTGACCAACATGGCCAAGCGCGCGGGGTTGCCCTGGGACTGTGTGCTGAGCGCCGAGGTGTTCAAGGCCTACAAGCCGCATCCCGACACCTACCTGGGCGTGGCGCGGGTGTTTGACCTGCCGCCACAGCAGGTGGCGCTGGTGGCGGCTCACCACGACGACCTGGCCGCTGCGCGGGGCTGTGGCCTGCGCACGGCGTACATCGAACGGCCACACGAGTTTGGCGTGGCACAGCCCAAGGATGTGTCGCCGCAGCCGGGCAATGACCTGCATGCCAAGGACCTGACCGATCTCGCCAGCCTGCTGGGATGCTGAACGGCCAGCGGTGTGTTCGTCAGTGCGCCACCAGCAGCTGCACAAACATCTGCACCTTGGCGCGGCATTCGGCGCTGATGGAGGTGAACTCCAGCCCGGCCACCCATTCATCGCCCTCCTGCTTGAGGGTGACGACGCGGGCGTACACATCGGCCACGCGGTAGTCCACCAGCGGCAGCTCAAACTCCAGCTTGATCTCGCTGTGGGGTTCCAGCGGCTCGATCAGCTCCACCAGCAGGCCGTGGTAGCCAATGTCGCGGATGGCGCCGTGCACGATGTGGGGCACCACGATCTTGTCCTGCATGCGCTGGCACAGGCAGGGCAGGCGCGCGTCCACGCGGTGGCTGCGGCGGAACTCCTGGCGGGGCACCTTGAGCTTGTGCGAGGGGATGGCGATCAGCTCACGCAGGCTGACGGGCTGCGTACGCCCCTTGACGAACACCTGCATGGGCGCAGACGCCGACACCAACCCCCAGCAGCGCTGGTAGGTGGAGTCGCTGATAAGCACCTGGCCCCGCAGGCTCAGCGCCTCAATGCGCGACGCCAGGTTCACGGCCTCGCCGATCACCGTGTATTCGGAATACACATCCGAGCCAAAACGCCCGGCCATCACAGTGCCCGTGTTCACGCCGATGCCCAGAAACACCTCGGGCAACCGCTCCGTCAGGTGTGCCAGGTTCAGCTCGCGCATGGCGATCTGCATCTCCACCGCACACAGCAGCGCGCGGTCCACGTCGTCGTCGCGGGCCACCGGGGCGCCAAACAGCACCATGATCGAGTCGCCCATGAACTTGTCGATCGTGCCCTGGTACTTGAACACCACTTCGGACAGCCGTGCCAGGCAGCGGTTGAGCGCCGCAATGACCACCGATGCCGGCTGCGAGCCCGACAGTGCGGTGAACCCGCGCAGATCGGCCAGCAGGATCGTGACCTCACGCGGCGCCACGGCCAGGCCGTCGGCGGCAGCACCTTCGGGGTTCTCCATGCCGTGCAGGATGTCGGCCATCTCTGCCTGCGCCGCCTCGCCCAGGGGCTTGCCGGTTTCGCGTTCGATCAGCGCCTGCAGGCGGCGCACGGCGTCGTGGTGGAATTCTTTGTGCATGGAGGTCTGGGACGTGGGGCGGCTGGGCTTTTGTGGGTGGGGGCAAGGGTGCCCCGCGCCACCCAGAATATGCGCCGCCCAGCGGCTGGTCAACCGGTGAAAACACCGCGGGCAAAGCAGCAACAGCGTTTGCTGCAGCACCCACACCCCATCAGGGAACAGGGCATGAACGCGTGAGCAGCTTCACAGCGCCTTTTTGGTCTTTTTAGCTCCAAGCGCTAGAACCACATGCGCCAACCGCTATCAATCAAATAGCAATTGATGGTTTTCCACCGTCACCTGGCAGTCACCCGGTCCACACACACAAACTCTCCCACCGCGCCGTCATAGTCCCAGCGGGCTGCCACCCTTGCCTGACCGTCTGGCGCAGCGCCCGATGCCTCGGTGCTGAGCACCACCAGGCTGTTGGGGCTGCCGTGCCGCAGGCGGTGCGACACCGCCGTGCCCGCACTGCTGGCCCACAGCCCCGGTACCGGCTGCAACAGGCGCGGCTGGTGAACATGGCCGGACAGCAGCATTTGCGCACCGGCAATGCGCCAGCGCTCCACGGCCTCGTCTGCGCGGTGGGGTCGGTGGTCGCGGTCCTCGGCGTCGCGCGCCACCAGGGGGTGGTGGCTGGCCACAATGCGCCATGCACCCGGGGGTGCACGCGCCAGCAGCAGCGCCACATGCTCGATCTGGGCAGACGACAGGCTGCCGCGCTCGTGCCGCCAGGCGCGCGTGGTGTTCACGCCCACCACGTAGAACGCACCCATCTGCCGTACGGGCTCCTGGTCCATGCCGAACTGTTCGGAGAACCGCTCGTACGACCGGCCCCAGCGCATCCACCACGCGAACAGGGGCAGGTCGTGGTTGCCCGCCAGCACCAGGTTGCTGCGCGCATGCAGGCCCCGCACAAACCGTGAGGCCTGTTCAAACTGCAGCGCGGTGGCGCGCTGCGTGAGGTCGCCCGACACCACCACCATCGCCACCCCCAGGCGCTGCGCCAGCCGCTGGACAGCGGCGCACACCACCGGGTCGTGCGCGCCGAAGTGCAGGTCCGACAGGTGCATCAGAACAGTCATGGTAGGTGGTCGAAGGCAGCGGGTGGACGCAATGGCGAACGCAATGGTTGCCGCGTCATGCAGGCAGCAAGCCGGGTGCGGCGGGGCCGGGCTCAGGCGACTCGGGCGGGATTGCGGCGTACTGATCATCAGCAGTGGGCTGGGTCTGCGGTGCGCCATCCCGCGCCAGGGGGCTGGGCGCCACCAGCCACAGCGGCCGCCCACTGATGCGGAAATGCAGGGGTGGTGCCATCCATTCCCGCTCGCCGTCAAACGCCACCTTGACCTGCGGGGGCCTCCAGCTGGCGGGTGCCACGGTCAGCTCGGAACACGCCATGCTGACCACCGCATTGTCTTTGTGCAACTGGCCTGTGGCCGCGTTCCACACGGTGCGGGCAATGGCCCAGCGGCCCTGGGGCTTGAGCATCACCACGGCCAAGTGCCCGCCGTCGGCCACCTTCTGCGCCTGCGGCAGGCCCATGCGGTCCAGCTGCAAGGGGTTATTGCCCACAAACAGGGTGGTGACCAGATGCTCCTCCTGCTGCGCCTCGGCGCCCTGGTGGGTCTTCATCACCACGCGCCAGCGGCGGCCCGATGCGGGACGAAACAGGCTCCACACCGCCGCCGCTATGGCCACCCAGCGCTTGCGGCCAAAGCGGCGCGATGCCATCTCGCGGTCGGCCAGCATCTTGGGGTACAGGCCCACGCTGGCGTTGACCACAAACATGCGGCGGTTCACAAACCCCACCTGCACCGGCCGCAGGTCGCCCGCATCCAGCGCCTGCAGCAGCTCTTGCACGGCGGTCTCGGGGTCCAGCGCCAGGCCGTGCTCGCGGCTGAAATAGTTGAACGTGCCCATGGGCACCACCCCCAGCGGCACCCCGGCGCGCAGCGCGGCCGACGCTACGGCGTTGATGGTGCCGTCGCCCCCGGCGGCCACCACCAGTCCACCATCGTCCTGCGCGGCCTGGGCGGCTTGCTCGGCCAGCTGCACGATGTCGGCGCGCCGGTCAGGCACGTGCCACACCACGTCATGCGCCTGCAGGGCAGGCACACCTTCGAGCTTGGCGCGCAGCAGGTCCAGGTCGGCACCTGGCCGCCGTGGCACCACCAGATGGATAGGGCCACGGGGCTGGGGAGGTAGGGTGTATTCCGAAGGTGTCATTCAAAAACTCTGCAACAAACAAGAGCAACCCCACAGCGCACTGGACAAATCGCAGGCGCCGGGCGAACCCGCAGGCCCACACCACGCCAGGAGCGCCAGCACGGATGACAGGGCACTCCATGATGACAAGCGGCCGACCCGCGCGCAGCCGGTAGCCACGCCTACCCTCTGTCAGCCTGCTCCGACAGCTGCAGCGAAGATGCAATACACCCATCACGCAACGGGATGCTGGGAACTTCGGTACAACCCACGGCTTCTCTCCATGGGCAGACGCCCTGCGGGTGCATCAACAGAAAGGACCCACTATCTCCATGACCACGACCTCCAGCGTTTTGGCCGCCACCGACATCGGCGCCCTGCTGGCGCAACACCCCCTGGGCTGGTGGATGGCTGGCGTGCTGGCGTTTGCCCTGCTGGGTAGCGCTGGATTGACCGGCTTGCGCAGCCTGCGGCAGCACGCAGGCGCACCGCTGGGCCGCGTGTTTCCGGCACAGGCGCGCTGGGTGCTGGTGGCCGCCATGGCCGTATCAGCCTGCACGCTGGCTCTGGCAGGTGCCGCGCTGGCAGAGCTGGCCGAAAGCGGGCGCGCCCCAGGCACCTGGGGCGCACTGGACGACGCGCTGGCCGCAGGCCTGCAAGCACAGGCATCGGCCACCGTGCTGCAGTGGTTTGCCACCCTCACCCACCTGGGAGACACCTGGGTGCTGACGGTGCTGGCGCTGGGCGTGGCGGCCGCGCTGTGGCTGCGCCATCACCGCCTGCTGGCCACCGGATGGCTGGTGGCCATGGCAGGCAACGGCGCGTTGACCAAGGTGCTGAAGAATCTGTTCGAGCGCGTGCGACCCGAGCACACGCACGGCATTGCAGAGGCCAGCGGCTACAGTTTTCCCAGCGGGCACAGCAGCGCATCGATGGTGGCCTATGCCATGCTGGCCTACCTGGCCACGCGGCTTTTGCCCCGCACCTGGCACCTGCCTGCGGTGGTGCTGGCAGGTGCGCTCATCTTCACCACCGGCTGGAGCCGTGTGGTGCTGCAGGTGCACTACGCCAGCGATGTGCTGGCAGGCTGGCTGCTGGGCGGCACGTGGATGGTGTGCACCGTACTCATCATGGAGAGCGTGTCGCGCTGGCGGCGCCCTGCCCTCGGCGCCGTGATGCAACGGCCGTGAGACGTCAGATAGCCACCAGGTTGCGAATGCCCTTGGCTTCCATCTCGCTACCTGGCCCGCGGGCGATGACCTCGCCGCGCTCCATCACCAGGTACTCATCGGCCAGTTCCTGCGCGAAGTCGTAGTACTGCTCGCACAGCAGGATGGCCATCTCACCCTGGTCGGCCAGCATGCGGATCACGCGGCCGATGTCCTTGATGATGCTGGGCTGGATGCCTTCGGTGGGCTCGTCCAGGATGAGCAAACGCGGGCCGGGGGCCAGCGCACGCGCAATGGCCAGTTGCTGCTGTTGACCACCTGACAGGTCACCGCCCCGGCGCTTGAGCATTTGCTTGAGCACGGGGAACAGCTCGTACAGATGCGGGGGCACAGGGGTGGAGCCGCTTTTGTAGGCCAGGCCCATGCGCAGGTTTTCTTCCACGGTGAGGCGGCCGAAGATTTCTCGGCCTTGCGGCACAAAGCCGATGCCTGCGCGCGCCCGGTCATAGGGCGTGGCCTTGTCGATGGGCTTACCGTCAAACTGGATGGAGCCGCTCTTGATGGGCACCAGCCCCATGAGGCTTTTGAGCAGCGTTGTCTTGCCCACGCCGTTGCGGCCGAGCAGCACGGTGACCTTGCCCGGGCTGGCGGTGAGGCTCACGTCACGCAGGATGTGGGAGCCGCCGTAGTACTGGTTGATGTTCTGGACGGTGAGCATGGTGACTTGGGATGTTTTGGGCCGCTAGCGCTGGTTCAATATGCGCTGACAGCTATATTTTTGATAGTAAATACCTTCACCGGCCGAGGTACACCTCGATCACGCGCTCGTCGGCCTGCACCTGGTCGAGCGTGCCTTCGGCCAGCACCGAGCCATCGCACAGCACCGTCACCTTCTCGGAGATGGTGCGGATGAAGCCCATGTCGTGCTCCACCACCATGAGCGAGTGCTTGCCCTTGAGCGTGAGGAACAGCTCCGCCGTGCGGGCGGTCTCCTCATCGGTCATGCCCGCCACGGGTTCGTCCAGCAGCAGCAACTTGGGGTCCTGCATCAGCAGCATGCCAATCTCCAGCCATTGCTTTTGCCCGTGGCTCAGGTTGCCGGACTGGCGCGTGACGCTGTCGGCCAGGTGAATGGTGTGCAGGATCTCGGCCAGGCGGTCCGACTGAGCGGAGTCGAGCTTGAAGAACATGCTGGACTTCACACCCTTGTGGGTCTTGAGCGCCAGCTCCAGGTTCTCGAACACGCTGAGCTGCTCGAACACCGTGGGCTTCTGGAACTTGCGGCCTATCCCTAAGCTGGCAATCTCGGGCTCGTTGTGGCGCAGCAGGTCGATGGTGGAGCCAAAGAACACCGTGCCTTTGTCAGGCCGCGTCTTGCCGGTGATGATGTCCATCATCGTGGTCTTGCCCGCGCCGTTAGGGCCAATGATGCAGCGCAGCTCGCCGGGGGCGATATCGAGGCTCAGGCCGTTGATGGCCTTGAAGCCGTCAAAGCTCACATGCACGTCTTCCAGGTACAGGATGCGGCCGTGGGTCACGTCCACTTCGCCCGGCGTGGCAATGCGCGAGAAGCCTGCAGCGCGGCCACCCGATTCGGTCTGGCCCAGTGCAGCGGGGGCCAGCGTCTTCTGCAGCCGCCGCGCGCCTTCTTCCATCAGATCGGGCGTCATTGCGCGGCTCCCTTCGTGGTTGTCATTTTTGCCTTGAGCTTCTTGACCAGCCCCACCACGCCATCGGGCAGGAACAGCGTGACCGCAATGAACAGCGCGCCCAGAAAGTACAGCCAGAACTCCGGCGCCGTCACCGTGAGCCAGCTCTTGGCACCGTTGACGATGAACGCGCCCACGATGGGCCCGATGAGTGTGGCGCGCCCGCCCACGGCCGCCCACACGGCGATCTCGATGGAGTTGGCGGCGCTCATCTCGCCGGGGTTGATGATGCCGACCTGGGGCACATACAGGGCGCCCGCCACGCCACACATCATGGCGCTGATGGTCCAGATGGTGAGCTTGTAGGGCAGTGGCGAGTAGCCTGAGAACATGACGCGGCTCTCGGCATCGCGCACCGCCTGCAGCACGCGGCCGAACTTGCTGCGCACCAGCCAGCGCGCCAGCAGGAAGAAGCCCAGCAGCGACAACCCCGTCAGCACGAACAGCGTCATGCGCATGTTCTGCGTGGCAATGGGCGTGCCCAGGATGCGCTTGAAGTCGGTAAAGCCGTTGTTGCCGCCAAAGCCGGTTTCGTTGCGGAAGAACAGCAGCATGGCCGCATACGTCATGGCCTGCGTGATGATGGAGAAGTACACGCCCTTGATGCGCGAGCGGAAGGCGAAGTAGCCGAACACAAACGCGATCACGCCGGGCACCGCCACGATGAGGATCAGCGTGGCGATGAAGCTGTCAGACAGCGCCCAGTGCCAGGGCAGCTCCTTCCAGTCGAGGAACACCATGAAGTCTGGCAAGTCGCTCTTGTAGTTGCCATCGCGGCCAATCTGGCGCATGAGGTACATGCCCATCACGTAGCCGCCGAGCGCAAAGAACAGGCCGTGGCCCAGGCTCAAAATGCCGGTGTAGCCCCAGATCAGGTCCATGGCCAGCGCGCAGATGGCGTAGCACATGATCTTGCCGAGCAGGGCCACGGCGTAGTCCGACAGGTGGAACATGCTGCCCGCAGGCACCCACAGGTTGAGCACGGGGGCCACGGCGCACACCACGATGAGCGCCACGATAAAGGCCGACCAGCCACCGCGCGTGAGCAGCGGCGCGGGTGCGGGCAGTTGGATGTTGGGAGAGGTTGGCGTAGTCATGATCAGTCGTCTCTGGTGCTTCAGTCGGCCGTACGCCCTTTGACCGCGAAGATGCCCTGGGGCCGCTTCTGGATGAAGATGATGATGAACACCAGCACCGCAATCTTGGCCAGCACCGCGCCCGCCCAGCCTTCAAGGAACTTGTTCAGGATGCCCAGGCCCAGCGCGGCATACACCGTGCCCGCCAGCTGGCCCACGCCGCCCAGCACCACCACCATGAAGGCATCGACGATGTAGCTCTGGCCCAGGTCAGGCCCCACATTGCCCACCTGGCTCAGCGCGCAACCAGCCAGGCCCGCAATGCCCGAGCCCAGCGCAAAGGCCATGGTGTCGATGCGCGCCGTGTTCACGCCCATGCACGAGGCAATGGGGCGGTTTTGCGTGACGCCGCGCACGAACAGGCCCAGGCGCGTGCGGCCGATCAGGTAGCCCATGCCCAGCAGCACCGCGATGGCAAAGCCGATGATGACGAGGCGGTTGTAGGGCAGCGTGAGGTTGGAGAGCACCTGCACGCCACCGCTCATCCACGCGGGGTTTTCCACACCCACGTTCTGCGCGCCAAAAATCGTGCGCACCAGTTGCATCAGCACCAGGCTGATGCCCCAGGTGGCCAGCAGCGTCTCGAGCGGGCGGCCGTACAGAAAGCGCAGCACGCCGCGCTCCAGCACCGCGCCCACGGCGGCCGAGGCACCAAAGGCCAGGGGCAGCGCGGCGACCAGATACCAGTCGAACGCACCCGGAAAATACTTCTGGAAGATGCCCTGCACCACATAGGTGGCGTAGGCGCCGATCATCATCAGCTCGCCGTGGGCCATGTTGATCACGCCCATCAGGCCGTAGGTGATGGCCAGGCCCAAGGCGACGAGCAGCAGGATGGAGCCCAGGCTGATGCCCGAGAACGCCGCGCCCAGGCGTTCGCCCCAGGCGAGCTGGCCTTCCATGGCGCGCAGTGCGGCCTGCAGTGCGGCCTTGACCTTGGCGTCTTCTTCGACCGTGACGCGTTCGTTGAGCAGCAGCCGCGTATCGGGTGTGGCGCTGAGCGACAGTGCCTGTGCCGCAGCGATGCGCTGTGCAGCGTCGTCACTGCCCAGCAGCGTGGCGGCGCGCGCCAGCTCCAGCTGGGTCTTGATCTTGTCGTTGGTCTCCTGCGCCAGTGCCTTGTCTAGCAGGGGCAGGCGGCCCGCGTCAGGCTCCTTGGTCAGGGCCTTGGCGGCGGCCATGCGCTGGGATTCATCCTTGCCAAACAGCGCCAGGCCCGCCAGGGCCGTGTCGATCTCACCGCGCATGCGGTTATTGTTGATGATGTCTTCGGCATCAGCGGGCACAGGGACCTCAGCACCGGTGACAGGGTCGATGCCCTTGTCATCGCGCACGATCAGCGCCTTGCCGTCAGCCACCTTCACCGCATCGTCGGCCAGCGCCTGCAAAAAAGCGGCGGTGCGTTCGCTGGGCTCCACCACGGCCTGCTGCACGGCGGCCACACGGTCGTCGGTTTCACCAGCGGCCATGGCCAGAGCCTGCTCGGCGGTAAGTGCGTACGCCTGCGCAGTTGCACACAACACAACGCAGGCGATCAGACGGGAGAAAAAAGAGAAAAGCATGGAAGGGCCAGTGGGTGAAAGAAACGACCAGCCTCTGCGGTGAGCGCAGCCCATGCCAGCGCCCCCGCGCAAGGGCCGCCCCGCCGCGCTGGGGGCGTCCCCCTCCCACGCGCAGCGTGAGAGAGGGGGAAGCGGTGTAGCCGCTCAGGGGGAGATCACTTCTTTTCGGGTTCGTCTTTTTTCTTGTCGTTGCCTTCGATGTAAGGCGACCATGGCTTGGCCTTCACAGGGCCAGGGGTCTTCCACACCACGTTGAACTGGCCGTCGGCCTTGATCTCGCCGATGAACACGCTCTTGTGCAGGTGGTGGTTCTTCTCGTCCATCTTGGAGACGATGCCCGACGGCGCCTTGAAGGTCTGGCCGGCCATGGCGGCAATCACCTTGTCCACATCGGTGCTCTTGGCCTTTTCAACCGCCTGCTTCCACATGTTGATGCCGATGTAGGTGGCTTCCATCGGGTCGTTGGTGAGCGGCTTGTCCTTGTGGCCGGCAATGTTCTTGGCCTTGGCGTAGTCGCTCCACTTCTTGATGAACTCGGTGTTGGCCGGGCTCTTGATGGACTGGAAGTAGTTCCAGGCAGCCAGGTGGCCCACCAGCGGCTTGGTGTCCACACCGCGCAGCTCTTCCTCGCCCACCGAGAAGGCGACCACGGGCACGTCCTTGGCCTTCAGGCCGGCGTTGCCCAGTTCCTTGTAGAAGGGCACGTTGGAGTCACCGTTAATGGTGGAGACGACGGCCGTCTTGCCGCCCTGGCTGAACTTCTTGATGTCGGCCACGATGGTCTGGTAGTCAGAGTGGCCGAAGGGGGTGTACTTCTCGTCGATGTCCGAATCCTTCACGCCCTTGGACTTGAGGTAGGCGCGCAGGATCTTGTTCGTGGTGCGGGGGTAGACGTAGTCGGTGCCCAGCAGCACCCAGCGCTTGGCGCTGCCGCCGTCCTTGCTCATCAGGTAGTCCACCGCAGGGATGGCCTGCTGGTTGGGCGCGGCGCCGGTGTAGAACACGTTCTTGGACAGCTCTTCACCTTCGTACTGCACGGGATAGAACAGCAGGCCGTTCATTTCTTCCACGACCGGCAACACCGACTTGCGCGACACCGAGGTCCAGCAGCCGAAGATGACCGAGACCTTGTCCTGGCCGAGCAGCTGCTTGGTCTTTTCAGCGAACAAGGGCCAGTTGGAGGCCGGGTCCACCACCACGGGTTCGAGCTTCTTGCCCAGCACGCCGCCCTTGGCGTTGATCTCGTCGATGGCCATGAGCACCGTGTCTTTCAACACGGTCTCGGAGATGGCCATGGTGCCCGACAGGCTGTGCAGGATACCGACCTTGATGGTGTCCTGCGCGTGGGCTGGCAGCGCAGACAGGCCAGCGAGCGTAGCGACGGCCGCGAGGGCCTTGAGGGAATAACGACGTTGCATGTGTGCTTCTCCGGTGGTGGTTTCAATCAGGAAATCAATCAAACCGCTTCGCCCGGTGGGCCCCGGTGTGGAGCCCCTGTGGATCGGGCGATGGAATGGATTCTGGAGAGCGGGGCCGATTGGCGAAATACGCCGGGTGGCGTACACGCCCCGCTGCGAGCCCGCATCACACGGGGGCCGTTGCGAGGCGACTCACCCCCCCCGATGCACGCCACAGGCGCACAAGGGCAAGGATGGCATTCACTATGAAAACAATAGCTGCTACCGCATATTTCACTAGCGCTACCAGCCCATTTCATGCAAAAACCTTGGCCTGCAAAGGTTGTGGGGCCTCCGTAGAATCCAAGGGTTTTCCCTAGTCTTGCACGCCTGACCCCATCGGCCCCGGTGCTGCCCTTTAGTTCCTCTGCTCTCCATGAACCTCCCCCTGCTGGCCCTGGCCATTGCCGCTTTTGGCATTGGCACCACCGAATTCGTGATCCTGGGGCTGCTGCCCGAAGTGGCAGGTGACCTGTCCGTCTCCATCCCCGCCGCCGGCATGCTGGTGTCGGCCTACGCACTGGGCGTGGCTGTGGGTGGACCGCTGCTGGCGGTGGCCACCGCGCGCTGGCCGCGCAAGACCACGCTGACCTGGCTGATGGTGCTGTTCATCGTGGGCAATGTGGGTTGCGCGCTGGCCCCCAGCTATGCGTGGCTGATGGTGGCACGCGTGGTCACCTCGTTCTGCCACGCTGCGTTTTTTGGCATTGGCGCCGTGGTGGCGGCCAGCGTGGTGGAGCCCCACAAGCGCGCCCAGGCCATGGCGCTGATGTTCACCGGGCTCACGCTCGCCAACGTGCTGGGCGTGCCACTGGGCACGCTGCTGGGCCAGCACCTGGGCTGGCGCTCCACCTTCTGGGCGGTGGTGGTGATTGGGGTGCTGGCCGTGGCCGCCGTGGTGCGCTGGGTGCCACACCTGCGCCACCAGATCAGCGGCAGCGCGCTGGGCGAGTTCCGCGTGCTGCGCATTCGCCAGGTGTGGCTGGCGCTGGCGGTGAGCGTGCTCGCATCCACCAGCATGTTCACGCTGTTCACCTACATCACGCCCATCCTGCGCGACGTGACCGGTGTCTCGCCCCAGAACGTGAGCGGCGTGCTGCTGCTGTGCGGCGTGGGCCTGACCATTGGCAACCTGCTGGGCGGCCGCCTGGCAGACTGGAAGCTGCTGCCCTCGCTGATGGGCATCTTCGCCGTGCTGGCGGGGGTGCTGGCAGCGTTTTCGTTCACCAGCGTGTGGCTGTGGCCTGCCGTCATCACCGTGGTGGTGTGGGGCATGGTGTCGTTCGCGGCGGGCACGCCACTGCAGGCGCGGGTGGTGTCGCAGGCGGGCGATGCGCCCAGCCTGGCGTCCACACTCAACATCGGCGCATTCAACCTCGGCAATGCCATTGGTGCCTGGCTGGGGGGTGCAGTCATCACGGCCGGGTGGTCGCTGCAGACCATTCCGCTGGTGGCGGCCGCCGTCACGCTGAGTGCGCTGGCGCTCACGGCCTACATTGCCTGGCTGGACCGGCAGCCCACGCACAAGGCTCCGGCGCTGGCCGACTGCAAGGCGGCCTAAGCCGTTTCGGCGCGCTCGAACGCCACATAGCCGTCTTCGATGGCAGGCAGGATCTGCAGCACCTCGAAATACGGCACGGTGAGCAGGGGGGAATCGCGCAGCCGCTCCATGAAGTCGTAGTGCTTGAGCGGGTCATCGGTTTCCACCAGCATCAGGTCGCTGCAGGGCGCTGCGAAGGCCTCTGCATCGAAGTGGCGCAGGCGCAGGGCTCCCTGGTAGCGGGGCAGCAGGGCATGCAGGTGCGCCTCACCCAACTCACGCCTTTGCTCACGGGGCAAACGCAGCCACTCGGGCAGTGCACGCAGGTGGATGAAGAAGGCATAACGGGTGGCCATGGGGTGATCTCCTGGGGTCGATGAGAAAACAGGTGTTGAGCCGGCAGGCTTGGATCAAGCCGTGCGCAGCAGGCGGGCCAGCAGCCCGGGTGTCCAACGCTGCAAGTGCCAGGCCGCGCGCGCCTTGCCGATACGGATGTCGGCGTGCCCCGCCAGCAGGCCGCGGACCAGTGCCTGTGCAGCGACATCGGGAGGGATCTTGCCGCGCCCTCGGCCCCGGGTCATGGGCGTGTCCACCAGCGGCATCACAGCGTGAACCACCCGCACTGGGCTGCCTTGCATCTGCACCCGCAGCGCCTGGGTGAACAGGTCCAGCCCGGCCTTGGTGGCGCTGTAAACCGCCGCCGTTCGCTTGGGGCAAGAGCCCAGCACCGACCCGACATTGACCACCCATGCGCGCTGCTGGGCCTGCAAATGGGGCAGCAACGCACGCGTCAGCGCCATCGGCGCCAGCAGGTTGATCTCGACCTCCGCGCGCATGTCCTGTGCCCTGTAGCCGGCATCGTCCACCCGCAGGTCGTGCTGGATGCCTGCGTTGTTCACCAGCGCGCCAATATCGGGATAGCGCAGCAGCCACTGCGCCGCCAGGCCGTCGATCTCTTCAATGCGGGACAGGTCGGCCACCCAGGGCTCGATCAGTCCATGGGCATCTGTCAGCGCCTGCAGCGGCTCGGCCTGCCGTGCCACGGCCAGTACGGGCACGCCGCACCGTGCCAGCTCCAGGGCCAGCGCCAGGCCAATGCCCGAGCTGGCGCCGGTGACGATGGTGCGTGGCAACGGGCCTGCGAGCGCGGCCTGGCGTGCGGTGGTGGGGGTGCGAGCGTGTGACATGGGCCGCACTCTAGGCATGCCTCCGTCCGTCGTCATCAACCCAGGTTAATTGGCGAACGAAGGAGGCTCTCACCCCCAGGCGCGGCGGAAACTTCGCCACGCTGCCACGCGGCATACTGCGCGCCATGGCCCCCATCCAGCAACCCGCCTTCTGGTCGCTCCTCACACAGGCGGCGGGCACGCAGGCCCTGCCCGACTGGGCCACGGCAGAGCGCGCCATCACCACGCACGCGGTACAGGCAGGCGGCACGGTTTTTCTGCAGGGGGTGCAGCACCCGTATGTTTACGCGGTTCAAGCAGGCTTGTTCAAGCTGAGCTACCTGCAGGATGACGGCACGGAATGGATCAAGTCGTTTGCCGAAGAAGGACGCTTTTTTGCCAGCGTGTCCGCCCTGCAGCCGGGCGGCCGCACGGCCTTCATGGTGACGGCCATCGAGTCCGCCACCCTGGAGCGCATCGACCACGGCGTGCTGCTCGCGCTGGCCGAACGCCACCTGCCCTGGGCAAAGGCGCTGTACCAGCTGACCCTGGTGTACGCCGCACGCAAGGAGGCGCGTGAGCGCGAACTGCTCACCCTTACCCCCGAGGGCCGCTACCGTGCCTTCCTGGCATCGCACCCCAACCTGGCGCTGCGCATCCCGCAAAAAGACCTGGCCCGCTACCTGGGATTGACGCCCGTCGGGCTCAACCGCATTGCCATGCGCGTGCGGCGCAGCGTCACATAGCCGACACTCTTCAGCGGCACAGCAGTGCGCAGTGGCGCTAGGATGGCTCCCTGCCCTTGCCACCCGGCGATCGCCATCGAAGGCGCCGGCGTGCACTTTCTCAACCGCTCAGGACAACCCATGGTGAAACGACGCACAGTGCTTCTCGGTGGCGCCGCAACAGCCGGCGCGCTGGTCATCGGCTGGGGCGTGGTGCCCCCGCGCCAGCGGCTGCACACCGCGCAGCCCCTGCCCCAGGGCACAGGCCAGGTGGCGCTGAATGGCTGGCTCAAGGTAGCCGCCGACAACACGGTGACGGTGATGATGGCCAAGTCCGAAATGGGCCAGGGCGCGCACACCGGGCTGGCCGCCATCCTGGCGGAAGAGCTGGACGCCGACTGGGCCCAGGTGCGGCTGGAGATGGCGCCCATCGACGACATCTACAACAACCTGGCCACGGTGGTGGACGGCCTGCCGTTCCACCCCGACAACGACGGCTCCATCAAGGCCGTGGCGGGCTGGCTGACCGCCAAGACCATGCGCGAGGTGGGCGTGATGATGACGGGCGGCTCCAGCAGCATCAAGGACCTGTGGCGCCCCATGCGCGAGGCCGGTGCCCACGCCCGCGCCATGCTCATCAACGCAGCGGCCGTGCAATGGAAGGTGCAGGCCACCGAATGCAAGGCCAACGCTGGCGTGGTGGAACATGCGGCAGGCCAACGCGCCACGTTTGGCGAGCTGGCCGCACTGGCGGCGCAGCAGCCGCCACCGGGCAAGGTGCCCCTCAAGGCCTCTGCTGAATTCAAGCTGATCGGCAAGCCGCTCACCCGCATCGAGGCGCCCTCCAAGCTCGATGGCAGTGCGGTGTTTGGCATCGATGCCCACCCGCCCGGCCTGCTGCACGCCAGCGTGGTGATGTGCCCCACGCGCGGCGGCAAGGTGGTCCAGTTCGATGGCGCAGCCGCGCAAAAAATGCCCGGGGTGAAGCAGGTGCTGGCCGTAGCGCCGTACCACGGCGGCACTGGCGGCGTGGCCGTGATTGCCGACACGCCCTGGCACGCCAAGAAGGCCGCCGCCGCGGTCACCGTGCAGTGGGACCATGGCCCCGCCGCCGCGCTGTCGAGCGCCGCCGTCATGACCCAGCTGACCCAGGCGCTGGACCAGGCCCAGGGCTTTGGCTACCACAGCGTGGGCGATGTGGACCAGGCCCTGCAAGGCGCTGCAACCACCCTCACTGCCGACTACCGCGCGCCTTACCTGGCCCACGCCACCATGGAGCCCATCAACTGCACCGTGCAGTTCAAGGATGGCGCGGCCAGCGTGTGGACATCCACCCAGGTGCCGGGCCTGGCGCGCATGGCTGCCGCCAAGGCCCTGGGCATCGACGACACCAAGGTGACCGTGCACCAGCTGCTGCTGGGCGGCGGGTTTGGCCGGCGGCTGGAGGTGGACTATGTGGCCCAGGCCGCCGCCATTGCCAAGGCCGCGGGCGGCGCGCCGGTGCAGACGCTGTGGTCCCGCGAGCAGGACATGCAGCACGACTTCTACCGCCCCGCCTGCGTGGCCCGGTTCAAGGCCGGGCTGGACGCACAGGGCCAGCTGGTGGCCTGGCACAACGTGTCGGCCGGTCAGGCCATCGTGCCGCAGGTGCTGGCCCGCACCTTTGGCCTGCCGGGCGCGGGGCCGGACAAGACCACGTCCGAAGGCGCGTTCGACCAACCCTACGAGTGGCCCCACGCACGCATTGCCCACGAGATCATCGACCTGCCGCTGCCCGTGGGCTTCTGGCGCTCGGTGGGGCATTCGCACCAGGCGTTCTTCAAAGAGAGTTTTGTGGACGAAGCAGCCCACGCCGCCAAGAAGGACCCGGTGGCCTTCCGCGCCGCGCTGCTGCAAAAACACCCGCGCCACCTGAAGGTCCTGCAAAAGGCGGCCGAGCTGGCGGGCTGGGGCCAGCCCTTGCCGCCGGATGCGTCGGGCGTGCAACGGGCGCGCGGCGTGGCGCTGCACCAGTCGTTCGGCTCCATCGTCGCGCAGGTGGCCGAGGTGTCGGTGGGTGCCGACAAGGCCATCCGCGTGCACCGCGTGGTGTGCGTGGTCGACTGCGGCGCGGCCATCAACCCCAACCTCATTGCCCAGCAGATGGAAAGCGCCGTGGTCTATGGCCTCACCGCTGCGCTGTGGGGCGAAGTGACGATCAAGGACGGCCAGGTGCAGCAGAGCAACCTGCACGACTACCCCCTGCTGCGCATGGCCGACTGCCCCCGCGTGGAGACCCACATCATCGCCAGCGCCGAGCCCCCCGAGGGCGTGGGCGAGCCCGGCGTGCCGCCCATTGCACCCGCCGTGGCCAATGCCTTGTTTGCCCTCACCGGCCAACGCCTGCGCGCGCTGCCGCTCAAGCTCAGCTGACCCGCCGCACCGGAGCCCCCATGACCACCACCATCAACCTCAACGGCCAACCCGTCGCCGTCAACGCCGAACCCGACACACCCCTGCTGTGGGTGCTGCGCGGCGAGCTGCAGATGAACGGCACCAAGTTTGGCTGCGGCATGGCACTGTGCGGCGCCTGTACCGTGCACCTGAACGGCGAACCGGTGCGCGCCTGCATCACGCCCCTGTCGGCCGTGGGCAATGCCCAGGTCACCACCATCGAGGGCCTGCAGGGCCCCGAAGCCTCTGCACTGCGCACCGCATGGACCGCAGTGGATGTGGCGCAGTGCGGCTACTGCCAGAGCGGGCAGCTGATGTCGGCCTGTGCCCTGCTGAAGAAAACGCCGCAGCCTACCGATGCCGACATCGACGCCGCCATGTCGGGCAATGCCTGCCGCTGTGGCACCTACCCGCGCATCCGGGCGGCGATCCACCAGGCTGCGCGCGGGCCTCAGGGCTGAGAGATCCCCCCTCCCAGGTCGAGCGAAACCTGCTCGACCACGCCCCCTTTTTCGGGCGGCATGTCGGCGCAGTACACGGCATTGCGCCCTGTGCCCTTGGCTTGGTAAAGGGCCTGGTCGGCACGGTTCACCAGCTCTTCAAAATTCATCCCCGAGCCCTTGTACAGGGTGGCTACGCCAATGCTCACGGTGACTGCCACCTCCTGCCCTTCGTCGCCCACGCACACCAGCAAGGACTCGACCTCGCGGCGCAGCGACTCTGCCACTTGCAACGCGCTCGCGCTATCGGTCTCGGGCAGCACGATGACAAACTCCTCGCCCCCAAACCGCGCGACGATGTCCACGCCGCTGCGCTTGTGCCCAGCACACACCTGGGCCACGGCACAGATCACGCGGTCGCCCGCCAGGTGGCCGTACAGGTCGTTGACGGTCTTGAACAAATCGATGTCTGCCACCAGCACGGACATCGGGTGCCCAAAACGCTCCGTGCGCTTGTATTCCTTGGCACCCAGCTCCATCAGCGTGCGGCGGTTGGACAGGCCCGTGAGCGAGTCGTTGGCGGCCAGCCGCTCCAGCGTGGCGTTGAGCTGCTGCAGCAGGCGGTTCTGCTCGGTGAGCTGCTGGTTGATCTGGGCGATCTCGGTCTCGCGGCACTTGCGGTCGTGGATGTTGAACGTGACGCCGATCAAGCGCTTGCCAGGCGTCTCGCTGTGGCCGTCCATGATGCGGCCATAGTTGGCAAACCAGACCCACTCGCCACTCTTGGAGCGCAGCCGGAACTCACACCGGTACTGCGGCGTGACGCCCGTCAGGTGGTCGGCCACGGCCTTGCGCACGGTGTCGATGTCGTCGGGGTGGAACAGGCCGTAGATGTCCTGAACGCCCGAGACGATTTCATCCTCGGAGAACCCCAGCTCTTCAAACGTCTTGGTCGCCTTGCGCGTGACGTTGCCGGTGATGAGGTCGTTCTCCCACAGGTCGAGCCCGGCGGCCTCCAGGGCCAGCTCCAGCCGCTCCTTGTTCAGGTCCGCCTCACCCATGGCCATGACCACCTTTTTTCACAGCGTTCCGTTTCTCTCGTGCGTCGGTGCGGGCTTCAAGGTTCAGCCGGGCGGCATGCCACCCGCGTAACCGATATTGCGCAGCAGCGCGGCAAACGATGCCACGACGCCGGGGGTGTTGTAGAGCTGGGGTGCAGTCTGCACCGCAATCACGCTCACCTGGTTGCCGGTGCTGCGGCCCGTTTTAGGGTCGAAATACTGGGCCAGGTCGTCGCTGGCGTTGGAGAACCCACGACCCGTGCTCTCTGAGTAGTAGCAGATCGAGTCGGGCGCAATGATGTCGGGGGTGGTGCTCGCCGCCGAATACATGATCAGGTTCTCGTTGAGGTTGTAGAGGTAATGTGTCTCGGTGCTCTGGGCCGGGTCGGATGCATTGTCCAGCCGGATGATGCCCGAGTCCAGCGACGCGCTGGACGTGGACTGGCTGACCGAGGTGATGAAAAAGTTGGTGACCACGGCGCGCGCGGCACGGCCGGTGAGGTTCTGGATGCCCGCCGCCACGGCCTGGGTGCTCAGCGGCGTGACCGCCTGCAAGAGCTGCAGGCCCAGCTGGCGCGCCTGCTCCAGCGTGCCCGGAATGTAGCTGCCCGACAACGCGAACTGGTTGCCCGCGTTGGAGGGCCACATCGCAATGCCCGAATACCCGCCGAAGCCGCCCACCACCCCGCCCGCCAGCGACTCGATGCCCGACGCCGTGCCGGAGCCCAGCACCGCGTACTCCGCCGCCATAAGCGTGGACGCATCGCTGGCCAGCACGGCGGGACTGGGCGCTGGCCCGGAAGGGGCGGTGAAGGTGGTCTGGGGCAGCTCAGGCACGGCACGGCCTGCGCCATCGCCGTTCACCACCCAGATGCTGCCGCCCGACATGGCCGCGCCAATCAGCGGCACCAGCGAATTGATGGGTCCGATCTCCACCGGGATGAAGGCGCCTGGCTGCATGCCGGTGTACGCCTGCATCACGGCCACGGTGTTGCTGATGGAGTTCTGCACCGCCGTGAGGGTGAGGTTGTCGGCCGCGTCGGGCGAACCCATGATGGCCAGCACACAGGCATTGGTGGCGCCGTCGTAGTCCTGCACCTGCACCGTGCCCGTGTAGCCCTGGTCTGCCAGCTGCTGCACGATGGCGCATGCGTCTTGGTAACTGCCACCACCGCCGCTGGCCAGCACGGCCGCCCCGGTGGCGATCGCCTGGAAATCGGTCAGGCCATAGAAATAGACATTGCCCATCGGGCCCCCCTCTCTTATTTGGATGAAAAGCACGATATCCGAGCCCCGTCGAAAGTCAATGACCGGGATACCACGGGGGGATCGGCACCACGGCAGGGCCTGCACTCTGGTTTACGGCGGCATCATCGCCTATGCTGTGCACCAAGTTGTTTTCCGCTACCCCCACCATGAGCACCCCCGAAAAATCCCCCGTTTACGGCACCGAAGACCTTTTGATCAGCCTGTGCAACTCCGTCACCCGCGTGCTGGGCGTGGCTACACACAGCCAGATCCACTATTCCGGCATGGTGCAGCGCATCAGCAAGACCTGCCTGAAACCCGACATTGGCTGCTTTGTGCTGTTTGACGGCGGCTTCTCGGGGCTGGTGATCATCAATTTCTCAGGCCAGGCGGCGATGGAGCTGTACGCCAACTACCTGCTGAACATGGGCATGTCCAAGGATGACCTGGTCAGTTCGTACACCTCCGACGAGGTCAGCAACGTGATGGGCGAGCTGATGAACCAGGTGGTGGGCGACTTCACCGGCAAGGTGCGGCGCGAGCTGCAGACCCACATCACGCAGAACCAGCCCAAGATGCTGGTGCTGAACAAGCAGGTGCAGCTGTCGGTGGACGCCAACCTCGACAAGCCCGAGGCCCGGCGCGTGACCTTCTACACCAGCAACAACAACATCTTCTACCTGGAACTCGCCATCGACCGCACCGAGTTCATCAAGCTCTACGACTTTGAAGCCCAGGAAGCTCCCGACCCGGACGCGCTGATGGCCCAGTCGCAAGAAGCACCGCCCGTGCCCGCCCCACCGCCAGCCGGCCAGGACGACACGGATGCGCTACTCAAGTCGCTGGGGATGTAGAAACACTACAAAAAAGATAGCTGCCAGCGCATGAAACACTAGCGCTTGCAGCCACTTTTTCTCAAATATGCGCCCGAAGTGCCTGCGGCGCTCCTCCGGCCAGCCCAGCGGGCCCGTCCTACAACCGCCGTCACGAAGTACTGACGATGCTTCCCGGTCACAGGCCTAAGCTGAAAAACCCAGCTGTTGATCGGAAAGGAGCCCCCAATGCCACGTGCAGCCTGGAGCGCCAAACGCGAGCGCCAGTACGAACACATCAAGGACAGCCTGCTGGAACGCGGTGAGAGCGAAAGCACCGCCGAAGAGATTGCCGCGCGCACAGTGAACAAGGAACGCGCCCAACACGGCGAAGCCCGCACAGCCAACCCCAAGACCCTGAAGGCCACGCCGGCCCCCGTGCGCGGCGGCAAAAACTCGCACCGCGGCCCGCAGGGCCGCACGCGCGAGCAGCTGTATGAGGACGCCAAGCGAGAGAACATCCGGGGTCGCTCCCGGATGAACAAGCAGCAACTGGAGCAGGCGCTGGCGCGCTGACCCGGGCCCGCGCTTGGCGTCCGCTCACTGCCAGCCGTAGCGCCGCACGTACCAGCGCTTCATCACGGTCGTCAGCAGCACGTAGCCCGCCAGAATGCCCACCAGCCACGGAAAGTAAGCCAGCGGCAGCGCCTGCAGCTTGAAGTGCCCGGCCAGCGGCCCCATGGGGATGAAAATGCCCACCGCCATGATGAGCACCGTGGCCGCAAGCAGCGGCACCGACGCCACGCTTTGCACAAATGGCAGCTTGGGCGTGCGGATCATGTGCACGATCAGCGTCTGCGTGAGCAGCCCCACCACGAACCAGCCCGACTGGAACAGCGTCTGCGCCCCGACGTTGTTGGCACCAAACACGTGCCACATGACGGCGAAGGTGGTGATGTCGAACACCGAACTGATGGGCCCGAAGAACACCATGAAGCGGCCGATGTCGCCCGGGTTCCACTTCAGCGGGTTGCGGATGAGCTCCTCGTCCACGTTGTCGAACGGAATGGCGATCTGCGACAGGTCATACAGCAGGTTCTGCACCAAGAGGTGCAGCGGCAGCATCGGCAAAAATGGCAGGAACGCACTGGCCACCAGCACCGAGAACACGTTGCCGAAGTTGGAGCTGGCCGTCATGCGGATGTACTTGAGCATGTTGCTGAAGGTCTTGCGGCCCTCCATCACGCCCTCTTCCAGCACCATCAGGCTTTTCTCCAGCAGGATGATGTCGGCCGCCTCCTTGGCAATGTCCACCGCGCTGTCCACGCTGATGCCGATGTCGGCCGCACGCAGCGCCGGGGCGTCGTTGATGCCGTCGCCCATGAAGCCCACCACATGGCCGCCCGCGCGCAGCGCGCGCACCAGCCGCTCCTTGTGCAGTGGCGAGAGCTTGGCAAACACGTTGTGGGTGTCGGCTGCGCGCGCCAAGGTGGCGTCGTCCATGGCGTCCACGTCCTTGCCCAGCAACACGCCCTGCACCGCCAGGCCCACCTCGCGGCAGACCTTGAGCGTCACCAGCTCGTTGTCGCCGGTCAGCACCTTCACGGCCACACCGTGCGCGGCCAGCGCCTTGAGCGCAGGGGCGGTGGATTCCTTCGGTGGGTCCAGAAACGCCACGTAGCCGATCAGCGTGAGGCCCGATTCATCGGCCACGCTGTACACCGTCTGCTGGGGCGGCGTCTCCTTCATGGCCACGGCGACCACGCGCAGGCCCTCGTTGTTCAGGCCGCGCGTCACCTCCAGCACCCGTGCGCGCAGGGTGGCGTCCAGCGGCAGGTCTTGCGCGCCGGTGTCCTCCACCACGCGCACCTGGGTGCACACGTCCAGCATCTCCTCCACTGCGCCCTTGCAGATCAGCTCGTGGTGGTCGTTGCGCTCGCTGACGATGACCGACATGCGCCGGCGCACGAAGTCGAACGGCACCTCATCGACCTTGCGGTAGTCCTGCGCCAGGCGCAGGTCGGTCTGCAGCTCCACATGCTCCAGCACGGCGTGGTCCAGCAGGTTCTTCAGGCCGCTCTGGTAGTGGCTGTTGAGGTAGGCAAAGGCCAGCACCTCGTCGCTGTTGTGGCCAAACACGTCGGTGTGGCGCTCCAGAAAGATCTTGTCCTGCGTGAGCGTGCCGGTCTTGTCGGTGCACAGCACATCCATGGCGCCAAAGTTCTGGATCGCGTCCAGCCGCTTGACCACCACCTTCTTGCGCGACAGCAGCACGGCCCCCTTGGCCAGCGTGCTGGTCACGATCATGGGCAGCATCTCGGGCGTGAGGCCCACGGCCACCGACAGCGCGAACAGAAACGCCTCCAGCCAGTCGCCCTTGGTAAAGCCGTTGACCACCAGCACGATGGGCACCATGACCAGCGCAAAGCGGATCAGCAGCCAGCTCACGCTGTTGACGCCTGCCTGGAACGCGGTGGGCGTGCGGTCGGTGGCCGTGACGCGGGTGGCCAACGTGCCAAAGTAGGTATGGTTGCCCGTGGCCACCACCAGCGCCGTGGCCGAGCCCGAGACCACGTTGGTGCCCATGAACAGCAGGTTGGTGGCGTCCAGCGCACTCGTGCCGGGCTGGCTGCGCTCGGCAAATTTTTCGACCGGCAGCGATTCGCCCGTCATGGCCGACTGGCTCACGAACAGGTCCTTGGCCGTGAGCACGCGGCAGTCCGACGGGATCATGTCGCCCGCCGACAGCACGATGTGGTCGCCCGGCACCAGCTGGTGGATGGGCAGTTCGCGCGGCGTGGCTGCGGCCTCCGCGCCGCTGCGGCGCAGCACCGTGGCGGTGTTGCTGACCAGCGACTTGAGGCGCTCGGCCGCGCGGTTGGAGCGGCCCTCCTGCACAAACCGCAGCAGCGTGGAGAGCACCACCATGGCCAGAATCACGACGGTGGCCTCGTGGTCCTCGGTGAGGTACGAGATCAGTGCCAGCACCGTGAGCAGCACGTTGAACGGGTTCTTGTAGCAGTGCCACAGGTGCAGCCAGGCGGGCAGCGGCTTTTCGTGCTCCACCTCGTTGGGGCCGTGCTGGGCCAGGGCGGCGGCAGCCTGGGCATCGCTCAGGCCTGCAGGGTCAGACTGCAGGCGCTCGATCAGTGCGGGCAGTTCATCGCTGGCGGCGCGCTGCAGCTCGCGGCTGAGCAGGTCGGGCGAGGTGGCGGGGGTGGGCGCGCGGCCCAGGGTCAGCGTGTCCAGGATCAGCCGCCGCGCAAAGTGGCGCGTCACATGGCGGGTGTGCAGAAAGCGGTCGAACAGGTGGTGCAGGAAGCTCATGGCGGTCTCCCTAGCAGCAAGCGCTGACGGCGTTGCGCATCACGGGCAGTGGTGCCGTGTGCGCAGAAATGTGGATGAAACGGAACATGGTGAGTCACTCCTTCTGGCCGGCAACGGCCAGAGGCGTGAGGCTCACGCCGTCACGCGAGCCATCGCCCCCGGCCCTGGGCCTGGTATGCAAAGTTCAATGGGAATGTGGTGTGGGGCGGCGCTTCGGAGCGCCTGCGCGGGTCTGGGTCCATGGGGCCTCCTGGGTAGTGGTTGCAATACAGGCTGGGCCGGCTTAAATCGGCCGCGCCCGGCGGCGCAATGCCCGCGCAGGCGGCTGGCCATGCAGGTAGCAGCGAATGCGGTGCGTGGGCCACAACGTGGTGCCGTCAAGTTCGACCACGGCTTGCAGGCTGTCAGCGGCCCCATGGGCAGGGCCCTGTGCGCCTGAAGGCAACGATGCAGCATGCTCGGCGCGTTCAGCGCCAGGCGCCACCGCACGCTGAAAAAGGCTGGGCAGATCCACAACAAAAAAACGCATGGCCGTTGTCCTTGGCAGGCAGGGCAGAGCACGCAGACGCAGATCGGCGCCAGGGGGCACCGTCACAGCAGGCGGGCCATGCCCCAGCCAAAGGGGCGCGGCCCGTGCAGACGGCACAGATGCAGCAAAGCGGCAAGACGGTAAAGCCACCCACACCGCCATGGCCGACGGGGGCGCACGGGGTACAACAGGGGCTGGGAGAGACGGGGCCGGAGCTTGCACAAGGCAATCCACGGCCCGGGAGCGGGCGTCAGGAGGCCTGGCAGGCAGCAGCCGTCACGGCTTGCTGGGGTTCACTGCAACAACTGGCACTTTCCACGCTGGGGCTCCGGAAATGAAGGTGCGCGATTATTGCGCTGCAACATGACGAGGTCAATGCGTTTTTTTGGCCCCGACGGTCACCCTTCAAACTGGGGATGCAACTGCCGGATGCGGTTCATGGCCATGGCCGCTGCTGCGGTGCGTGTTTCCACCCCCAGCTTGGCAAACACACGCTCCAGGTGCTTTTTGACGGTGGCAGGGCTGGCGCCCAGGATGTCGCCGATGTCGCGGTTGATCTTGCCCTTGACCACCCAGTACAGCACCTCGGCCTCGCGCGCGGTGAGCTTGAAGGACAGGCTCATGGATTCGATGATCTTGGCATCCGACACCTCGCGCATCACGATGAGCCAGTCGCCGCCGCCGGCGCTGTCGCCAGCCTGCTGGTGCAGGCGGAAGGTCAGCCTGCGGGCTCCCTGCTCCACCGCAAGGCGCGGGGGCTCGGCCAGCGAAGCGGCCAGCAGCTCGGCCGCGTTGTCGGCCAGCACATGGCGACGCAGCCAGGCCTGCACCGGCTCGGGCGCCCATTGGCCGAAGGCGGTGGGCGCGCCGTCCGGGCCCACTTCGCCAAAGTAACTTTGCAGCAGCTCGCGCGCCAGCGGGGTCTGCCACACGATGCGGCCGTCCACCGCGCGTACGGTGATGCTGGCGTAGCCAAACGCATCGAGCGCGTTGCGCGCCTCGCGGGCCTGGCGCGCGTCCTGCCGGGCCTTGCGGGCAGAGCCCAGGTGCACCCCCATGCGCGCCATCACCTCGCGCGGCTTGATGGGCTTGGTGACGTAGTCCACGCCGCCCGCCTCTAGCGCGGCGACCAAGTGTTCGGTCTCGGTCAGGCCGGTCATGAAGATGATGGGAATGTGTGCCGTGACGGGCGATGCCTTCAAGCGCCGGGCCACTTCAAAGCCGTCCATGCCGGGCATCATCGCGTCCAGCAACACGATGTCGGGCAGGGCCTGCGCGGCGCGCTGCAAGGCGGCCTCGCCATGCGTGGCCACCAGCACGGTGTAGCCCGACTCATCCAGCGCGTCGTGCAAGACGGCCAGGTTGTCCGGCACGTCGTCCACGATCAGCACCACATCGCTGTCGGTGCGGTCCAGCGCGGCACCCGGCGCGGCAGGGGCCTGAAAGGAAGGTGGGTTGGCGGTGGTCATCACGAGGGTGCCTGTTCCAGGATCTGGCCCATGGCATCGAACTGGAACTGCTTGGCCAGCTGCCGCATGGTGCCCACAAAAGCGCTGTGTGCGGGCTGGCTGCGTTCAATGTCGTCCAGGGTGTTGAGAATGCCCCGGTAGTAGCCCAAAGACACTGCCTGCGCCAAAGCCGTCAGCGCAGTGGTATCGGGGTACGTAAGGGGTGCGGGCGCCGCAGAGGCCGCCGTGGGCGCTGGCCCCGTGGGGGCCTCCGCAGCCTCGTCGTATTGCCATTGCAGGCCCAGGCGGCGCTCCAGCCAGTCCAGCAGCTCGCTGTGGCGCACCGGTTTGACGATGAAGTCTTCGGGCAGGATGTCCACGTCGTTGTCGAGCGCCTTGTCGAAGGCATTGGCGGAGACGATGGCACATTGCACGTCCGGTAACCGCATCTGCCGCACACGTCGCAAAGTCTCCCAGCCGTCGATGCCCGGCATGGCCAGGTCCATGAAGATGGCGTGCGGCCGGTAGCCGGTGGCCAGCAGGTCCAGCGCATCGTGGCCGCTGGCTGCTTGGCGCAGCTCAAAGCCCAGGGGTTCCAGCAGTTGCAGCAGCAGTTCGCGGTCGGGCTCCTCGTTGTCCACCACCAGGATGCGGCGGCGCTCGCCGGCATATCCCCTGCGGGCGCGCTGGGCTTGCGCCGCCACGGGCGCCGCCGCCTTGCCCAGCACATCCCCATGCACCTCGGGCAGGAACAGCTTGACGTGGAACACCGAGCCTACGCCCGGCGTGCTGCTCACCGTCAGCTCGCCGCCCATGAGTGCGGTGAGCATCTTGGCAATGGTCAGGCCCAGGCCTGCGCCCGGCGCGGCCGTGGTGCTGCCGCCGCCCGAGCCGCCGCGTGCAAAGGGCTCGAAGATGCGCTCGATCTCCTCGGCCGTGAGGCCCGGCCCCGTGTCCTGCACCTCGATGCGTGCCATCTCGCGCGCATGGCGCACGCGCAGCGTGACAGTGCCGTGCGCCGTGAACTTGACGGCGTTGCCCAGCAGGTTGATGAGGATCTGGCGCAGCCGCTTGTCATCGGCACGCACCACTTCCGGAATCACGCCTTGCACATCAAACGTGAACGCCAGGCCCTTGGCGGCAGCTTGCAGTTCGAACAGGCTGGCCATCTCGTGCAGCCCGTCCGCAAAGCGCATGGGCGCCACCTCGAGCGTGAGCTTGCCCGACTCGATGCGCGCGATGTCGAGCGTGCCTTCGATGAGCGACAACAAATGCTCGCCGCCGCGCCGGATCACATGCACCGCCTGCTTGCGGTGCGGTGGCACGCCCGCGTCTTCGCCCATGAGCTGGGCATAGCCCAGGATGCTGTTGAGCGGCGTGCGGATCTCGTGGCTGATGGCGCTGATGTAGCGGCTCTTGGCCTGGTTGGCCTGGTCGGCCGCGCGCTGGGCCGCTTCGGCCACCTGGCGCGCCTGCTCGGCCACGCTGCGCGCGGTCTGCAGCGCCTCGTCGGTCTGGCGGTGCAGCTCGATCTCGCGCACCAGCAGGCCGGTCTGGCGATTGGATTCCTCCTGCGCCACCTGGCGGCTTTTGTGCGCCAGCACCAGCCACCAGGCCACGATGCCCGAAATGACCAGCAGTGCAAGATAGGCCTTGAGCAGGCCCGAGCGCAGCGCCACTTCGGGTGCCGCCATCACCTCGGTGTCAGTGGCCGCCTGGGCGATGGTGTTGAGCTCCTGGTGGTACAGCAGCCCCATCACCGAGGCCAGCAGCGGCGCGATCACCAGCATCAGCAGCAAAAAGTGACCCAGGCCCGTGTCCAGGTAGCGCCACATGGCGCGCGGCAGCACCCAGCGCAGCGCGGCCGACCATTGCACCGCCATGCTCGCGTGGGGTTTGCACAGGTCGCCGCAGCGCGCATCGAGCGTGCAGCACAGCGAGCAGATAGCCCCCCGGTAAGCCGGGCACTGGGCCATGTCCGGGGCTTCGTATTCACGCTCGCAGATCACGCAGCGCTGCACGGTGTAGCGCACGTAGCTGCCCAGTTCAGCACCTTGTTTGCCGCTGACCGGACCGTGCATGGGCACCGCCACCACATCGGTCACCGCAGTGGGATCGGGCTGGCGCGCAATGTAGTAGCGCCCTCCGGTGGCCCAGGCAATGAGCGGCGCAGTGACAAAGGCGACCGCCATCGCAATGACGGCCGAGAACGCCTGCGGCAGCGGGCCGAACAGCCCCAGGTGCGCGCTGATGGAAAGGATGGACGCCAGCGCCATCGAGCCCACGCCCACCGGGTTGATGTCGTACAGATGCGCGCGCTTGAACTCGATGCCCTTGGGCGACAGGCCCAGCGGCTTGTTGATGACGAGGTCGGCCACCACGGACATGATCCAGGCGATGGCAATGTTGGAGTACAGCCCCAGCACCTCGCCCATGGCGCGGAACACGTTCATCTCCATCAGCATGAAGGCAATCAGCGTGTTGAACACCACCCACACCACCCGCCCCGGGTGGCTGTGCGTGAGGCGCGAGAAGAAGTTGGACCACGCCAGCGAGCCTGCGTAGGCGTTGGTCACGTTGATCTTGAGCTGCGAGACCACCACAAACAAGGCCGTGGCCGCCACCGCCCAGCCGTAGTTGGGGAACACATATTCATAGGCGGCCAGGTACATCTGGTTCGGGTCCACCGCCCGGTCGGCGGGGACCATGTGGGTGAGCGCCAGATAGGCGAGCAGCGCGCCGCCCAGCATCTTGAGAACCCCCAGCACCACCCAGCCCGGCCCGCCCACCAGCACCCCCAGCCACCAGCGCCCGCGCGTGGCAGGCGTGCGGGCGGGCATGAAGCGCAGGTAGTCAGCCTGCTCCCCCATCTGGGTGATGAGTGCAATGCCCACCGTGAGCGCCGCACCAAACAAGGGCAGTTGGAACGTGGCGCCGCGCATCAATTCACCACCGTAGTGCACAACCCCGGAAAACGCACCAGGATCGCGCACCAGCACGTAGGCAAACGGCACCACCAGCATCACCAGCCACAGCGGCTGCGTCCACACCTGCAGGCGGCTGATGGCTGACACACCGTGGGTGACCAGCGGAATCACCACAATGGCGCAGATGAGGTAGCCCCAGGTGGGCGGGATGTCGAGTGCCAGCTCCAGCGCGTAGGCCATCACGGCGGCCTCCAGCGCGAAGAAGATGAAGGTGAAGCTGGCGTAGATCAGCGAGGTGAGCGTGGAGCCGATGTAGCCAAAGCCCGCGCCGCGCGTGAGCAGGTCCATGTCCACCCCATAGCGGGCGGCGTACACGCTGATGGGCAGCCCCGCCAGAAAGATGATGAGCCCCGTGGCCACGATGGCCCAGAAGGCATTGATGAAGCCGTACTGCACCAGCAGCGTGGCGCCCACGGCCTCCAGGATCAGGAACGACGCCGCACCAAACGCGGTGTTGGCCACCCGCCATTCGGACCATTTGCGAAAGCGCTGGGGCGTGTAGCGCAGCGCGTAGTCCTCCATGGTCTCGGTGGCCACCCAGCTGTTGTAGTCGCGCCGGACCTTCACGACCTGCTGCGGCGCCTGCGCGTCGGCATCCGGCCCCAAGGCTGCTGCCGAGGCCGCGTCGGGCGGTGCAAGGGGGGCGGTGGAAAGGGGCATGGGCAAAGGACGACGGCAGCCCTTGCAAGTGCAGTTTCCATGCCACGATTCGCCTTCACATCCAGCGCACCTTCGCCCTCTGGCGTATGGCGGGCACGGGGCTTGCTGCCTATGATGAATCCGTTGCCCTCAGGACCGCCCGGTCAGGACAACCTGCCACACGAGCCCATCCAGCCTTGAATTGAGTAGAACGACATGGAACTGACCCCTCGCGTTCGACCGCCTCGGCGGTCGCGCGAGCTATTGACCCCAGCTTTGAGTGAAACGAAATGGAATTAACTCCTCGCGAAAAAGACAAGCTGCTGATCTTCACCGCCGCCCTGCTGGCCGAGCGCCGCAAAGCCCGGGGCCTGAAGCTCAACTACCCCGAGGCCATGGCCCTGATCAGCGCCGCCGTGATGGAAGGTGCCCGCGACGGCAAGACCGTGGCGCAGCTCATGAGCGAAGGTCGCACCGTGCTGACCCGCGCGGACGTGATGGAAGGCATCCCCGAGATGATCCCGGACATCCAGGTGGAGGCCACCTTCCCCGACGGCACCAAGCTCGTCACCGTCCATCAGCCGATCGTCTGACCCCCTCTTCGTCTTTCTCTCTGTGGAGCCCCCATGCGCATCGCACTCTCACACCGCCACACAGTTGCTCTCTTTTTCATAGCTGTCAGCGCAATCAATACCAGCGCCAGCGCCCATACAGGTGCTGAATCCCATATCCACAACAGTTTTCTGAGCGGCTTTGCCCACCCGCTGTTCGGCCTGGACCACCTGGCTGCCATGGTGGCCGTGGGCCTGTGGAGCGCCCTGGCCGCGCGCAGCGCCGGGCGCGACCTGCTGTGGGGCCCCGTGGCCTTTGCGGCCATGCTGCTGGTGGGCGCTGCGCTGGGCCTGCAGGGTGTGGCACTGCCTGCGGTGGAGCCGATGATTGCCGCGTCGCTGCTGGCCACGGGCCTGCTCGTCGTGTCGCGCCTGCGCGTGCCTGGCCTCGTGGCCGCACTGGGCGTGGGGGTGTTTGCCGTCTTTCACGGCGTGGCCCACGGTTACGAGCTGGCGGGCAGCCACAGCGCCTGGCAAACCCTGGCGGGCATGATGACCGCCACCGTGCTGCTGCATGGCGCGGGGCTGGCGGCAGGCTGGGCGCTGCGCCACCGCACCGTGTGGCTCAGCCGCGCTGCAGGCGCTGCCGTGGCGCTGATGGGTGGCGCCCTGCTGGCCCAGATGGCCTGACAGGTCTGACTGGCGTCATGCATACCGACACCGCAGCAGCTCACCCCTCGAGGACCTGACCATGATCCCTGGCGAACTCTTTACCGAACCCGGCGAGCACATGCTCAACACCGGCCGCCGTACGCTGACAGTGGTGGTGCGCAACACCGGCGACCGGCCCATCCAAGTGGGCTCGCACTACCACTTTGCCGAGACCAACAACGCCCTGGGCTTTGACCGTGCGGCTGCACGCGGCATGCGGCTCAACATCGCATCCGGCACCGCCGTGCGCTTTGAACCCGGCCAGGAGCGCACCGTGGAGCTGGTGGACTACGCGGGCGACCGCCGCGTGTTCGGCTTTCAGGGCCTGACCCAGGGCCCGCTCTAGAAAATTCAAGCCCAATTGGCCGATAGCGCCGGTATCAATTGCCCTAGCAGCTATCAAAAACATAGTAAACCGTTCTTGCGGAGCACCCCTCACATGGCAACCATTGGACGACGCGCCTACGCCGAAATGTTCGGCCCCACGGTGGGCGACCGCGTGCGCCTGGCCGACACCGAACTCATTCTCGAAGTCGAGGCCGACCACACCTTACGGGCTGGCAGTTATGGCGAAGAAGTGAAGTTTGGCGGCGGCAAAACCATCCGCGACGGCATGGCGCAAAGCCAGCGCACCAATGCACAAGGGGCGGTAGACACCGTACTGACCAACGCCTTGGTAATTGACCACACCGGCATCTTCAAGGCCGACATTGGCCTCAAGGCAGGCCGCATCGCCGCCATCGGCAAGGCAGGCAACCCTGACACCCAGCCGGGCGTGGACATCATCATCGGCCCCGGCACCGAGGTCATCAGCTGCGAGGGCAACATCGTCACCGCAGGCGGCATCGACAGCCACATCCACTTCATCTGCCCGCAGCAGATTGAGGAAGCCCTGGCCAGCGGCGTGACCACCATGCTGGGCGGCGGCACCGGCCCCGCCACGGGCACACTGGCCACCACCTGCACGTCCGGCCCCTTCAACATGGAGCGCATGCTGCAGGCGGCCGACGCCTTCCCGATGAACCTGGGCTTTTTGGGCAAAGGCAACGCCAGCCTGCCCGATGCACTGCACGAGCAGATCAACGCGGGCGCCATTGGCCTCAAGCTGCACGAAGACTGGGGCACCACGCCCTCGGCCATCAGCAACTGCCTGGACGTGGCGGACGAGACCGATACGCAGGTCGCCATTCACAGCGACACGCTCAACGAATCAGGCTTTGTGGAAGACACCATCGCCGCCGTGGCCGGGCGCGGCATCTGCGCCTTCCACACCGAAGGCGCGGGCGGCGGGCACGCACCGGACATCCTGCGCGTGGTGGGCGAAGACAACTTTCTGCCATCGTCCACCAACCCCACCATGCCGTACACGCACAACACGCTGGACGAGCATGTGGACATGCTCATGGTGTGCCACCACCTCGATGCCAGCATTGCCGAGGACCTGGCCTTTGCCGAGAGCCGCATCCGCAAGGAAACCATCGCGGCCGAAGACATCCTGCACGACCTGGGCGCCATCAGCATGATGAGCAGCGACAGCCAGGCCATGGGCCGCGTGGGCGAGGTCATCCTGCGCACCTGGCAGACCGCGCACAAGATGAAGGTGCAGCGCGGCAGCTTGCAAGGGGACACCGCCCGCAACGACAACACGCGCATCAAGCGCTATGTGGCCAAGTACACCATCAACCCAGCGATTGCGCACGGCATCAGCCACGAGGTGGGGGCGCTCGAAGTCGGCAAATGGGCCGACATCGTGATCTGGAAGCCAGCGTTCTTTGGCGTCAAGCCCGCGCTGATCCTGAAGGGCGGACTGATTGCCATGGCTGCGATGGGCGACCCCAACGCGTCCATCCCCACGCCGCAGCCCGTGCACTATCGACCCATGTTTGGCGCGTTTGGCGGGGCCATCGCCAAAACGTCACTCACCTTTGTCTCGCAGGCAGGATTGGCTGCTGGCATTGGCGAGCGCTTTGGCCTGCGCAAAACCTTGAGCGCGGTGCGCAACATCCGTGGCGTGCGCAAGCAGCACATGGTGCACAACAGCTACACACCCAAGATGGAGGTGGACGCGCAGACCTACACCGTGCGCGCCGACGGCCAGCTGCTCACCTGTGAAGCAGCCACCGTGCTGCCCATGGCACAGCGCTACTTCCTGTTCTGAGGTCGCCGCCCATGAACGCCTTGCTGCAAGACCTGCGGATCCGCCTGGACGACCTGACCGATCCCCGCATCGAAGCCTTCATGCAGGAGCACTTGAAGGACATGCGTGCCACCTCGCCACCGGAGAGCGTGCACGCGCTCGACATGGTGCAATTGCGCCAGCCCGAGATCCGCTTCTGGACGGCCTGGCGCGGCGAGGGCGAGCTGGTGGGTACCGGTGCACTCAAGCACCTGGACGCCGACCATGCCGAACTCAAGTCCATGCGCACAGCAGCCAGCGTGCGTGGCCAG
This sequence comes from Acidovorax sp. GW835-FHT14G06, assembly GCF_058793595.1. Classification (NCBI taxonomy): domain Bacteria; kingdom Pseudomonadati; phylum Pseudomonadota; class Betaproteobacteria; order Burkholderiales; family Comamonadaceae; genus Acidovorax; species Acidovorax sp. GW835-FHT14G06. The sequence goes on from NZ_JBXAGA010000003.1 coordinate 253,560, forward strand.
GGGGTGGGCCGGGCCGTGCTGGAACATATCCTGGGCCAGGCGGTGGACCTGGGCTACCAGCGCATCAGCCTGGAAACGGGCACCCAGCCCTTCTTTGAACCCGCGCACCAGCTCTACCTGCGCTATGGCTTTGCCGACTGCGCGCCATTCGGCAGCTACCGGCTCGACCCCCACAGCAGGTACATGAGCCGTGCGCTGTAGAGCAGCCGCGCATCGCCCCTCGGCCAAGGCCACAATGTGGACCTCGCCCTTCCGGCACCGCCCTCCCCTCTTGCCATGATCCAGGTCTCCAAACTTCTCCCCCAAGGCCAAGGCCTCGCTCCCGTGCTGCTCAAGCGCGCCACCACCGTCGAGCTGGACTGGGACGTGCGCCAGAAAAGCCGCTTTGCGGCCACCGACTCGGCCGGGCGCGAACTGGGCATCTTCCTGCCGCGCGGCACCGTGGTGCGCGGCGGCGATGTGCTGGTGGCCGAAGACGGCTCCATGGTGCGCGTGGTTGCAGCGCCGCAGCCCGTGCTGGTCATCACCCACTGCACACAGCACGGCACCCCCTTCGACCTGACCCGCGCCGCCTACCACCTGGGCAACCGGCACGTGCCCATCGAACTGCAGCCCGACCACCTCAAGATCGAACCCGACCACGTGCTGGCCGACATGCTGCGCGCCATGCACCTCATCGTGAACGAGCAGAACCTGCCGTTTGAGCCCGAAGGCGGCGCTTACGCGTCGGGGCATGGCGGCGGGCACCACCATGGGGGTCATGGCCACGATCATGATCACGACCATGGTCACGCGCATGACCATGACCACGGGCACTCCCACACCGATACACCGGCTGCGGCCACACCCACAGCCCGTGGCCGCACCGTGTCCATCCCTGTGGTGGCCCAAGGGCACGTGCACGGCCCGAACTGCAACCACGACCACTGAGCCACCGCCCCATGCGCCTGGACCGCCCCACGCCCCTGCCCGCTACCAGCTTCTTGCAGCTGATGTGGCTGGCCTCCCCCGCACTGCCCGTGGGCGGGTTCTCGTATTCTGAGGGGCTGGAAAGCGCCATTGAAAACGCCGGCCTGGCCAGCGAAGCCGCCGTGGGCGACTGGCTGCTGGACCAGCTCCACATCACCCAGGCCCGTGGCGACATGGCCCTCATCGCCAAGGCCGTGGGCGCGTGGCGGCGCGCCGACTGGGCGCATGTGCGCGAACTGAACGACTGGGTGCAACACACCCGCGAAACCAGCGAACTGCGGCTGCAGGCCGAGCAAATGGGTCGCTCGATGGCCGACTGGTTACGCAATCAGAACCAGGGCGACGAGACCCATATGCCCGCCGTGCGCCACCTGGCCGCCCTTCCCCCCACCTACCCCGTGGCGTTTGCGCTAGCCGCCTCCACCACGCAGGCGCCCGTGCGCGACGTGCTGCTGGCCTACGCCTTTGGCTGGGCCGAAAACATGGTGCAGGCAGCGCTCAAATCCATGCAATTGGGCCAAAGCGCAGGCCAGCGCATCCTGGCCCGACTGGCCGATGCAATCCCTGCTGCCGCGGACCACGCCATCGGCCTGATGGACAGCGAGCGCCAGGCTTTCTCCCCCATGCTGGCCATCCTGAGTGCCCAGCACGAGACCCAATACTCCCGCCTCTTCCGATCATGACGATGACCACCACCAGCAACCTGCATCACATACCGAACCGCACCAAGAACCTGCCCCCGCTGCGCGTGGGCATCGGCGGCCCCGTGGGCTCCGGCAAGACCACGCTGCTGGAAATGCTGTGCAAGACCATGCGCGATGACTATGACCTCATCGCCATCACCAACGACATCTACACCAAGGAAGACCAGCGCCTGCTCACCGTGAGCGGCGCCCTGCCCGCCGAGCGCATCCTGGGCGTGGAAACCGGCGGCTGCCCCCACACCGCCATCCGCGAGGACTGCTCCATCAACCTCGAAGCCATCGACCGCATGCTGGGCGAGTTCCCCAACGCCGACATCGTGTTTGTCGAAAGCGGCGGCGACAACCTGGCCGCCACCTTCAGCCCCGAGCTGAGCGACCTCACCATCTACGTCATCGATGTGGCCGCTGGCGAAAAAATCCCCCGCAAGGGCGGCCCTGGCATCACCAAAAGCGACCTGTTCATCATCAACAAGACCGACCTGGCCCCCCACGTGGGCGCCAACCTGGATGTGATGCACGCCGACACCACCCGCATGCGCACCAACGCCCAGGGCCTCAAGCCCTTTGTGATGACCAATCTCAAAACCCTGGCTGGCGTAGCCGATGTGGTCAAGTTCATCGAGAACCGGGGCATGCTGAAAAAATCAGCACCCGCAGTCGGCTAGAATTCGCGCCTTCCCTCCCGGAGACTTGGGTGAGTGGTTTAAACCAGCAGTCTTGAAAACTGCCGACGGGCAACCGTCCGTGAGTTCGAATCTCACAGTCTCCGCCAGTTCTTGGCCCGGCGCAGCTACAACAGCGAAATGTGCGCAAAGGCCAGTGCAGCAACATGTCTGTGGCTGACCACCCCTCACCCAACCCAATTCACAAGAACGCATCTGCCCCCTAGACTGCGTTTTTACTGAACCTTGCCGCATTCATGGGCAGGATGGAGAAATTGGGTACGGGCCTGCGGCCTGAAGTGACTAGCCATGTCGAGGAGAGAAAGATGTTGTCGTCGGCCCTCTACGCATCGTTCTTTTTCACGGTGGCCCTGCTGGTCACCACCGCCTACTTCTTGATGGGCGGTCTGCCGCTTCTTACGCTAAAACATGACACCCCACTGGACGCGCGGTTCGTTCGGGGGTTTTTCAACGTGTACTACCGTGCTGCGTTCTGGGCGTCACTGGGGGCGTTTGTAAGCTATGCGCTTTGGGGCAGGTACGCCTTTGCAATCGGCGTGGCGGTCAATGCCTGCATCGTCTCGCTGCTGCGCAAGCACTTGCTGCAAGCCATGCAGCAGCTCGGTGCACAGATCGAGGCGAGTAGCGACGGAGCGATTCACCACTTTCGCCGCGTGCATTCGGCGGCGCTCTTCGTCAACCTGGTTCAGCTGGTGGCGATCGTTTGGGGGCTGTTGTGGTTGTCCCAGCAGCTCAAGTAGACCTCCCGGTGGGGTGCCACGCCGGGCCTGTGCCCTGCGTGTGGCCTTTCTTTCACCTCGCCAGTCCCGCTCCCTGCGGTGCGATGGGGGTCAAATCTTCAGGGCGGCATACCTCTTCGCTGTGCGCCAAACGGATCCACAGACCGGTGCGTTTGATAATGACGTAGTCCACGCTCACCGTTCTGCCTTTGTAGAGAAATTGCGTGCCGGGTTTGTACAGAATCATTCTTGTGATGTAGCGCGCTGGGATGGCCGGATGATGACGACATCACCCATTCCGCAATGGTGCCAACAGATGGGCTCCGGGGCTTTGCCGCCCGGCAAAAGACCTACGACGCAGTCGCTTTTTTCACCCCCGTGGTGATGCCGAAGGGCGGACAAAAAAAAGCCCGCAGGTTGCGGGCTTAACACTTGCACGATGCAAGCGGGAGGGATGTCGAGGGGATCGACAGACCAATGTTAGGACGGTGACCAATGTGGGCATGTAGGACAGGACCGATTCCTCTAAGCTCCGTCGATCAGCAGCAGAAAGGGATCGTGGGTTAAGCGCCCGGGCAGCCCAACGTTCACGTTCCGTAAATCCTTGCGCAGCCCCGCCCCGTGGCCTTGGCCAGGTACATCGCGGAATCGGCCTTGCGCAGGAGTTCTTCGGCCTCGGTGCCGTCACCGGGCGACAGGACAATACCGATGGACGCGCCGATTTGCAGCGCATGCGCTTCGATCTCGGTGGGCCGGCTCAGGGCTTGAACCAGGCGGTCGGCCAGGCGGTACGCACTGTCACCGTCCGATACGCCCCGCTGCAGCAACGCGAACTCATCGCCGCCCAGGCGCGCCACCACATCGTCCTCGCGCGCGGCCTGCGTCAGTTGCCGGGCCACCCAAACCAGCAACTGGTCACCTACGGCGTGCCCGTGGCGGTCATTGACGGGTTTGAACCCATCCAGATCCACGTACAAGACAGCGAAGCCACGGCCCGACCGGTGCACGTCGGTGGCTGCGGCCTGCAATGCTTGCAAAAAGGCGGTGCGGTTGAGCAAGCCCGTCAAGCCGTCGTGCTCTGCCACATGGCGGATCTGCTGCTCGGCCTGCTTGCGCTGGGTGACATCGGTGAAGGTGCGCAGCGCGCCGCCGCCTTTAATGGGCACGGTCTGGACCTCCAGGATGCGGCCATCGGGCCGGGGACGGTCATACACCTGGGGCTGATCGACCCCGCCATTGCTGTGTCGCAGCAGGTCCTGCACTTCCTGCGATGCGCCCTGGAATTCGCCACGAGCCCGCAGGTAGGCCAGCACATTCACCAGCGTGGGCTTGGATGCCATCAGCTCGGCCGGCAGGTCCAGCAGTTCCATGGCCCGGCGGTTGCACAGCTCCACCACCCCCGTGGCGCTGATCTTGGCCACGCCCTGGTCCATGTGCTCCAGCGTGGCTTCGAGCAGGATGGATTTCTCCCGCAATTGCGCCTCGCTGTCGCGGGCGCTGCGTTCGGCCTGCGCCAGCAAGCGCTGCTGGCGCTTGAGCTCGGTGATGTCCACATGGGCGTAGAACACCGTGCCATCGCTGCCCTGCTTGGCGATGACGCGGCTCCAGCGGCTGCGTGGCAAGGGCACTTCAAACGGCGCCCCCGCAAAACGCATGTGCTCCTGCAAGGTCGAAAGACCGTCGTAAAACGGTGCCATGTCGCCCTCACCCCCGACGGACCATGCGTGGCGGTACACCTCGTCAAACGCCAGCCCCATTGCGGCAGCGCGGTCTGGCAGGTGGTACATCTGCATGAAGGGCTGATTGACCCACTGGATGCGCTGGTCTTCAGCGCAGATCATCAGCCCATCGGGAATGCGGTCAAACAGTTCGGTGCTTTCGATCACCGGACTGCGCAGGTAGCCGGGTTCGTGGATGTCGGCGCTGGATTGCGCGGCTCTGTCAATGGATTCGCTCTGAGCCGGTAGCGCCTCGGCACGCCACACACGCACCCGCCCCCCGCCATCGATGGGCAACGACGACACATGGACGCGCAGCCCCCGGTGCTCAAAGCTGTAAGGCCGGGTCTGTGCGCGGTGCCGCTCAACACCGGCCGTGATGTAGCGTTCGATGTTGGGCAGCTCCTGGGCATCCAGCCGCTGGGTGTAGAAGCGGCGCAGGTTGGCCTCGTAAGGCTCGCCTACGTACACATGCCCCGCGTGCTCTGGAAAGAACTTGAAGAAGGTACTGTTCCAGGCCAGCGTGCGGTCGCTGTCGTCAAACGCACACAGCGCAACATCCAGACCATCCAGGGTGTCGCCCAGGGCACGGATGAGGCGAAGGCGGGAATCGTCAGGCATGGTCAGAAGGTTCGGTACGGTGACGTCGACACAGGCCCGCGCATCACGCAGCCCCAGATGGCAAGGGCCCGCCGTTGCCAACACACAACGCACAACGGCGGACGCTCCATTGTGCGGAACCGGGCTTACGGCAACCCGTCGAGGAGTGGTGGCCCCGCGATCAGTTGGCGAGCATGTTGCCATGTCACAACACATCTTGATACAAGTCAAGAACCCGCTCCAGCGGAGACGGATGCAGGCAACAGCCCGTTACGGCTGGAAACCGGCCCATATTGCTACGGAAACCCCATGGCACCTGCATTCCGCTATGGTGGGCGTTTTGAACTCAGGAGCCCGCTGCCATGATGAAGACCCGACCCACTTTTGCCGTCGCCTGCTGCTTGGCCCTGGGAGCGGCCGTCACCGGTTGCGCGGGTTATGGGCAGACACCCGCGCTATCGGCGGGCTCGGCCGCCGCAGGGTCTGGATCACCCCCCGCCAGCGTGTGCAACGCCCAGCCCGCGCAGTTTGTCGTGGGGCAAAACAGCACCGCATCGGTTGTTGAATCTGCCCGTCAGCGCTCGGGCGCGCAGACGGCGCGCATCCTGCGCCCCGGGCAGATCATCACCAAGGAATACGACACCCAGCGGCTGAACCTGGAGGTGGACGGCACCGGCCGCATCCTCGCCGCAAAGTGCGGTTGAGATGATGTTGCGCTGCCGATGAGGGGTGACTGAAACCCGCGCGGTCAGTCCGCCAGGAACAGCGCCTGCAGATCGCTCAGAAAGTCAAAGCCCCGCTCGGTAGGCCGTACACGCGCCATGTCGCGCTCGATCAGGCCCTTGCGCTCGGCGGCCTCCAGGCCCTTGGCGATGGCGGTCAACGGCAGGCCTGTGCGGGCCATGAAGTCCTGCAGCGCAAAGCCTTCGCGCAGGCGCAGGGCGTTGAGCATGTACTCAAACGGCAGATCGGCGCGGCGCACCTCGTCGTCCTGCGCTACGGCATGGCCTGCCAGGGCGTTGTCCATGTAGCGCGCGGGGTCCCGAAAGCGCACCTGCCGCACCACGCGGTGCGCAAAGCTCAGCTTGCTGTGCGCACCCGCGCCGATGCCCAGGTAGTCGCCAAACTGCCAGTAGTTGGTGTTGTGAAAACACTGGTGGCCCGGCTGCGCATACGCAGAAATCTCGTACCGCGCCATACCCGCCTGCCCCGTCATCTCCGTGATCCGGTCAAGCATCGCGTAGGCCTGGTCGTCCTCGGGGATGGCTGGGGGGAACTTGGCGAAGTAGGTATTGGGCTCGATGGTGAGGTGGTAGATGGAGATGTGCGGCGGCTTGAAGGCCAGCGCCGTTCGCAGGTCCTGCTCCAGCTCTGGCAGCGTCTGGCCCGGCAGGGCGTACATGATGTCGAGGTTGAAGGTGTCGAAGGACGCAGCAGCCTCCTCCACCGCCGCCATCGCCTGGGAACGGTCGTGCACGCGGCCCAGGGCCTTCAGGTGCTGGTCGTTAAAGCTCTGCACCCCCACCGACAGGCGTGTGACGCCCGCCGCGCGGAAGGCGCGAAAACGGTCTTTCTCGAACGTACCGGGGTTGGCCTCCATCGTGATCTCGCAATCTGGCTCCAGCCGCAGGCGGGCGCGGATGTCGCCGATCAGCCGGTCGATGGCTGCCGGCGAAAACAGGCTGGGCGTGCCACCGCCAATGAAGATGCTGTGCACGGATCGCCCCCAGACCAGGGGCAGAGCGGCCTCCAGGTCGGCCATCAGGGCATCGATGTAGCGCTGCTCGGGCACCGCGCCGCCGGTACCCCCTGCGCGAAATTCGTGCGAGTTGAAGTCGCAGTACGGGCATTTCTTGAGGCACCAGGGCAGGTGCACGTACAGCGACAGCGGCGGCAGGCTGGGCAGTTGCAGCAGGCCAGGGCGCATGTAGTGCTGGATGTCGCGCACCACGGCGGGCTCAACGTCGCCCTGGGGCGTGATGGGAATATGAACCACGTTCAGCGCCCCCTCTACAGCCAGCGCTCACGCATCAAAGCCAGCATCTGGGCCGCCGAGCGGCCCCGGTGGCTGTGGGCATTTTTCACCTCCACGGGTAGCTCGGCAAAGGTCTTGCCGAACTCGGGGATGAACATCACGGGGTCGAAACCAAAGCCGTTGCTGCCACGGGGGGCGGTGGTGATCTCCCCCACCACCCGACCTACCGCAATCAGCGGCTCCGGGTCTAGCGGGCTGCGCACGGCAACGAGGGTGCTGACCATGGCGGCGCGGCGATTGGTCACTCCCTGCAATTGCTCCAGCAAGGCGCGCACGTTGTTGTCGTCGCTTTTCTCGTAGCCGAACTGGGTGCAGTAATAAGCGGTGTCCACGCCCGGCAGGCCACCAAAGGCATCCACGCACATGCCAGCATCGTCGGCCAGCGCGGGCAGGCCGGTGTGTTCGGATGCAAACCGTGCCTTGGCCAGGGCATTTTCAACAAAGGTGCGGAAGGGTTCCTCGGCCTCGCCCACACCCAGATCGGCCTGGCGCAGCAGCTCCACGCCCAGGGGCGCAAACATGGCCTGCAACTCGGCCAGTTTGCCGCGGTTATTGGATGCTAGAACAATTTTCATGGTCAAAATGGCTGCAAGCGCTAGTGAAATATGCGCAAGCAGCTATCAATTAAGGAGTATTTTGCAGGGCTTGCTGCTGCAGCTGCACCAGCTGGGCGATGCCCTGTTCGGCCAGCCCCAGCAGTTGGTCCATCTCGGCGCGGGTAAAGGCCACGCCCTCGGCTGTGCCCTGCACCTCCACATAGTGGCCAGCGCCCGTCATCACGACATTCATATCGGTGTCGCAATCCACGTCTTCCACATATTCCAGGTCCAGCAGCGGCGTGCCCTGCACGATGCCGACCGAGATCGCCGCCACGGGCTGCAGCAGCGGCGACTGGGCGATCTTGCCGCTGGCCAGCAACTGGTTGACCGCATCCTGGGCTGCAACCCACGCGCCAGTGATGGCGGCCGTGCGCGTGCCACCATCGGCCTGGATCACATCACAGTCGAGCTGGATGGTGCGCTCACCCAGCAGCTTGAGGTCAAACACGGCGCGCAGGCTGCGGCCGATGAGACGCTGGATCTCCTGCGTGCGGCCGGTCTGTTTGCCCCGTGCGGCCTCGCGGTCGCTGCGGGTGTGGGTGGCGCGCGGCAGCATGCCGTACTCCGCCGTGACCCAGCCCTCGCCGCTACCGCGCTTGTGCGGGGGCACACGCTCTTCCACCGAGGCGGTGCAGAGCACCTTGGTGTTGCCAAATTCGATCAGCACCGAGCCTTCGGCGTGCATGGTGTAGTGGCGCGTGATGCGGACAGGGCGCAGTTGGTTGGCGGCGCGGTTGCCGGTGCGGATGAAGGTGGTCATGTGATTCTCTGTATCAAGCGAGTCGCCCACCTGCGTCATGAGGTGGGCGATGTAAGGCGAAAAATCTGATTCCATGCATTCGCATGGAGGGAGCCCGGATGCAACCCAAAGCGCCGATGGCAGTTCAGGCCTTGCGGGCAGCAGAGCGACGAATGGCTTCGTTGATTTCGGCGATCGACCGCTCGATGGCCGCATCGTCCAGATCATCCACCAGCCCATCGAGCGGGCCCGCCTGGATGGTGGACGCAAACACGTCGTCGCTGATGCTGTCAGTGGACACCCCCTGGGTGGACTCGAACGCATCCGGCGTCTCCCACTCCAGGGCCACCACCGTCACGTTATCACTGCTGTCCCCGGCTTTGCGAAGGGCATCTTCCACCAGCTCGGGCACCGCGTGCGACACGGTGTTGCGGCCCAGCTGCTTGGCGATGTCTTCGTCGCTGAGCGTGCCCCACAGGCCGTCAGAGCACAACAGAATGCGGTCGCCCTGCTCCAGGTACACAGGGCCGGTGATGTCGTAAATGGGCTTGGTGGGCGAACCCAGGCAGGTGAACAGCACGTTGCGGTTGATCTTGTCCAGGCCAGGCGGCGGCGTGTTGCGCAGCTCCATGTACGAGTGGTCCCGCGTACGGGTCAGCAGATCACCATCGCGCACCATGTACAGGCGCGAATCGCCGCAATGGATCCAGGTGGCGGTACCGGCCTGCAACACCGCCGCGACCAAGGTGGTGCGCGGTGTGTCGAGCATGCCCTTCTCTGTGGCGTAGCGCAGGATCTGGTGATGTGCCGCCAGCAATGCGCCGGACAGGAACTCCTGCACATCCTTGAGCTGCGGCTTGGCCTGGCGCTGGAACAGCGCCGAGATGGTCTGCAGCGCGATCTGCGCGGCCACTTCGCCCTCGGGGTGACCTCCCATGCCATCGGCCAATACAAACAGGCCCGATTCGCGCGTGTAGCAATAGCCCATGCGGTCTTCGTTCTTCTCGCGGCCGCCACGGCGGCTGATCTGGAATACCGAGAACTTCATAAGGACTCACGCAAACAAGGATGCACCCGGGCGCCATCCGTGGACATGTACCTCGCCCGAACCCGCATTGCGTGTGCCTGGTTCATTTGGGCTTGGCTCCGATACCGGTGGCTTCACCCACCTTCTGCACATTCTTCTTGGTGTCAGACACCAGGGTGTCGAGTTGCAGCCGCATCTTCTCGCCCACAGTGAGCTTGGTGTAGCGGCGCTCACCTTCGCGGCTGAGCTCCTTTTGCAATGCAAATACCGACTGAGGCCGAGACAGCGGATCGAGCGCCATGCACCACTCCACCACCTCGATGAGGTTGTCGGAATACACGCCACGCAACTTTGTCAGTGCCAGCGACAGGCGGTCCTTGTCCACGCGTTGAGGCGCCTCGTTGGGCGGAAAGCCCTGCATGCAAGCGTAAATGCAGGCGCCGATGGCGTAGATGTCGGTCCACGGCCCCATCTGCGAATCGCGCCGGTACATCTCGGGCGCAGCAAAGCCGGGGGTGTACATGGGGCGGATGAAATTGCCTTCCTTGCTCAGCACTTCGCGCGCCGCGCCAAAGTCAATCATCACCGCCTTGTTGTCATCGGTGATGAAAATGTTGGCGGGCTTGATGTCCAGGTGCAGCATCTTGTGCTGGTGCACGATGCGCAGCCCACGCAGTACCTCGTCGAACAGCGAGCGGATGGTGGACTCCCGGAACACCTTCTGCGTCTTGAGGTCGCGCGCGGTGATGATGAAGTCCTGCAGGGTCGCGCCCTCCAGGTAGTTCATCACCATGTAGACCGTTTCGTTCTCGCGAAAGAAGTTGAGCACGCTGACCACCGAGGCGTGCGAGATCTGGGCCAGCGAACGGCCTTCTTCAAAGAAGCTCTTGAGTCCCAGCCGATACAGCGAGAGCTTTTCTGGCGGCACCTTCGGAAGCAGTTCGCCAGGCGCGCGGGTGGCCAGGGACGAAGGAAGGTACTCCTTGATAGCCACCTGCTGGCCTTCGGCATCGAGGGCCAGATAGACCACACCAAAACCACCGGAGGACAACCGGCGCACCACACGGTAGCCGCCAATCGCGGTATCGGGCGGCAAGGGGGCCGGTTTGATTTTTGACATATTTTGCGAAGATGACTCGGGGGTAAGGCGGAACCCGGATAATCGCCGGATCGCAAGCAACCATCAAAAAGTCCAATGCCAGTTTACAGCATGACCGGATACGCCAGCGCACAGCATGGCGCATCTGCCACTGGCGCTGAAACCGACGCCCGCGCTCCCCAGACGCGCAGGCTGGGACTGGAAATCCGATCCGTCAACAGCCGTTTTCTGGACCTGTCTTTCCGCCTGCCCGACGAACTGCGCGCCATGGAACCCACGCTGCGCAGCCTGCTCACGGCGCGCCTGAAGCGCGGCAAGGTCGAAGTGCGAGCCGCCCTAGATACCGACGATAGCAACAGCCTGCAAGACCCGCCCGCGCGGCTGTTGCAGCGTCTCAATTCGTTGCAAGACTCCATCAAGGCGTGGCTGCCCACAGCCGCCCCCCTCACCGTGGCTGACGCGCTGCGTCTGTGCGCCAACGCGCACTCTGGCACCGAGGACTGGAGCGAAGCGATCCCCGCCCTGGCCGAGGAAGCGCTGACCGCTTTGCTGGCAGCCCGCGAGCGCGAGGGGAAGCGCTTGGCGACCATGCTGCTGGACCGTGTCAAGCAGCTGCGGGCCTTGGCCGAACAAGCCGTACCCATGGTTCCGCTGCTGGTAGAGCAGCAACGCCTGCGCTTCATGGAACGCTGGAAAGAGGCCATGGCCCTCACCGATGGCGCCACCCTGCCCGAAGCTGCGCGTGACCGCGCCTTGACCGAGGCCACGGCGTTTGCCATCCGCATCGACGTGGCAGAAGAGATCACGCGGCTGGATTCGCACCTGGACGAAATCGAGCGCCTGCTCAAAAAGGGTGGCGAAGTGGGCAAACGCCTGGATTTCCTGATCCAGGAGCTGCACCGCGAAGCCAACACGCTGGGCTCCAAGTCTGCCGCTCTCGACCTCACGCGCATCAGCGTGGACATGAAGGTATTGATCGAGCAGATGCGTGAGCAAGTGCAAAATATCGAATAACACTCATTTTTTGATAGCGCCTGGCGCACATCAACCATGGACTATCCAGGAAACCTTATCGTAGTGGCAGCCCCCAGTGGGGCCGGCAAGTCCAGCCTGGTCAAGGCCTTGCTGGAGCTGGACTCGCATGTCCACCCCTCCATCTCGCACACCACCCGTGCGCCCCGCGGCCAGGAAAAGCATGGCCGCGAGTACTTCTTCGCGTCGGAGTCCGAGTTTGACGCCATGGTGCAAGGCAACGCGTTTGTCGAATGGGCCCATGTGCACGGCAACCGCTACGGCACCTCCAAGAAGGCCATCGAAGAACGCATTGCACAGGGCTCGGATGTGATTCTGGAAATAGACTTCCAGGGCGCACTGCAGATCAAACAGGCTTTTGCCAATGCCGTGCTGGTGTTCATCCTGCCCCCCAGCTGGGAAGAGCTGCGCTCCAGGCTGGAGCGCCGGGGCGAAGACTCTGCGGATGTCATCGAGGTCCGCCTCAAAAATGCCGCCATCGAGATGGCCCAGGTCAGCAAATTCGACTTCGTTATAATCAATGAGTTGTTTGAGCGCGCGCTTTTCGACCTGAAAGCCGTAGTTCACGCCCAGCGACTCAAGTACGCCGCCCAGCGCCGCGCCCGTGCTGACACCTTCCAGTCGCTCAATATCACCTGAATCCCCGGAGTAACCGATGGCACGCATCACCGTAGAAGACTGTCTGGAAAAGATCCCCAACCGCTTCCAGCTCGTACTGGCCGCCACGTACCGTGCCCGCATGCTCAGCCAAGGGCACGCCCCCCGCATCGAAAGCCGCAACAAGCCTGCTGTGACCGCCCTGCGTGAAATCGCCGAAGGCAAAGTGGGCCTGGAGATGCTCAAGAAGGTTCCCGGTTGAACGTTCTGCGGGGCAATGCCCACCCAAAAGCACCGCGCCAGCGGTGCTTTTTTTTGCCCGAAAGTCCTCTGGCGCAGTCCCGCGCTACATTTAAGGCATGAACGCGGTGCTCAATTCACCTTCTGCAACGCAGCCCCGGCCGGGTGAACCATCTCCGGCAGGCAATTTCTCGGCAGCCGCTGCGGCCGCCAATGCGGCTGCGGCCAGCTTCGCGGCGCTGACCGACAGCCTGGACTACCTGGACCCCGTCAGCATCGAGCAGGTGCGCCAGGCGTACCGTTTTGCCGACGAAGCCCACCTGGGGCAACTGCGCAACAGCGGTGAGCCCTACATCACCCACCCTATTGCAGTGGCCGCACAGTGCGCGGCGTGGAAGCTCGATGCCCAGGCGCTAATGGCCGCGCTGCTACACGACGCCATGGAAGACTGCGGCGTGACCAAGGCCGACCTGATCGACCGGTTTGGCGCCCCGGTGGCCGAACTGGTAGACGGCCTCACCAAGCTGGACAAGCTGCAGTTCAACACCCGCGAAGAGAACCAGGCTGAATCGTTTCGCAAAATGCTGCTGGCCATGGCGCGTGATGTGCGCGTCATCCTCATCAAGCTGGCCGACCGCACGCACAACATGCGCACGCTGTCAGACATGCCGCGCAGCAAATGGGGCCGCATCTCGTCCGAGACGCTGGAAATTTATGCCCCCATCGCCCACCGCCTGGGCCTGAACCAGACCTATCGTGAACTGCAGGATCTGGCCTTCAGACACCTGCACCCCTGGCGCTACGCCACCTTGGCGAAGGCCGTCAACAAATCCAGGAACCGCCGACGCGATCTGGTTCAAAAAGTGCAGACCGAAGTGGATGCGGCCTTCTCCAAGATCGGCATGAAGGTGCGCCTGGCTGGCCGCGAGAAAACGCTGTATGCCATCTATCAGAAGATGGACCTCAAGCACCTGAGCTTTGCCCAGGTGACGGACATCTACGGCTTCCGAGTCATCGTGCCGACAGTGACCGATTGCTATACCGCCTTGGGTGTACTGCACCAGATGTACAAGCCGGTACCTGGCAAGTTCAAGGACCACATTGCCATTGCCAAACTCAACGGCTACCAGTCTCTGCACACCACCCTGGTAGGGCCCTCGGGCGTGAACATTGAGTTCCAGATGCGCACCGACGAGATGCACGTGATTGCCGAAGCGGGCGTGGCGGCACACTGGCTTTACAAGGCCCAGGACGGGGAAGGCACTGCAGCCGAGCGCCTCGGAACCAAGTGGCTGCAATCCTTGCTGGACATACAGAACGAAACGCGGGATGCGGCGGAGTTCTGGGACCACGTCAAGGTGGACCTGTTTCCCGATGCGGTCTACGTCTTCACACCCAAAAGCCAGATCATGGCACTGCCTCGCGGCGCCACCGTGGTGGACTTTGCCTACGCCATTCACAGCAATGTGGGCGACCGCACCACGGCCGCCAAGATCAACAACGAGCAGATCCCGCTGCGCACCGAACTCAAGAATGGGGATGTGGTGGAGATCATCACCGACCCTATCTCCACACCCAACCCCGCGTGGCTTGGCTTTGTGCGCACGGGCCGTGCACGGTCCAAGATCCGCCACTACCTCAAAACCTTGGCTCATACTGAATCTGAGGGGCTGGGAGAAAAGCTGTTGACCCAGGCCATTCGCGCCGAAGGCTTGGAGCAGTTGCCTCCAGTAAACGCAGAGACGCAACCGCTGTGGGACAAACTATTGCGGTTTACTGGCAACCGCACGCGCAGCGAGCTGATGACCGACCTGGGTTTGGGCAAGCGCATTGCCAGCATCGTAGCCAAGCGCCTCATGGTGCTGATGTCTGAGCATGGACACCGCCCGGATGCCCTGCTCATGACCCGCGAGCGCTACACATCGCACGAAACCCTGTCGCAAGGCGCTGTGACCCTGGACGGTAGCGAGAATGCTTCCGTGCAGTATGCCGCCTGCTGTCGCCCAGTGCCGGGCGACAGCATCGTCGGTTATCTGGGCCGTGGCGAGGGACTGGTGGTGCACAACGCACATTGCAGTGTCGCCAAGCGTCTGCAACACAAAGACAGCGAGCGGTTCATCGCTGTCGATTGGTCGGATGAGCCCACCCGCATGTTCGAAACGGGCGTGGTTGTTACCGTAAACAACGGCAAAGGGGTGCTGGCACGGGTAGCAGCAGAGCTTGCCAATTCAGAGGCCGACATCACCCATGTGGATATGGATGATGAAGCGGCCTTGGACACCACGGACTTGCGCTTCATAGTGGCAGTACGCGACCAATCCCACCTGGAGCTTGCACTGCGCAACCTGCGCCGCACCCAGGCTGTGCTGCGCGCGGCCAGAATCACACCACAACCCTGACGCACTGGCGCAGCAGTACACCAAGCCCGCTCAGGTCGCGGAAAGTGGTGCGCAGGAGCACTGCCTGTTTGCAATCGCTACGAGACGACACTACGGGGTGGGTACTGCACCTCCAACACCTCAAGGTGGCGCACACCGCCTGGTGTTGGTAGCTGCACCTCATCCCCAACGCGCGACTTCAGCAGCGCCCGTGCAACGGGTGAAATCCAGCTGACCTGCCCCATACGACTGTCCGCCTCGTCGATGCCTATGATGGTGATCGTGCGCTCACCATCCTCGTCGTCTGAGTAGGTGACGGTAGCCCCAAAAAAGACCTGTTCGCTACCCGCGTGCAAACTGGGGTCCACCACTTCGGCGATCTCCAGCCGCTTGGTCAAAAAACGGATACGCCTATCAATCTCGCGCAAGCGCTTCTTGCCGTAAAGATAGTCACCGTTCTCAGACCGATCCCCATTGCTGGCAGCCCAGTGAACCACATCCACGATCTTGGGCCGCTCGTTGTCGATGAGATCCAACAGCTCCGCCCTCAGACGCGCATACCCGGACGGGGTGATGTAGTTTTTGCCACCCGGCGGCAAAGGAGGCAATGCCAAACCCTCGTCATCATCGGCACCGTCAGTTTCCTTGGTAAAAGCCTTGCTCATCGCCAGAACTCTCCAATCGGCGCAATACGCCTGGACAAATGAAAAAGCCTGCAATCTCGCGATTGCAGGCTTTAAACATTGGTGCGGCTGGCAGGAATCGAACCCACGACCCCTTGGTTCGTAGCCAAGTACTCTATCCAGCTGAGCTACAGCCGCTAAGCTTTGAATTATAGCATGATTTCTTGGCAACCCCTGAAATTTGCTTTCTTTCTGATTGCCTTCCTGAATCAGGCTATGCAAACAGACAGTCAATTCAACGCAAGCCGAGATTGTAATGCACGATGAAGGCTACAAAAACAAACTGAGCGATTTGGATCACAAAACACATCGTTTGCTGATACATCCACCCTGCGAGCAAGGGTGGTAGGGCGTGTTGGACTTGAACCAACGACCAAAGGATTATGAGTCCTCTGCTCTAACCAACTGAGCTAACGCCCCCAGGCCATGCTACAGCGCTATACAACGTGGCAAGCGCCGTATTGTAGGGGCTTACTTGCGGTGGCTGAGCGCGTTGGATACCAGCTTGGAGGTGATGTCCACAATCTGGATCATGCGGTCGTATGGCATGCGCGTAGGACCTATCACTCCCAATGTTCCTACCACCTTGCCATCGACCTCGTACGGGGAGCTCACGATCGACAGCTCTTCAAATGGTACGACCTGGCTCTCTCCACCGATGTAGATGCGCACTCCCTCCGCTTGGCTGGAAATATCCAGGAGCCGGAGAATCTGAGTCTTCTGCTCGAACAAGTCGAAAGCCCTGCGCAAATTGCCCATGTCACTGGAGAAGTCGCTGACCGACAGCAGGTTGCGCTCCCCGGAAATCACCACCTCATCCTGCGCCTCGGACAGCGCCTCCGAACCCACGTTGACCGCCGCCTGCATGAGCGATGCGATCTCTCCGCGCAACACATCGACCTCGGACTTCAAGCGTTCCCGTACCTGCTCCATCGCAAGTCCCGCGTAGTGGGCGTTCAGAAAGTTGGAAGCCTCCACCAGCTGTGACTGGGAGTGGTCCACCTCGGTAAAGATCACACGATTCTGAACATCGCCCTCCGGGGACACGATGATGACCAGAAACCGCTTTTCAGAGAGTCGCAGAAACTCAATGTGACGAAATACCGAGGTACGCCGAGGTGCCATCACCACTCCAACGAATTGGGAGAGGTTGGACAACAGCTGCGCAGCGTTGGCGATGACCTTTTGAGGCTGTTCAGGTGCCAGCTGCGGCGGCATGACAGACTCTCGCTGCACCGTCAACATGGTGTCCACAAACAATCGGTATCCACGCGCGGTAGGGATACGGCCTGCTGAGGTATGTGGACTCGCGATCAGCCCTAGCTCTTCCAGGTCCGCCATCACGTTTCGTATCGTGGCAGGCGACAAATCCAACCCGGACGCACGGGAAAGGGTACGCGACCCTACAGGCTGCCCATCAGCGATGTAACGCTCGACCAGGGCTTTGAGCAACAACTTGGCACGGTCATCGAGCATGGAATGATTTTACTTTTGTAATCGTGTTTTGGCCCAGCGGTCCCGGCCTCCGAGGCGGTGGGGGTGGTCACGCAAGTTGCTGAGCGGCTCGCCAAGCATATCCGCCAGATTGGTCTGGTCGCACCAGCAGGAAGGGCAACGCCCGGCGGCCTGGGCCACATCTTCATCAGGCAAGGCACGCATTCAGCGCCACATTTTGGCTTCTGGTTGACGGACAGGTTACACCCACCGTCTACTCAGGCCCGCCAGCGCCCCACGCCGTGGGGCAGAATTCGGCCAGGAGCAGCCGGTGGCGGCAAGTAAGAGCGGACACTCAACGCACCACCATGTAAGCGCGACTGGTCCTCTTGGTGGAGGCGTTAGGCGGCCGCTGGAAGATACTCATTTGGCTGCAAAGTTGCCAATAAAAAACCCAGTAAAAGAGGCCTTCCCGGAAACGAAAACTTCCTGATCCGTCCGGAGCGGGGCGCCGACGTAGTGATCGGCGAGGCAGATAGTTGCTTGAACCGATAGGAGGCTGAGGGTGGCATGCTGGTCGCACCCCTTGCGAGCTCTGAACTGTTCCACCGAAATGACCTTAGCGACGAGAGGAGCTTGCGGTGTGCCGAAGGCCCAAGTGCCTGCCGCGAGCCAGCCACGAGGCGCAACGACTATGGCTCCTGCAGTGATGACAGTGATGAGAGGGTTGATGAACAGCCAGCGCACCCAACGAGTTGGATAGCGCCATTGCATATGGGCAGTGAAACGCGGTTGGGTGAGCAACAGACCGGCGCAGGCAGGGAGGAGGAAGAGAAAGGCCACCAACGCCGCTTGCGTGTACTGAGCGCCGTAGAAAAAAACGAAGCGGCCCCCTTGAACAAGGTCCAGGAAGGCGCCCAGCGAGACAAAGACGAATGCGGTGAGGACCGCCGCGCGAGTTAGCGGGCTGGTCATTGGCTTCGAGAGTGGCATTAATACCCAGGTGAATACCGTTATAGAGCGCGGAGGCCTTGATAGCCCACCAACGTAAATTAGACCGAGAAACCTGCGATATAGGATCTCCAACAGCATCGCTCGAACTGTGAGCAAGCCGGATTGTGAATAGATGACTGTTTAGGGAAATGGTGCCCACCGTCTGCTCAGGGCCCAGAGCAGTTGGTCAGTGCACAGCCACAAAGCCGTCGTTTGACGATGAACGACTCCATGGCGTGGCCCAGCCCCATGCGCAAAGCTATAGTGTTTGGAACGAATTCGCTCACGGACCAAATCCAGCAACCGTGTGGCGCGCAACACAGGAGGGGCGGCGGGTTTCATGGCTGAATTTAGTAATGCTTTTTCATGCAGCTCACGTGCCACAACGCTAGGTTACAAGCCCCTTGCGGCGTTTTCTGCGTGCCAGTTTAGACCGCAAGCGCCAGATATGGCCTGCGGCTTGGTGCGGTCTACATTGCGTTAGAGCCCACAAATACAGGTGATGCATGCTCGAAGGATTCGTGTACATCGTCGAATCTCCGTCCGCTGACGATCTTCTCGACGATCAGATTGAAGGGCGAGCGTTGTGCAGCGCACTCAAGCTAGCTCGGATTCCGCACGCATACCACCTTGCGTCGAGCCTTGAGGCTTTGCGGAAGGCTCTGGGAGAACGTTTAGTTCAAACTCTTCAAGAGCCGCAGTTCTCGGGCAAGCGACCGATGCTTCATCTGAGCATGCATGGAAACGACGAAGGCGTGGGGCTGACTGATGGCGAATTTCTCAGCTGGAACGACTTGCAACGCGAACTGCAACCCTTGATGAACTTTATGCAGGGCGGTTTGCTCATCACGATGTCCTCGTGCTTCGGATTCTCCGGGTGTCGCATGGCCATGAACTCCACGCCCGATCACCCGTACTGGGCCATCGTTGGGAACACTGCTTCGGTTGCTTGGAGCGATGCGGCCGTTGGCTACATTGCGTTCTTTCATCAGTTCTTTAAGCAAACGCCGCTCGATCGCTGTGTGGAGATCATGCGAGATGCATCAGGCGATCAGAACTTCATGTCGCTTCCTGGCGAGGCAGTTAAGGCATCGTGGAGCCGCACAGTTCCCAACCTCGGGTTGGGCGGGCTAGGGATTGGCGGCATTCACAATCCAGGTCTGCCCTCTGGGGGCTTGCTCAGTGGGTTCTAACCAGTCGTTCCAGCGGACCGCCTGCGGCGGCCGCTGAACTCAAACGTTGAATGTCTGCTTCTTTAACCCACCACCGACTGCTACTGGCCGAATTCTGCCGCACACACTCAGCGGCCATCTTTTACTTTTGTAATCGTGTTTTGGCCCAGCGGCCCCGCCCTTCATGGCGGTGGATGTGGTCGCGTAGGCTACTTATGGACACCCCCAGCATATCCGCAAGGGTCCGCTGGTCATACCAACCAGATCGCCAACAGGCTGCAGCCTGGGCTACATCGTCATCAGACAAGGCACGCTTTCGGCCCCAGGTCTTGCCTGCAGCCCTTGCAGCACGCTGACCAGCTAAGCACCTCTCCCTGATCAATTCGCGTTCAAACTCAGCGAAGGCAGACAGCAGGTGCAGGAACATGCGGCCATGTGCCGTGTCGGTCTCGATTGACTCCGTCAAAGAACGGAAGCCGACGCCCTTCGATTTCAGGTACTCAAAGACCTTGACGAAGTGAGACACAGACCGAGCAAGGCGGTCCAATTTGTAGACCACCAAAACGTCGCCCTTGACCAAGACGGTCAAGAGTTTTTCGAGCTCAGGGCGCTGCTTAACAGCCGAGCGCTTTTCTTGCACAACCTTATCAATGCCAGCCCGCCGAAAGGCCGCTAGCTGTGCTGCCGTGTTCTGTTCAAGGGTTGAAACGCGGGCGTAGCCGTAGATGGTCAAAACAGGATTCAGTTAGCTGTAATTTTGATAGCGCGAATGTATCAAACCGTGCACGCTATCGAAGGCTTCAATTGGCTTGAGCTTGCTTCGCAGCTTTAGGCGCTCGCCGCGCAGCGTCCGTTGCCCGTGAGAGGTAGCGCCCAGCACCATTCCCCAGATTTCTTCGCCTCTTCGGCCAACGCTAAGCCAGGACCGCGCCTGCGGCTCTTTGGGTTCCTGCGGGGGGAATCCATAAAGCTGCGCTTTACAAACCCTCCCCCCTCCGGAACCCAATCCCTGCAACGCTAATGGCACGGCGAAGAACTCAGGGGAACGGTGCAAGCAAGGCCAGCTTGCACGGGCAACAGACAACAGTTGTCCGGCTCGGAATCTAGGGGCCCGGTACACCTGAAGGGGAACACCATGATCGCAAGCAACTACCGCAAATTTCCTGAAGCTCTGGCGCTGCAGATGCCTTTGCAGTTCGGTCGCTTGCTGGTGTGGGCTACGTCGCGGCCTACGACGCGGCTCCTGCGGGCAATCAGGACCGAGCGTGGCGCAGCTTTCAAGGCAGCGGGCCGGGTGGCCTATCCAGTGCGCAAGACCACGCCGAGCTGGGCGCGTGAGCTGGCGAAAAAGGTGCGCGACCTGGGCAAGCTGGTGAAGGCTGCGCAGGTAGCGCTGGTGTTCGCTGAGCCGGTGAAGCGGACAGGCTACAAAGGCCACCTGGACCGCATCCGCGCAATGCGCCCACTGGCCCGCTGCCCTATCTCCGTCAGCGCATGAATTGTCCTGGCCAGATCCGTTTTGGCGACATTTGAACGCCTGTGCTAGCTTTGGGGGCATGAACACCAGAGCTTTTGAAGAGGCGCTGCAGCGCCAAGCAATTTTCGAACTGGCCGTTGCATTGATCGTGCTGATTGCCATTTTTTGGGCCACGTACTGGGTCATCAAAGCGGGCGTGCGCGACGGCATCATTGAAGCTGGACCAAGGACTCGCACACATGAAAAGCCAGCAGCACCACCCGGCTACAGGTGGGCACTGGTGAAAGAGACAGCGCAGACCGAAGACATACGCGCCGACTGAATCACTGGGTCAAGCTGGAGCGCACCTGTGCATTGCGGGCTGCTAGACCTTGTGCCCATTCAGACGTCGATTGCACCTGCTGATGCTTGTGGGCAGGGTCAGGCACTGGCACGGAGCGAACAGGGGCCGCTTGGGCCATTTGCTGGCCCGCTGGCGGCATGTTGCGGCCCTGCTGATAGTCACCCCTGTCGCGGTGGCTGTAGTCGCCCTTGCTGGCCGTTTTCCAGTCCATGAAGAAGCCTTGCGCCACGATCTGGAGGCACACAGCGCCGCTCACCTGCAATAGCGTGGCCTGCTGGGTGTAGCACTTGCAGGTTTTGCCCATCTGGACGCAGGCGGCAGGGTATGGCGCCTCTGTAGGCCTGGTGACTTCATCGTAGGCGGGTGCCGTGTGCGCAAAGTCTTGAAGCCTCGGGGAGCGCTGGGCAATGTATTCATCGGCGGTCATCACATGGGCGACTTGGCGCATGTTTGGGTTGCCGGTGTTGGGGCCGTTTGTGCCTGGCACGTTGGCTACCGCTTCTGTAGCGGGTTTGGCCTGCTTGGTTACGTTCTTGTAGACGCCAGTGACGGCGAAGTACAGGGCCGCAGGGACAGCGATGACGCACGCGGCAACGACATAGACGGCCCGAGGGATTTTCTTTTTCCCGGTGTGCAGGCTGGCCGAGCGATACCAGCTGTAAACCTCCTTGGGGTAGCCCACCATCGAGACTTCACCGCGTGCCCCTGCGCCGGGTTCTTCGCACTTCATGTCAGGGCTTGAGAAGCGCAGGACGCTCACCACATCGGCGCCAAAGGCCCGTTTCAGGTGGCGGTGCCATGAAGGCTTGTCGATCAGCCGACGCACAAAAACATCGATCAGCGATGGGTGCGGGCAGATCATCCAGAAGTCAAAACCGCGCCGCCGCCGATGCTGGGCGATGGCCTGCACGTAGTCGGGAACATCGCTACCGGAGCGCCTAAGCGGGAATTCGTTTTGGCATTCGTCCATCACGCAGATGGAGCCATCCGGCAGGTCTTGCCACTTCTTGGGGTCGAACTTTTGCCAGCCGAATTCCGCTGCCTTGGCCTCGTCCATGTCGAAGCCGTGGTAATAAACCGGACGGTTTTCCTTGAGTTGCTGGGCGCGCACATCGCGCAGGGTAATGAGCGTTTTTCCGGCGCCGTTCGCCCCGGTGGTCAGGTAGATCATTTCATCACCCACTTCTTGAAGCTGTCGCCGCTGATGCCGCTGACGATGGCGCGGGCAGCGATAGCGCTGGTGATGATGCTGATGCAAACCCCTACTTTCATGAAGCCAATCAGGCCGATCATTTCAGCGGGCAGACCACCAAGCGCGGAGAGTGCCCCGGCCTTCATCCAGTCGAGGGACGAAGAGACGCCGGTGTAGGTCACTACGCTGATGCCCAAGGCAAGCAGGACACGGCCCGCCATGGTGCCGACGAGGTTTATCAACATGCCGCCGATGGCAGCGATAAAGATGGGCATGGTTCTATCCCCTTGTGACGATGCGTGCGGCCATGAGCATCGACACGGCCACGAGAATGTTGCCAAGCATGGCGAGGTATTGGCAGACGTTGGACAGGGGCAAGGTGACGGCCTGACCCCATACGGTGACGTTCAAATCTCCAATGCAGCCACCACCGCCAAGCGGGTCTGATGTGTCAATGCGACCGCTCAGGCTGATGGTTTCATTGCCAGGTAAGTCGCCGGTCTGGTTGCCGGTCTTGCCCTTGTTGGCGTTGTAGAGGTCAGATTCAGCGCTTGTGTCGTCGAACAGTTTGCAGTTGCGGGCGTACTGCTCTCTGGCAATGGCGCACTGGATGGCATCCCCTTCACAGGCAAAGCCGGACATGCAGGAGCCGCCAAAGCCGCCCTTTTCGCCGTCGCCATCACCATCACCGCTGCCTGTGCCGCCGCCGCCTGTGCCAGTACCACCGCCACCGGGCTGGGGATACACGCAGGTACTGCCGACCTTGACGGAATCAGGGGGGCATTTACCGTCGCCATCAGGTGGCACCGGGTCGTTGATGCACCACGAGCCGCTTTTATGCATGCCGGGGGGGCATGTGCCTTCGGGTGTGGGGGGGACAGGCTTGGGCTTCGGATAGTTAGGGACCGGTGTACCAGTACCTGTGCCAGTACCACCGGTGCCAGTTCCGCCTGTGCCAGTTCCGCCTGTGCCTGTGCCGCCTGTACCTGTACCACCGTCGCCGGTTCCTGTACCCCCAGTGCCAGTGCCACCGGTGCCAGTTCCGCCCGTACCTGTGCCACCAGTACCTGTGCCGCCGCCACCGGTTCCAGTACCACCCGTGCCGGTGCCGCCTGTACCTGTGCCACCAGTGCCTGTACCGCCTGTGCCGGGGCCTGTGCCAGGGCCACTACCGCCCGTATCGCCACCAGTGCCGCCAGTGCCTGGAGTAGAGCCGCCGCCATCAGATGGCGTACAGGTACCGCCAGTTAGGCGACCAGTACCGGTGCACTCTTGCGTGTCGCCAAACTTGATGCAGATAGATGGATTGGTCTTTACAGTGCAGCCGGACTCACAGGTGTAGGTGGTGTTATCGCCGTTGGTAATTCGGTCTCCGACTGACTTACCCGGTTCACAACCATTCTTTTTGCAAGTGCCATTGACACGGGTGTAACCGGGGTCACACTTTGGAGGCTTGACGCATACGCCATTTACGCGAGTGTCCTCTGGGTCGCACTTGTCGGGGACGCATGCGCCGCCCTCTTCATGCATTCCAGGGCCACAACCGGCGGGTTTGCACTGGCCGTCTTTTTCGACAAGTGGGGCCGTGCATGTGCAATTAGGGCTGGTGCCAGTGGAGCCTGATGGACAGTCACCAGCTTGTTGACCGATGCCATAAGCATAAAGAATGAGGTCACTGCCCCTATAGCTTCGACCGATTACACAGGAGGTAGAGGTAACGTTTTGAACGCTATAGACGTTGTCCCCTGATTGATCGTTGCCCTGAATGACGCCATGGATGGCGGAACAAACGGCACCTGCCGAGGGATACAACTGATATCCAAGAAACGCACCACTTTGACTATAAAACTGGGGATTTGCAGCAAATGCCGCAGCTCCAAAGGACGCAACAGCAAGGACAACGCCAAAAATCAGGCGGTAAACATTAGCCATGCGGCCCCCAAAATGGCGATGATGACGAATAGGCCCATTTGTTTTGCACCTTGAAGAAACCCACCGCGTGAGCTTTTGCAAGGCCCCCGCCGGCCGGTCGGGGAGCGCTTGGGGCGTGGCTTAGGACAGAGCCTTACGCACCCACTTGAATGCCTTGATACCCACGAACAAGATCAGCACGGCAGAACCGATCAGGCCAATGGGGGCGGCCTGAGCGGCGATGTCAGTGACCACGGCGGTGACGTCGATCGCAGCGGCATTTGCAGCAGCAGCACCGGCCAGAGCGCCAACGGCGACGAGCGAGCGATTGAAGGTTTTTTGCATGTCAGTTTTCCTCGGATGAAGTTGATGAATTGCCGTCGATGTGCAGGGCGCGAATGAGCATGCGAAATGCCCAGCCGACTACCCAGACCGCGAGGACGGCGCCCGCGATGGCTGCTCCATCCGCTGTATCGAGTTGCAGCGGAGGGAGGCTTAATTCATGCACCACGGTCACCGTGCAGGTGCCGGGGCATTCGATAACGGTGGGGTCAGCCACGTGGCATGGCCCGCATGATTGATTGAGCGCGAATGCGTGCCTGGGCGATGCGTTCGGCACGGTGTGCGCGAGAGCGCAGACGCTCAGAGAGGGCGACTACTGCGCCATGCACCAGCACGAACAGCAGACCGCCGACGAAGCCAGAAAGGCAGGCGAGCATTGCAACGCGATGGGCGAAAAATGCGAGGTCAATTTCCATGGTGTGGCTCCTGCTTTTTGTAGAGGTCGTCAAGGTCCACGACCTGGGGGCGGTGGAATGGCTCGGTGTGGTCCTCGATAAGCTGCACGCAGGTCTCGAGGTCTTCCACCACTGCGGCTTCGCAGAGCAACATGACCCATTCCGGTTGACCGTCCTCGAAAGACGGCGCAAGGAAAGCGCCTGTTGTGCGGGACTGGATCACGTTGCGCATGGGGTGCCTTGTGGCCTTACGCGGCCTTGGGCGAGGCTGCTGGCTTGATGGCAAGCAGCGTGAGCTTTGTGGTGTTGTCCGCACCGGCCACGATGTCGAACTCGCATTCGCACATCACGCCGCCGAGGGGCCAAGAATTCTTGAGGTGTGCCCACTTCTGGAACTCGGTGGAGTCGCCCAGCTTGAACGGGCGAGTGACTACGCCGATGGATTCACCGCTGCTGCTTTGCGCGATGTCCACCGACAGGTGGAAGGTGGTGGAATCGAAGGCGCGGCCCTCGTAGTCGCCCTTGGATTGCTTGAGGCCGTGCAACACGGCTTTGCTGGTCATCTTCATTTTTTGGGTCCTTGGTTACGGCCTAAACAGGTTGCATCCCGGACCGGCCACGCCCAGGTGCGAGAACACGATAGAAGGCGCGATCAAACGCACCTGCTATCTCGTTTTCGTTGAAGCGCTGGAGCCGTCCAGGCGCTTTTTTGTTGAACAGGATTTCTTCGATGAACTGCGTGTTGCCGAGGTGCTTGAAGCACAGCGCGATGCTTGGCGCGGCGGTGTCCATGAGCCACTGCACGTTGCGCTTGACCTCGGCGCAGATGGTTTCAGCGGCGAGGCGCTGCGTGGTGCGGACGGGCTCGGGCGTGGCCTGTGATCCGGCTTCGCGCAGCATGGCGGCGTGCCATTCACTGGCGCCTGCAAAGAAATCGGCAGGACGGCGCAGCATGTCGGAGGACAGCACGCGCAGCTTGTTGCCGTAGCGCAGCTCGACGCGAAGCCATGGGCTGTCGTCCTTGGGGCCAAAGAGCTGGTGGCCCTTTTCGTACACGTTGGTTTGCTTGCCTGCTTCCTTGCTGCCGAAGTAGAAGGACCGGGCGCGACCGTTGCACCAATCACCGACCTGATTGCAGCTGGGTGTGCGGCCATGGTGGTCCATCAACCCGGCCTTGTAGTCGGCCTGGACGCGGTCCATTCCACCGGCGAAGCCGTCGAAGAAATCGAGGGCGAGGTCTACGCGGGTGATAGTGGCTTCGGTGCGCTCCACTATGGCGGCGAGGCGCTGATTGAAGCCGTGACGGGCGAAGGTGCAAGCCGTGCCGTAGAGGTTGCAGTGAATGGTGCGGGCCTGCGCGTGCTGGCGTGGGCTGTCGCCGCTGGAGAGGTAGCCGACCCAACCGCATTCGACTTCATTGCGCACGATGGACCAGCGAAAGCGGTAGAAGTCATGGCCCTTGCGGATTTCAGGGAACACGCTGAAATCGGGGCCGAGGGCTTCGCATGCTTGCTCTGCGAGGGCCTTGGCCTGGGCACTGGCAGAAAAGTCTGGGTCCGACAATTCGCGCAGCACAGCGGCCATACGCTGGAAGTTTTGTTCCTGCCATGCGCCAGC
Organism: Acidovorax sp. GW835-FHT14G06; assembly: GCF_058793595.1. Taxonomy (NCBI): domain Bacteria; kingdom Pseudomonadati; phylum Pseudomonadota; class Betaproteobacteria; order Burkholderiales; family Comamonadaceae; genus Acidovorax; species Acidovorax sp. GW835-FHT14G06. The sequence goes on from NZ_JBXAGA010000003.1 coordinate 280,258, forward strand.
AGGCGCGGGGAACAAATCATCGACCGAGGGCGTGGGCGCGTTACGCAGGTTGCAGGTGAAGCGGACCCAATCGACATGAACGGGTTGCTTCGTTTTGGTCCGCTCGGCTGTGAGGCGCAGCTTTACCTCGTTGCCGTCGAGGACGAGGTCTGTTTTCTTTGCGCGGGTCATGCTTGTGACTCGTTCAGGTTCTCCCCGTGATTACCAACGGGGAGAGTTTGGATACCGCGCGTCGCTGCCGCGCCCGCGCTCCGCTTGCTGGGCGCGGCTGCGGCGCGCTGCTGCATGCCCTCCACGAGGGTTGCAATGGACTGCCATGTGTTGAGCATCCCGGCGCCGGATTGGCCCTTGCGGGTGCACACCCCCAGCGCAGGCGCTGCAGGAGCCGCCACAGCGCGTGCAGCGCCTTTGGTGGCTGGGGGTGTGCAAAAGGGGGACGGTTGGGACATTGGCGGCTCCGGATATGCTTACACCACGTAAGCGGTACGGAGTTTCGCGATGACTACACCTTGTAGTCAACCCTTTTGATACGATGCCCTCAACCTGTAGGCATGACTACAACATGTAGGAGTCCCCAATATGCAATCAACAATGAATCTGCTAGAGGCTGCGCTTTCAACGCAGCCAGCGCCATACTGGACGGACAAATTGAAGTTATCTAGGAGTGCGTTGCACACTGCAAAAACTCGCGGGCACCTGAGCCCAGCAATTGCTGGAGCGCTGGCGGAAGAGCTCGGCCAGGACGTGAAAACTTGGATCGTGGTGGCCGCTCTGGAATCAGAGCGCGACAGCGCTTGCAAGACGCGGATGATGAAGCGCGTCGCAAAGCTCACATCTGTTTAATGATGTAATTTCGCGATGACGTCCAATTTCCGCCATGTCGCACTTATAGGCAAGTACCAGACTTCAGCTGCAGGCGCCCCCGGCGATGGCTCTCGCCGGGCTTTGGAAGACATTGCGCATTTCTTGGAGCGTCAGGGATGTGAGGTGGTGCTGGAAGCAGAAACCGCCAGCAACACCGGATTGACACACTACCCATCTTTGAATGTAGACCAGATCGGTGCGCGGTGCGATCTGGGGCTGGTGGTGGGGGGAGATGGAACGATGCTAGGCATTGGCCGCCGCTTAGCTCGTTTTGGAACGCCGTTGATCGGAATCAACCAGGGCCGGCTCGGATTCATCACCGACATTCCCTTCGACACCTATCAGACCACCTTACCACCGATGCTGCGAGGTGCCTACGAAGAAGACCAACGACCGCTGATGCATGCAACCGTCGTTCGCGACGAGCGTGTGGTGTTTGAAGCCTTGGCCATGAACGATGTGGTGGTCAACCGTGGAGCAACCTCGGGCATGGTGGAGTTGCGCGTTGAAGTCGGTGGGCAGTTCGTGGCCAATCAAAGGGCCGACGGCCTCATCATTGCATCCCCCACTGGCTCAACGGCATATTCACTGTCCGCAGGAGGCCCCATGCTTCATCCGTCGATCCCGGGCTGGGTGTTGGTTCCTATCGCGCCGCATACGCTGTCCAACCGCCCCATCGTGCTCTCCGATGCGACAGAAGTGGCCGTCGAAGTGGTGAGCGGGCGCGATGTCAGCGCGAACTTCGACATGCAGTCACTCGCGTCCTTGCTGCATGGCGATCGTATCCTCGTCAAAAGGTCTGAGCACCGCGTGCGATTTCTACACCCCCAAGGCTGGAACTACTTCGCGACATTGCGCAAGAAGCTGCGCTGGAACGAAGGAGGCTCCTGACCATGGCACTGCGGCGGATAACTCTGCGGGATTTTGTGATCGTCCAAACGCTGGAACTTGATTTGCGCAGTGGCTTTACCGTATTGACCGGTGAAACCGGGGCGGGGAAATCCATCCTGATCGATGCGTTGCAATTGGCACTGGGGGCACGCGCAGATGCAGGGGTAGTACGAGAAGGATGCAGCAAGACCGACATTTGCGCGGAATTCGACTGCCCCGCACATGCGCGCCCATGGCTAGAAGAAGCAGGGTTTGAAACCGATGACTGGCTGCTATTGCGCCGTACGGTAGACACGCAGGGCAAGAGTCGCGCTTGGATCAATGGCACACCTGCGACAGCTTCACAATTGCGCGCATTGGGCGAGATGCTTCTCGACATCCACGGTCAGCACGCATGGCAAAGCCTGACCCGTCCAGAGTCGGTGCGCGGATTGCTGGACGCTTTTGCCGGTGTGAGTACCCGCGATACAGCATCGCGTTGGGCGCAATGGCGCTCTGACCTCAAGGTATTGCAACAGGCACGCGCAGCACAGGCAACACTTCAGCAAGAGCGCGAACGCCTGCAGTGGCAAATCAGCGAAGTGGACAAACTTGCGCCGGGCGACTTGGAGTGGGAGGACCTCGATGCGCAACACAAGCGCCTGTCTCACGCGCAGGCGTTGCTGGACGGGGCGCATGGGGCGCTTCAGGCTTTGCAAGAAGACGACGCGGGAGCGGTCTCTGCGCTAACCCGCGCACATGCGCTGCTGCAGGTGCAAGAACACATTGAGCCAGAGTTTGCCAATCTGGCCGATATTCTGGCATCGAGTCTGGCACAGGCCACAGATGTGGTGCATTCACTGCACACCTATTTGCGCCATGCGGACATCGACCCGCAACGTTTGGCAGAACTGGACGAGCGCATGTCCCTATGGATGGGACTGGCTCGCCGATACAAACGCCCCCCTGCTGAACTTCCCGCTCTGCTCAAGGACTGGAAAGCATCCATGCGCCAACTTGATGCAGCCACCGATTTGGAAAGACTGCAAGCCAACGAATCAGTCAGCGCCAAGGCATACCAGACGGCGGCGCGCGCGCTGTCTCTGGCTCGCGCCAAAGCAGCACCAAAGCTTTCCGTGTTCATCTCTCAGGCCATGCAGGGCCTTGGGATGGAAGGCGGCAAATTTGAGGTGTCGGTAACCAAGGCGTCGGAGCCCTCTCCCGACGGAATCGATGATGTCGTGTTTTTGGTGGCAGGGCATCCTGGCATGACCCCAAAGCCGGTCGGCAAAGTCGCATCCGGCGGGGAGTTGTCTCGCATTTCGCTGGCTATCGCAGTCACAACCAGTGAATTGGGCTCAGCCCCCACACTCATTTTTGACGAGGTGGACTCCGGCGTGGGCGGAGCAGTCGCCGAAACCGTGGGACGATTGATGCAACAGCTAGGACGCGACCGCCAGGTGCTTGCTGTGACCCACCTGCCTCAAGTGGCGGCATGTGCGCACCACCACCTCAAGGTGGCAAAAAACAAAAGCGCCAGAGGCACGACCAGCACCGTGCTGGTCGTGCAGCAGGACGAGCGCGTTGCGGAGATCGCCCGCATGCTGAGTGGTGAGCGCGCCACCGAGACGACGCTAGCGCACGCGCGCGAAATGCTGGGCACTGTCGCTCCGATGTTGGCCGTGGCACGTACCACACCTCTTGATACCTTTACCCCCACTAGGAAACGCTGATGGCCCTTGAAATCGTCCTCATCACGGGCATGTCGGGGTCTGGCAAATCAGTCGCCTTGCACGCCCTGGAAGATGCTGGCTACTACTGCGTGGACAACCTGCCGCCTGAGCTTCTGCCGGCGTTCGTAGCGCTCGAACACAAGCACCATGGCAATCGCGTGGCCATTGCGGTGGATGTTCGCAGCGCCACCTCTTTGCATCAAGTGCCTCAAGAATTGAGCCGCTTGCGCAGCCAGGGCGTAGCCGTTAAATCGCTTTTTTTGGATGCAACGATTGACACGCTGGTGCGGCGTTTCTCCGAAACGCGACGCCGCCACCCCCTGTCGCACGACGATCTTCAGCAAGGACGCAGGGCGCTGGTACAGATCATTGAGCTGGAGCGCGAATTACTGGCTGAACTGCGCGAGCAGTCGCATGTGATCGACACCAGTACCATTCGCGCCTCCCAGCTGCAAAGCTACGTCAAGGGTCTGATGTCTACTGCGCAAGGGCAATTGACCTTGGTGTTCCAGTCATTTGCCTTCAAACGCGGTATTCCCATGGATGCTGACTATGTCTTCGATGTACGCATGCTGCCCAACCCGCACTACGAGGCTGCGCTCAAGGACCTCACCGGACTGGACCAGCCCGTAGCCGACTTTCTGGACATCCAGCCCGACGTGGGCCTGATGCGGGCCCACATTGAGCAATTCCTGGCGCACTGGCTGGAAATGCTGGACCGCAATCATCGGAGCTACGTCACAGTAGCCATCGGGTGCACCGGCGGGCAACACCGCTCTGTCTATCTGGTAGAGAAACTGGCGCAGGCTTTCAGTGACCGATGGACTGCGCTGAAACGGCACCGTGAACTGGATGGGCGCTGACCATGGCTTTCATGAATGGGCTCTGTGAGCCAACCCACATGGGGTGCTGGTAACGAAATTTCGGCACTGGCGAAACAAAAGGGCCGAGACCTAGGGAGCGCGCAATTTGCGGTCACCAAAGTGTCGATTGCGTGCTGTCCAGCAACTTGCGAATGGGCGCCGGCAACCCGACCGAGGACCATTGGTCTGGCCCCAGCCACTCTCCATCTTCCACAGGGGGCACAACCCCATCGGTCTGTACCAACAGGGGGTGAAGGTGCAGATCCCGATGCGTCAGCACATGCACAAAGGACTGCAACTCTTGCTGCACGCACTGCGCTGGGCTCCCCAAACCCCTCACAAATGCATCTCGGGACTCAAGGTCAGCAAACACGGGCACGCAGTGCATTCCCGCCCAAATCCCGGTGGGCGGGCGGCGTTGCAGCCAGATACGGCTTTGCACATCACGCACGATCACCAACTGCCATGATTCAGCCCGGCGTGCCAGTTTGCGGGTTCTGACCGGATAGCGTTCGGGATCACCCTCCTTGAAAGCCACGCAATGGGCCATCAACGGGCAATCTGAGCATTGTGGAGTACGAGGCGTACACAGAGACGCCCCTAGGTCCATCAAGCCCTGGGTATAGCGGGGCATCGCCGCTTCAAGATCACGCACTGGCAACAACGCGTCCGCGTGGTCCCACAGCAGGCGCTCGTTCTTGGCAGAAGCGAGATCACGATCAAAGCCCAGCAGGCGCGTCAGCACCCGGCGCACATTGGCGTCCAGAATGGGCACACGCTCGGAAAAACAGAACGCTGCAATGGCCCCCGCAGTCGAGCGCCCAATGCCCGGCAAGGACGCCAATACCGCCGCCGTTCGCGGAAAGGCCCCGCCATGGTCCGCCATGATCTGCTGTGCACAACGGTGGAGATTGCGTGCGCGGCTGTAGTAGCCCAAGCCACTCCACAGCCCCAAGACCCCGTCCTGGGGCGCAGCAGCCAGGGCGCCGACATCAGGAAACCTGTCCAGAAAGCGCGCGTAGTAGTCCAGCACCGTGGTGACCTGGGTTTGCTGCAGCATGATCTCCGACAGCCAAACCCGATAAGGGTCGCGGGTTTGTTGCCATGGCAAATGGTTGCGGCCATGGGTAGCCTGCCAGGCGACCACGAGCTCGGCCACATCCTCCCGGGTCTTACCACTCATGCTGGAACCGGATGCGCGTCGGTCAACACCGGTGCAGCCCCTGGCAGAGTCACCAACTTGGACGTCAGCTCATGGAGCTTGCGCTCCAGCTGTCCAAGCTCTTCCTCTCCAGCCTCGATCTCCGAGATCCGTTCTACCAACCCGCTGGCAGCCTGTTGGATGCGGTCTACCGCCTCCATGCGACGAGCAAAGCTCCGGCGTCGCTCTCGCAGCTGCGCGTCCAATTGTGCGGTGGCTGATTTGCTCCATAGTTCCAGATCGTTGGCAGCCGACTCATACACCGTTCGCAAACGCATGGCCAGAGCGCGCACCAGACGCTCGGCAAACTCTGGCTGTGCGAGTTTGAGCGCATTTCCCATTCCCAGATACTGCAAATGACTCTGCTCGATCTGGTGCAGGTCTTGCGCAAAATGCTCCAGTTGTGGCGGCGAGGGCACCTGCAAAGAAAAACCGAACTCGGCATTGAGCTGCCGGAAGGTCCCGCTGAGCATGGCCTGAATCTCGGTGCCAGAAGCTTGCGCCTTGTCCAAGGTGCCTCGCAGCTTGTCAAAGGTCTGGACGTATATTTTCTTCACGCCCAGCTTGAGCCCCTTTTGCTGAAGCGTCTGGGCCAGTTCCGCCAGCTCAGCCTTGAGCGCCTTGGCGCCCAGCTGTTGGAAGACGTCACGCAACAGCTTGAGATGAACCGCACGAACCGCCTGAATCTTGGCGGTACTGAGGTCGAATTCACGCTGCTCCTGCTCAATGCGATGGCGCATGGATTCGATTACCGATGCATTCTTGCCCCGCAGACTGCGCAACTCAGCCATCTGGTCATCGAGGTCGCGGCGTCGGATATTGATCACCCGCGACGTTTCTGTGCGCAGGCTGGCCACCCCTGTCGCCACCGCGGCACGCAGTATGGACTGTCGCCTGCCCATGATGCCTTTGGCAAGCGCCTCTTCCAGTGCGGGCAGTCCACTGGTTTCCAGCAACACGTCATCCGCAGTGATCTTGGCCACCAGGCCTTTTTGTGCAGATACAGGCACCACACGGTCCAGGGACACGCCGAGCATCTCGGCCGATGTCGCGCACTGCCGGTCCATCTGCGCTTGGACTTGCTCGGCGGTGTTGAGCGTATCCCAGAGGGTGTCGATCTTGTTCAGCACCACCAAACGCGCTTCCATGCTCTCGGGCGAAATGGCCAGGTGCTCTCGCCAGACCGACAGGTCCGAGCGCGTCACGCCGGTGTCGGCGCTCAGGATGAACACCACTGCGTGCGCCTGGGGGATGAGGTTGACCGTCAGCTCGGGCTCCGCTCCCACTGCGTTCAGGCCAGGCGTATCCAGAATCACCAATCCCTGCTTCAGGAGCGGGTGCGGGATATTGATGATGGCGTGGCGCCACATGGGCACCTCCACCAAGCCCTGCGCGTCAGGCACAGGGTTTTCATCTATCAGATCGTCATGCCAGAAACCCAGCGCACGCGCATTGTCCAGACTGACCTTGCGAACCTCGGCCACTTTTTCAAGGGCTTTGGCAATCTGGTCGGCGTTGCCAACATCCAGCGGGATCTCCTGCCAGCGGTCGGTCTTGACCCTCCACTCCGCCAGGCTCTGCATCTGAAGGCGGGTCTCAATCGGCAATAGCCGCAAGCTGGGCGCAATATTCGCGTCGTACCCCAGCTCGGTGGGGCACATGGTCGTGCGGCCCGCACTGGCAGGCATGATGCGCCGGCCATAGTCAGCAAAAAAGATCGCGTTGATCAGTTCTGACTTTCCACGCGAAAACTCCGCCACAAACGCCACCATGACCTTGTCGCTGCGGACCTGCTCTTCCAGGCGCTGCAATCGCTCTTGCACCGCTGCATCCATGAGGTCGTGCGTGGCCATCCAATCGGCCAGCCGCTTGAGCTGCTGGGCGAACTCCCGTCGCCAGACGCCATGCTGGTCGAACTGTTCGTTGAATGAAGGTCCCACTTTGCTCCCAGAGATCTATGGATGGCCCGCGAGGCAGGCATATACAAAATATAGCATCGACCGTACACCGGCTGTCATGAACCGCCGATCAGATGGGGCCTAGGGCCGCTGGCACTGGCGACAGAAGTAAGTGCTTCTCTGCCCCTGGCGAATCAGCTCGATGGTCGTGCCGCATTCATGGCAAGGCTGGCCATCGCGGCCGTACACCTTAGCGGCGGTCTGGAAGTGGCCTGCCATTCCCTCCGCATTGGAGAAATCACGCAGCGTACTACCGCCCATCTCAACCGCTCGGGCCAGCACCGAGCGAATGGCCTGGTGCAGCTTGTGCACCCGCGCAGCACCGATGCGTGATGCAACGGTGGTTGGACGGATGCCAGCCAAAAAAAGCACCTCAGAGGCGTAGATATTTCCAACTCCCACTACCAAGCGCCCCGCCAGAAGCAACTGCTTGATGGGCATCCGGCTCTTCTTGAGTCCTATCTGGAAATCCGGGAGCAAGAACCCGTCGGACAAAGGCTCCATGCCCAATCCGCCCAGCAATTTAGTCGCCAGCGGCGAATTTTCTGCCTGCGCATAGACCACGGCACCAAACCGGCGCGGGTCGTGAAGACGCAGCGTTCCCTTGTCGGTCACAAGGTCAAAATGGTCATGAACGCCTGCCTGAGGCATGCCGGACGCAAAGCGCAGGCTCCCCGACATACCCAGATGCAGGAGCAGCAGGCCCTGGGTCATATCGAGCAACAGATATTTACCCCGCCGACGCAATCCGACCACCTGTTGACCCACCAGCGTCTGCGGGTCACAACCCAGGGGCCAACGCAGGGGCTTGCCCATCACCACTGCCTCGATACAGGCTCCGGCGATTGCATCGGCAAAACTGCGCCGTGTCACTTCCACTTCGGGCAACTCAGGCATACAAACAACCGGGCAACGGCTTAACAGGCATGGATTATTATGGCCCGATGGTGTTATTCCACAGCTTTCGTACCGTCGCATTGGTCACCGTGATTGCGGCGTCCGCCCACTCAGCTTGGGCCCAAAGGCCCGCCGGCGAAAGCCGCCCCCCGAACGAGCCCCCTCCGGTAGAGTCCAACCCCGCATTGGACGCAGAGCTGTTCTACGAAATCTTTCTGGGCGAGATCAGTGCACGAACTGGGGACCCGGGCGCAGGCTACGCGTTCATGCTGGAAGCTGCGCGCCGAAGCGCTGACGGGCAGCTCTACCAAAGGGCTGCAGACATTGCCCTGCAATCACGATCAGGCGAATACGCCCTGGCTGCAGCCAGAGCCTGGAAGGAAGCCTTGCCCCAGTCGCGCGAGGCCAATCGGTATGTGCTGCAGATCCTGATCGCACTGAATCGCATTGGCGAGACGCCTGAATTGCTGCGCCAAGAACTCGCGCAAGCCTCTCCCCGGTCCAAGGCGTCGGCCTTGGCATCTCTGCCGCAACTATATGGACGTGCAAGCGACAAAGCGCTGGCCGCCAAAGTGGTAGAACAAGCACTAGTCAACGAACTGACCAATCCTGCCACCGGCCCCGAGGCCTGGGTGTCGCTGGGCCGCTTGAGGCTTGCGGCAAGTGACAAGGGGGGAGCGCTGGACGCTGCGCGCAAGGCACAGGGCCTGGACAACGCCAGCGAGAGCGCAGCAAGGCTGGCGCTGGAGCTGATGGACGAAGGTCTGCTGGACGCGGAACCCATCGTAACGCAAACGCTGTCCAAACAACCTATCCCGGACCTGCGCATGGCGTATGCCAGGGTATTGCTGGGCCTGCAGCGCTACCCGGAGGCCAGTCGCCAGCTGGAGACGGTCACCAAGGAAAAGCCTGACCTGGCGGAAGCCTGGCTGGTGGCCGCCACCTTGCAGTACCAGGACAACCGGCTGCCCGCTGCAGAGGCATCGCTGCAGCGATTCATGGAACTGGCATCTGCGTCTGGTGACGCCGACCTGCGGCAAAAGAGCCTCACGCAAGCGTACCTGCTCTATGCACAGATTGCCGAGAAAAAGAAAGACTTTGCGGGCGCTGAAGCTTGGCTCGCACGGATCGACAACGCAGAGGAAGTCTTTGGTGCGCAAACGCGCCGCGCATCATTGCTGGCACGCCAGGGCAAGGTCGCCCAGGCGCGGGCCTTGTTGCGCAACCTGCCTGGCAATTCAGCAGACAGCCAACGCATGAAGCTGATGGCCGAAGTGCAGCTGTTACGCGACCAGCGCCTCTACCAGGAAGCCTACAAGGTGCAAGTTGAACTGGTGGCTTTGGCTCCCGACGATGCCGAGCTGGTCTACGACCAAGCCATGCTGGCCGAAAAGGCGGGCCAGCCCGACACCATGGAAAAGCTGCTACGCCAAGTGATCGCGCGCCAGCCGGAGTACCACCACGCCTACAACGCCCTTGGCTATTCGCTGGCGGACCGCGGAGTGCGGCTGGACGAGGCCAAACGACTCATCCTGAAGGCATTGGAATTTGCCCCCAACGACCCTTTCATCATGGACAGCCTAGGTTGGGTAGAGTTTCGCCTGGGCAACAAGGCAGACGCCCGCAAGCACCTCGAAGCGGCCTTCAAGGCACGGCCCGATGTGGAGATTGCCGCACATCTGGGCGAGGTGCTCTGGAGCATGGGCGACAGAGACGGTGCGACACGCGTCTGGAAAGAAGGGCAACGCGCCAGCCCTGACAACGACACCCTCAAAGAGACTCTGAAACGCCTCGGAGCCACCCTCTGATGCCGGGCTTTTTCAGCGCCGCTTCCAGCAGTCGGCTACGGACTCTTCCTCACCGATGGACATGGTGGCTGGTGTTGTGTGCGCTGTGGCTCGCTGGTTGTGCGCAGCCAATGGCCAAAGCCCCCATGGACGAAGACAGCTGGAGTGGGCGCATCGCCTTGCAGATCGACGGACAGGCCTCACAGTCTTTTTCTGCCTTGTTTGAACTGCGTGGCACCCCACAGGCCGGCGGACTCGTTTTGCTCAGCCCCTTTGGCAACCGCATTGCGCAACTCGACTGGAAAGATGGTCACGCGCAGCTGCTCAGCGGCCAAGACACGCGCACATCGGACTCGCTGGATACGCTGCTCCAAGACGTGACCGGCACCCGCATTCCCGTGACCGCCTTGTTCAGCTGGCTCAAGGGCACCCAGGCCAGTGCAACGGGGTGGAACGCGGACCTCTCGGGCATTGCCGACGGACGACTGACGGCACGCCGCAGCGATCCTGAGCCCACCGCGACGCTGCGCATTGCACTGACCCCCTGACGGACTGCAACCTGCTGCGGCCAACAGGACTGCTCAGTTCAAACTGCGAAAAAGCGCGCTTCACTTTTCTGCCTCCATGCAAGCCTTGTATGACGTGCCGGCCCCGGCCAAGCTCAATCTCTTTCTGCACATCACCGGGCGGCGTGCAGATGGCTACCACCTTCTGCAGTCCGTATTCATGCTCGTTGACTGGTGCGACACCCTGCACTTCGAACGCCGGATAGATGGGTTGATTTCGCGGGAAGACCTCTCCACCGTACTGCCAGACGAGGACCTCTCGGTTCGCGCTGCACGCGCACTGCAAGCTGCGACAGGCTGCAGTGAGGGCGCTCACATCGGCGTTCTGAAGCGCGTACCGGCGCAGGCAGGCATGGGAGGCGGCTCTTCAGATGCCGCCACCACGCTGCTGGCTTTGAACCGGCTGTGGGGGCTTAACCTGCCAAGACCCGCATTGGCAAAGATCGGTTTGCAGCTGGGCGCAGACGTCCCGTTTTTTTTATGCGGTCACAACGCTTGGGTGGAGGGAATTGGTGAGACAATCACGCCGCTTGAGAAAGCGCACCAGCTACCGCAAGCGAGCTTTGTGATCGTGAAGCCCGCAGCAGGTTTAGAGACAAAAGAAATTTTTTCGTCACCAACTTTGAAACGCGATTCAGATAGTGCTACAATCTTAGGCTTTGCTGCAGCACACTTTGACTTCGGTCGAAACGACTTGCAGCCAGTTGCTCAGGCTCTTTGCCCCGGTGTTTTACAAGCCATTGAATGGCTCAAAGATCGCGGCCTCAAAGGCAGAATGACAGGCTCAGGCAGTGCGGTGTTTGCGCAAATGTCACGCGCAGTTGACTTGAGCGGAGCCCCTGAGGGCTGGCAA
>NZ_JBXAGA010000003.1:291947-475391 GCF_058793595.1 Acidovorax sp. GW835-FHT14G06
GGTGAAGGCATGTGAGAATCTGATGGTTCATCCTCTGGCAGGCTGGGCATCAGAAGAAATTTAAGGTTGATTGCCCTCGGCAATTGACCTGTGTAGGGGAGTCGCCAAGCTGGTTAAGGCACCGGATTTTGATTCCGGCATGCGAAGGTTCGAATCCTTCTTCCCCTGCCAAACGCTTTCCGCGTACGGGCTTTTTTTTCAGACTGCTGGGACGCTCATGCAAGCCAACCACCCCGACTTCATGGTTTTCACCGGCAATGCCAATCCTGGCATGGCAGCTGAAATTGCCCAACACCTCGGCACCACCCTCGGTGCAGCCGATGTGGGTCGCTTTTCTGACGGTGAAGTCACCGTCGAAATCAAACAAAACGTGCGCGCACGTGATGTTTTCGTGGTGCAGTCCACCTGCGCACCCACCAACGAAAACCTCATGGAACTGCTGATCATGGTCGATGCGCTCAAGCGCGCGTCGGCTGAGCGGATCAGCGCCGTGATTCCTTATTTCGGTTACGCCCGCCAGGACCGCCGCCCCCGCTCTACCCGTGTGCCCATCACGGCCAAGGTGGTGGCCAACATGCTGCAAGCCGTGGGCGTGGCCCGAGTGCTGACCATGGACCTGCACGCTGACCAGATCCAGGGCTTCTTCGATATTCCCGTGGACAACATCTATGCGTCGCCGGTGCTGCTGGGCGACCTGCGCCAGAAGAACTACGAAGACCTGATCGTCGTCTCCCCCGACGTGGGCGGCGTGGTGCGCGCACGCGCCCTGGCCAAGCAACTGAACTGTGATCTGGCCATCATCGACAAGCGCCGTCCCAAGGCCAACGTGTCGGAAGTGATGCACGTGATCGGCGAGATCGAAGGCCGCAACTGCGTGATCATGGACGACATGATCGACACCGCAGGTACACTGGTAAAGGCGGCCGAGGTGCTCAAGGAGCGCGGCGCCAAGAAGGTGTACGCCTACTGCACACACCCCATTTTCTCGGGTCCTGCCATCGAACGCATCGCCAAGGGCACAGCCCTCGATGAAGTCGTGGTGACCAATACCATCCCGCTGAGCGACAACGCCAAGGGATGTTCCAAGATTCGCCAACTCTCCGTGGCCCCGCTGATCGCCGAAACGATCCAGCGCATTGCCAAGGGTGAGTCGGTCATGAGTCTGTTCTCGGACCAGGACAACCTGTTCTGACACGCTCCCCCGGGAGCGTTGCAGTCGGATTGCACGCAGGCCTCCTTCGGGAGGCTTGTCTGTTCGAGAGCAATGCGCAGGCCTGCCGCCATGAAGGCGTCACAGGTCTTTTTTAATCGGGGTACGACTGGTCGCGGTCTACCCTTTTCAGGAGCTAACTATGAACTTCGTCGCTTTTGAGCGCGCCAAGCAGGGTACGGGTGCGAGCCGCCGTCTGCGTAATTCGGGCAAGACGCCTGGCATCGTGTACGGTGGTGCTACCGAGCCGCAACTGATCGAGGTGGACCACAACGCACTGTGGCACGCCCTCAAGAAGGAAGCGTTCCACTCCAGCGTGCTGGACATGGAAGTGGCTGGCGCCACGTCCAAGGTCGTGCTGCGTGACGTGCAATACCACCCCTACAAGCAACTCGTGCTGCACATCGACTTCCAGCGCGTGGACGACAAGACCAAGCTGCACCTGAAGGTGCCACTGCACTACAGCGGTGCAGAAGAGTCCAACGCCGTCAAGGTGGACAAGTGCATGGTCAACCCGATCGTGAACGAACTGGACGTGACCTGCATGCCTTCGGACCTGCCCGAATTCATCGCTGTGGACCTGTCCAAGCTGGAAAAGGGTGCTTCCCTGCACCTGAAGGACATCAAGCTGCCCAAGGGCGTGGTGGCCAAGGTCCGTGGTGGCCAGAACAACAACCCCGTGCTGGTGTCCGTGGTGCCTCCAGTCGTGGTCGTCGAGACCCCTGCTGAAGCCGCTCCTGCTGCCGATGCCAAGGGCAAGGGCAAGGGCAAGAAGTAATTCGCCGGTCAACGACCTCGATCACTTCCCCCGGTCAACCCGCTTTGCGGTGTTGACCACGAAACGGCCCACCTTGCGTGGGCCGTTTTCATTGGTGTGGCGCACTTTGCACGCCGCACCTCTCTCTCGCCGACTGCATCCTCATGCAGCGGCAGCAATGCCGATGGCCTTTCCCCACCCCAGCCACCGATAATCCCGCACATGATCAAGCTGTTTGTAGGCCTGGGAAACCCCGGGCCAGACTACGAAGACACGCGGCACAACGCCGGCTTCTGGTGGATTGATGCCCTGGCGCGCGAACTCAAGACCACGCTGGTGCCCGAGCGCAGTTACCACGGCCTGGTGGCACGCACCACGGTGCACGGCCAGAACGTGTGGCTGCTGGAGCCGCAGACCTTTATGAACCTCTCGGGCAAGTCGGTGGCTTCGCTGGCGCGCTTTTTCAAGATCCTGCCCGAGGAAATCCTGGTGGTGCACGACGAACTGGACATTGCACCGGGCCAGGTCAAGCTCAAGCGCGGCGGCAGCCATGCCGGGCACAACGGCCTGCGTGACATCCACGGACAGCTGGGATCGCCCGACTACTGGCGCCTGCGCATCGGCATCGGCCATCCGGGCGTCAAAAGCGAAGTCGCCAACTGGGTGCTCAAGAAACCGTCGCCAGACCAGCGCACGCTGATCGAGGACAGCATCGCCCACTCGCTCAAGGCCTACCCCGCTCTGTTGGCGGGGGACATGGAAAAGGCCACGCTGCTCATCCACACCACCAAACCGCCCCGCCCCAAGCCCCCTCGGCCTGTGGAGAACTGAAGGGTCACAAGTCCGTCCAGCCGTTGCGCAGCGATAATGCTATCTATTCAATAGCACTTAAGGCATGACCCACTAGCGCAAGCGGTAGATTTATCTCAAATTACGTCGGCGTGGACGCCTGCAGCCGCTGGAACTTCTGCCACAGGGTTTCGCGGCTTTCCACGTGCTGCGGGTTCACAGGAATGCAGGCTACAGGGCAGACCTGCACACACTGGGGCTCGTCGAAATGCCCCACACATTCAGTGCACTTGTTCGGGTCGATTTCGTAGATCTCCTGCCCCAGGTAGATCGCCTGGTTGGGGCATTCGGGCTCGCACACATCGCAGTTGATGCACTCGTCCGTGATCATCAGCGCCATACAGCCTCCCAGTGCACGGGGCCAAAAACAGGGGCAACGGAGCGAGCGGCGCAGTTCATGCTCCGTATTATCCCGCGCCGGTGGCATGTGCCTTGCGTGCCACACTGCAACCCACCACCGCTGACGGGGACGTTTTTACCGTTATGCTGTGTATACACATTAATTTTGACGCCCCTGCGTCTGACCCACCTGCCAACGCACCCCACCCATGGGCCTGTTTTTTCTCAAGCGGTTTGTCACCCTCCTGGCCACGTTGATTGGCGCCTCCATCGTCGTGTTCCTGGTGCTGGAAATCCTGCCGGGCAATGCCGCGCAGATTCTGATGGGTCCCGATGCCTCTCCCGATGCGGTGGCGGCTCTGGCCACCAAGCTGGGTCTGGACCAGCCCGCCAGCCTGCGCTACTGGCAATGGGTGAGCGGCCTGGTGGTGGGCAACATGGGCGACAGCTACGCCTACAGCTCGCCCGTGCTCGACCTGGTGCTGGAGCGCCTGGCACTTACCGTGCCGTTGGCCCTGATGGCCATGGTGATCACCACGGTGCTGGCATTGGCCGCCGGTGTGTACGCCGCGGCGCGCCACAACAAGCTGGGTGACGTGGGCGTGATGGGCTTGGCGCAGATCGGCATTGCCATCCCCAACTTCTGGTTCGCCATCCTGCTGATCCTGCTGTTCTCGGTGAAGCTGCAGTGGTTCTCGGCCGGCGGCTTTCCGGGCTGGACTGAAGACGCTGGCGGCAGCCCGCTAGAAGCCCTCAAAGCCCTGCTGCTGCCCGCCATTGCGCTGGCCGTGGTGCAGGCTGCCATCCTGGCGCGCATCACCCGCTCGGCCGTGCTGGAGGTGCTGCGTGAAGACTTTGTACGCACGGCCCGCGCCAAAGGTCTCACGCAGCGCGCAGCGCTGTGGGGCCATGTGCTGCGCAATGCCATGATCCCGGTGGTCACCGTGATGGGGCTGCAGTTTGCCAACCTGCTGGCGGGCACCATCGTGGTCGAGAACGTGTTCTATCTGCCCGGCCTCGGGCGCCTGATCTTCCAGTCCATCTCCAACCGCGACCTGATCGTGGTGCGCAACTGCGTGATGCTGCTCGCCGCCATGGTGGTGATCGTGAACTTCGTCGTGGACATCCTCTACGCCGTGATCGACCCCCGCGTGAAGGCTTCCGACATCTGATCCCCATGAGCGCCGCTGTATCCCCCCCCTCCTCTTCCACGCCCTCCGCCCCCGGCTGGCTGCACCGCGCGCTGCGCCACCGCAGTTTTGTCATCGGCGCCGTGTTGTCGGCGCTGCTGATCCTTGCTGCGCTGCTCTCCTTTGTCTGGACGCCTTGGTCGCCCTACGAGATGGACTTGGCCAACAAGCTGGCGAGTCCCTCCGGCACCCACTGGCTGGGCACCGATGCCTTTGGCCGTGATGTGGCCTCGCTGCTGCTGGTAGGCGCCCGCAACTCCATCCTGGTGGGCGTGATCGCGGTGGGCATCGGCCTCACCATCGGCACGGCCCTGGGCCTGCTGGCCGCCGCCAAGCGCGGCTGGGTGGAAGAGCTGATCATGCGGCTGGCAGACTTCACTTTCGCCTTCCCCGCCATCCTCTCAGCCATCATGATGACGGCGGTGTTCGGTGCAGGCATTGTGAATTCCATCATCGCCATCGGCATCTTCAACATCCCGACGTTCGCACGCGTCACGCGCGCATCGGCCAATGCCGTGTGGTCGCGCGAATACATCCTGGCCTCACGCGCCTGCGGCAAAGGCAGCTGGCGCATCACGATCGAGCATGTGCTGCCCAACATCCTGTCGGTGCTCATCGTGCAAGCCACCATCCAATTCGCCATCGCCATCCTGGCCGAGGCCGCCCTGTCGTACCTGGGCCTGGGCACCCAGCCGCCCCAGCCCTCCTGGGGCCGCATGCTGAGCGAGGCACAGACGCTAATGTTCCAGGCCCCGCTGCTGGCGGTGTGGCCCGGCATGGCGATTGCGCTGGCCGTGCTGGGGCTGAATCTGCTGGGCGACGGGCTGCGCGATTTGCTCGATCCCCGCCTCTCCCGCAAACGCTGACAGCTCCGCACCGAAGACCACCTGCATTCCACGATGTCTCTGTTAGAAGTCTCCAACCTCCGCATCCGCCTGCAGACGCACCGGGGCCCCGCCGATGCCGTGCGCGGCGTGAGCTTTTCGCTGGCGCGCGGTGAAACCCTGGGCCTGATCGGTGAATCAGGCTGTGGCAAGTCCATTACCGCCATGTCGCTCATGGGCCTGCTGCCCGAGAGTGCACAGGTCACCGGCAGCATCCGCTTTGATGGGCAAGAGCTGGTGGGCCGCACCGATGCACAGATGTGCAAGATGCGCGGCAACCGCATTGGCATGGTGTTCCAGGAGCCCATGACGGCCCTGAACCCTGTGCACACCATTGGCCGCCAGGTGGCGGAGCCGCTGCGCCTGCACCGGGGCATGAACGCAGCAGCCGCACGCACCGAAGCGATTGCCTTGCTGGACCGCGTGGGCATCCCCAACGCCGCACAGCGCTTTGACGCCTACCCGCACCAGTTCTCGGGCGGGCAGCGCCAGCGCATCACCATTGCGATGGCGCTGGCCTGCGGGCCCGACCTGCTGATTGCCGACGAGCCCACGACGGCGCTGGACGTGACCATCCAGCAGCAGATCCTGGACCTCATCAGCGACCTGGTGGCCGAGCGCAACATGGCGCTCATCCTCATCTCGCACGACCTGGGGGTGATCTCGCAGAACGTGGACCGCATGATGGTGATGTACGGCGGCAGCGTGGTCGAAAGCGGCTCCACCGCCTCGGTCTTTTCGGCCATGGCGCACCCCTACACACGCGGGCTTTTCGCCGCCCGGCCCCACCTGGGTGCGGTGCACGCGCCCGGCCAGCGCCCTCGCCTCTCCACCATTCCGGGCACGGTGCCCGAACTGGTGGACCTGCCCGCCGGCTGCCCTTTTGCGGGGCGCTGCAACTACACGGTGGATGACTGCCACCACAAACAACCCGAGGCCACGCTGGTGGCCACCGATGCCGACGGCGAGCACTTGGTGCGCTGCCTGCGGCGCGAGGCCATTGCCGAGGCGCAGAGTGCGAGCGTGGTGAACACCATCGAGGTGGCAGCATGACCCAGGCACCCCACACCACCGGCGCGCCAACCACCGCGCCGCTGCTCCAGGTGACCAACCTGGTGCGCGAATACACACTGCCCCGCGAGCATCTGTTTCGCCCGCCGGGCAAGGTGCATGCGCTCAACGGCGTGAACTTCTCGATTGCCGCAGGCCGCAGCCTCGGCATCGTCGGCGAATCGGGCTCGGGCAAGTCCACCCTGGCACGGCTGGTGATGGCGCTCGATGCACCCACCTCCGGCACAGTGGAGCTGCTGGGCCGCAACCTGCACCAGTTGCCCGCCGAGCAGCTGCGCCAGGCGCGCCGCGATTTTCAGATGGTGTTTCAGGACCCGTACGGATCGCTGGACCCGCGCCAGACCGTGGAGCGCATCGTGACCGAACCACTGCAGGCGCAAGGCCAGACCACGCGCGCCGAGCAGCGCGAGCAGGCCGCCCAGGTGCTGTCGCAAGTGGGCCTGCGCACCAACGACCTGGGCAAGTACCCGCACGAATTCTCTGGCGGCCAGCGCCAGCGCATCGCCATTGCGCGTGCCCTCATCACCCGGCCCCGCCTCATCGTGGCCGACGAGCCTGTGAGCGCACTCGACGTGTCGGTACAGGCCCAGGTGCTGAACCTGATGCAAGACCTGCAGCAGCAGTTCGGCATCACCTACATGCTCATCAGCCATGACCTCGCGGTGGTCAACCACCTGTGCGACGAGGTGGTGGTGCTGTACCAGGGGCGCATCGTGGAGCGTGGCTCGCCGGGCGAGCTGTTCCGCAACGCGCAGCACCCTTACACGCAGTCGCTGGTGGGTGCCGTGCCGCAGGTGCTGCCCGGCCGGGCACGGGCACGCCGTGCAGCTGCCGCCGCTGCAGCGACTGCGGCAACGGCAAAAACCGCATAACCACATGCAGGTGTGATGGTGTAAAAAGCTTCTTTCCTCCCCGGTAACAAATTGCACCGGGGTCTCTATGGTTGTTGTCTGGTTTTTTGTCTGGAGAGTCCGAACATGCTGAACCGCCGTACCGTCCTTGCCACTGGCGCCTTCGCCGCTGTGCCCTTGACCACCTCGCTTGGCGCCCTGGCGCAAGGCCGCAAAGATGCGGTGACGCTGGCGATGACGCTGGAGCCCCCAGGCCTGGACCCCACCGCCGGTGCGGCATCTGCCATCGCCGAAATCGTTCAGTACAACATCTTCGAGACGCTCACCAAGATCAACGCCGACGGCAGCGTATCGCCCCTGCTGGCCGAAAGCTGGGAGGTCTCGCCCGACCTCAAGACCTACACCTTCAAGCTGCGCCGTGGCGTGAAGTTCCAGAACGGTGAGCCCTTCACCGCCGCCGCCGTCAAGTTCTCGTACGACCGCGCGGGCGGCGAGAAAAGCACCAACAAGGACAAGCGCACCTTTGCAGGCATCACCACCCAGGTGGTGGACGACTACACCGTGGTGCTGCTCAACAAGGAGATCGACCCCGACCTGCTGTTCATCTTGGGCCAGGCCACGTCGATCATCGTGGAGCCCAAGAGCGCCGACACCAACGCCAACAAGCCCGTGGGCACCGGCCCCTACCAGCTGCAGGCGTGGAACAAGGGCTCGTCGGTCGTGCTGACCGCGTGGGACGGCTACCGGGATGCCAAGGCCATCAAGATCAAGCGCGCCACCTTCCGCTTCATCTCCGACCCGGCGGCCCAAGTCGCGGCCCTGCTGGCTGGCGACGTGGACGCCTTTCCCCGCGTCACACCGCGCAGCGTGGCGCAGTTCAAGGCCAACCCCAAGTTCCAGGTGGTGGTCAGCGGCTCGCGCGCCAAGACCATTCTGGCCATCAACAACGGCAAGAAGCCGCTGGACGACGTGCGCGTGCGCCGCGCCATCGCTGCCGCCGTGGACCGCAAGGCCGTGATTGAAGGTGCAGGCGACGGCTATGGCGCACCCATCGGCAGCCACTACGTGCCGGGCGCGTTTGGCTACGTGGACACCACGGACGTGAACCCCTACGACCCCGAGAAGGCCAAGAAGCTGCTGGCCGAGGCCGGCATCAAGACACCGCTGGAGCTGACCATGACGCTGCCTCCCACGCCCTACGCACGCCAGGGCGGCGAGGTCATTGCAGCCCAGCTGGCCAAGGTCGGCATCATCGCCAAGATCCAGAACGTGGAATGGGCGCAGTGGCTCAGCGGCACTTACGGCAGCAAGAACTACGACCTGACGGTGATCAGCCACGTGGAGCCGTTCGATCTGGGCAACTTTGCCAAGCCCGACTACTACTGGGCCTACAACTCGCCCAAGTTCAACGACCTGTTCAACCAGATCAAGAACGCCGCCCGCCCCGCCGACCGCGCCAAGCTGCTGGGCGATGCGCAGCGCCTGCTGGCCAACGATGCGGTGCACGCCTTCCTGTACTCCAACCAGTGGATCACGGTGGCCAACAAGAACCTCAAGGGCCTGTGGAAAGACATGCCCGTGTTCGTGAACGACATCTCCGCGCTGTCCTGGTCCTGACAGCCACGCGCCGCAACGCGGCGCGTGCAGGAGTCAACACTCCTAAAAATATAGCTGCCGGCGCTTTATCCACTAGCGCCCGCAGCCTTTTTTATTGATAAACCTCGCTACTGCGACCACCCACCCTGCCATGACCGAACTGCACGACCTGCCCGCCCACGACCTGATTGCCGCCTACCGCCAGCGCAAGCTGTCACCGGTCGAGGTCACGCAGGCCGTGCTGGCCCACATTGAACGGTGGGAGCCCCATATCAAAGCCACCTACCTGCTGCGGCCCGAGGCCGCCCTGGCCCAGGCCCGTGCCTCCGAGGCCCGCTGGCTGCGCGGCGAGCCCTCGGGCGCGCTGGATGGCGTGCCCAGCACCATCAAGGAAAACATCGCCACCGAAGGCGACCCCACCCCGCTGGGCACGGCCGCCGTCGAGCTGGTGCCCGCAGCAACCGATGCGCCACCCGCCGCCCGCATGCGCGAGGCCGGTGCCGTCATCGTCGCCAAGACCACCATGCCCGACTACGGCATGTTGTCCTCGGGCCTGTCCACGTTTCACCCGCTGTCGCGCAACCCCTGGGACGTGAGCAAGGGCCCGGGCGGCTCCAGCGCCGGCGGTGGCGCGGCGGCCGCTGCGGGCTATGGCCCGCTGCACATCGGCACCGACATCGGCGGTTCGCTGCGCCTGCCTGCCAGCTGGTGCGGCATCTTCAGCCTCAAGCCCAGCCTGGGTCGCATCCCGATTGACCCGCCCTACACCGGCCGCGCCGCCGGCCCCATGACCCGCACCGTGGCCGACGCCGCGCTGATGATGCAGGTGCTGAGCCAGCCCGACGCACGCGACAGCATGAGCCTGCCCTACCAGGACATCGCCTGGAGCCAGTTCAACAAGCTGGCCGAGCGCGCGCGCAGCCTGCAAGGCTTGAAGATAGGCCTGCTGCTGGACGCTGGCTGCGGCCTGCCGGTAGAGCCCGAGGTGAAAGCGGCCGTAGAGCGCGCAGCCCAACTCATGGAAGCCGCTGGCGCCACCATCGTGCCCATGGTGCCCTTCATGACCCAGGCCATGCTCGACGGCATGGACCACTTCTGGCGCATGCGCTCCCACATCGACCTGCAGGCCCTGCCTACGGCGCGGCGCGACAAGGTGCTGCCCTACATCCGCACCTGGGCCGACAGTGCCGCCGGCATGAGCGGCACCGAGGTCTTCACCGCCAGCCACCAGTTCCACCTGACACGCGTGGCCGCCGTCAAGGCCTGCAGCGCGTTCGACTATGTGATCTCGCCCGTGGCGCCCAACGTCGCCTTCCAGGCCGAGCTGCCCTCGCCCACCAACGACCCGCTGCGCCCGCTGGAACACATCGGCTTTACCGTGCCATTCAACATGTCCGAGCAACCTGCGGCCTCGGTCAACTGCGGCTACACCCGCGCTGGTTTGCCCATCGGCCTGCAGATTGCGGGCGCACGTTTTGACGACCTGGGCGTGCTGCAGGTGGCGCACGCGTTCGAGTTGATCCGCGAACCCCAGCGGGCATGGCCCCAGCCCCCTGCGGCATAACCCTGCGTGCAGGGTGCGTTGTTGTTGGTAATCTTGGGGGATACGCTCTGACGCTGGCACCACCGCTGGAGCCCCCCACCTTACCAACCACCACATCACCACCGCATGGACATCATCATCCTGGCGATCCTCATCGCCACCGGCACCTTCATGCTCAACGCCAAAGAGCAGCGCAAGCGCATTGCGCTGCTGGGCAAACACCTGGCCAACTACCAGATCGAAAAGCTGATGGAGGCGCTGACCGACGGCTACCTGCGCGCCCTGGGTGAAAGCACCGACGAGCGCCGCAGCCAGATCTGGAGCCTGCTGAGCACCACCGAGTTGCAACTGAGCGAGCAGTTCAGCCGCTTTGCCGCCGACTTTGCTAAGGTGGACGAAGCCCACGCCCGTGTCAGCCGGCTCTCCGTGCCGATCCCGTTTGCCGACAAGCTGCTGCCCGCCATGACCTTTGACGTGCGTCGTGCGCTCGCCATCCACGCGCGCGGCATTGCCCATGTGGTGCAGAACACCAGCCACCTGTCGCCCAAAGACCGCGCCTACATGATGACGGCCGAGCTGTTTCTGATGCAGCACACCTGCCACTGGTACTGCAAGTCCAAAACCGTGGCCAGCGCCCGCATGCTGGCGCGGCACCAGACACCGCACGAACAGCTCGTCGCTTCCGTTTCAGCCGAAACCCGCAACGCCTACCTGACCTTGATCAACGGCGGCTGAGCCCAGCGACCCAACAATGCCCCATGCCATCCTCCACGCACACCCGCATGACCGACAGCCTGGGCAACCCCATCACGCTGCACGACGAGGCCAGCGCGACAGCGCTGAATGACTTTGTAGAAGGCTTCATCGCCTGCGAGGCCCGCGCGGTGAACGTGCTGAACGCGGCGGCCGACACCAGCCCCATCGTTCAGGCCAGCTGCGCGGCGCTGCACATGTTTGCCGAGTCGGCCGACGCTCCGCGCAACGCCCGCCCCTTCATCGACCAGGCCCTGGCCCGTGCTGCAGAGGCTAGCGAGCGTGAGCAACGCTTCGTAGCCGCCATCGCCGCCTGGGTGGATGGCGACCTGCCCCGCGCCATTGCGCTGCACGAAGAGCAAGCCCGCCTGCACCCGCGCGACCTCGCATCCCTCAAGCTCGGCCAATACCATTTGTTCAACCGCGGCGACTCGCCGGGCATGCTGCGCCTGGCGCTGCAGGCCCTGCCCGCAGCGGCCGAGGTGCCCTACCTGCACGGCATGCTCGCCTTTGGCTGGGAGCAATGCCACCGCCTGCAAGAGGCCGAAAGCGCCGCACGCCACGCCATCACCCTGTGCCGCAAAGAACCCTGGGCCCACCACGCGCTGGCCCACGTGATGCTGACGCAGGGCCGCATCCGCGAAGGTACCGACTTCATGGCCAGCGTGAGCGACACCTGGACGGACCTGAATTCCTTCATGGTGACGCACAACTGGTGGCACCAGGCGCTTTTTCTGCTGGAGCAAGACCGGCACGCCGAAGTGCTGACGCTCTACGACAGCCAGGTCTGGGGCGTGGTCAAGGAATACACCCAGGACCAGATCAATGCCGTGTCGCTGCTCGCCCGGCTGGAGCTGGCGGGCGTGGACGTGGGCGACCGCTGGGCTGATGTGGCCAACCACCTCGCGCAACGCCTTGCCGACCATATGCTGCCCTTCCTGGACCTGCAATACCTCTACGGCCTGGCCCGCGCCGGGCGCATGGAGGCCGCGCGCACGCTGCAAAACAACATCACCGCCCACGCCGCCACCCGCACTGAGGCGCAGGAGCGCACCGTGTGGCAGCAAGTGTGTGTGCCTGCCGCCCACGGCCTGCTGGCGCATGCGCAGGGCGACTGGGCTACTGCCGTGGAGAAGCTGGGAGTGGCCCTGCCCCGGCTGGTGGAGATTGGCGGCAGCCATGCGCAGCGGGATCTGTTTCACCAGATCTGGCTGGATGCACTGCAGCGCAATGGGCAGTGGGCGGCGGTGCAGAACGTGTTGCAGCCGTTGGTCAATACGCAGCCGGAATCGAAGAGGCTGGCGCGACAAATGAAGGCAACAGACGAACAACTGGGGCTACCTGATACGTACAAAAAGTCTCCCTCGCCGATCACCAAGTTGCGTCTGAGACTAATGCACGAGGACGCCCTACAGAGACTGATGGACGCTGACTTACTCTACGCGGCTTCAGACGAAGTAAATCGATCTGACTCCTACTACCTGCTGCGCTTACTAAGCCTAGAGCTTTTACTCAAAGTAGTTTTTGAACGAACGCTCAATGAAAATGCGCATGGACAGAAGTATGAGAAGCTGTTCAAACGTTTGCCGAAAGAGATACAAGTTCGCCTACTCTCCCTGGCAGGAGAGCGAATTGGGCCATCTGGCTTAACGAACAACCATCAGAGCGTTTTCAAGGAATGGGGACAGAACTTTGTTGCCCTCCGATATCCATGGGAGCGGTACGAAGGGCTGTCGGAAGAACAATACGTGCAGCGGGGAGAAGAGTGGCTTGCCAAGGGCGCTCCCCTCGCACAAGCCACCATGAGATATCACCCCGAAGAACTCTTTGGGATGCTTTACGCGCTGCGAACCGTAGCAGAGGAGTTGAGCACTTCGTGATTTCTGATGAGCACACCGCTGGATCTAATTCGCGCTAGCTAACCTCACCGCACCACCAACTTCGTCTGGTCATACACCGGCTGCTCCGGCAAATCTGCCAGGTGCCGCACATCGGCCCAGTCCAGCACCTCCACCGCCTCGCCGCTCACCCGCACACGGTTGAGCCCCGCGTTGGGGATGTCGCTCTGGCGCGGGCCATCCAGCCCCGTGCCGCGTGCAGTACGCCAGATCATGTCCAGCACGCCGCCATGGGTGACCACCATCACGGTCTGGCCGCTGTGCTGCTGCGCGATGCGGTACACGGCATCCATCACGCGGGTGTGGAACTGGCGGGTGGTCTCGCCGCCGGGCATGCCGTAGTCGGCTTCAAAACGCAGCCACAGGTTCCATGCGTCGGCGTGTTCCTGCTTGACGTCGTCCACGCGCTTGCCGTCCACCACGCCAAAGTTTTGCTCGCGCAGGGCGCTGTCGGTGAGGGTGTCGATGCGGGCCTGGGGGAACAGCACCTGCAGGCTGGGCGTGGCGGTCTGCTGGGTGCGGATGAGGTCGCTGCAGATGAGGTGGTGCACCACGGGGCGCTCTGCAGCCAGGCGCTCGGCCAGGCGGCGGGCCTGTTCGTGACCAGTGGCGTTGAGGGGCACATCCACGTGGCCCTGGAAGCGCAGTTCGCGGTTCCAGTCGGTCTCGCCGTGGCGGATCAGGATCAATTCAGTCATCTGCGCCATTATCGAATGTACACACAGCATTGCAAGTTTTTTTGGCCGCCACCGCCCGTCCAGCAAGCCTCAATAGCTATTATTTTTATAACAAAACAACGACAGACACTACCGCATGGGCACGATGAGCACTTTGCGGCGCGGCTGGCAGCCGGGGCCTTCGTGGGGGGTGCTGTCCTGCTCCCAGCCGGGGCCGGGCGAGGTTTGCGCGCACACGCGCCGGCCATCGACCAGGCTGCGCCAGTAGTACCAGGGCGCGGGGGCGGCCTGTACCAGCAGCGGGGCCAGCAAGACCAGCGCGAACAAAAGGCGGGGGGCAAAAGGCATGGGCAAACGAAGCATCCAGCGTGTCTCGCCCATCCTACGCAGCCTGCGCCGGGCAGATGCCAAGAAAAACGGTGGAATGGTTGGTCACGGATTTTCAGCCGTGACGATCCAGCCTTCCAGCGGGTCGAGCCCCGGCGGCAGGCCATAGAGCGCATCGCCCTCGGCATGGCGCTGCTCGGCCCAGGCGGCTTGCAGCAGGCACAGTACGGCATCCAGGCTGTCGCCGCTGGCGTCCTGCACCAGCGCATCGCGCTGGGCGTGGCTGAGCTTGAGGCGCAGGCCCAGGCGGGTCTGGCCCAGCTCCAGCGCATTCACCAGGTCTTTGCGGGCGATGAGGCGATCAGGCGTCTGCTTGGCGCGGTCGTCGCTTTTGTAGCTGCGCCGCTGCAGCACCTCGCGCGCCAGCAGGCCGGGGTAGGCCTCCAGCGCCACGCGGTGAGGGTCGCCTGCGTGCAGGCCGGGCAAGTGCACGCCCGCATCCAGCAGCAGCGGCAGGCCCGCGTGCAGCATGTAGGCCACGGGCGGGTTCACCCATTTCATCGAAGGGCTGGAGCCTGCAGGCCCGTCGGTGGCGCGGTGGGCAAATTTGCCCCCCACAGGGCGCGCATCGCAAAACGCCGCAAACTGCGCGCGGATCTGCTCGCGGCTGAGGTGGCGGTAGTGCTGCATGCAGGCCAGCCAGTCGGTGGGCCAGCCCAGCGACTGCACCAGCTCGCGCGGCAGGCCAAGGGGCAGATCGAACCCACCCACCCAGTCGCCGGGCTGGGCCAGCCACTGGCCAAACGCGGCCAGGGTGTCGAACGGCTGCAGCGCGGTGAGCGACACGCGCACGCCTTGGCGCTGGCCCAGCGCCAGCACGACGGGTTTGCGCCGCGTGGGGCTGCTGGAGAAGTCGCAGCCCAGCAGCAGGGTTTGTGGTGCGGCGGTCGTCATCCCAGTGCCAACGCCGTCACACCGGCCGCAATGCACAGCGCGCCAAAAATGCGCGCCACGCGGTCACCCTCGCCCAGCAGGTGCCCACCGATAAGGGCGGCAAACAACATGGACACCTCGCGCGCCGGGGCCACGTGCGACAGGGGCGCCTGCTGCATGGCGTACAACACCAGCACATAGGCCACCGGGCTGACCACCGCCACGGCCAGGGCAAAACGCCACTGGGCCAGCCAGAGCGTGCGGGCCGTGGGCAGGTCGCGCAGCACCACGGGGGCCAGCAGGCCCACGCGCACAAAGTTGCCCATGTAGTCCACAAGAATGGGCGACATCAGCAGAAACTTGACCGCGTAACCATCGACCACCGTGTAGCTGGCAATGAACGCGCCCGTGAGCAAGCCGTACAACATGCCCTTGTGCACACGTGCGCGCGCTGCAGGGTCATGCGCGGCGCGCAGCAGGCCTGGGCCGCCCGCAATCAGGAACACGCCCCCCACCACGCCCACGATGCCCAAGGCACCCAGCGCAGAGATCTGCTCACCCAGCAG
Source organism: Acidovorax sp. GW835-FHT14G06 (assembly GCF_058793595.1). Lineage (NCBI taxonomy): Bacteria > Pseudomonadati > Pseudomonadota > Betaproteobacteria > Burkholderiales > Comamonadaceae > Acidovorax > Acidovorax sp. GW835-FHT14G06. Next base: position 307,392 of record NZ_JBXAGA010000003.1, read on the forward strand.
CGTGATGGCCACCAGCGACGACAGCAGCGGTCCCGAGCCACGCGCCAGCGGGTAGACCACGGTGAGGTCCGCCACGCGGTAGCCACGCAGCAAGATGACGAAATACGCCACATGCAGCAACCCGCTGGCAGCGACAAAGCCCCACTCCACCACGCCCCACTGCGGCACCGCGTCGCGCCCCAGGTACCAGCCCAGCGGTGCCCAGACGACCATCATGATCACCGAGGTGAAGAACGCAAACCGCGAGTCCCCCCCGGCCTTCTTGGCCACGATGTTCCAGCACGCGTGGATGAGCCCGGCGAGGATGATGAGGGCGAAGGCGGTGAAGGTCACGGGAAAAAAGGAGCGGCTTGAATGCAAAAAGCCGCAGCCCCTGTGGGCTGCGGCTGAAATGGCGAGTTCAGGACAACGACGAAAAGTGGGGTGACTTGCGTAGCGAGCGGCCTCAGCCTGGGTTGAGGAACGCAGCCGCACTCCCGTGCGGCGAGTACCGCAGACCCGGGATCAGGCCGCGCAGTAGCAAAGCGCCCCGCTTTTCAGGCTCTTCCGATGATGGAGGCGGTGGCCATCAGTTCTTCGAGCAGCGCAAAAGACACCTTACCCGACACCGCATATGGGTCCAGCTCGGGCTTTTCGGAATATTTGAGCAAGATGGAGTGGTTGATCTTGGACAGGTTGACCTGCCCCATGGTCCAGCCGCCAAAGCGGCGCTCGGCGATTTCTTCGTAGTGCAGCAGCTCCACGTTCTTGTGGCGCGTGTCCTTCTGGATGTGGCCATACAGCTCGCTCACCGCGGAGCGCCCGCCCTCGATGGCTTGCAGGAACACACCGCCGCCGTAGCACAGCACGCCGGTGATGCCGCTGCCGGGGTTGTGCTGGCGCGACTGCGTCAGGATGGCTTCGATGGCGGCGGGCGAGGTATCGACCGCGCGACTGGCGTAAAGCAGGCGTACCAACATGGGTCAGTTCTTTCCAGGAATGAGGGACAAAAATTCACGACGCAGAGCGCTGTCCTTGAGGAACACGCCGCGCATGACCGAGTTGATCATGCGGCTGTCGTTGTCGCGCACACCGCGCCATGACATGCAGAAGTGGCTGGCCTCCATGACGATGGCCAGGCCGTCGGGCTGGGTCTTTTCCATGATCAGGTCGGCCAGTTGCACCACGGCTTCTTCCTGGATCTGGGGGCGGCCCATGATCCAGTCCACCAGGCGCGCGTATTTGGACAGGCCGATCACGTTGGTGTGCTCGTTGGGCATCACGCCAATCCAGATCTTGCCGATGACGGGGCAGAAGTGGTGGCTGCAGGCGCTGCGCACGGTGAGCGGGCCCACGATCATCAGCTCGTTGAGATGCTCGGCGTTGGGAAACTCGGTGATGGGCGGCTGCGGCACATAGCGGCCACGGAACACCTCGTTGAGGTACATCTTGGCCACGCGGCGCGCGGTGTTGTTGGTGTTGTGGTCGCCCTCGGTGTTGATGACCAGGCTGTCGAGCACGCCCTGCATCTTGACCTCGACCTCGTCGAGCAGCTTTTCCAGCTCGCCGGGCTCGATGAATTCGGCAATGTTGTCGTTAGCGTGAAAGCGCTTGCGCGCGGCGGCAAGGCGTTCTCGGATCTTGACGGAAACGGGCGTGCCTTCGTCCGGTGAGGTGGGCGTCATATCGGCGGCTGGTTGGCTGGACATGGGTGGCATCGTACCAGCGAACACAGTTTGATCGATTACAAGGGTTTTAGGCAGCAAGCGCTAGTGGAATATGCCTTAGCAGCTATAAATATAGTAGCAAGCTCAGCAAAAGCTCCCTCAATATCGCTTGCCCGTCACCCACAGCGCCAGGCGCATGAGGCCAAACGCCACGCGGTCCAGCACCCGCTGGCGCAGCGGGCGGCCTGCGTAGCGCGCCGGGTCCATGCGGCGGCCCGCGTGCTGCATGGCGTGCACCAGGCGCTGACGCAGGTCGATGGCAAAGGCCGCGTCTTCCACCACCACGTTGGCCTCGCGCGCCAGCAGCAGGGAGAGCGGGTCGAGGTTGGAAGAGCCCACCGTGGCCCAGGGCCGGTCGCCCTGCGCATCGATGACAGCCACCTTGGCGTGCAGAAAGCTCGGTGCGTATTCGTAGATCTCGACCCCTGCCTCCAGCAACGCGCCATACACGGGGCGGGCCGCGTGGTACTGCATGAAGTATTCGTACCGCCCCTGCAGCAGCAGGCGCACCCGCACGCCACGGCGCGCTGCCATCACCAGCGCGCGGCGCAGCTTGCCGCCGGGCATGAAGTAGGCGTTGGCGATGATGACCTCATGCCGCGCCGCGCCGATGGCCTTGCGGTACGCCTTCTCGATGCGGCTGCGGTTGCGCACGTTGTCGCGCAGCACCAGGGTGGCGCGTACGGGGGGCCCGGCGTTGGGGTCGGTGCCCTGCGCGGCCTGCTGCGCGTGCCGCGCTGCGCTCGCAGCGCGAAGCGCCTGCAGTGCCTCGGGCAGGCGGCGCTGGCGCGCATCGCGCACGGCCTGCATACGCCACCACAGCTGGTCCATGGTGTCGCTGGCCGATGCCACCAGGCTGCCCGTGGCCCGCACGGCAAAGTCAAACCGGGGGGCATCCAGTGTGCCGTGGTTGGGGTCGTGGTAATCGTCCAGCACATTGATGCCGCCACAAAACAGCACACGGCCATCCACCACGCACAGCTTGCGATGCAACCGCCGCCAGCGGTGGGGCAGCAGCAGCCCCAGCGGCCCAAGCGGCGAATACACGCTGCACAGCACCCCGGCCGACTGCAGCTGCTCGGCCCAGGCCTTGGGCAAGGCACCCGTGCCTACGCCATCGACCACCAGATGGGTGCGCACCCCCCGCGCCGCAGCGCGCATCAACGCCTGGGCCACCGAGGCACCGGCGCCGGTGAAGTCAAAGATGTAGGTCTCGAACTGGATGTCCGCCATGGCGGCATCCATGGCCTCGATAAGCGCCGGGAAGAACTCCTCGGCACCTTGCAGCAGGCGGACCTGGTGGTCGTCGGCCGGCCCCGCACCCGGGGCCTGACCCAAGGGCTTGCGCCTCATCCCGTCACTCCGCCACCGCGCGCACCCCGGCAGAGCTTCACAGCCGGAACTCCGCAATCAGGGGCAGGTGGTCCGACATGCGCCACCAGATGCGGCCGCGTGGCACCTGCAGCGACAGCGGTGTGAGCCCGCGCGCATACACATGGTCCAGCTGCGCCAAGGGCAGGCGCGCTGGGTAGGTGAAGGTGCGCGGCGCATCCCACTCATACAACCCAAAGCCCGCCAGCATGCGCTTGAGCTGCTGCCCCCAGTCGTTGAAGTCCCCCGCCACCACCAGCGGCGTGCCGGGCGACACCTCACGCTCGATGAAACCCTGCAGGCGCTCGACCTGGCGAATGCGGCTGCCGGGGATCAGGCCCAGGTGCACCACGATGACATGCACGCTGCGGCCCTGCACGTCCACCTCCACATGCAGCAAGCCGCGCTGCTCGAAACGGTGGTCCGAAATGTCTTCATGCTGGTGCCCGATCACCGGCCAGCGGGTCAGCAGCGCGTTGCCATGTTCGCCATGTTTGGTGACCGCGTTGGTGCGGTACACCGCCTCGTAGCCCTCTGGCGCCAGAAACTCGGCCTGAGGCAGCTCTGGCCAGCGCTGAAAGTACGCCGCCTCGCGCCGGTGCAGTTTGCGCACTTCCTGCAGGCAGACGATGTCGGCGTCGAGCTGCTCCACCGCCAGACCCAGATTGTGAATCTCCAGCCGCCGCGCGGGCCCGATGCCTTGCACCCCCTTGTGGATGTTGTAGGTGGCTACGCGCAGGATGTCGTCGTGTTGCATGGCTGGATTGTGTCGCAAGCCGTGGTGGCAAGGGGTTTGCCCGACGCAGGCAGGGGGCGGCAGCGCTTTACACTGGAGACTCCAACATTTTGAGCACGCAGGGACGGCCCCGACCCCCATGGCTACCGAGAGCGGCCCCAATCCCGCCCCACAGACCCAGGCGCTGATCGTGGACAGCAATGCCACATCGCGCAGCATTCTGGTGGGGCAGCTGCGCGAGTACGGCGTGACCCGCATCGTGCAATGCTCCCGTGTGCAGGACGCGCGCGCCCGGCTGGAGCACACGGTGTTCGACTACGTGCTGTGCGACCAGTTTTTTGGCGAATCCAACTACTCGGGCCAGACCCTGCTGGACGACCTGCGGCGCGCGCAGCTGCTGCCGTTTTCGACGGTGTTCTTCATGGTCACGGCCGAGGCGTCGTACGCCGCAGTGGCCGAGGCCGCCGAGTCGGCACTGGACGGCTACCTGCTCAAGCCCTTCACGCCCAGCGCGCTGTTCGAGCGCCTGAGCCTGGCGCGCCTGCGCAAGATCCACCTCAAGCCCATTTTCGATGCCATCGAGGCCGAGGACTTCGAGCAGGCCGCCGCGCTGTGCGTGGAGCGTTTCGAGGCCCGCAAGCCCTATTGGCTGTACGCCGCCCGCATCGGGTCGGAGCTGCTGCTGCGCCTGGGCCGCCACGACGAGGCGCGCACCCTGTTCGAGGCCGTCATCGCGGCACGGGCCCTGCCCTGGGCCAAGCTGGGCGTGGCCCGCGCACAGATCGAATCAGGCCAGGCCGCGCGCGCCATCACCACCTTGCAGGAACTGATTGGCGAGGACGCGTCGTTCGCCGACGCCTACGACGTGCTGGGCCGCGCGCAGGTGGAGATGGGCAATTTTTCGCAGGCCATCGAGACCTACCGCACGGCCAGCACCCTCACGCCCGACTCGGTGGTGCGGCTGCAGAAGCTGGGGATGATGTCGTACTACATGGGCGACCGCGCCACCGCCACCAAGGTGCTGGCACGCGCCACAGTGCTGGGCATTGACTCCAAACTGTTCGACTACCAGTCGCTGGTGCTGCTGACGTTTGCGTATTACGCCGAGAACGACCGCAAGGGCATCGAGCGCTGCATGGCCGACTTTGCGCGCATCCTGGAGCGCCACTACGGCAGCGCGCGCATCCGGCGTTTTGCCGAGGTGGCGCGGGCGCTGCAGCTCATCCAGCAGCGGCAGTTTTCGCAAGCGGTTGAATCGGTGCGTGGCATGGCCCGCGAGATCACGTCCAGCACCTTCGACTTCGAGGCTGCCTGCAACCTGGGCAGCCTGCTGGCCGTATTGGCCGTCACGTCGATCGAGCTGCCCGAGGGCGACAGCTGGGTTCTGGCACTGGGCATGCGCTATGCCAACACACGCGGCTTGACCGAGCTGATGGCCAACGCCTGCAACCTGCATGAGCCTTACAGCCAACTGGTGCGAGACTGCCTGCAACGCGTCAACAAGACGGCCGAAGTCGCCATGGCGCAAAGCCTGAACGGCGACCCTGGCGGTGCCGTGCAAAACCTGCTGGCCGAAGCCGAACGCACCCTCAACTCCAAACTGCTCGATATGGCACAGCAAGTGCTGCTACGCCATGGCGCGCGCATGGCCGCCCCCCAACCGCTGCAAGAGAGCATCGACGCACTGCGCGCCCGCATGGGCAGCACTCCGGCACGGGCCATCCTGGGGCAAGATAGTGAACGCCACCCCGGCGGAGTGGCGCTGAGGGTGCGGGGCAGCAGCGACAACACGCCCACGCGCACTCCGCAGCCATCGCCAGACAGCTCGGCCCTCGGCCCGTCGCCCGCAGACGATGCCGACGATCCTGCTGCCGCCCTGCGCTTGCGGCCTCCAGACGCCTCTTGAGGCGACGCCGCCCGGCCTTGCCCCCGTTGCCGCCGGGCCATTCGGAGTCGACTCACCCGAGATGCAAAAACCGGGGGAGCAACAGGCACGCCTCAGCATTGGACGCTGAAAAACACCGGTCAGCGGCCTGCTGCCAGGGCAGCCACTCATAGGCGTCGTGCTCACGCGGGCTCAGCACCACGGGCGTGCCTGCGGGCACACACAGGCCAAACACGCGCTCGCGGTTGCGCACCACGCCAGGGGCATAACGGTGCAGCCATTGGGGCCAGATGTCGTACACGTTCTCCAGCGCCCAGTCGGTCAGCAGACAGCCCGGTGCCTGGGTGTCCATGCCGGTTTCTTCGGCCACTTCACGGCGTGCGGTCTCGGCAAAAGGCTCGTCCAGCGCATCCTTGCTACCGGTGACCGACTGCCAATGCCCCTCGCCCCCGGTGCGGCGGATCAGCAGCACCTCCAGCGCGGGGGTGTGGATCACCACCAGCACCGACTCTGGAAGCTTGTAAGGCCTCGGTGGCCCGGCGGCTGCCATGGCCTGTGCCTTCAGCCCCCCTTGGGGCGCTGGGCTGCCGTGGTGGTGGGCACGGGCGGGGGCAGCTCTTTGGCCTGCAACGCACGCGCCTGCACCACCAGCTGGTTGTGCGCGTCCAGAAACGCCGCAGCAATGACCTTGCCTTCGTTGGTATTGCTCCAGCCAGCGCCCGCTGCGCCGCCCAGCTTGCCGAACACCAAGCCGCCAACCCCCAGGTCGGTGGTGCGCGCTGAGCCTGTGGCCGCCGCTACCTGTTCGGTGGTTTCGTTGTCGGACAGCAGCAAGGCCGTCTGTGCTTCCTTGAACTTGACCTGCTCCACCAGCCCGGCCAGGCCTGCGATGTCGCGCAGTACCGGGATCATGGCGATCACCCCGGCCAGGCCCCGGCCCGCATCCTGCTCGCTGAACGTGAGGCTGGGCGTGAGCGTGTACTGCGCCTCGTACCCCTTGCCCTTGGCCACGGTGGAGTTGTTCTTGCGCAAGATGCCTGCGTCCTTCAATTCCTGCTCCTGCACAGTGCCCTTCAGGCCCGCTGCCCGGTCCACCACGCGGAAACACCCGCTCTGCTGGGCCAGCAGCTTGACCAGTGGCACCGGCGACGCGGGCAGCTGGTAGCCCGAGCCCATGATGTAGCCATTGGGGTTCTCGGCCAGCGCCAGCGTGGCCACCGGCGCATCGCAACGCACCAGCTCACGGGCCGCGTTCTGCGCGCCCTGGGGCCCGGCCGAGCCCGTGACCACCGAGCCGCCCTGCCCCAGTTCGGTCTTCTTCTCGCCGCATCCGGCCAGGGCGATGCATGCGGCCGCAAGCAGCCAATGGGAGCGTGTCAACAAACGCATGGAAGTACCTCTTTCAGTCCGTGCACGGCGGCCAGTGCCCGATGCGCCGCGCATGAAAAAAGCGGCCAGGGCGCAAGGCCCGAGCCGCTTGGTGTGCGATGCATGGCTGCATGCGCGAAGGACGTGATGCGTCCGGAATCAGGCCGCAGTCTTGACCGCGTCGGGGTTGCGCAGGCGGATGTGCAGCTCGCGCAGCTGCTTTTCGTCCACAGGGCTGGGCGCCTGCGTGAGCAGACACTGGGCGCGCTGGGTCTTGGGGAAGGCGATCACGTCGCGGATCGACTCGGCACCGGTCATCAGCGTTACGATGCGGTCCAGGCCAAAGGCCAGGCCGCCGTGCGGAGGCGCGCCGTACTGCAGCGCATCCAGCAGGAAGCCGAACTTGAGCTGGGCTTCTTCGGGCGTGATGTTGAGGGCGTCAAACACCTTCTGCTGCACGTCGGCGCGGTGGATACGGACGGAGCCGCCACCCATTTCCCAGCCGTTGAGCACCATGTCGTATCCCTTGGAGATGCACTTCTCGGGCGCTGTGACCATCCAGTCTTCGTGACCATCCTTGGGGCTGGTGAAGGGGTGGTGCACCGAGTTCCAGCGCTGGTTTTCCTCGTCGTACTCGAACATCGGGAAGTCGACCACCCACAGCGGGGCCCAGCGGTTCTCGAACAGGCCGTTCTTCTTGCCGAACTCGCTGTGACCGATCTTGATACGCAGCGCGCCGATCGCGTCGTTGACGATCTTTTCCTTGTCGGCACCGAAGAAGATCAGGTCGCCATCCTGTGCGCCAGTGCGCTCCAGCACGGCTTGCAGGGCTGCGTCGTGGATGTTCTTCACGATGGGCGACTGCAGACCGTCACGGCCCTTGGCCAGTTCATTGACGCGGATGTAGGCCAGGCCCTTGGCGCCGTAGATCTTGACGAACTCAGTGTAGGCGTCGATTTCTCCACGGCTGATTCCGCCGCCTTCGACCGAGCCACCGGGCACGCGCAGGCCGACCACGCGGCCATTCTTCATGTTGGCGGCGCCCGAGAACACCTTGAAGTCCACGTCCTTCATCACGTCGGTCAGCTCGGTGAATTCGAGCTTCACGCGCAGGTCGGGCTTGTCGGAGCCATACAGGCGCGCAGCGTCCTGGTAGGTCATGACGGGGAACTCGCCCAGGTCCACGCCCAGCGTGTTCTGGAACACCGTCTTGATCATGCCCTGGAACATGTCGCGGATGTCCTGCTCTTCCATGAACGATGTCTCGATATCGATCTGGGTGAATTCAGGCTGGCGGTCAGCACGCAAGTCTTCGTCGCGGAAGCACTTGGTGATCTGGTAGTAGCGGTCGAAGCCCGCCACCATCAGCAGCTGCTTGAACAGCTGGGGCGACTGGGGCAATGCGAAGAAATGGCCGTCGTGCACGCGGCTGGGCACGAGGTAGTCGCGCGCGCCTTCGGGCGTGCTCTTGGTGAGCATGGGGGTTTCGATGTCGATGAAGCCATTCGCATCGAGGAACTTGCGCACTTCCATTGCCACCTTGTAGCGCAGCATCAGGTTGTTCTGCATGTACGGGCGGCGCAGGTCCAGCACGCGGTGCGTGAGGCGCGTGGTTTCCGAAAGGTTTTCCTCGTCGATCTGGAACGGAGGCGTGACGGAGGGGTTGAGCACGTTCAGCTCATGGCACAGCACTTCGATCTGGCCGGTCTTGAGCTTGTCGTTGGTGGTGCCTGCGGGGCGTGCGCGCACCACACCCTTGACCTGCACGCAGAACTCGTTGCGCACGCCTTCGGCGACCTTGAACATCTCGGCGCGGTCAGGGTCGCACACGACCTGCACGTAGCCTTCGCGGTCGCGCAGGTCGATGAAGATCACGCCACCATGGTCACGGCGGCGGTTCACCCAGCCCGACAGGGTAACGGTTTGGCCCATCAGGGCTTCGGTCACAAGACCGCAATAGTGGGAACGCATGGCCATGACAAAACTTCCGGCGCCGCAGGGCGCGTTGACGTTGAAAGAGATTGCTTACTTGGATGAGGGCAGCGTGGGGTCCGCCGGAGCCACCACACCCATGGAGACGATGTACTTGAGGGCACTGTCCACGCTCATCTCGAGCTCGACACAGTCGCTCTTGCGCACCATCACAAAATACCCACCCGTGGGATTGGGGGTGGTGGGCACATACACGCTGACGAACTCGTCGCGCAGGTACGCAGCCACTTCACCGTTGGGGGCACCCGTGACGAACGCCACGGTCCACACCCCTTCGCGAGGCCACTGCACGAGCACGGCCTTGCGAAACGCGTTGCCGCTCTCGGAAAACAGTGTGTCCGAGACCTGCTTGACGCTGGAGTAGATAGAGCGCACCACCGGAATGCGGTGCACCAGCGCATCGCCCCACTGCACGAGCTTGCGGCCCGCGAAGTTGCTGGCAATAGCGCCGACCACCAGCAAGATGGCCAGCGTGAGGATCACGCCAAAGCCCGGGACATGCACTCCGAGCAGCTTGTCGGGCTGCCACGCGCCCGGCAGGATCTGCAGGGTCTGGTCGAGCGTGCTCACAATCCAGTTGAGCACCCAGGCCGTAATAACACCGGGCACGATGACCAGAAGGCCTGTCAACAGCCATTTGCGCAGGGCAGCCATGCAGGTCCTCAGCTCGAAGAGGAAGAAGTGCCGCTGGTGCCGCCAGTGCTTGTAGCGCTAGGGGTGCTTGCGCTGGCAGCTTCTTTTTTAGGAGCATCACCGGCGCTGGCAGGTGCTGCTGATTCGGTCTTGGATTCCGACTTGGCCTCAGTGGCCGGGGCGGAGTTGCCCCCGTTGCCTCCGCGGAAATCGGTCACATACCAGCCCGAGCCCTTGAGCTGGAAGCCCGCGGCCGTGACCTGTTTGGAGAAGGCTTCAGCGCCGCAGGCGGGGCACACCGTCAGCGGTGCGTCGGAGATTTTTTGCAGCACATCCTTGGCATGGCCACAGGAGCCGCATTTGTAGGCGTAAATAGGCATGTCAGTGTGTTGAGGGAAAGTGCAAAACCCTCAATTATAGGCGGCATGCCCATCCGCAAGACCCGCGCCATGGTGCGGGGCCGAGCATTCAGCTGGCGCTGCCCTGGTAATGGGTGACATGCCCCTTGTGGTCGTCGATCCACTGAGGGGCCAGCGAACCTGCCAGCATGCCCACCAAAGCGGCCAGCACCCCGGCCAGTTGCTGCGGAAAGGCCTCCGACAACATGGGACTGGCCACGAACAACAGCCACACCCCCAGCCCCATGACCACCGCCAGCAGCGCCCCCTGGGTGGTGGCGCGCTTCCAGTACAGGCCAAACACCAGCGGCACAAAAGCCCCCACCAGTGGCACCTGGTAGGCGCCCGACACCAGTTCGTAGATCGAGGTGCCCTGCATGGTGACGGCATAGGTCAGCACGCAGGCCGTGAACACCAGCACAGAAATGCGCATGGCCTTAAGGGTCTGCTGGTCGCTCATGCCGGGGCGCAAGTTGTGCAGGATGTTCTCCACGAAAGTGGTGGACGGCGCCAGCAAGGTGGCCGACGCGGTGGACATGATGGCCGAGAGCAAGGCGCCAAAAAACGCCACCTGCAGCATCAGCGGCATACGCTCCATCACCAGCGTGGGCAATACCTTCTGGGGGTCCTCCTTGAGCAGCGCCTGGGCAGTCTCGGGCATGACCAACACCGCTGCGGTGACCACGAACATCGGGATGAATGCAAACAGCAGGTACAACAGGCCGCCGATCACAGGGCCTTTGCGCGCGGTGGCCGCACTGTTGGACGACATGACGCGCTGAAAAACGTCCTGCTGCGGAATGGAGCCCAGCATCATGGTGATGGCGGCGGCGATGAAAAATGTCCACTCCTTGACGCCCCCGGTCGGGAAGAAATGGAACTTGCCTTCGCGCGCTGCAAACTCCACCACCTTGCCAGCACCGCCCGCGAGGTCGGCGGCGTACCATGCGATGGCCAGCAGGCCCACGCCGATCACAATCATCTGCACAAAGTCCGTCATGGCCACCGACCACATCCCGCCATACAGGGTGTAGACCAGCACCACCAGTGTGCCAATGATCATGCCCATGGTGATCGACACCGCGCCTTGGGTGAGCAGGTTGAACACCAGGCCCAGGGCCGTGATCTGCGCCGCCACCCAGCCCAGGTAGCTGAACATGATGATGGCCGAGCAGGCCACCTCAATCACGCGGCCATAGCGCTGGCGGTAGTAGTCGCCCAGGGTGATGAGGTTCTTCTGGTACAGCTTGTAGGCAAAAAACAGCCCCACCAGCACCAGGCACATGGACGCACCGAACGGATCTTCCACGACGGCTCCCAGGCCTCCGTCCACAAACCGGGCCGACACGCCCAGCACGGTTTCCGAGCCAAACCAGGTGGCAAACGTGGTGGCAATCACGACGGCCAGAGGCAGACTGCGCCCGGCCACCGCATAGTCGGCGGTGTTGTGCACGCGGGTGGCGGCATACAGGCCCACACCAATCGAAACCAGCAGGTACAGAACGATGAATGACAACAGCATGGCGCCGCTCCAAAACTCCAGGGGTGGTAGCGAAAAAGGCAGCGCGCGCGCAGAGTGACCTAGGTGGTCACTCTGCGGCGCCTGACAACCATGGGGCCGCAGCCCCGCTTACAAATACGTTACAAAATTGCTGCGGATTATGAAGGCAACTTTTGTGCCGCAGACACTAAAAAACCCGGATGCGCATGAACAGCTGCATCGCCAGCAGCCCCAACACAAACCCCACCCCGCCATAAACAATGGACTGCAGCAGCCTGTTGGTGCGTTTTTGCGCTTCCAGCAGTTCACGCAGTGCAGGCTGGTGGTCTGCCGGGCGCTGCCGCAGCGCGTCGTAGATAAGGCGCGGCAGCTCGGGCAGCAGCTTGGCATAGTGCGGCGCCTCCGCCCGCAGCTCGCGCAACAGGCGCTGGGGGCCCATCTGCTCCAGCATCCACTTTTCAAGGAACGGCTTGGCTGTGCTCCACAGGTCCAGGTCCGGGTCCAGCTCGCGGCCCAGGCCCTCGATGTTGAGCAGGGTCTTTTGCAGCAGCACCAGCTGGGGCTGGATCTCGACATGGAAGCGGCGCGAGGTCTGGAAAAGGCGCATCAGCACCAGGCCCAGCGAGATTTCTTTGAGCGGGCGGTCAAAATATGGCTCGCACACGGCGCGAATGGCCGATTCGAGGTCATTGACCCGCGTTTCCGGGGGCACCCAGCCGCTTTCGATGTGCAGCTCGGCCACCCGCTTGTAATCGCGCCGGAAGAACGCCACAAAGTTCTGCGCCAGATATTCCTTGTCCACTTCAGTCAGCGTGCCCACGATGCCGAAGTCCAGCGAGATATAGCGGCCAAAAGTAGCGGGCTCCAGGCTCACCTGAATGTTGCCCGGGTGCATGTCGGCGTGAAAGAACCCATCGCGGAACACCTGGGTGAAGAAGATGGTGACGCCGTCGCGCGCCAGCTTGGGGATGTCCACACCGGCTTCGCGCAGGCGGTCAATCTGGCTGATGGGCACACCGTTCATGCGCTGCATCACCATGACCTCGGGGTGGCAGAAGTCCCAGAAGATTTCAGGGATCAGCACCAGGTCCAGCCCGGTCATGTTGCGGCGCAGCTGCGCAGCGTTGGCTGCCTCGCGCACCAGGTCCAGTTCGTCGTGCAGGTAGTTGTCGAACTCGGCCACCACCTCACGGGGCTTGAGGCGCTTGCCGTCGGCCGACAGACTCTCCACCCAGCCCGCCATCATGCGCATGAGGCTCAGGTCCTTCTCGATCACTGGCAGCATGCCCGGCCGCAGCACCTTGACGGCCACCTCGCGCTCAATGCCCTGCCGGTCACGCAGCGTGGCGAAATGCACCTGGGCTATGGACGCGCTGGCCACCGGTGTGCGGTCAAAGGAAGTGAACACCTCGTCCACCGGGCGGCGGAAGGCACGCTCGATGGTGGCGATGGCAATGTCAGGGTCGAACGGCGGCACGCGGTCCTGAAGGCGGGCCAGTTCGTCGGCTATATCGGGCGGCAGCAGGTCGCGGCGGGTGGACAGCACCTGGCCGAACTTGACGAAGATGGGCCCCAGGCTCTCCAGCGCCTCGCGCAGGCGCTGCCCACGCGGGGCATCCAGATTGCGCCCGATGGACACGATGCGCGAGACCATACGCAGCCAGGGCTTTTGAAAGCTGTCGAGCAGCAAGCCATCCAGGCCGAACCGGAACACCACCCACAGGATGGCAGCCCCCCGCAAGAAGCGCTTCATGCGTCGGCCCGGTCGGAACCACCCGAGGGCGACAGCGACGCAGCGGCCGGAGAGCTTGGCGCCATGGGGGCCATCGGTGCCACCGCCGAGGACGGAGCCCCGCCAGCAGCAGCCATGCGCGAACCCACAAACTGGTGCAGGGCCTGCGCAGCCCGGCTGGCGAACTGCGCCAGGGTGTGCGCAGTGGCGTCTCCGATCACGCGGGCCAGGTCTTCTTCCACGTCCCAGCGCACATGGTCCACCAGCCAGTTGATCTCGGCCGCCAGTTGCACATCGCCCTCAATGCGGATGGAGGGCTTGTCGCCACGCAAAGCAGCCTGGGCAAGGGTGATGGGGGAGGTATCGGTCACTTCCAGCCGCAGGTCTGGCACCGCAGACTCGGACGCCAGGTTGAACAGGCCTGCAGGGGTGATGACCAACGACAGGGAGTAAGCCCGCCACTGCACCCGTGCAATGCGGCCCTTTTGGCGCACCAGCCGGTCCGTGGCCTCTTTCTCCTGCATCAGCACATGGTTGAGAAACAGCACCAGGCGCTGCTGCACCTCGTGGACCAGCCATTGCGGGGGCTGCGGGCCGGCTGCCAGGCGCTCGAAGAGGCCGTCCAGAAAAGGAAAAGGGGACTGTGGTGTTGCCATAGTCCCCGATTATTCCCTGAACTGGAATGCCCCTGGCGCGCAGGGGCCCCGTGGGCTGCGTTTACTGCAGGGCTTGCACGCCTGCCACCAGCCAGCCGGTGTTGCCAGCCTTGGGCTTGGTCATGTTCCAGACCTCACGGAAGGGGCTGGGCCCGGCCGAGGGTTCTTCACGGATCATGCCCGAGAACTCGACGCTGGCCATGTAGCCGTCGCCCAGGTCTTCGATGCCCAACAGTTGCGCTTCGATCATGACCACATCGGTGTGATTGGGCTGCGTGCCCCGGTGGGCTTCGCGCTCGGCCAGTTGGGTGCGGATCTCGTCGAGCATGTTGTCCGTCATCATGGACCGCAGGGTGGCGATATCCGAACGGTCCCACGCGCCCTGCAAGGTCACAAAGTTACGCTTGGCGGCCGACAGGAAACCCTCGGTGTCGAAATCTGCGGGCACACCCCAGTTCTGCGAACCCGACAGGCCCGAACCGATCACCACACCCGAACCCACGCCACCCTGCCCGGCACGCGAGGCATCAAATGCCATGCTGCTGCGCTCCCAGGGGCGGGCCGATGCGTCGTTGCCCACGTTGTTGGGGCTGTACTGCGGCGGCACCTGGGCAGCAGCGGGCGTTGCAGCCCCTGCGCCCTGAAAGGCGAACGGAGCACCACCTGCAGCATTGCCCGAGCCATTGCTACCGCCGTTGCGCGACCGCATGACCATCTTGAAGATGGCAAACGCCGCGAGTGCCAGCAATGCAATCATGAGGATGTTGCCAAAGCCCGCGCCCAAACCCAGCGAGTGCGCCAGCCAGGCAAGGCCCAGACCCGCTGCCAGGCCACCCAGCATGGCGCCCCAGGGCTTCTTGGCCGGTGCGGCCGGAGCCGCTGCCGGCGTGGCGGTAGCGGGCTTGGCCGCTGCAGCCGTGTTGGTGGCGCCCTGCGCCGGTGCGCCCGGCGTGGCGGGCGGCGTGGCCGAATCGCGCTGCGTCACATTGCTGGACTGCTTGCCCACCGATTTGCCACCACCCAGTCGCCGCGCGGCGTCGGCATCGGCGTGCGCAAACGCCAGCATCGCGACCAACACCACAGACCACAGTTTCATCATGACTTCTCCGTCTCCGTTATCGACCGAGCAAACCGCTCAGCACTTGATTCCAACATGGAGGGCCACAATGCCCCCCGTCATGTTGTGATAGTCCACATGCCCAAAACCATTTTTCTGCATGAGGCTTTTGAGTTCTTCCTGCCCCGGGTGCATGCGGATGGACTCCGCCAGATACCGGTAGCTCGCGTCGTCGCCCGCTACCAGCTTGCCCAGCTGGGGCAGCACCTTGAACGAGTACCAGTCGTACACCTTGGTCAGCGGCTGCGCCACTTTGGAAAACTCCAGCACCAGCAGCTTGCCGCCGGGCTTGAGCACACGGCACATTTCGGCAATGGCGTGGTCCTTGTGGGTCATGTTGCGCAAGCCAAAAGCCACGCTCACCACGTCGAAATGCGCGTCGGGGAACGGCAGATTTTCAGCGTCGCAGACCAGCGTAGGCAGCACCACGCCCTCGTTGATGAGCCGGTCACGGCCCACGCGCAGCATGGCTTCGTTGATGTCGGTGTGCACCACACGGCCCGATGCCCCCACCTTCTTGGAAAACGCCAGTGCCAGGTCACCGGTGCCACCCGCAATGTCCAGCACCTGGCTGCCTTCGCGCAGGTTGGCCACCATCACGGTGTAGGCCTTCCAGGCACGGTGCAGGCCCGCCGACATGAGGTCGTTCATCACGTCGTACTTGGATGCCACGGAATCAAACACACCGCGCACACGGCGTGCCTTTTCCTGCTCGTCCACCGACTGAAAACCGAAATGCGTGGTGCTCATAAGAATCATGCTAGGCGCGTGAACGCCAGAGGTACAGCGACAACCCCGCACTGAATTGGGGCATCTGTCGCAATTTGGAGAACACTATTGAAACAAAAACAGCCGCTAGCGCAAGCAAATATTGCGCTGATAGCTATATTTTCAATAGCACCTTGCCGCA
The DNA here is from genome assembly GCF_058793595.1 of Acidovorax sp. GW835-FHT14G06. Taxonomy (NCBI): domain Bacteria; kingdom Pseudomonadati; phylum Pseudomonadota; class Betaproteobacteria; order Burkholderiales; family Comamonadaceae; genus Acidovorax; species Acidovorax sp. GW835-FHT14G06. Next base: position 323,397 of record NZ_JBXAGA010000003.1, read on the forward strand.
CAGGGACTTGTGCGGCTTTTGGCGGCGGGCCCCTGAACAGGCCTGCCGAGGGCGTCAGTGACTGCCGCAGGCGTGGCCCCCTGCACCACCCTTGGGCGCCATGGGCGCGTCGCGATCGGCCCCCGCAGCAGCCAGCCGCTCGGTGTACTGGGCCCACAGTGCGTCCTGCTTCTGGCCCAGCTCGTAGAGATAGTCCCAGGTGAAGATGCCGCTGTCGTGGCCGTCGGAGAACGTGGGCTTGACGGCGTAGTTGCCCACAGGCTCCAGGTTGATGAGCGCCACATTGCGCTTGCCCGTCTGCAGCACCTCCTGCTCTGGGCCGTGGCCTTGCACCTCGGCCGAGGGCGAGTACACGCGCATCAGCTCGAACGGAATGCGGAATGTGGCGCCATCCGAAAAGCCCACCTCCAGCACGCGCGACTGTTCATGCACCGTCAGGGCCTGCGGCGTGGGCGCACCCGCTTTCAAACCTGCCATGGATTCACCTGTGAGAAAACTGTTGTCAGAAACAACCTCCGCGATTGTCCCACCCGCTCCGGGGCACACCGCAAACAGGGTTACCGGGTAGGCAACTGCGCCAGCCGCGATTGCAACTGCGCCTCCAGCGCGGGCAGCAGGGTCCGCACGCCGGCCTCTTGCGCCGCCGGGCTGGGCCGCTGCGCCGCCGCCCACACGGGCGATGGAAAGTGACTGTCCCAGTCAAACCGCGCAATCACATGCCAGTGCAGGTGCGGCACCATGTTGCCCAGCGCTGCGATGTTGACCTTGGTGGGCGACAGGTGCTGGCGCAGCGCCTGCTCCACCATCGTCACAGCCTCCATGCAGTGCACGCGGTCGGCTGCAGCCAGGTCCGAGAACTCGGCCACATGCGCATCCCAGACCACGCGGTAGAAGGCGGGAAACCCCGCCTCCTGCGCACGGATGACACGCAGGCGCTCGCCACGCCAGACCAATGCGCCGCCGTCTTCAGCGCACAAGGGGCAGGTCATCAGACTAGCACCCGCTCAATGCCGCCGTTGTTGGCACGGTGTACGTACTCGGGCATCCAGTTCTCGCCCAGGATCTCGCGCGCCATCTCGACCACGATGTAGTCGGCTTCGAGCAAGCCGTTGTTCAGGTCGCCTTCGTAGCGGTTCAGGCCCTGCAGGCAGCTGGGGCAGCTGGTGAGGATCTTCACGTTGTCCTGCGCGCCGACAGCACCGCTGGCACGCAGCTGGGCTTCGCCCTTCTTGATCTCTTCTTCCTTGCGGAAGCGCACCTGCGTGGACACGTCGGGCCGGGTCACACCCAGCGTGCCCGACTCGCCGCAGCAACGCTCGCTCTTCAAGACCTGCTCGCCCACCAGCGCCTTCACGGTCTTCATCGAGTCCTGCAGCTTCATGGGGTTGTGGCAGGGCTCGTGGTACAGGTAGGCGCCCTTGCCTTGCAGCTGAATGCCCTTTTCCAGCAGATATTCGTGGATGTCGATGATGCGGCTGCCCGGGAATATCTTGTCAAACTCGTAGCCCTGCAGCTGGTCGTAGCAGGTGCCGCAGCTCACCACCACGGTCTTGATGTCCAGGTAGTTGAGCGTGTTGGCCACGCGGTGGAAGAGCACACGGTTGTCCGTGATCATCTTTTCGGCCTTGTCGAACTGGCCCGAGCCGCGCTGGGGGTAGCCGCAGCACAAGTAACCGGGCGGCAACACGGTCTGCACGCCCGCGTGCCACAACATGGCCTGGGTCGCCAAGCCCACCTGCGAGAACAAGCGCTCCGAGCCACAGCCCGGGAAGTAGAACACCGCCTCCGTCTCGGCCGTGGTGGCCTGCGGGTTGCGGATGATCGGCACGTAGTCCTTGTCCTCGATGTCGAGCAGCGCGCGCGCCGTCTTCTTGGGCAGGCCGCCGGGCAGCTTCTTGTTGATGAAATGGATCACCTGCTCCTTGATCGGAGCCGTGCCCACCGTCGCGGGCGGCTTGGCAGTTTGCTTGCGGCCCACCTTGCGCAGCAGGTCCACGGCCATGCGCTGGGCCTTGAAACCCACGTCCACCATGGCCGAGCGCATCAGCTTGATGGTGTCCGGGTTGGTGGCGTTGAGCATGGTCATGGCCAATGCATTGCCGGGGCGGAAGGTCTTCTTGCCCATCTTGCGCAGCAGGTTGCGCATGTTCATGGTGACGTCGCCGAAGTCGATCTTCACCGGGCAAGGGCTCTCGCATTTGTGGCACACCGTGCAGTGGTCGGCCACGTCCTCGAACTCCTGCCAGTGCTTGATGCTCACGCCCCGGCGGGTCTGCTCTTCGTACAGGAACGCCTCGACCAGCAGCGAGGTGGCCAGGATCTTGTTGCGTGGGCTGTACAGCAGGTTGGCGCGCGGCACGTGCGTGGAGCACACGGGCTTGCATTTGCCGCAGCGCAGGCAGTCCTTGACCGAATCGGCAATGGCGCCGATGTCGCTCTGCTGCATGATCAGCGACTCATGTCCCATCAGGCCGAAGCTGGGTGTGTAGGCGTTGGTCAAATCGGCATGCAGCGCCGGTTTTGAAGCCAAATCGGCACCAAGCGCTGGTTGAATATGCCCCGAATGCTCCTGATTTCGGAGTAACTTGCCTTTGTTGAAGCGGCCTTCCGGGTCCACCTTGCGCTTGTACTCGGCAAAGGGGCGCAGCTCTTCATCGGTCAAAAACTCCAGCTTGGTGATGCCAATGCCGTGTTCGCCCGAGATCACGCCGTTCAAGCTGCGCGCCAGCACCATGATGCGCGCCACGGCCTCGTGGGCCGTTTGCAGCATCTCGTAGTCGTCGCTGTTGACCGGGATGTTGGTGTGCACATTGCCGTCGCCTGCGTGCATGTGCAGCGCCACCCACACGCGGCCCTTGAGCACGCGCTTGTGGATGGCCACGGCCTCGTCCAGGATGGGCTTGAACGCCGCGCCAGTGAAGATGCCTTGCAGGGGCGCCCGCAGCTGGGTCTTCCAGCTGGCGCGCAGGGTATGGTCCTGCAGCTGGGGGAACAGCGTTTCCACATCGTGCAGCCAGCCCTGCCATAGGGCGCGCACCTCTTCCACCAGGGCGATGGCCTGGGCCACGCGGTCTTGCAGCAGTTCGGGCGAGGGCACTTCGTCGTCGGCGTCGTGCTTGCCCAGGGGCAGGTTGCCACGCTCGAAGAACTCGGTCAGCGCGTCGCACAGCTTGAGCTTGTTGCGCAGGGAGAGCTCGATGTTGATGCGCTCGATGCCGTCGGTGTACTCGGCCATGCGCGGCAGCGGGATCACCACATCTTCGTTGATCTTGAAGGCGTTGGTGTGGCGGCTGATGGCCGCCGTCTTCTTGCGGTCGGCCCAGAACTTCTTGCGCGCATCGGCCGTGATGGCCACAAAGCCTTCGCCGCTGCGGGTGTTGGCCAGGCGCACCACTTCGCTGGTCACGCGGGCCACGTCGTCGGCGTTGTCACCCGCGATGTCGCCAATCAGCACCATCTTGGGCAGGCCACCGTTGCCTTTTTTGCTCTTGGTGGCATAGCCCACAGCCTTCAGGTAGCGGTCGTCCAGGTGCTCCAGGCCCGCCAGCAGCACGCCACTGCGCTTTTGCTCGGCGAACATGAAGTCCTTGATTTCCACAATGGAAGGCACGGCGTCCTTGGCGTTGCCGAAGAACTCCAGGCACACGGTGCGCGTGTGCTCGGGCATGCGGTGCACCACCCAGCGGGCGCTGGTGATGAGGCCGTCGCAGCCTTCCTTCTGGATGCCGGGCAGGCCCGCCAGGAACTTGTCCGTCACGTCCTTGCCAAGGCCTTCCTTGCGGAAAGTCTTGCCAGGAATGCTCAGGCGCTCAGTGCGCACGGGCGTCTTGCCATCGGCCTCGAAATACTGCAGCTCGAAGGTGGCCACTTCCACGTCATGGATCTTGCCCATGTTGTGGTCCAGGCGCGTCACCTCCAGCCACTGGGCGTCGGGCGTGACCATGCGCCAGCTGGCCAGGTTGTCGAGCGCCGTGCCCCACAGCACGGCCTTCTTGCCGCCCGCGTTCATGGCGATATTGCCGCCAATGCACGACGCCTCGGCACTGGTCGGGTCCACCGCAAACACAAAACCGGCGCGCTCGGCCGCGTCGGCCACGCGCTGGGTGACCACGCCGGCTTCGGTCCACACCGTGCCCACCTCGCGGTCCAGGCCCGGCAGGCGGCGCATCTCCACCTCGGTCATGGCTTCGAGCTTTTCGGTGTTGATGACCACGCTCTTCCACGTCAACGGAATGGCGCCGCCGGTGTAGCCGGTGCCGCCCCCGCGCGGGATGATGGTCAGGCCCAGTTCGATGCAGCCCTTCACCAGGCCCGCCATCTCGACCTCGGTGTCGGGGGTGAGCACGACGAACGGGTATTCGACGCGCCAATCGGTCGCGTCGGTCACATGGCTCACGCGGGAGAGGCCGTCGAACTTGATGTTGTCCTTGGCCGTAAGGCGGCCCAGGGTTTTCTGGATCTGGCGGCGCAGTTGCGCGGCCTGCTCGAAGGTGGCGTTGAATTCGGCCACAGCGCGTCGCGCGGCGACGACCAGCTCACCGACGAGACGGTCGCGCTCGGCATCGTCTGCGGGGGTGCGGCGTTTTTCGATCTCGCCCAGGCGGTGCTGCAAGGCATCCACCAGCAGCTTGCGGCGCGAGGGGTTGTCCAGCAGGTCGTCCTGCAGGTAGGGGTTGCGCTGCACGACCCAGATATCGCCCAGCACCTCATACAGCATGCGGGCCGAACGGCCCGTGCGGCGCTCTTTGCGCAGCTGGTCCAGCACCTCCCAGGATGAAGACCCCAGCAGCCGGATCACGATCTCCCGGTCGGAAAACGAGGTGTAGTTATAGGGAATTTCACGCAGTCGGGCAGGCTCGGCGGCCTGCGTCTGCAAGGCCGCCAACGCGATCGGTACATTCATGGGGGTCTACCTGGGGTGGGGGCGCGATTTTAAGCCACCGGCCTGCGGCTTGCCGGGCCGGGGCTGTCTGACAGAGCCGGAACCGGCCCCGCAACAGTGTCAGAACAGCACGCGGCTGCGCAGGGTGCCGCTGACCTGGGCCAGCTTGTCCAGCGCCAGATCGGACGAGGCGGCGTCGATGTCGATGACCACGTAGCCGATCTTCTCGTTGGTCTGCAGGTACTGGGCCGAGATGTTGATCTGGTTGTCCGAGAAGATGCGGTTGATCTCCGACAGCACGCCCGGCACGTTGCGGTGGATGTGCAGCAGACGGTGCTTGCCGGGGTGGGCGGGCAGCGCCACCTCGGGAAAGTTGACCGACGAGGTGCTGGTGCCGTTGTCGCTGTATTTCACCAGCTTCTCGGCCACCTCCAGGCCAATGTTGGCCTGCGCCTCCATGGTGGAGCCGCCGATGTGGGGAGTCAGGATCACGTTATCCAGCCCGCGCAGGGGCGACACAAACTCATCCTTGTTGGTGCGCGGCTCGACCGGGAACACGTCGATGGCGGCGCCCAGCAGCTTCTTGGCCTGGAGCGCTGCAGCCAGCGCTTCAATATCCACCACCGTGCCTCGCGCGGCGTTGATGAGGATGCCGCCCGGCTTCATGGCCGCAATTTCGGCGGCGCCGATCATGCCTTCGGTGGAGGGCAGCTCGGGCACGTGCAGGCTCACGATGTCGCTCTGGCCCAGCAGGTCGTGCAGGTGCTGCACCTGGCGGGCATTGCCCAGGGGCAGCTTGTTGACCACATCAAAAAAGGCCACCTGCATGCCCATGGCCTCGGCCAGCACCGACAGCTGGGTGCCGATGGAGCCATAGCCCACGATGCCCAGGGTCTTGCCCCGGATTTCATAGGCGTTGTCGGCCGACTTGAGCCAGCCGCCCCGGTGCGCCACCGCGTTCTTCTCGGGCACGCCACGCAGCAGCAGGATGGCTTCGGCCAACACCAGCTCAGCCACAGAGCGGGTGTTGGAGTACGGCGCGTTGAACACCGCAATGCCACGCTCGCGCGCCGCGTTCAGGTCCACCTGGTTGGTGCCAATGCAAAAGCAACCAACTGCCACCAGCTTGTGGGCCTGGGCAAACACCTCTTCGGTCAGCTGCGTGCGCGAGCGGATGCCCACAAAGTGCACATCGGCGATCTTGCGTTGGAGTTCTTCGTCGGGCAGTGCGCCGGACACCGTCTCGATCTGCGTATAGCCTGCCGCCCGGATCACATCCACAGCAGAGGAATGAATGCCTTCGAGCAGCAGAAACTTGATCTTGTTCTTGTCGAGCGAATTGGTGGCCATGGCTATGAAGGAGGAGGGATAAAGGAGGGGACAGTCCGGCGCGCGACGGCGCGAACGAACCGGTGCTGCACAAGCGTGCGAACGGTCACCAGCATGGTGCATTGCACAAAACCTTGCAAGCCTCGGCAAATGCGCCACACCTTGTCACAAAAAGGTCACAATCGCACCCCTCACGGTTACCCCAAGGGGTTTCCCCGGTTGTTGCAGGCCGCGGGGTCATGCGACAACGACATATCAATGTCACATAGGCTGCATAGCATCCGGCCCTTGTGCTTTTCGTCATCCTCGGAGGAAATATTCATGAAAACGAAGCTTCTGGCGGTCTGCGCCGCTGTCGCGATGTCGGTCTGCGTACCTGCGCAAGCACAGGCACCCATTGAGATCCAATGGTGGCACTCGATGAGTGCAGCGCTGGGCGACTGGGTCAATGACCTGGCCAAGCAATACAACGCCAGCCAGTCCCAGTACAAGGTCGTGCCCACGTACAAGGGCCAATATGACGAATCGATGACTGGCGCCATCGCCGCCTTCCGCGCCGGCAATGCCCCCCACATTCTGCAGGTGTTCGAAGTGGGCACCGCCACCATGATGGCCAGCAAGGGCGCCATCGTGCCTGCGGCCAAGGTGCTCAACGACGCGGGCTTCAAGTTTGAACCCACCGAGTACGTATCTGCAGTGGCTGGCTACTACACCGCCCCCAACGGCCAGATGCTGAGCTACCCGCTCAACAGCTCGACCACGATCTTCTATTACAACAAGGACGCCTTCAAGAAGGCTGGTCTGGACGCCGACAAGCCGCCCAAGACCTGGCCTGAAGTGTTTGCTGCCGCCTCCAAGCTGAAGGCCAGCGGCCACAGCTGCCCGTTCACCACCAGCTGGGTGAGCTGGACGCAGCTGGAAAGCTTCTCGCTGTGGCACAACACCCTGTTCGCCTCCAAGAACAACGGCTTTGACGGCAACGACGCGCAACTGCAGATCAACACCCCGCTGCACGTTCGCCACTTCGAGAACCTGGCCAAGGCCTCCAAGGAAGGCAGCTTCGTCTACAAGGGCCGCAACAACACGGCCGATGCGTCCTTCCCCTCTGGTGAATGCGCCATGATCACCGGCTCGTCGGGTCTGTACGCCCGCGTGGCCAAGGAAGCCAAGTTTGCCTACGGCATCTCCACCCTGCCTTACTACCCTGATGTGAAGGGTGCCCCGCAGAACACCGCCATCGGCGGCGCCAGCCTGTGGGTGATGGCCGGCAAGAAGCCCGAGGAATACAAGGGCGTGGCCAGCTTCCTGAACTTCCTGAACGACACCAAGGTGCAGGCCGCCAGCCACCAGCGCACAGGCTACCTGCCTGTGACCATGGGTGCCTACAAGCTCACCGAGGCATCCGGCTTCTATGACAAGAACCCCGGCACCGACGTGGCCGTGACGCAGATGATCCGCAAGGCCACCGACAAGTCGCGCGGTATCCGCCTGGGCAACTTCGTGCAGATCCGCTCGATCATCGACGAGGAAACCGAACAGATCTGGTCGGGCAAGAAGTCGCCCAAGGAAGCCCTGGACACCGCCGTGACACGTGGCAACGAGCAGCTGGCCCGCTTCGCACGCGCCAACAAGTAAGCACGGTCCACCATCTGTCGATGCCACCTGGCCACCCGGCTGGGTGGCATCGAAAGCCCGCCGCCCCGTCAACCAGCATGGTTCACGGGGCGGCGGGGTTTTCTTTTTGAGAGTTTCGTCATGGAAAAACGCGTACTTTTCCGCTCTGCATGGCTGCCCTGGGTGCTTCTGGCGCCCCAGTTGGTCATCATCAGCGTGTTCTTCTTCTGGCCTGCAGGCCAGGCCCTGGTGCAGTCGTTCCAGATGCAGGACAGCTTTGGCATGTCCACCGAATGGGTGGGGCTGGACAACTTCAAGGCCCTGTTTGAAGACCCGGGCTATCTCGCCTCGTTCAAAACCACGGCTTTCTTCTCGATCCTGGTGGCGGTGGTGGGCATCGGCCTGTCACTGATCCTCGCGATCTTTGCCGACCGCATCATCAAGGGCGCCATCGTCTACAAGACCGCCCTGCTGCTGCCCTACGCCGTCGCCCCTGCGGTGGCAGGTGTGCTGTGGATGTTCATGTTCTCGCCCTCGCTGGGTGTGGTGGCCTACATGCTGCGCCAGTCGGGCTTTGACTGGAACCACATGCTCAACTCCGACCACGCCATGGCGCTGATCGTGATTGCAGCGGTGTGGAAGCAGATTTCCTACAACTTCCTGTTCTTTCTGGCAGGGCTGCAGTCCATCCCCAAGTCGCTGATCGAAGCCGCAGCCATCGATGGTGCAGGCCCCTGGCGCCGGTTCTGGAGCATCCAGTTCCCGCTGCTGTCGCCCACCACGTTCTTCCTGTTGGTGATCAACGTCGTGTACGCGTTCTTCGACACCTTTGCCATCGTGGATTCGACCACCCAGGGTGGCCCCGGACGCGATACCTCCATCCTGGTCTACAAGGTGTACCACGATGGTTTCAAGGCCATGGACATGGGCGGCTCGGCTGCGCAATCGGTGGTGCTGATGGCCATCGTGGTGGTGCTCACCGTCATCCAGTTCCGCTACGTCGAGAAGAAAGTGCAGTACTGATATGAAGCACACCCTGAGTCGCTTCGCGCCTACCCCCTCCAGGGGGACGCCGCCCTCACGGCGGGGCGGCCCTTGCTCGGCGGCCCTCGCCTGCATCGTGTCCTATCCAAGCGCCGTGGGCCATCCTTCGGTTCTGAAAGATTCCAATGGTTGAACGTAGTCCTTACCTCACCGCGTTCTCGCACCTCATCATGGTGCTGGGCGTGATCATCGTCGGCTTCCCGCTGTACCTGGCCTTCGTGGCCTCCACACACACCGCGCAGGACATCGTGCAGGTGCCCATGCCCATGGTGCCCGGCAGCAACTTCTGGCAGACCTACCACGACGCATTGTTTGGCGGCGGCGCAGGCGCCGGCTCCACAGCGCCGGTGGCCCGCATGATGTGGGTGAGTTTTGTCACCGCCATGGTCATCACGGTGGGCAAGATCGCCATCTCGCTGCTGTCGGCGTTTGCCATCGTGTACTTCCGCTTCCCCTTCAAGGGCATCTGCTTCTGGCTCATCTTCATCACGTTGATGCTGCCGGTGGAAGTGCGCATCGGTCCCACCTACCAGGTGGTCTCCAACCTGGGCATGCTCAACACCTACGCGGGCCTCACTGTGCCGCTGATCGCTTCGGCCACCGCCACCTTCCTGTTCCGCCAGTTCTTCCTGACGGTACCCGATGAGCTGGTGGAGGCCGCGCGAGTGGACGGCGCTGGCCCCATGCGCTTTTTCAAGGACATCCTGGTGCCCCTGTCACGCACATCGATTGCCGCGCTGTTCGTGATCCAGTTCATCTACGGCTGGAACCAGTACCTGTGGCCGCTTCTGGTGACCACGTCCGAGGACATGTACCCCGTGGTCATCGGTATCAAGCGCATGCTGGCCGGTGGCGATGCGGGCAACGAGTGGAACATCGTGATGGCCACGGCCCTCCTGGCCATGCTGCCTCCCGCGTTCGTTGTGGTGGTCATGCAGCGCTGGTTCGTCAAAGGCCTGGTGGATACCGAAAAATAAGACAAAACCCTGCTAGCGCTTATTCAATAAGCACCCATAGCTATCAAATTCATTGCACATATGGCATCCCTCTCTCTTCGTAACATCGTCAAGCGCTACGGCGTGGGCCCCAAGGCCAACCAGGTCATCCACGGCGTGAACGCCGAGGTCAAGGATGGCGAATTCGTCGTCATCGTGGGCCCCTCGGGCTGCGGCAAGTCCACACTGCTGCGCATGGTGGCAGGCCTGGAAGAAATCTCTGGCGGCGAGTTGCGCATTGGTGACCGCGTGGTCAACAACCTGGAACCCGCCCAGCGCGACATCGCGATGGTGTTCCAGAACTACGCTCTCTACCCCCACATGACGAACTTCGAGAACATGGCCTACGGCCTGAAGATCGCCAAGGTGCCCAAGGAAGAGATCAAGGCGCGCGTGGACAAGGCCGCCAAGATCCTCGAACTCGGCCACCTGCTGGAGCGCAAGCCGCGCGAGCTGTCGGGCGGGCAGCGCCAGCGGGTGGCCATGGGCCGCGCCATCGTGCGCCAGCCCCAGGTGTTCCTGTTTGACGAGCCGCTGTCCAACCTGGACGCCAAGCTGCGTGCGCAAACCCGCCTGGAGATCCAGAAACTGCACCGCGAACTGGGCATCACCAGCCTGTTCGTGACGCACGACCAGGTCGAGGCCATGACGCTGGCCCAGCGCATGATCGTCATGAACGCGGGCAACATGGAGCAGTTCGGCACACCCGAAGAGGTCTATCACACACCGGCCTCCACTTTCGTGGCCAGCTTCATCGGCTCGCCGCCGATGAACCTGCTCAAGAACGCCCCCAGCGCCAAGCCCGGCACCATCCTGGGCATCCGCCCGGAGCATCTGGACGTGCGCAGCGAAGGCTGGGCCGTCACCGTCGAAACTGTGGAGCTGCTGGGCGCCGAGCGCTTGATCTATGGCCGCATCAACGGCGAGCAGATCATCGTGCGTGTGGAAGAAGGCACCCACGCGCCGCTGCCGGATACTGTGATCCACGTCGTGCCGCGTCCTGACCGCCTGCACGCTTTTGATGCCACCACGGGCAAACGCATACCCGACTGAGCCCATGCAGCGGCCCGAAGCAGCCCGCGCCGGGCGCGGGATTCTGGCCACCGTACCGGTGCTGGCCTCCCTGCACCTGGCGGAGACCCGGCAGTTCTACAGCGAGCGGCTGGGCTTCACTGCGTTGCTCGAAGTGGATAACTACCTCATCGTGCAGCGCGATGGCTGTGAGCTGCACTTCTGGCGCTGCACCGAGCGCCACATTGCAGAAAACACTTCGTGCTACGTGCGTGCAGACACCGGGTTGCTGCACGCGGATTTCACGGCACGCGGCCTGCAACTGGCACCTCCCACCGTCCAGCCCTGGGGCATGAAGGAGATGCATGTCATCGACCCCCATGGCAACCTGCTGAAATTTGGTGAACCTGCATGAGCGTATCCTCGCCCACCCTCGCTCCCTGGCCCTACCCCCGCTGGATCGCCCACCGTGGCGCTGGCAAGCTGGCCCCCGAGAACACCCTGGCCGCCTTCCGGCTGGGCGCCCAGTACGGCTACCGCATGTTCGAATGCGACGCCAAGCTGAGTGCCGACGGCGTGCCATTTTTGATGCACGACGCCACCCTGGGCCGCACGACCAATGGCTCGCACGCATTGGGCTCAGCGGCCAGCCCCACAGGGGGCGATCACCCGTGGGCGGTTTTGTCGCAGCTGGACGCGGGCGCCTGGCACTCCCGCAGCTACGCGGGCGAACCCATGCCCACGCTGGAGAGCCTGGCGCGCTACTGCATCGCCAACGGCTATTTCCTGAACATCGAGATCAAGCCCACACCAGGCCAGGAAGACGTCACGGGCCGCGTGGTGGGCGAATACGCTGCGCGCCTGTGGCAAGGCCAGGCCGTGCCGCCCTTGTTCTCGTCGTTCAAGCCCGAGGCACTGGCGGGCGCCATGGCCACCGCGCCCCACCTGCCCCGCGCGCTGCTCATCGACGCGCTGTGGGACGGGTGCTTTGACAAGGCCCAGGCGCTCGGCTGTGTGGCCATCGTGTGCAACCACGCGCTGTGGGACCAGACCCTGGTGGCACAAGTCCACGGCCTGGGCATGCGCACGCTGAGCTACACGGTGAACGACGACTGGGCGGCGCAGCGCCTCATCGCGCTGGGCACGGACGGCATCATCACCGACCGCGTGGACTTCTTCTCGCCCGCCACGCCATAGGGCGCATCTTCAAACCAACCCGCCCCAAGCCAGCGGGCACTGTGGACCGGCCTTGCCGGGCCACCGGTGGCGTCCCCATCACGGGAAAGGGGCGCGGCGCCTCAGGGGGTCAATCGAGCTTCGCGCCGGACTTCTTGACGGCGTCGGCCCAACGGGGCATCTCGGCGGCCAGGAACTTGGCAAAGTCGTCCGCGCCCAGAAACGCCGGATCTGCCCCCTGGCTCACCATGCGGTTGCGCACATCGGGCATCTGCAGCACCTGGCCGAAGGCATCGCTGAGCTTGTTGACCACGTCCTTGGGCGTGCCCGCAGGGGCCAGAAAGCCATAGAAGCCGACCACCTCAAAGCCCTTGATGCCGCTTTCGATCACGGTGGGCACGTCGGGCAGCGCAGGGTTGCGCTCCTTGCTGGTCACGGCCAGGGCACGCACCTTGCCTTGCTTGTGGTACGCAGCAGCCTGGGGAATGCTCTCGGCCATGAACTGCACCTGCCCGCCCATGAGATCAGTGAACGCCGGCGCGCTGCCCCGGTAGGGGATGTGGACCATGAACAGGCCCGTGGCGGTCTTGAACATCTCGGGCACCAGGTGGCTGATGCCGCCATTGCCCGCCGAGCCAAAGTTGACCTGGCCGGGCCGTGACTTGGCATAGGCCATGAACTCCTGCAGGTTCTTGGCGGGCACGCTGGTGTTGACCAGCAAGGCCAGAGGCTGCATGGCCGTGCGCGCCACGGGCACAAAGTCCTTGAGGGTGGCATACGGCAGGCGGCTGTAGAGCGCAGGGTTGATCACCATCACTCCAGTGTTGGCCAGCATGATGGTGTGGCCATCCGGGGGAGCTTTCATCACATCCTGCGCGCCCACGGTGCCACCAGCACCGGCCTTGTAGTCCATCACCACAGGCTGGCCCAGCACGGCCTGCAGCTTGTCGGACAGCAAACGCGCATGCTGATCCAGCGGCCCGCCGGCCGGGAAACCCACCACCACACGAATGGGTTTGGACGGAAAAGCCTGCGCGTGCACGGCGGCAGACAAGGCCAGTCCTGCGGCCAGGGTGATGCAGGTACGCAGCAGCTTCATGGGGTTGTCTCCAGCATTGGTTGTGGGTATGAGGGATGCTTGCCACTTCCGTCGGCGCGGGCCATGGCGGCTGCATGGGAAGATGCAAAGAGGCTATCAGACCCCAGGGCGCAACAGCCCTCCAGAGCACCTCTCGCAAACCCTCAAAACACGTGACGGCTTGCTGAAAGCTTCAAGCCTTCCAGCCCCGCACCAGCACCCACTGGCAGGTGGCGCAGGCCACCACCAGCGCGGCATGGGTGAGCATCTTGCCGTCACGTCCCCACAGCACCAGCCCTGCCGCGAGCACCGCCACCCCCACGGCAAACAGAATCGCCCAACGCAGCCATACAGACATCGCAGAGGCACTCCGGGAGCCCACCAGACGGCCCGAAAGCACCAGCACGAGCGCCATGGCGGCAGCGGGTGCGACAAAGTTGAGGAGGTGGTTGACGATGTCCAGCGGACCCATGGAATTGACCCAAATCAAGGCTTGAACAAGCAAGGCCGCCTGTTCGGGCCAACAATTTTATAATTGCAGCTTATGGCAGTCTGGGCCCTCGGCATCAACCACACCACCGCGCCGCTCGATCTGCGCGGCCGGTTTGCGTTTGCGCTCGATCAGATCGCCCCCACGCTGCACGGTTTGCGCCAGTCGCTGGGCAACTCTGGCGGCGCTGCCAGCCGCCACCCCGGGGTGGAAACCGCCATCATCTCCACCTGCAATCGCACCGAAATTTACTGTGCCGGCGACCAGCCCGCAGTGGACCACACGCTGGGCTGGCTGGCCCACAGCGGCGGCGTGAGCCCCGCGCTGCTGCGCTCGCACTCCTACACGCTGGAAGACAGCCTCGTCGCACGCCACGCCTTCCGCGTGGCCAGCGGGCTCGATTCCATGGTGCTGGGCGAGGCCCAGATCCTGGGCCAGATGAAAGACGCGGTGCGCGCCGCCGAGACGGCCGGCGCTTTAGGCACCACGCTCAACCAGCTGTTCCAGCGCAGCTTTGCCGTGGCCAAGGAGGTGCGCACCAGCACCGAGATCGGCGCACACAGCATCAGCATGGCCGCCGCCGCCGTGCGCCTGGCCAGCCAGCTGTTTGAAGACCTCTCCAAGATCCGCGTGCTGTTCGTCGGCGCGGGCGAGATGATCGAGCTGTGCGCCACGCACTTTGCCGCCAAGAACCCCAAGCAGATCGCCATTGCTAACCGCACGCTGGAACGCGGCGAAAAGCTCGCCACCCGCTTTGGCGGCGAGGTAATGCGCCTGGCCGACCTGCCCGAGCGCCTGCACGAATTCGACGCCGTCATCAGCTGCACAGCCAGCAGCCTGCCGATCATTGGCCTGGGCGCTGTGGAGCGCGCACTCAAGAAGCGCCGCCACCGTCCCATGTTCATGGTAGATCTGGCCGTGCCCCGCGACATCGAACCCGAGGTCAAGGCCCTGGGCGACGTGTACCTGTACACCGTGGACGACCTGGCCACCGTGGTGCAGACCGCGCAGGCCAACCGCCAGGCCGCCGTGGCGCAGGCCGAGGCCATCATCGACGCGGGCGTGCAAAGCTTCATGCACTGGATGGAGCTGCGCAGCCCCGCAGCCGCCGAGGGTGGCGTGGTGCCGCTGATCCAGCAGCTCAACGCCCAGACGGACGAGTGGCGCGCGCTGGAAATCGCGCGCGCCAAGAAGCTGCTGGCCAAGGGCGAGGACGTGGACGCCGTGCTCGAAGCCCTATCGCGCGGCCTCACACAGAAGATGCTGCACGGCACACTGGCCGAGCTGCGCGCGGGCGACGCCGAGATGCGCGCCCAGACGGCCCAGACCGTCTCGCGCCTGTTCCTGCGCTCGCAAAGCAAGACCCCCCACAACAACGGCCTGTAGCGGCGCTCGCCCGCTCCACAGCCGTTCCGATTTGAGCCAAATCGGCCTCAGGCGCATGATTTACATGCGCCACCAGCTACCAAATCTGTAGCAAATCCTTTTTCCAGAATTCCATGAAACCCTTTCTCCGAAGCCAGCTGGAGCGCTACGCACAGCGCCTGGGCGAACTCGACTTCCTGCTCTCGCGCGAAGACATCATGAGCGACATGGCGCAGTACCGGCGCATCTCCGTCGAGCATGCCGAGGTCACGCAGGTCGCCGGCCGCTACGCCCGCTACCAGCAGCGCGAGGCCGACCTGGCGGGTGCGCGCGAGATGCTGGCCGACCCCGACATGGCCGAGATGGCACAGGAAGAAATCACCAGTGCCGAGGCCGAGCTGCTGCAACTGGAAGACGAACTGCAGCGCCTGCTTTTACCGAAGGACCCCGACGACGCGCGCAACGCGTTTGTGGAAATCCGTGCGGGCACGGGTGGTGACGAATCCGCCCTGTTCGCAGGCGACCTCACGCGCATGTACACCCGCTACGCCGCCAACGTAGGCTGGAAGGTGGAGGTGGTGAGCGAGAACGCGGCCGAGTTGGGTGGCTACAAGGAAATCGTGCTGCGCATAGAGGGTCAGCCCGGCACGGGCCCCTCCGGTAGCGGTGTGTACGGCGCGCTCAAGTTCGAGTCTGGCGGCCACCGCGTGCAGCGCGTGCCCGCCACCGAGACACAAGGCCGCATCCACACCAGCGCCTGCACCGTGGCCGTGATGCCCGAGCCCGACGAGCACGAGGCCATCAAGCTCAACCCCGCCGACCTGCGCATCGACACCTTCCGCGCATCCGGCGCGGGCGGCCAACACATCAACAAGACCGACTCGGCTGTGCGCGTGGTGCACTTGCCCACCGGCATCGTGGCCGAATGCCAGGACGGCCGCAGCCAACACGCCAACAAGGCCAAGGCGCTGCAGGTGCTGCAGGCCCGCATCCAGGAGAAGGAGCGCAGCGAGCGCGCCGCCAAGGAGGCCGCGTTGCGCAAGGGCCTGATCGGCAGCGGCGACCGCAGCGACCGCATCCGCACCTACAACTTTCCGCAGGGGCGGCTCACGGACCACCGCATCAACCTCACGCTGTACAAGCTGCTGTACGTGATGGAGGGCGACCTGGGCGACGTGCTGCAGGCCCTGGCCCATGCGCGCGAGGCCGAGCAGCTTGAAGAGCTGGAAATGGGCTCCAACGGTTAAGCACAGCAAAAATATGAGTCAAACTGGCTGATAGCGCCTGATTCATATGCCCATGCAGCTATCAAAACAATAGTGAACAACACCGCCTCTCCCACCCTTGCCCAGGCTTTGGCGCAAGCCCACACCCTGGGCCTGCAACGCATCGACGCGCAACTGCTGCTGCTGCATGCCGTGGGCCGCCCTGATGCAGGCCGTGCCTGGCTGCTGGCGCACGACACCGACGCGATGGACGAGGCCACCCACGCACAGTTCATCGCCCTGTGCCAGCGCCGCGTGGCGCGCGAGCCGGTGGCCTACCTCACCGGCCGCAAGGAGTTCTACGGCCTGCCGCTGCAGGTGGACGCACGCGTGCTGGACCCGCGCCCCGACACCGAAACCCTGGTGGACTGGGCGCTGGAAGTCATCGCCCCCCTGTCCGCCCCGCGCGTGGTGGACCTGGGCACCGGCAGCGGTGCCATTGCGCTGGCCCTGCAAAGCCAGCGCGCCGATGCCCAGGTGCTGGCGGTGGATGCCAGTGCCGACGCGCTGGCCGTGGCCCAGGCCAACGCAGAGCGGCTGGGCCTCGCGGTGCAGTTCCAGCAAGCCAACTGGCTGGCAGGCGTGGATGGCGTGTTCGACGCCATCGTCTCCAACCCGCCCTACATCGCCAGCGCTGACCCGCACCTGGCCGCGCTGACGCATGAGCCGCTGCAGGCCCTGGCCAGCGGCGCAGACGGCCTCGAAGACATCCGCACCATCGTCGCCCAGGCGCCCGCGCACCTGCAGCCGGGCGGCTGGCTGCTGCTGGAGCATGGCTACGACCAGGCAGACGCCGTGCAGGCGCTGCTTGCCGCCCAGGGCTTTGTGCGGGTACAAAGCCGCAATGACCTTGCCGACATCGCACGCTGCACAGGCGGGCAATGGCCGACAGTGAAATAATCCCTCCATCGCGGGCCCTCAGCATCCATTCGCCCGCAGCCTCTTTCAAGGAGTTTTCCCATGAGCGACACCCAACAACGCATCGACGGCCTCGTCAAATCCAGCGACATTCTGCTGTTCATGAAGGGCAGCGCCAGCTTCCCCATGTGTGGCTTCTCCGGCCGCGCCATACAGATCCTCAAGGCCTGTGGCGTGGACCCGAAGAGCGTGGTCACCGTCAACGTGCTCGAAGACGACGAAATTCGCCAGGGCATCAAGGAATACAGCAACTGGCCCACGATCCCGCAGCTTTACGTGAAGGGCGAGTTCATCGGCGGCTCGGACATCATGATGGAGATGTACGAGTCGGGCGAACTCAAGCAGGTGCTGGGCACCGAAGGCTGATCGACGAGCCCTTTGCCTCACCCTTCATCGGGCCGCCTTCGGGCGGCCTTTTTGTTTGCCCGCAACAGAGGCACCAATCAGGGGCTTTTCCGATGGAGCAGCGGGCATGTTGTGTGCTTGAATGATTGCGTGACGTAACCCTCACAGGAGCATGCAATGACCAGCCATAGCCTTGTTCCCCAGCCACCTGCCCTGCGCCTGCCGGTGGCCCAGATGCGCAATGTGTTCCACCCGGGCGATGTCGAGCGCAAGCTCGCTCGCCTGCAGGAATCCGGCAACCAGAGGGAATACGAAACCCTGCGCACCGTGTACGAACGCATGCTGGAGCGCGGCCCGGAGCGTTTTCAGGTCAAGCCATCGGGCATCCCCGACATGGCCAGCCTGTACGAGCAGTTGCCCAACTTCACCGAGGTGCTGGACGACGTCAAGCGCCACGTGGCGCTGGCGCAGGACAGCAGCGATGGGCTGGAGGTCACGCCCATGCTGTTGCTGGGCCCGCCCGGCATCGGCAAGACCCACTTTGCTCGCCACCTGGCCGAGCTGCTGGGCACGGGTATGAACCTCTTGCCCATGAGCTCCATGACCGCAGGCTGGCTGCTGTCGGGCTCGTCCGCACAGTGGAAGGGCGCACGCCCGGGCAAGGTGTTCGAGGCGCTGGTGGAGGGTGAATACGCCAACCCCGTGATCGTGGTGGACGAGATCGACAAGGCCAGCAGCGATGCACAGTACGACCCGCTGGGCGCGCTGTACAGCTTGCTGGAGTACGACACGGCCCAGAGCTTTACCGACGAGTTTGCCGAGGTGGCCATCGACGCCAGCCAGGTGATCTGGATCACCACCGCCAACGACACGCGCGGCATCCCCGACCCCATCCTGAACCGCATGAACGTGTTCGAGGTGGAGGCGCCCACGCTGGAGCAGGCGCGCACCATCGCCCGCAACCTGTACCAGGGCATCCGCGCAGGGCACGACTGGGGCCGCCTGCTGGACCCGGAGCCGATGGACGACGTGCTGGACCACCTGGCGCAGATGCCGCCGCGCGAAATGCGCCGGGCGCTGATGACGGGCTTTGGAAATGCGCGGCTGGACCGCCGATCCACCGTGGAGATTGCTGACCTGCCCAAGGTGGCGTCAGGGCGTAGCCGCATCGGCTTCGTGCAATAACAAGGCACCGGCCGCCAGTCCTGCGCTCGCCCGCAGGACTGGCCTTCGGGGCCCCACCCCCTAAGGCCAACCAGGCCCCCCGATGAGTGCACACATGGGATAGGTGCCTGCGGAACGCGCAGATACACTCAGTCATCCGGTGTGCCGCAGCGCCACGCTCCGTCGCCATTCATGACCCTCTCCCAAAGCCTCTTTGTCATCGGGCTGCTGATTGCAGCCAGCGCCTTTTTCTCCATGGCCGAGATCTCGCTCGCCGCAGCGCGCCGCCTGCGCCTGCGGCAGATGGCCGACGAAGGGGATGCCAGGGCGGACCAGGTGCTGCGCATGCAGGAGCAGCCGGGCGACTACTTCACCGTGGTGCAGGTGGGGCAGAACGCCGTGGCCATCCTGGGCGGTATCGTGGGCGAAGGTGCGCTGAGCCCCCACTTCACCACGCTGTTCGGCCTGTGGCTGTCGGAATCAGCCGCGCAGAAGGCGGGCTTTCTCGCCTCGTTCCTGGTCATCACCTCCCTTTTCATCCTGTTTGCCGACCTGTTCCCAAAACGCCTGGGCATGGCCGAACCCGAGCGGCTGGTGGTGCGGCTGGCGCAGCCCATGGCCTGGTGCATGGCGCTGCTGCGCCCTGTGGTGTGGTTCTACAGCCGGGGGGCGGATGCGCTGTTCCGGGTGCTGGGTATGTCGTCGCTGCGGGACGACCGCATCACCTCGGACGACATCCTGGCGATGATGGAAGCGGGTGCGCGTGCCGGCGTGCTGGCCGCCCGCGAGCAGCAGGTCATCACAAATGTGTTCGAGCTGGACACGCGCATGGTGTCCAGCGCCATGTCGCCGCGCGACCGTGTGGCTTTTTTCTTGCGCGACGAGCCGGACTCCGTGATCCGCCTGCGCATTGCGGCCGAGCCTTTCTCAACCTACCCCGTGTGCGAGGGGGACATCGACCATGTGGTGGGCTATGTGGATGCCAAGGACCTGTTCCAGCGCGTGCTGAACAACCAGCCCATTTCGCTGGCCGATGACAGTCTGGTGCGCAAGGTGCTGATCGTCCCAGACCGGCTCACGCTGTCGGAGGTGCTGGAGCAGTTCCGACAGGTGCACGAGGACTTTGCCGTCATCGTGAACGAATACAGCCTGGTGGTGGGCGTGGTCACGCTGAACGATGTGATGAGCACCGTGATGGGCGACCTGGTGGGCCCGGCGGATGAAGAGCAGATTGTGCGGCGCGATGAAAACTCGTGGCTCATCGACGGCGTCACACCGGTCGAGGACGTGCTGCGCGCACTGTCGCTGGACGAGCTGCCCCACGCGGGCGACTACGAAACCCTGGCCGGCTTCCTGATGGTGATGCTGCGGCGCGTTCCGCGCCGGACGGACAGCGTGAGCTGGGGTGGCTACAAGTTTGAGGTGCTGGACGTGGACAGCTACCGGATCGATCAGGTCATGGTCTCCAGGCTGGGCGGAGCCACTGGTGGCGCCGCTCCGACCCCCTCAGCACCATCGGGAACCGGTGTTTAGTGACTCCGGGCCACTTGCGCCCGTGTGACGGCCGCCCAAATCGCGCCAAGAGCCTGTTCACGATCTCCCAGGGGTCGCGCAGCCGTCTTTGCGGGATGGTGTGCAAGGTGCGGGGTACAGCCAATAGCCTGGCTATTGGCAAGCGCCGCAACGCCGCAGACCGCCCGCAAAGACCGCTGCCCGAAGGGTTGGAGCGCAATCGGGTGATTGGACGCACTGGCTGCTTGCATGGGCATAAGCCCATGCGGCGCACCCGAAACATTCACTTATCCCGATGGCGCTCCAACGCGATCCCCTGTGATATCGTGAACAGGCTCTAAGCAGCAGGCGACTGCGGCCGGTCGGCAAACAGCCACTTGCGCTGAGCACCAAAGACGGCGTCTGGATACGGCGACCGGCCCCGGCTACCGTTGTAGCGGCCAAGCGCCATGAACAAATCGCCCTGCTCCCGGTCGATGTAGTGGCGCAGGATGACGCAGCCAAAACGCAGGTTGGTCTGCATGTGAAACAGCTTGCCCGCGTCGCCATCACCAATCACGCGCGTCCAGAAGGGCATCACCTGCATGTAGCCCCGTGCCCCGACGCTGGACACGGCAAATTTACGGAACCCACTTTCTACCTGGATCAGCCCGAGCACCAGGGACACATCCAGCCCCGCGCGCTTGGACTCGTACCAGACGGTCTGAAGGAAGTCGCGGCGCACCTCCAGGTCCGGTTTGCGGGGGCGCAAGCGATCACTTTGCGTGCCCAGCCACCGCAGGTAGTGCAGGCGCGCCTCGGTGGTGAAAAACTCGGGCTCGGGCGGCGCCTGGTTGGCAATGGCAGAGCTAAGCGCGGTGCGCACCGAGTCCATCAGGGGCTCCTCCAGCTGCCCGCCAGCATGCGCCACCTGCGGAGCACCCAGCCAGGCGGCGGGCGCTGCCAGCGAAACCAGCGACACCAGGCAGCCGCGCCGCGACAGCCCCACAGGGCCGCCCGAGGCCGCGGCCGACGGAGCGATGGAGGAGGCGCCGCACATGCTCATACGACCATGCGGCCCTTCACATGGGCCAGGATGTCCGCTACGGCGACCTTGGTGGCGGCAGCGTCACGGCGGTGCTGGTACTCGACCACACCTTCCTTCAGGCTCTTGTCGCCAATGGTCACACGGTGCGGCACGCCAATCAGCTCCCAGTCGGCAAACATGGCACCGGGGCGCTCGCCACGGTCGTCCAAGATCACGTCTACACCCGATGCCAGCAAGTCGGCATAGAGCTGCTCGGCCGTGGCCTTGACGGCCTCGCTGCGGTCCATGCCCACAGGACAGACCACCACCGTGAACGGTGCAATGGCGTCCGGCCAGATGATGCCGCGCTCGTCGTGGTTTTGTTCGATGGCGGCGGCGGGCAGGCGCGTCACGCCAATGCCATAGCAGCCCATCTCGAAGAATGCAGGCTTGCCGTCGTCGCCCAGGAACGTTGCGTTCATGCCCTTGCTGTACTTGGTGCCCAGGTAGAACACGTGGCCCACCTCAATGCCGCGCTCAATCGCCAGCTCGCCCTTGCCGTCGGGCGAGCGGTCGCCCGCCACCACATTGCGCAGATCGGCCACGGCGTCGGGCTCGGGCAGGTCGCGGCCCCAGTTCACGCCGGTGATGTGGAAGTCCACCTCATTGGCGCCGCAGATCCAGTCAGCCATCAGGGCGACTTCGCGGTCGGCCACGATCTTCAAAGGCTTCTTCAGGCCGATGGGACCCAGGTAACCGGGCTTGCAGCCGAAATGGTCTTCGATTTCGCCCACCGTGGCAAAACGGAAACCCGCCAGCCCCGGCACCTTGCCCACCTTGATCTCGTTCATGTCATGGTCGCCGCGCAGCAGCAGCAGCCAGACCTGGGTCTTGACGATCTCGCCGGCTTCGTTGGTTTCGTCTGTGGCCAAGACCAGCGACTTCACAGTGGTCGCCAGTGGCACGCCGAGCAGCTCTGCCACGTCGGCACAGGTGCTCTTGCCCGGGGTGGCCGTCTTGGTCAGCGCCTGGGTGGCCGCACCACGTGGACCGGCGGGGGCCAGCGCTTCGGCCTTTTCCATGTTCGCTGCGTAATCGCTCTCTGGGCAGTAGACGATGGCGTCTTCGCCCGTGGCGGCGATCACCTGGAACTCTTCGGAGAGGTCGCCACCAATGGCGCCACTGTCGGCCGCCACGGCACGGTAGGTCAGGCCAAAGCGGTCAAAAATGCGGCGGTAAGCCTGCGCCATGACCTGGTAGCTGGCCTTAGCCGAGGCTTGGTCGCGGTCGAAGCTATAAGCATCCTTCATGATGAACTCGCGGCCGCGCATGAGGCCGAAGCGCGGACGGCGCTCGTCGCGGAACTTGGTCTGGATCTGGTAGAAGTTCTTCGGCAGTTGCTTGTAGCTCTTAAGCTCCTGGCGGGCGATGTCAGTGATCACTTCTTCGCTGGTCGGCTGCACCACAAAGTCGCGTCCATGGCGATCCTGGATGCGCAGCAGCTCGGGGCCCATTTTGTCAAAACGCCCAGTCTCCTGCCACAGCTCCGCAGGCTGCACCACAGGCATGGTCAGCTCTACAGCACCGGCGCGGTTCATCTCTTCGCGCACGATGGCTTCCACCTTGCGGATCACCCTCAGCCCCAGCGGCATGTAGTTATAGATGCCAGCGCCCAGCTTCTTGATCAGCCCCGCCCGCGTCATGAGTTTGTGGCTGACCACTTCGGCATCCGCCGGAGCTTCCTTGAGGGTGGAAATAAAGAATTGGGAGGCTTTCATCGGAAATCGATTGCAGGCAGAACGGGGCAGTCCACTTGCTGCGCGCTAGGCGCCGTGCATAATGGACACAGTTTAAAAATTTGGGGTTTGATTATGCTTGACCGGGACGGCTTTCGGCCGAACGTCGGCATCATCCTGCTCAACCAGAAAAACCAGGTGTTTTGGGGCAAGCGCATACGCACCCACAGCTGGCAGTTTCCGCAGGGTGGCATTGACCGGGGCGAAACCCCCGAGCAGGCCATGTTCCGCGAGCTGCATGAGGAGGTGGGATTATTGCCCAACCACGTTCGCGTGGTGGCCCGCACCCGGGACTGGTTGCGCTATGAGGTGCCTGACCGGTACATCCGCCGCGACGCTCGCGGCCACTACAAGGGCCAGAAGCAGATCTGGTACTTGCTGCAATTGATGGGGCACGACTGGGATTTGAACCTGCGCGCCACCAACCACCCGGAATTCGACGCTTGGCGGTGGAACGATTACTGGGTTCCGCTGGATGTGGTGGTGGAGTTCAAACGCGGCGTTTACGAGATGGCACTGACCGAATTGGCGCGTTATCTCCCACGCCACGAGCAGCGCAACCGCTATTTGCGCAGCGGTCTGCGCACCCGCGAGGGTGAACATGCGGGCGTGGCCAACATGTTCCGTACGGGCTCCATGCTCGTCAACCCTGGCATGGAACTCCCTCCCGGCGCCAGTTTTGATCCCGATCCGCAAAACAGCATGCCGGGAGAACTCGACGGAATGCCTTCGGTATCGGATACCCCTCGCTGAACGATTGTCAGCCCCACAAAAAACGCCTGCATTCGCAGGCGTTTTTTGTTTCTACTTACGGTTAGCTCGACCCAGTGGCTGCATGTGCGCATGCCTTACCGAAGTCCGCCAGGCGAGACCTAGGCCCCCTGCGCTAGGACGAGGTTGTCGCGGTGGACCATTTCCGGCTCAGCCATGTAGCCCAGCAGTTTTTCAAATTCTGTCGATGGTTTGCGACACAAAAGACGCGCTTCTGCCGCAGCATAGTTGGCCAAACCCCGCGCAATCTCGGCCCCGGACCCGTCGCGCACTGCAATCACATCACCGCGCGAGAAATCTCCTTCCACTGCGGTCATGCCGATGGGCAGCAGGCTTTTGCCTTCGTCGCGCACCTTGGCCGCAGCCCCTGCGTCCACCACCACAGAGCCGCGCAGCTGCAAATGGTCCGCCATCCACTGCTTGCGGGCCTGCTTTTTCTGTGTCTGAGCGACCAACAGAGTACCCAATGCCTCACCGCCCACGAGGCGAACCAACACGTCGGCCTCGCGCCCCCAGGCGATCACGGTCGATGCGCCGGAGCCTGCAGCACGCTTGGCCGCCAGGATCTTGGTGATCATGCCGCCCTTGCCAATGCTGGAGCCCGCGCCGCCCGCCATCGCCTCCAGAGCAAGATCCCCCGCCTTGGCCTCGTGCACAAACTGCGCAGACGGATCACGGCGTGGGTCGGCGGTATAGAGCCCCTTCTGGTCCGTGAGGATGATCAGTGCGTCGGCTTCCACGAGGTTGGCCACCAGCGCACCCAGCGTGTCGTTATCGCCAAACTTGATCTCGTCATTGACCACGGTGTCGTTCTCATTGATCACCGGCACCACGCCCAGGCGCAGCAACGTGAGCAAGGTGGAACGGGCATTGAGATAACGCTCGCGGTCCGCCAGGTCGGCATGGGTGAGCAGCACCTGCGCACTGCCCATGCCTTGCTCGCGCAGCTTGGTTTCGTACATCTGCGCCAGCCCCATCTGCCCCACTGCAGCGGCCGCCTGCAGCTCGTGGATCTCCTGGGGCCGCGTGGTCCAACCCAGGCGTTTCATGCCTTCGGCAATGGCACCGCTGGACACCATCACCACCTCACGCGGAGCCCCCCCATCGCCGCGTACCAGTGCGGCCAGCTGGCGGCTCCACTCACCGATGGCGGTTTCATCCAGTCCACGTCCCTCGTTGGTCACAAGACTGGAGCCCACCTTCACCACGATGCGGCGGGCATCTCTCAATACGCTGGAAACCATTTTGATGTCTTTGATGCCGATAGCGCTACTGTTTCGTGCCCGAGTAGCTATTAAAAATATAGCAACAACTGTGATCCGAGCCCAACACGTCAGGCGGGTGTGTCGCCGGCAAACCGGGGATCCACCTCTACTGGCTCGTTCTCCGTGCGCTGCTCGGACTGCACATGGCGGAAGATGGCGTGTATCAGTGGCTCACAGCCCTCGCGCGTGAGCGCAGAGATCTCAAACACCGGCCCCTTCCACTTGAAGCGCTTCACAAAATCCTTCACACGCGCCTCACGCTCATCAGCAGGGACCATGTCCAGCTTGTTCAACACCAACCAGCGCGGCTTGTTGTAAAGCTGACTGTCGTATTTCTTGAGCTCGTTCACGATGGCCTTGGCCTGAGCGACTGGATCCACAGCATCGTCAAACGGCGCCAGGTCCACGATGTGCAACAGCAAACGCGTGCGCTGCAGATGGCGCAGGAACTGGTGGCCCAAGCCCGCGCCTTCAGAGGCACCCTCGATCAGCCCAGGGATATCAGCCACCACGAAGCTTTGCTCGGGCCCCACCCGCACGACGCCCAGGTTGGGGTGTAGTGTGGTGAACGGGTAGTCAGCAATCTTTGGCCGCGCATTGGAAACTGCCGTGATGAAGGTGGACTTGCCCGCATTGGGCATGCCGAGCAGACCCACATCGGCCAGCACCTTCAGCTCCAGCTTCAAATTCTTTTTCTCGCCAGGCCAGCCCGGTGTTTTCTGACGCGGAGCCCGGTTGATTGCGCTCTTGAAACGCATATTGCCAAAGCCGCCGTCACCGCCTTTGGCGATGGTGATAACCTCGCCCGGGGTCAGCAGCTCATACAGCACCTCGCCCGTCTCGGCGTCGGTGATGATGGTGCCGACCGGCATCTTGAGCGTAATGTCTGTACCCGCAGCACCGAACATGTCGGAGCCCATGCCGTGCTCACCCCGTTTGGCCTCGTGGCGGCGGGAGTAACGATAGTCCACCAGGGTATTCAGGTTGGGGTCGGCCACAGCGAATACATGCCCCCCACGCCCACCGTCACCACCATTGGGGCCGCCGAATTCCTTGTATTTTTCGTGCCGGAACGACACGCAGCCATTGCCACCATCACCAGCGGCAATGTCAATAAAGGCTTCATCGACGAACTTCATGGGGTATCCAGTTTACAAAAGGGACCGTACCGTCGGCTGGCGATCGATTGTGGCGGAAGAGCGAGGTGCATTCCAGACACTACAGATCGAAAGCGCATCAGCTACGCGTACAGACCAAACAACAAAGCCCCGGCAAAGCGGGGCTTCGATGGTTGCCGGAGGAGCAATCCTCAGGCGGGAGTCACATTGACCGTGGACTTGGACAATGCGCCCTTGGTGCCGAACGACACGTGGCCGTCCACCAAGGCAAACAAGGTGTGATCCTTGCCCACGCCGACGTTGGTGCCGGGGTGGAAACGCGTGCCACGTTGGCGCACGATGATCGAGCCAGCGCTGATCAGTTCACCGCCGAAGGCCTTGACACCCAGCATCTTTGGCTTGGAGTCACGCCCGTTTCGCGTAGAGCCGCCGCCTTTTTTCTGTGCCATGACTAGCTCCTTCGATTAAGCAGCAATCGCACCGATTTGCAGCTCAGTGAACTGCTGGCGATGGCCTTGGCGTTTTTGATAGTGCTTGCGACGGCGCATCTTGAAGATGTGCACTTTGTCGTGCTTGCCGTGGGCCACGACAGTGGCTTTCACGGTTGCGCCGGACACCAGGGGCGTACCAACCTTCAGTTCAGCGCCGTTGCCGACAGCCAAAACTTGGTCGATCACAATTTCCTGGCCTACGTCCGCAGCAATCTGTTCTACTTTAATTTTTTCGCCGGAAGCAACGCGATACTGCTTGCCGCCGGTTTTTATGACCGCGTACATGTTGACCTCTTGATATGAGTTCTGCAGACGAATTTCCGCAGAGCCCGCGAGTATAGCGCATCTAGCATCACTCCGCCAGCCTCGTGTGCATCAGTCAATCCAGCGTGACCAGCACGCCACCGCCATCGTCGGCCCTGTAGCGGGCCTTCCTATAATTCGGGCACTTTCTGTGACCACCATCTTGACTGACCATACCGCCCCCGCAGCTTCCCCCCTCACGCTCGTTGCACAAGACATGCACGAGGTCGACACGGTCATCGGTCAGCGCCTGACATCCAGCGTCCCCTTGGTGGCCCAGATCTCTCAGTACATCATTGCCGCCGGTGGCAAGCGCCTTCGCCCTGCCCTGCTGCTGATGGTGTGTGGCGCCCTGGGCTACCGTGGCACACATCGGCACAGCTTGGCCGCAGTGGTCGAGTTGATCCACACAGCAACACTGCTGCATGATGATGTGGTGGATGCATCCACCCTGCGCCGCGGCCGCCCCACGGCCAACGAAACCTTTGGCAACCCTGCCAGCGTCCTTGTGGGCGACTTTCTGCACACTCGCTCGTTCCAGATGATGGTCGAGGCGGGAAGCATGCGCATCATGGAAATCCTCTCCGAGGCCACAAATGTGATTGCAGAGGGTGAAGTGCTACAGCTCATGAACATGCACGATGCCTCACTGGATGAGGCAGGCTATCTGCGCGTCATCCGGTCCAAAACGGCCAAACTGTTCGAAGCCAGCGCCCGCCTCGGCGCCATTCTGGCCAACAGCCCCCCCGAAGTGGAAGAGGCATGCGCAACTTACGGCCAGGCACTGGGTACCGCATTCCAGATCATCGACGACGTGCTGGACTACGACGGCGACACCGCGGAGATGGGCAAAAATCTGGGAGACGACTTGCGCGAAGGCAAATCCACACTCCCCCTGATCGCCGCCATGGAACGAGGCAGCCCCAGCCAGGCGGAAATCGTTCGCAGAGCCATAGAACAAGGTTCGACAGAACAATTGGCAGAAATCGTGAGCATCGTCCGCTCGACCGGAGCCTTGGATATCACCCGCGCCGCAGCCTTTGCTGAAGCGCACCGCGCCATGGCTGCTGCCCGCCTATTACCCGCAAATGCCTACTCGGAGGGTTTGCTA
Organism: Acidovorax sp. GW835-FHT14G06; assembly: GCF_058793595.1. Lineage (NCBI taxonomy): Bacteria > Pseudomonadati > Pseudomonadota > Betaproteobacteria > Burkholderiales > Comamonadaceae > Acidovorax > Acidovorax sp. GW835-FHT14G06. The sequence goes on from NZ_JBXAGA010000003.1 coordinate 351,446, forward strand.
GAATTAGCCGCACAACTGCTTGCGCGGCGGAATTGAAAGATGCACTAGATTCGTTCACGAATGCCATTGCAAGCTGCGGGGTGTAGCTTAGCCTGGTAGAGCGCTACGTTCGGGACGTAGAGGCCGGAGGTTCGAATCCTCTCACCCCGACCATATATCGCAGTATGGTCACCTACCAAAATCCCACCCGTTTGTGGCGCCGTTGCCAATAAGCGCCGCTGTACAGCCCATGGTTGATCGGTGATGATAGGATGGTTTCTTTTCCACACCTAACACATTTCCGGTTACATGGCCGCTGTTGATACTGCCCTCAAAGAAGCCTCTGCAGTAGCCCTGCCCGGGCTTGGCCGCGCCTTGATGTCTGCGGGCAAACTGACCCAAAAGTCGGCTGAAGACATTTACAAAAAATCACAAATAAGCCGAACCAGTTTCATTGCCGAATTGACAGGCTCTGGGGCTGTTTCTGCAGCGGATCTGGCGCACACGGTGTCTGCAGTTTTTGGCGCACCATTGCTTGACTTAGACGCCATTGATCCTTTACGCCTGCCCAAGGAATTGCTGGACAACAAGATATGCCAGGCGTATCGCGTGGTGGTCCTGAGCAAGCGCAACAACCGGCTGATCGTCGCAACGGCCGACCCAACCGACCAGGAAGCTGCTGAGAAAATCAAATTCACAACCCAAATGGGTGTGGATTGGATTATTGCGGAATACGACAAACTCAGCCGACTGGTAGAAGCCACAACCAAATCCACCAGCGAATCCATGGATACGCTGGTGAGTGGTGGGGGAGACTTCGCTTTTGATGACGTTGCAATTGAAGATGCGCCTGAAGAAGCGGATACAGGAACAACAGAAGTAGAAGATGCGCCTATCGTCAAGTTTCTGCACAAAATGCTGCTTGACGCCTTCAATATGCGCGCCTCTGATTTGCATTTTGAGCCTTACGAACACCAATACCGCGTTCGGTTCCGTATTGACGGAGAACTGCGCGAAATAGCTTCCCCGCCGATTGCCATCAAAGACAAGCTCGCGTCCCGTATCAAGGTGATTTCACGCCTGGATATTTCCGAGAAGCGCGTTCCCCAAGACGGTCGCATGAAGCTCAAGGTGGGGCCGGATCGCGTGATCGATTTTCGGGTAAGCACTTTGCCGACCCTGTTTGGCGAAAAAATCGTGATCCGTATTTTGGACCCGAGCAGCGCCAAGCTCGGGATCGATGCGCTTGGCTATGAACCCGTGGAGAAGGAACGCTTGCTCCAGGCGATTGGTCGCCCTTATGGAATGATTTTGGTGACGGGCCCTACAGGCTCTGGTAAGACCGTGTCCTTGTACACATGTCTGAATCTACTGAACAAACCGGGCGTCAATATCGCGACAGCCGAAGACCCTTCTGAAATCAATTTGCCTGGCGTCAACCAAGTGAACGTCAATGAAAAGGCAGGTCTGACCTTTGCAGTGGCCCTGAAGTCGTTTCTGCGTCAGGATCCGGACATCATCATGGTCGGGGAAATCCGAGATCTGGAGACTGCAGATATCTCCATCAAGGCGGCGCAAACGGGCCACTTGGTGCTTTCCACCCTGCACACGAATGATGCCCCCACAACGCTCACGCGGATGCGCAACATGGGCATTGCGCCGTTCAACATTGCATCCAGCGTGATTCTCATAACCGCACAGCGGTTGGCGCGTCGGCTGTGCCCCGTGTGCAAAGCTCCCGCAGATATTCCCCATGAGGCTTTGGTGGATGCGGGATACGAGGAGCACGAGATCGACGGCTCATGGGTGACCTACCGCCCCGTAGGATGCTCGGCCTGCAACAACGGCTACAAAGGACGACTCGGTATCTATCAGGTGATGCCTATTTCCGAGGAAATCCAGCGCATCATCCTGCGCGACGGGAGCGCACTGGAGATTGCAGAGCAGGCGCGCGCCGAGGGTGTCCGTTCACTGCGCGAATCCGGGCTCTACAAAGCCAAATTGGGCCTCACTTCCCTTGAGGAAGTTCTGGCCGTCACCAACGAATAGCATCCACGGACGAGGGCACCATGGCGACCGCAGCATCAACCAAAGATATCAAGGATTTTGTCTTCGAGTGGGAGGGCAAGGACCGCAACGGAAAGATCGTTCGAGGCGAAATCCGTGCGGTCGGAGAAAACCAGGTGCAGGCGACCTTGCGTCGCCAAGGGGTTTTCCCCACCAAAATCAAGAAGCGCCGCATGCGTTCGGGCAAAAAAATCAGGCCCAAGGATATTGCGCTGTTTACCCGCCAGCTGGCGACCATGATGAAGGCCGGCGTACCGCTGTTGCAGGCCTTCGACATTGTGGGTCGGGGCAATACCAATGCCAGCGTTACCAAGCTGCTCAATGACGTCCGGTCCGATATCGAGACAGGGACATCGCTCAACGGAGCTTTCAGAAAGTACCCGATGTACTTTGACAGTCTCTACTGCAACCTGGTAGAGGCGGGCGAGGCTGCGGGTATTTTGGAGGCCCTGCTGGATCGGTTGGCCACATACATGGAGAAAACCGAGGCGATCAAATCGAAGATCAAGTCGGCCCTCATGTACCCCATTTCTGTGGTGATCGTGGCTTTCGTGGTGGTGACCGTCATCATGATTTTCGTCATTCCAGCGTTCAAGGAGGTCTTCACGTCTTTCGGTGCCGACCTCCCCGCCCCCACCTTGTTTGTGATGGCCATCAGCGAGGTATTTGTCAAATGGTGGTGGCTGATTTTTGGTGTCATCGGTGGAGGCTTCTACTTTTTCATGCAAGCATGGCGCCGCAGTGAAAAGGTACAGATGTTCATGGACCGGCTTCTGTTGCGGATTCCCGTGTTTGGCGCCTTGATCGACAAATCCTGTGTCGCACGCTGGACCCGGACGTTGTCCACCATGTTCGCGGCAGGTGTACCCCTGGTGGAGGCCCTCGATTCGGTAGGTGGAGCTGCGGGCAATTCGGTGTACTCCTTGGCCACTGACAAGATCCAGCAGGAAGTCTCTACAGGCACCAGCCTCACGGCGGCCATGGGCAATGCCAATATCTTCCCCTCCATGGTGTTGCAGATGTGCGCGATTGGCGAAGAGTCCGGTTCTATCGACCACATGCTCGGTAAAGCTGCGGACTTTTATGAAGCCGAGGTGGATGACATGGTGGCCGGCCTGTCCAGCCTGATGGAGCCCATCATCATCGTGTTTCTGGGCACGCTCATCGGCGGTATCGTGGTATCCATGTACCTTCCCATCTTCAAGCTCGGTCAGGTTGTGTAATGGTGCTGGACGCGTGGTGGGACGCCGTTTTTGGCGGCGTGATTGGGTTGCTTTTCGGCAGTTTTCTGAATGTGGTGATTTACCGTCTTCCCAAAATGATGGAAAGGCAATGGGCGGCAGAACTCGCGCAAGTAGAGGCATCCAATCAGGGCAAAGAGCCGCCCGAAGACACGCAACCCGCCTTTAACCTCATGACGCCTCGGTCTCGCTGTCCAGCGTGCGGACACGTTGTGCGGTGGCACGAAAACATCCCGGTTTTGAGTTATCTGTTTTTGCGTGGGCGTTGCTCGTCCTGCAAAACGCGCATCAGCCTCCGCTACCCGCTGGTCGAGTTGGCGACGGGCGCACTTTTCTTTTTCTGCATCCACCGCTGGGGTGCAACGCCTGCGGGGTTGGCATGGTGCGGCTTTTCGGCAGCCCTGTTGGCTCTTGCGTTCATTGACTGGGACACCACACTATTGCCGGATGACATTACCTTGCCTTTGCTCTGGGCAGGTTTGCTGGCGTCGGCAATGCAATGGACGAACGTGCCGTTGTACGCCTCTGTCATGGGTGCTGCGGCAGGATACCTGTCGCTCTGGCTGGTGTACTGGGGCTTCAAGCTGGCGACCGGCAAGGAAGGCATGGGCTACGGCGACTTCAAGCTGTTTGCCGCGTTGGGCGCATGGTTTGGCTGGCAGGCGCTGGTGCCCATCATTTTGATGTCTTCCGTGATTGGCGCCATCATCGGGATCGCGATGAAAATTTTCAGCAGCTTGCGTGAGGGTGGCTACATTCCGTTCGGTCCCTTCTTGGTGGGCGCAGGGCTGACAGCGATGGTGTTTGGCCCCAACGCCATTCTGGGTACGGTGCTGGGGCTCCTGGGGCTCTGACGGACTCTCATGGCAACCTACCGACAGCCCTTGCGCCTGGGTCTGACCGGCGGCATTGGCAGCGGCAAGAGCACCGTAGGCCAGATGCTGGCGTCCTTCGGCGCAGCCCTCATAGATGCCGACCAGATCTCCAGGGAGGTGACTGGGCCAGGTGGTGCTGCCATGCCTGCCATTCAAAGTACCTTTGGCGACGCGTATGTCGATGCATCGGGCGCACTGGATCGAGCGCGCATGCGGCAACTGGCCTTCAGCCAACCACAGGCGCGCAGCCAGCTGGAGGCCATCGTGCACCCCATGGTGGCCTTGCACAGCCAGCAACGGATTCAACAGGCCATACAGACTGGCGCCCGATTGATCGTGCAAGACATCCCACTGCTGGCGGAATCTGGGCGGTGGGCACGCCAGCTCGACACCGTCGTAGTGGTGGACTGCGCCGAGCAGACCCAGATCGAGCGGGTCATGCTGCGCAGCAGTCTGTCCGCAGACGCGGTACGGGGCATCATCGCTTCACAAGCATCGCGCACAGCGCGCAGGGCGGTGGCCGATGTGGTGATTGCCAACGATGCCCACTGCACACTAGAGCAACTGCAGGCCGAGGTGCGGCAAGTGGCCGCACTGTTCGGGCTATGATGCGAGCGAAACCGTTTGTGCTTTCACCCCATGCCGTGCGCCACCGGCGTCAGAATGCTCCCTGAGCCCCCAGGAACCCGCCAGCGTGATCCTTTACGAATACCCTTTTAACGAGCGTCTCAGAACCTATCTGCGGCTAGAGCAGTTGTTCCGCCGCTTGGGGGAATTGATCCCCCGCCCCCATGCACTGGACCACCATTTCGCCTTGGTGACGATTTTCGAGATCATGGATGTAGCCGCCCGGGCCGATCTGAAGTCGGATGTACTCAAGGACATCGAAAAACACAAGCACCAGCTCGACGCATACCGGGGCAACCCGTCCATTTCAGAAGCCGCACTGGATGCGGTGATCAGCCAATTGGACCGCTGCTTCGTGGCACTCAACACCCAAAGCGGCAAGTCGGGCCATGCGCTGACGGAAAACGACTGGCTGATGAGCATCCGCAGCCGCATCGGCATTCCGGGCGGGACCTGTGGCTTTGACCTGCCAGCCTATTACGCGTGGCAACACCATCCCCCGGCGGTGCGTCAGCAGGCTCTGGAAGAATGGGCCTCCACGTTGGCACCCCTCGCTGAGTCGATCTATGTGCTGCTCAAGCTGCTGCGCGATTCAGGCGTGCCCCAAAAAGTCGCTGCAGAACGCGGACAGTTTCAGCAGAATCTGCCCCAGGGCCGCACCTTCCAGCTGCTGCGGCTTCGCATCGACCCAGCGCTGAACCTGATCCCGGAAATCAGTGGCAACCGTCTGATTGTCTCGGTGCGGCTCATGCGGCTGGAAGGCGATGGACGCCTGCACGCCCGCAACGAAGATGCGGCGTTTGAACTGACCCTGTGCGCGTAGGCCTTAGCCAGCCCTAGCCCAGAGACTGAATCGCGCCAAAGCCCGCTAAAGATCGGGCGGGCCGACTTGAGCAAGAGGATCACCCCAGGATGCCCCCCTCACCAGCCCCTTCCTCGCAGGCGCGCATCGTCACCTGCCCCAGCTGTGGCGGAGATAGCGTGTACAGCGCCGCGAATGTGTACCGTCCGTTTTGCAGCGAGCGCTGCAAGCAGATAGACCTTGGCGCATGGGCCAGCGAAAGCTTTCGAATGCCCACCGAAGCGCCGCCAGACGACGCCCCCCATGGCGACCCGCGCCAGCAGCATTGACCAAGGTCAGAGGCGCCATTCAAGAGCGATTTCGCCAAAAACCAGCGGTAGCGCTAGTGCTGCATGCCTGAGAAGCTACTAATTCAATAGCAAATCAGTCCCACACAGGCGGGAGTCTCACTCCACCGCGGACTGCAGACCCCGCTCCTCAGCCAGCCATTGCAACACCGGATAGGCACCGGGCAGCACCGGGGACACCGTGATCGGCATTTGCTGCCAGGCCATGGCCTGGCCTTCACGCATCTCGAATTCGCCAGTCCACTCCCAGACCTTGCACCAGTGCAGCCGCACCAGTGCGTGGGGGTAATCGTGTTCGGTCACTTTCCAGACGCTGGCCGGGCCGATGGTCACGCCCAGCTCCTCGATCAGTTCGCGGCGCAGTGCCTGCTCCACGGTCTCGCCCGCCTCCAGCTTGCCACCCGGAAACTCCCAGTACCCCGCGTAGGGCTTGCCCGGCGGGCGGGTGGACAGCAGCATCGCGCCGTCTGCGCGCAGCAGGATGCCCACGGCCACTTCGGTGTGTTTGCGTTCGGCAGTGGCAGGGACGCCGTCTGGAGCGAGATGTTCAGCCGCCATGTCGCCCCGCATAGTCACGCGCAAACTGGTACGCCACACGGCCACTGCGCGAGCCACGCTCCAGCGCCCAGACCAGGGCCTCAGGCCGCGCCTCCTCAATGGCCTGTGCGGGCACACCGAACGACGACAACCACTGCGCCACGATGGTCAGGTACTCCTGCTGGCTGAACGGGTAGAAGCTGACCCACAGGCCAAAACGCTCCGACAGCGAAATCTTCTCCTCCACCACCTCGCCCGGGTGCACCTCGCCGTCTTCGGTGTGGGTGTACGTGAGGTTGTCGGCCATGTACTCCGGCAGCAGGTGGCGCCGGTTGCTGGTGGCATAGATCAGCACGTTCGGCGTGGCGGCCGCCACCGAGCCGTCCAGGATCGACTTGAGCGCCTTGTAGCCTGGCTCGCCGTCCTCAAAACTCAGGTCATCACAGAAGACGATGAATTTCTCGGGCCGGTCAGACACCACGTCCACGATGTCCGGCAGGTCGGTCAGGTCGGCCTTGTCCACTTCAATCAGGCGCAGGCCTTCGGCTGCGTAAGCGTTCAAGCAGGCCTTGATCAGCGACGACTTGCCGGTACCACGCGCACCCGTCAGCAGCACGTTGTTGGCGGGCTTGCCCTGTACAAACTGCTGCGTATTGCGCTCGATTTTTTCTTTTTGCGGATCGATTTCCTTGAGGTCTGCGAGCCGCATCGCTCCCACGTGGCGCACGGGTTCCAGCGTGCCATGCCCACTGCTGCGCTTGCGGTAGCGCCAGGCAATGGAGGCGGACCAGTCAGGCGCTCCCAGCGGCTGGGGCAGCACCGACTCGATGCGGGCGATGAGCTGCTCGGCACGCTCGACCAAACGTTCAAATTTTTCGTTCATTGTGGCGACATGCGCAAGTTGAATATGGCTCAACAGCTATCACAAAGATAGCAAACCCAACTCACGAGCGGTAGTCGGCGTTGATGGTCACGTACTCGTGGCTGAAGTCGCAGGTCCACACCGTGTCCGCTGCGGTACCGCGCCCTAGTAGCACCCTCACGGTGATCTCGCTCTGCTTCATCACCCGCTGACCGTCTTCTTCGCGATAGGCAGGATTGCGCCCCCCTTGCAGCGCCACGTGCACATCGTCCAGGTACAGGTCGATGCCGGTCTGGTCCAGGTCGTCAATGCCGGCGTAGCCCACGGCCGCCAGGATGCGGCCCAGGTTGGGGTCGCTGGCAAAAAAGGCCGTCTTGACCAACGGCGAATGGGCAATGGCGTAGGCCACCTTGCGGCACTCGTCGCCAGTCTTGCCGCCTTCGACCCGCACTGTAATGAACTTGGTCGCCCCCTCGCCGTCCCGCACGATCGCCTGCGCCAGCTTTTGTGACACCGAGAGCATCGCAGCCTTGAGGGCCTGGCCGTCCGCGCTGTCGAGCGAGGTCACGGGCGCATGCGCTGCTTTGTTGGTGGCAACGACCACGAACGAATCGTTGGTCGATGTGTCACCGTCAATGGTGACGCGATTGAAAGAGCCGTCAGCCAGATCACGCGCCAGTTGCTGCATGACGGCGGGCGCCACGCAAGCGTCCGTGGCCAGGAAGCCCAGCATGGTGGCCATGTTGGGGCGGATCATGCCCGCGCCCTTGCTGATGCCCGTGATGGACACTGTGGCGCCACCGATCTGCACCTGCGCAGAGAACGCCTTGGGCAGTGTGTCGGTCGTCATGATGCCCTCGGCGGCACGGGCCCAATGGCCGGGCTGCGCATCGGCGATGGCGGTGGGCAGCCCCGCTTCGATGCGGTCGTTGGGCAGCGGCTCCATGATCACGCCGGTCGAGAACGGCAGGATCTGCTCGGGCGCCACGCTCAGCTGAAGAGCGAGCGCAATGCAGGTGGCGCGCGCACGCGCCAGGCCGTCAGCCCCGGTGCCCGCATTGGCGTTGCCCGTGTTGATGACCATGGCGCGAATGGACTGGCCGCTGCTCAAATGCTCGCGGCTGATCTGCACCGGCGCTGCGCAAAAGCGGTTCTGCGTGAACACGCCAGCCACGCTGGCGCCCTCGTCCAGCAGGAACACGGTGAGGTCCTTGCGGTGGGCCTTGCGGACACCAGCTTCGGCAACACCGATGCGCACACCGGCGATGGGGTGCAGATCGGCAGCAACGGGAGCGACTAGATTGACGGGCATGAAGGTCTTTCTCAAAAAACTGCGGCCGATTATCCGGAAAACCGTGGCGCGCCAATGAAAACACGGGCCGAAGCCCGTGTTGTCTGGATCAGGAAATCAAGCCAGCTTGCCGTGGCACTGCTTGTATTTCTTGCCGCTGCCACAGGGACAGGGGTCGTTACGGCCCACACGCATACCTTCGGGCAGCGCTTGCTGGGCCACGGTCTGTGCATCCACCGTGGTTTCCACCTCGCCGGTTTCGGTGGGTGCGGTATAGGTCACGTTGGCAATGCTCTCGGCGCGCTGTTCCATGTCTTGCGCGGCCTGGTCGAGCTGCGCCTGCGACTGCACCTGCACGGTCATGAGGATCTTGGTGACCTCGTTCTTGACCTGGTCGATGAGCTGGCGGAACAGCTCGAAGGCCTCGCGCTTGTACTCCTGCTTGGGCTGCTTCTGCGCATAGCCGCGCAGATGGATGCCCTGGCGCAGGTAATCGAGTGCGCTAAGGTGATCGCGCCAGTTGGAGTCAAAGTTCTGCAGCAGCACCACACGCTCAAACTGCGTGAAGTTTTCGCGGCCCACCTGCTCGACCTTGGCATTGAAGGCAGCGTGCGCGGCCTGCAAGACCTTGTCCAGGATTTCATCGTCGGTGATCGCATTGGCGCCCTGCACTTCCTGCTGCAGCGCGATTGGCACCTGCCATTCTTCTGCGAGCGCCTTTTCCAGCGCGGCCAGATCCCACTGCTCTTCCACCGATTCGGCAGGCACGTACTGGCGCACCAGATCGGTCATGCAGTCTTCGCGCATGGCCGCAATCACATCCGACAGGTCAGACGCGTCCAGGATGTCGTTGCGCTGCTGGTAGATCACCTTGCGCTGATCGTTGGCCACATCGTCGTACTCCAGCAACTGCTTGCGGATGTCGAAGTTGCGGGCCTCCACCTTGCGCTGGGCCGATTCGATGCTGCGCGTCACGATGCCCGCTTCAATGGCTTCGCCATCGGGCATCTTCAGGCGGTCCATGATCGCCTTCACGCGGTCGCCCGCGAAGATGCGCATGAGCGAATCGTCCAGGCTCAGATAGAAACGCGAGGACCCGGGATCGCCCTGGCGGCCCGAGCGGCCACGCAGCTGGTTGTCAATGCGGCGCGACTCATGGCGCTCGGTGGCAATGATGCGCAGGCCACCCAGCGCCTTGACCTTCTCGTGGTCCACCTTCCACTGCTCGCGCAGCGCGGCTACCTTGCCCGCGCGCTCGGATTCGGTCAGGGATTCGTCGGTTTCAATCGCAGCCACATCCTTCTCGATGTTGCCGCCCAGCACGATGTCGGTGCCACGCCCAGCCATGTTGGTGGCGATGGTGATCATGCCTTCGCGTCCGGCCTGGGCCACGATGTCGGCCTCCCGGGCGTGCTGCTTGGCATTGAGCACCTGGTGCGGCAGCCCTTCCTTGTTCAGCAGCTGGTCGATGATTTCGGAGTTCTCGATCGACGTCGTACCCACCAGCACGGGCTGGCCGCGCTCGTGGCATTCGCGGATGTCCTTGATGGCGGCTTCGTACTTCTCGCGTGTGGTCTTGTACACGCGGTCCAGCTGGTCGTCGCGCTTGCTGGGACGGTTGGGCGGGATGACGGTGGTTTCCAGGCCATAGATCTCCTGGAACTCATAGGCCTCTGTATCGGCCGTACCGGTCATGCCGGCGAGCTTGTTGTACAGGCGGAAATAGTTCTGGAAGGTGATGGAAGCCAGTGTCTGGTTCTCAGCCTGGATATTCACGCCTTCCTTGGCTTCCACAGCCTGGTGCAGGCCTTCGCTCCAGCGGCGGCCCGACATCAGGCGGCCGGTGAACTCGTCCACGATGACGATTTCACCGTTCTGCACCACATAGTGCTGGTCACGGTGGTACAGGTGGTTGGCCCGCAGCGCTGCATACAGGTGGTGCATCAGCGTGATGTTGGCCGGGTCGTACACCGAGGCGCCTTCGGCGATCAGGCCGTGGCTGGCGAGGATGCGCTCGGCGCTCTCGTGGCCTTGCTCCGTCAGGAACACCTGGTGGGTCTTTTCGTCCAGCGTGAAGTCGCCGGGCTTGGTGACACCTTCGCCGGTGCGCGGGTCAGCTTCGCCTTCCTGGCGCACCAGCAACGGCACCACCTTGTTCATGGCGATGTACATTGCCGTGTGGTCTTCGGCCTGACCACTGATGATGAGCGGCGTGCGCGCTTCATCGATCAGGATGGAGTCCACCTCGTCCACGATGGCGAAGTTCAGGCCCTGCTGCACGCGGTCACCGGCCTCGTAGACCATGTTGTCGCGCAGATAATCGAAGCCGTACTCGTTGTTGGTGCCGTAGGTGATGTCGGCCCGGTACGCCGCCTGCTTTTCTTCACGGGGCATGTTGGGCAGGTTGATACCCACAGTGAGGCCCAGGAAGTTGTACAGGCGCCCCATCCACTGCGCATCGCGGTTGGCGAGGTAGTCATTCACCGTCACCACATGCACGCCCTTGCCCGAGAGGGCATTGAGATACACGGGCAGCGTTGCGGTCAGGGTCTTGCCTTCGCCAGTGCGCATTTCGGCGATCTTGCCGAAATGCAGCGCCATGCCACCGAGCAGCTGCACATCAAAGTGCCGCATCTTCATGATGCGCTTGGAGCCCTCGCGCACCACGGCAAAGGCTTCAGGCAGGATGTTGTCCAGCGACTCGCCCTTGGCCACGCGGTCCTTGAACTCCTGCGTCTTGGCCCGGAGCTGCTCGTCCGACAGCTTCTCGTACTCGGGCTCCATCGCATTGATGCGGGTCACCGTCTTGCGGTACTGCTTGAGGAGCCGGTCATTGCGGCTGCCGAATATTTTGGTGAGGAAGTTGGTGGCCATGCGAACAGGACCGCTTGTCCCGCTGTAACCAGCGCGCCAAGCGACCGAAATCCCTAAGATGAATTGAGTTCAGGTGGGTCCTGCGACCGATATTGCAAGCATTGCAACGGCGGGCAGAGAACGCCGGACCCGCGATTTTACCTGCCCGGTGCCGGTGCGGCAGGCTGTCCCGCCAGCGCAGAGGGACGAACTGCGGCTACCTGTGCACTGGTGGCCGTCCCTCCCGCATTCAGAAACTTCTGCGGGTCCTGAAAAACCCCCTGTACCAGCACCTCAAAGTGCAGATGCGGCCCGGTCGAGCGACCGGTGGTACCGATCTCCGCAATCTTTTGCCCGCGGCGCACGATGTCGCCCTGTTTGACCAAGACGCGCGAGGCGTGGGCATAGCGCGTCACCAGCTGGTTGCCATGGTCCACCTCAATCATGTTGCCGTAGGCGGGATGGAATTCCTGGGTCACGACCACGCCCCCAGCGGCAGCCAGGATGGGCGTGCCGGTGTCGGCCTGGAAATCCAGTCCGGTGTGCAAGGCCGATTGCCCCGTGATGGGATCGACACGCCAGCCAAAACCCGAACCTGCGACACGCCCCGTGACAGGCGCATGGGTGGGAATCATCTTCTTGCGGATGTGCTGGTCAAACAGACGGGACTCCAGCACTGTCATCAGGTCCACACGCTGGTTGGTCAGGCGTTCCAGATCATCCAGGGTGGTCTGCAGCTCTTCCATGGACAGGTTGCGCGCACTCACCAGGGCTCCGCCGCGCGCGTCCGGCTTCTGAATGTCTGCAGGCGCCATGCCTGCCAGGCCCAGCACACGGTCTCCGAGGGACTCCAGCTGCACCATGCGGGCCTGCATTTCGCCCACACGCCGGGCCATGGCATCGAGGTTGGCGCGCATGAATCGGTCACGCTCGGCAAACTCATCCTTGACCACAAGGCGCACCAGCGAGCCCACGATGGGCCACCCTTCACGCGCGCCTTTCAAAAAAACCCAGTGGTACAGCCCGGCTGCCACCACCATCAGGCACAGCGAGACAGCAAGCCCCGCCAGAACCAGGCGCGTGCCAGACAAATGAATGGCCCGGCTGCGCGCCAGTCTGGCGTCCGTGATAATCAAATGCACTGCCCATACTCCTAGCCCGAAGACGCCACACCATGAATCGCCGCCACTACGCCGTCACCCTGCAGCAAGCCAGTGAGGAATCCCCTACGCTGGCAAAGCTCACAGCGCTGACACGCGACTCCAGTGATCGGCTCAAGGCCATTGAATTGCTGATTCCCGCCGCATTGCGCCCAGCGGTTCAGGCGGGCCCCATTGACGGGGACAGCTGGTGCCTGCTGGTCAAGAGCAACGCTGCGGCGGCAAAAATACGCCAACTGCTGCCTGCTTTGCAGGCGCATCTGCGCAGTCGGGGGTGGGAGGTTAACGCGATTCGCCTGAAAGTTCAAACCTGACGGCCAGCGTCAGTGCCAGGGAATGCAAAAAGCAAGAGAAATGGTGCCGGTTGTCGGAATCGAACTGACGACCTACCGCTTACAAGGCGGGTGCTCTACCAACTGAGCTAAACCGGCGAAGGCGGTATTTTATCCTGTAAAAACCGCCCAAAATTTGAAACCGCAGCTATTTGATGCGTTTCAGTGAGGGACGTGCTCCACCCTGAGAAGGCGGCGGCCGGGGTGCATCGCCGCCATCATCCTTGTGGCCGTCTTCCACGCCCACCAGTTGCACCACACGGTCTTCGGCAGCCACGGCAGCGGCAACTTCTTCAGGTTGTACTGCGGCGGGATCTGCAGCCACGGACAGCGCAGCGGGAGCCCCTTCAGCAGCAGACAGCAGATCCACCGGAGGCGGGAATGCCATGCCTTGACCGTTCTCGCGGGCGTAAATGGCGATCACACGGCCCACAGGCACCAGGATTTCGCGGGGCTTGCCACCAAAACGGGCCTTGAATTCGATGAATTCATTGCCCAGTTGCAGCGCACTGGTCGCATCAAAACTGATGTTCAGAACGATCTCACCATCCTTTACGTACTCGCGTGGCACTTGCACGGAATCGTCCACACGCACCGCCACGTAAGGCGTCAGCCCGTTGTCGGTGCACCATTCGTACAGCGCACGAATGAGATAGGGGCGCGTAGAGGTCGATTCCTGTGCGGTCATGGATGGCGGTGTTACGGCGGCGATGGAAGGATGGAAGTCTGCAGGCCGCTGCTTACTTGCGCATGACCTTTTCAGACGGCGTCAGCGCTTCAATGTAAGCAGGGCGCGAGAAGATGCGCTCGGCGTACTTGAGCAGCGGCGCCGCGTTCTTGGACAGATCAATGCCGTAGTAGTCGAGGCGCCACAACAGCGGTGCAATGGCCACGTCCAGCATCGAGAAGTTATCGCCCAACATGTACTTGTTCTTGAGGAACACCGGGGCCAGCTGCGTCAGGCGGTCACGGATGTGGGCTCGCGCCTTTTCCAACGCTTTCTCATTGCCCTTGGTCGCACGCGATTCGAGCGTGTTCACATGCACGAATAATTCCTTCTCGAAGTTGAGCAGGAACAGGCGCACGCGGGCGCGGTCCACCGGGTCACCAGGCATCAGTTGCGGGTGAGGAAAACGCTCATCGATGTACTCATTGATGATGTTCGACTCGTACAGGATCAGGTCGCGCTCGACCAAGATCGGCACCTGGCCGTACGGATTCATCACGCTGATGTCTTCGGGCTTGTTGTACAGGTCCACATCGCGGATTTCAAAGTCCATGCCCTTTTCAAACAGGACAAAGCGGCAGCGGTGGGAGAAGGGACAGGTCGTACCCGAATAAAGCACCATCATGGTGGGAGGCTCCTAAAAATCAAAAGAGTGGGACGCCAAAAGCGCCCACTCTGCAATAAATCCAATGGCACCCCCGCAGGGTGCTGGGGATAGATCTGGCGTTTACTTGACGTCCTTCCAGAACGCGGCGTTCAGGCGCCAAGCGATGACGGTGAACACGCCCAGGAAAATCAGCACCCAGACGCCGACGCGCCACCGGATGTTTTGCGCGGGCTCACCCATCCACTGCAGGTAGTTCACCAAGTCGCCAATGTTCTGGTCGAACTGCAGCGGCGTCATCGTGCCGGGAGTGATCTGCTCCCAGCCTTTGAACACCTGGGTCTTGTGCCCATGGCTCTCGTGCTCTTCAAACACAGGACGACGTTCGCCTTGCATTTGCCACAACACATGGGGCATGCCCACGCTGGGGAAAGCCAGGTTGTTCCAGCCCGTGGCCTTGGTGTCGTCGCGGTAGAAGGTACGCAGGAAGGTGTACAAATAGTCAGCCCCTGTACCGCTGTGGCCTGCACGCGAACGTGCGATCACGGTGAGGTCGGGCGGGTTGGCGCCAAACCATTCCTTGGCCTGCTTCGGGTCGATCGACGCCTTCATGGTTTCGCCCACCTTGTCGGTGGTGAACAGCAGGTTGTCCTTGATCTGCTGCTCCGTCAGGCCAATGTCGCGCAGGCGGTTGAACCGCATGAACGCAGCGGAGTGACAGCTGAGGCAGTAGTTGACAAAGATCTTGGCGCCGTTTTGCAGCGAGGCCAGGTCGTTGGTCTTGTTGGGCGCCTTGTCCCAGGCAATGGTGTCAGCGCCTGCCGCATGGGCAGCACCGGTGACCAGACCCACAGCGGCGATCAACGTGAGGATGATTTTCTTCATTGCTGTTATCTCCAGGCTCAGTGCGCCACAAAGGTCACGCGGTCGGGCACGGGCTTGGCTTCGCCAATGCGGCTCCACCAGGGCATCAGCAGGAAGAAGCCGAAATAGAACAGCGTTCCCACTTGCGACACCCGCTCGCCGATCGGCGATGGTGGCTGCACACCCAGGTAGCCCAGGATCAGGAAGATGATCACAAACACGCCGTACAGGTACTTGTGCCAGTCGGGGCGGTAGCGGATCGACTTGACAGGGCTGTGATCCAGCCAGGGCAGGAAGAACAGGATGATCACAGCACCACCCATGACCACCACACCCCAGAACTTGGCATCGATGGACAGCATCATGGCGATGACCACCACGGCCGCACCGGCGATACCCGCCTTCACGAAGCTGGGCAGCTTGGCCTTGAGCACTCCAAAGCCCGCACCCGCGACCACGCACAGAACGAGCACATACATCATCTCGGTGGTGATGGCACGCAGCATCGAATAGAACGGCGTGAAGTACCAGACCGGAGCAATGTGTGCAGGGGTCTTGAGCGGATCGGCAGGGATGAAGTTGTTGTATTCGAGGAAGTAACCACCGAACTCAGGAGCAAAGAACACCACGGCCGTGAATGCCATCAGGAACATGCTCAGCGCGAAGATGTCGTGCACCGTGTAGTAGGGATGGAAGGGCACGCCGTCGAGCGGCTTGCCGTTGGCATCCTTGGGAGCCTTGGGGCCCTTGATTTCCACACCGTCGGGGTTGTTGGAGCCCACGTCGTGCAGCGCCAGCAAGTGCGCCACCACAAGGCCCAGCAGCACCAGGGGCACGGCAATCACGTGGAAGCTGAAGAAGCGATTCAGCGTCGCATCGCCCACCACATAGTCGCCACGGATCAGCAGAGCCAGATCAGGACCAATGAAGGGGATGGCAGCGAACAGGTTCACGATCACCTGGGCGCCCCAGTAGGACATCTGACCCCAGGGCAGCAGGTAACCCATGAAGGCTTCGGCCATCAGGCACAGGAAGATCGCGCAACCGAAGATCCAGACCAGCTCGCGCGGCTTGCGGTAGCTGCCGTAAATGAGGCCACGGAACATGTGCAGGTACACCACCACAAAGAACGCCGAAGCGCCCGTGGAGTGCATGTAGCGGATCAGCCAGCCCCAGGGCACATCGCGCATGATGTACTCGACCGACGCGAACGCGAGGTTGGCGTCCGGTTTGTAGTGCATGACCAGGAAAATGCCGGTCACGATCTGGATCACCAGCACGACCAGCGCCAGCGAGCCGAAGATGTACCAGAAGTTGAAGTTCTTCGGAGCGTAGTACTCCGACATGTGCACCTTGTAGGCGTCAAAGGCCGTCGGGAACCGGTTCTCGAACCAGTTGGTGACCTTGGCGCCTGCGGAGGCGTTCGGCGAGATTTCTTTGAATTCGTGGGCCATGTCGTTCTCCGTCAAGCCTTCTTGTCTTCACCGATCACGAGGCGCGTATCGGACAGGTACATGTGCGGAGGCACCTCGAGGTTGTCGGGTGCAGGCTTGTTCTTGAAGACGCGGCCCGCCATGTCGAACGTGGAGCCGTGGCAAGGGCACAGGAAGCCGCCCTTCCAGTCGTCGGGCAGCGAAGGCTGTGCACCGGGCTGGAACTTGTCCGACGGCGAGCAACCCAAGTGCGAGCAGATGCCCACACCCACAAAAATTTCTGGTTTGATCGAGCGCGCCTCGTTGCGTGCGTACTCGGGCGTGAGTTCAGCGGGCTTGCGCTCCGACTTGGGATCGGCGAGCTGGCCGTCGAGCTTGGGCAACTCAGCCAGCTGCTCGGGGGTACGCTTGATGATCCAGACGGGCTTGCCGCGCCACTCCACAGTGACCTTTTCTCCAGGTTTGAGGGCGGAGATATCCACCTCGACAGCAGCACCAGCGGCTTTGGCACGCTCTGAGGGCTGGAAAGTACTCACGAAAGGAACGGCGGTTGCCACGCCGCCCACCGCACCAGCACATGCTGACGTGATGATCCACGTCCGCTTGCTGGAGTCGATTGGAGTGTCACTCATGGGGATCCTCGATGAACATCGCTAGATTGGGGTCAACCGCGAATTGTAGCGGAGTGAAAATGGTTATTTACAAGTGGTTTGCTGGCTTGACAGGGGTGCGAACCGGGCAATACTCCCCCATCACCGTTTTACAAGGAGCAACAAGATGGGAATGATGCAAGAGTTCAGGGAGTTCGCGGTCAAGGGCAATGTGATTGACCTCGCGGTGGGCGTCATCATTGGGGGTGCATTTGGCAAGATCGTGGATTCGGTGGTAGCGGACCTGATCATGCCGGTGGTGGGGCTGGTCTTCGGCAAGCTCGACTTCTCCAACCTGTTCATCGTGCTGGGCAATGTGCCTCCAGGCACGGGCACCACACTCGATGCCCTCAAAAAAGCTGGCGTACCGGTGTTTGCCTATGGCAACTTCCTGACTGTGGCGGTCAACTTTGTGATCCTGGCGTTCATCATCTTCATGATGATCAAGCAGATCAACCGCCTCAAGCGAGAAGCCCCTGCTGCCGAACCGGCTGCGCCTGTCGCCCCGCCTGAAGACATCGTGCTGCTGCGCGAAATTCGCGACAGCCTGAAGAAGTAACGCCCCGGGGACGCGGCATTTCTGGCCGCACAAAAAGAAACGCCACAGCTGCGCTGGCACTGCCAGCCGCCGGTGGCGTCGGTTTTTGTGCCGCCTGCTCGCACGACTGAGCCACCAGCCTGGCGCTCATGTTTGAACGATTCATTTGATATCGATCAGCGCTTGGTTTCAAGGCTGCAGCCGCCACCTCATCCACACAGCGCACGCGCCATTCGCACCGCCTCGACCAGGCTGGAAGCATCTGCAATGCCTTTCCCAGCAATGTCAAACGCTGTGCCATGGTCCGGGCTGGTACGCACCAGCGGCAGGCCCAGGGTCACGTTCACGCCCTTTTCCACCCCCAGGTACTTCACCGGAATCAAGCCCTGGTCGTGGTACATCGCGATAACCACGTCAAACTCGCCTGCGCGCTGCGGGGTGCTGCGCGCGCGCATGAACACCGTGTCCGGTGCAAACGGGCCGTGCACATCCAGCCCCTGCGCATACGCCGCTGCGATGGCCGGGGAGATCACCTCCAGCTCCTCGCGGCCGAACAGACCGCCCTCGCCCGCATGGGGGTTCAACCCTGCCACACCCATGCGGGGCACACGGCCCAGGCTGCGCTGCAGCGCGGTGTGGGTGATGCGCAGCGTCTGCAGCACGTTGTCCTCCGTCACCGCCGCAATGGCATCGCGCAGCGACACGTGAATGCTGACGAGCACGGTGCGCAGTTCGTCATTCGCCAGCATCATGCGCACCGGCATCCGGTCCAGCGGCACGCCCTGGTGCGCGGCGGCCTCTGCCTGCAAAAGCTCCGTGTGCCCCGGGAAATCCACCCCCGCCGCCGACAGCGCCTCCTTGTGCAACGGGGCCGTCACCAGTGCCGCAATTTCCCCACGCAGGGCTGCACGCGCCGCCCAGACCACGCTGTCGGCCGCAGCACGGCCCGCCGCTGCACTGATCTGACCCCAGGGCTGAGGGCCAGGGATACCAGGCAATGGAAACACGGGCATACAACGGGGGGGCATACCCACTGCCTCGCCCGGTGAGTGGATCTGCGCCACAGGCAAACTGGGCATGCCGGGGCGCGCAATGACTTCCGCAGCGCGCCGCAAAGTGGCCACGTTACCGGCCACAAAGCAGTGGCGTAGCTGGTCAGGCGCATCGCGAAAGGCCTTGGCCACAATCTCGGGGCCGATTCCGGCAGGGTCACCCTGGGTGATGGCAATGGGTTGCATGGATTGCATGGGCTTTACGGGTTTAAGGCCGAATGTGCCGGTAGCGCTAGTTATCCATGCGCTACCAGCTATGAATATGTGAGCAACCTACGTCAGCTGACAGCAGTACAGCGGGGTGCGGTGGGTTACGCGGGATTGTCGATTTCGATGAACTGGTGGCTCAGCCCCCACAGCCCTGCCACATGGGCCGCCACCGCAGGCGCGCCATAGCGCTCGGTGGCATGGTGCCCGGCCGCAATGAAACCCACACCCATCTCGCGCGCCAGATGCGCCTGGGGCTCGGAGATTTCGCCAGTGATGAAAACGTCAGCCCCTGCGGCGATGGCCGACTCGAAATATCCTTGCGCACCGCCCGTGCACCATGCCACGCGACGCACGGGGCGCTGCACAGCAGCCACACCACCAGCATCGCTTGGCGGCACCAGCGTCACAGGGCGCCTCAGCGCGTTGGCGACATGGTCGGCCAGGGCCTGGACATTTTCAAACGCCGCAGGCGCTGCAAAGCCCAGGTTCTGCTCGCCAAACCGCGCATCGGCTGCCAAGCCCAGCACGCGCCCCAGCTGCGCGTTGTTACCCAACTCGGCATGGGCATCGAGCGGCAGGTGGTAGGCAAACAGGTTGATGTCGTGTGCCAGCAGCAGCTGCAGCCGCTGCTTCATCCAGCCGGTCACACGGCCGTCCTGCCCGCGCCAGAACAGGCCATGGTGCACAAAAATGGCGTCGGCCTGCGCGGCAATGGCGGCTTCAATCAACGCGCGGCTGGCGGTGACGCCGCTGACCACACGCCGGATCTCGGCCTTGCCCTCGACCTGCAGGCCGTTGGGGCCGTAGTCTTTGAACAGATGGGGCTGCAACAGTGCGTTGAACGCCTCGTGCAATGCGTTCCGGGAGACAGGATCAGGGTCGTTGCGGTTGGAAGTCATACCCCTATTGTGGTCGGACGCGCAGTGGCCCCAAAAAAACAAGGCGCTACCAGAGCGCCTTGAGTGATGGTCGCACACGGCCGTTGGACTGCCGCGCGCACGCTCGTTGCGAAACGCGCTTACTTGTAGAGCACCTCAGGCAGCCACAAGCCAATGCCGGGGAACATGTACAGCAGGATGATCGCCAGCACCTGGATACCCATGAAAGGCAACATGCCCGCAAAAATCTGGTTGAGCGTCACGTGCTTGGGAGCCACGCCCTTCAGGTAAAAAGCACTCATGGCCACCGGTGGGCTCAAGAAGGCAGTCTGCAGGTTCAGCGCCACCAGCAAGCCAAAGAACAAGGGGTCCACCCCAAAGTTGTCGAGCAAAGGGATGAATATGGGCATGAAGATCACGATGATCTCGGTCCACTCGAGTGGCCAGCCCAGGATGAAGATGATGACCTGCGACAGTACCAGGAACTGGGTCTTGGTGAGGTTCATGCTCAGCACCCACTGCTCGACCAGCTCTTGACCGCCCAGCAGCGCAAACGCGGCCGAGAAGATCGCAGAGCCCACGAACAGCCAGCACACCATGGCACTGGTCTTGGCGGTCAGGAACACCGACTCCTTGACCACCCCGAATGTGAGCTGCCGGTAGGCAGCCGCCAACACGAATCCGCCAAACGCTCCCACCGCAGCAGCCTCGGTGGGGGTGGCCAGCCCAAACACGATGGAACCCAACACCGCAAGGATCAGCACCAGTAGCGGGAAGAAGCTGGACAAAAGCATCTTGAACACTTCCAGCCGGGCATAGGTCAGGATGGCATAGAAGACAGCCAGGGCCAGCGCGCCAATACCCAGCCCGATCCAGAAACCGGTGGATGCGGGTTTGGCGGTGGCAGCCTCCCCAGCAGCCGGGGCCGCATTGCTTGCAGCAGCGGGAGGCTCTGCCACAGAGCCCGTAGTGTTCTGTGCCGCAGACTCGGCCCCTGGGGGTTCGGTTACCGCGTCAGCCACAGGGGGTTCAGCCAGGCCAGAGCCTTCTGGCTCTGCCAGACCTGCGCCAGACGATGTGTCTTCATTGGCGCCCGAACCCATGGCCTGCAATTCGGTGTAGGCCTCCTCCACCACCACGCGGGTCGCGTTCTGGTAACTTGCCACTGCGACCACGGCAAACAGGATGGCGGGCAGCAATGCGATGCCCAGCTGACCGAGCAGATAGCGGGTGGAGACGCCCCGGTTACGAGACCCCTTCAATGCACTGACCAAGCTACCCAGGGCCCAGCCGTCGGACGAGGCACCAATGGACTTGAGGCCAGCAGGCAGCGGGACCGCACGTTGCTCAGGGGTGAGCGGCGGCGCCCAGTCAGGCCTGATTTTGGCCATGATAATCACGTAAACGATGTACAGGCCTGCCAGCATGATGCCGGGGAAGAACGCCCCCGCATACAACTGCACCACCGACACTCCAGCGGTGGCGCCATAGACGATCAGCAGTACCGAAGGGGGAATCAGAATGCCCAGGCACCCCCCCGCTGTGATTGCGCCAGCAGACAGGCGCACGTCATAACCAGCCCGCAACATCTGCGGCAGCGCCAGCAACCCCATGAGCGTGACCACAGCGCCGACGATGCCTGTGGCGGTGGCGAACACCGCGCAGGTCACGAGCGTAGCGACGCCCAGCGACCCGGGCACACGCGCCAGTGCGAGATGCAGGCTATGGAACAGCTTTTCTATCAGGTTGGCGCGTTCAACAAGGTACCCCATGAACACGAACAGCGGGATCGAAATCAGCACGTCGTTGCCCATGACCGAGAACGCGCGCTGCACCATCAGGTCAAGCGTCTGCTTGAGCGCCCCGGCCGCCGTCTGGTCGCCGGAATGGTAGGCAAAAAACGCGAACAGGATGCCCATCCCCATGAGCGTGAAGGCCGTTGGAAAGCCCAGCATGATGGCCACCACCACCAGCGACAGCATGAGCAGGCCGTAATGGCCGTTGGTCATCTTGTCCACACTGAACACCATCGCGAGGGCCGCGATGACGATCAGTCCCATCAGGGTGAAGCCGAAATACAGCTCTTTGCGAATCTTCATCACTGGCCACCTTTCTGCGGAACGAGGCGGTCCAGCGCTTCGATATCGGCGTCTTTGACATGCACCATCTGCTTGAGCTTGTCCACATCGACCTCTTCGACATCCTCCTCACGATTCGGCCACGCCCCAGTACGAATACAGATCACGCAGCGGATGATTTCCACCACTCCTTGAAGCAGCAAAAATGCTCCTGCCAGGGGAACCACAAACTTGAACGGGTACACCGGCAACGGGTCCGCATTGAACGTCTGTTCACGCATGGCGAGCGAATCCTGAAAAAAGAACCAGCCCGCATAGGTCAGCGCAATGATGCCGGGCAGAAAGAACAGGATGTACAGCACCAGATCGACCCAGGCCTGCGTGCGCGGCGAGAAGAAACCGTAGAGCACGTCACCGCGCACGTGGCCGCTCTTGGCCAGCGTGTAGGCGCCCGCGGTCATGAACAGCACGCCGTACAGCATGATCTGGGCATCCAGCACCCAGGCATGGGGTTTGTTGAGGACGTAGCGTGAGAAAACCTCCCAGGTGATCAGCAGCGTGAGGCCGACCACACTCCAGGCGCAGGCCTTGCCAAACCAGGTAGATATCCGGTCGATGGTGAGTAGTAGTTTTTGCATGGCTTACTTATTTCGGGACAGAAAAAAGGCGCCTGAAGGCTGCTGCCTGTAGGCGCCCTAGATGCACTGCAATGGCCTATGCCTTCTTGGCCCCCTTGCCAAAGTAATGGTTGTAGGCCATCTTGAAGTCCACCATGTAATCGTTCTGCCATTGCCCTGCACGCTGGGCAAAAGCCTTTTGCGACTCCAGGATCTTCTTGAACAGCGGGTTCTCGTCGCCCTTCTTGACAATGATCTTGTCCCAGGCCGCCAGCTGGGCACGCAGGATGGCATCGGGGGTCTTGTAGAACTTGACGCCCTGCTTCTTGAGTTCGTCGTAGTCCTTTGAATTGCGCTCAATGGCCTTCCAGCTCATGTCTGCACTGGCCGCCTGCACGGCGTAATCGACGATCGCCTTGAGTTCGGCAGGCAAGGCGTTGAGCTTGCCCTTGTTGAACAGGATTTCGAACTGCTCGCCACTTTGGTGAAAACTTTGCAGCATGCAGTTCTTGACCACATCGGGAAAGCCAAGGACCCGGTCGGAAGACGCGTTGTTGAACTCAGCCCCGTCAATCAGCCCCCGATCCAGCGCAGGAACGATTTCGCCGCCAGGCAGAGGGTTCACCGCCGCCCCCATCTCGGTGTACATGTCGACCGCCAACCCCACGGTGCGGAACTTCACGCCCTTCATGTCTTCGACCTTGGCGATGGGTTTTTTGAACCAGCCAAACGGCTGCGAGGGCATGGGGCCATACAGGTACGAAACCACGTCCAGGTTCAGGCTCTTGTAGATCTCTTCCAGCAACGCCTTGCCACCGCCGTAGTTGTGCCATGCCAGCACCATGTTCGGGTCCATGCCAAAAGCCGGGCCGGAGCCCCACAGCGCCAGCGCAGAGTTCTTGCCATAGTGGTAGGCGACCACACCGTGGCCGCCGTCGAGCGTGCCCTTGCCTACGGCTTCGAGCAACTGGAACGCAGGCACCACCGCCCCAGCTGGCAACACCTCAATCTTGAGGCGCCCGCCCGCCATGTCGTTCACCTTCTTCGCGAAATCCTGTGCGTACTCGTGGAAGATGTCCTTGGCCGGCCAGGTGCTCTGAAAGCGCAGACTCGTTGTCTGCGCGGTGGCGACCATGGGCGCGCTCAATGCGCCTGCAGCGACGGCGGCGCCTTTGAGCAGGCTGCGACGGCGTGGGGTGTTGCTATGCGTCATGAATGTCTCCGTGATGTTGATGCAATCTTTTGTTGCAATTTCATTGTCGGCATGGCGGCAGCCAGCCCTACAGGGTTTCCACCATCCGATCCATGACGAAACCTGCAAAGACCGTGAAAAAAAATTCACAGCCACCAAATATCACTCCGCAGCCAGTTTTCCACCGGCGCACGGCTGGGACGGCGGTTCAGCGACAATCGTTGGCGAGCTGCCCAACACGGCAACCGTTCCTCTCTGAGTCCTTCCCCTCAGTCACCCCAAGACACCATGAAGCGCATTTGGCTCCTCTTTTCCCAGTCCGTGACGGTCCTCGTTGCGGCCTACTTTGTTGTCGCCACGCTCCAGCCCGAATGGCTGGGCCGGGGTACCACACGCTCCGGGGCGGGCATTGCGCTGCTGGAGGCGCCCGCCACACCCCCGTCGCAGCCCGCAGCGGGCAGCTTCAGCAGCGCAGCGCGCAAGGCCGCGCCAGCCGTGGTCAGCATCAACACCAGCAAGGAAGTGCGCCACCCGCGCAGCAACGACCCCTGGTTCCAGTTCTTCTTTGGCGACCAGGGCAGTCAGGCGCAGGCGGGTCTGGGCAGCGGCGTGATCGTCAGCCCCGATGGCTACATCCTGACCAACAACCACGTGGTGGAAGGTGCTGACGAGATCGAAGTCACCCTCACCGACAGCCGCCGCGCCCGTGCGCGTGTGATCGGCACCGACCCCGACACTGACCTGGCCATCCTCAAGATCGAATTGGACAAGCTGCCCGTCATCGTCCTTGGCAACTCCGACGCACTGGACGTGGGCGACCAGGTACTGGCCATTGGCAACCCCTTCGGCGTGGGGCAGACCGTGACCAGCGGCATCGTGAGCGCACTGGGCCGCAGTCAGCTGGGCATCAACACGTTTGAAAACTTCATCCAGACTGACGCTGCCATCAACCCTGGCAATTCGGGCGGTGCGCTGGTGGATGTGAACGGCAACCTCATGGGCATCAACACCGCGATCTACTCGCGCTCGGGTGGCAGCATGGGCATCGGGTTTGCCATTCCGGTCTCCACAGCCCGCATGGTGCTGGACGGCATCGTCAAGGACGGCCAGGTCACACGCGGCTGGATTGGCGTCGAGCCCAATGAGCTGTCGCCCGAACTGGCAGAAACCTTTGGCGTGAAAAAGGCCACCGAGGGCGTGATCATCACCGGCGTGCTGCAGGACGGCCCCGCCGCACAGGCCGGCATGCGGCCCGGTGACGTGATCGTGCAGGTGGATGGAAAGACCGTGAGCAATGTGTCACAGCTGCTGACAGCCGTGGCGGCACTCAAGCCGGGCCAGGCTGCGGCGTTCGATGTGCAGCGGGCCGACAAGCGGGTCGAACTGAGCATCAACCCGGGCGTACGCCCCCGACCTCAGCGCAATGTGAGGCGCTGAGCCTTCAGCGAGCCCGGCTCTACGCGGTCATCGCCAGGCGGGTACAAGCCGTCACCACTGCCGATTGGGGGCGAAGCAGGCGAAGGTCGTCGGCTTTGGGGCCCCTCTGGCACGGCCAAGCCGGGGTGAAGAACAGGCCAGCCGGAAGGGGCCAGATGTGGGTGAGGAGTGTCCCTTCCTCTGACGGGCTGCAGTCCTCATATCACTATAAAAAACATAGCTGCCAGCGCATATCGCACTAGCGCTTGCAGCTATTTTTATTGTTTTTTCTGTCTCATCGCCCAGGTGGAGCCCCACGGACGCGATCTGTGCATCACCCCCAACGCAACCCCACCAGCCTGCGGGGATGGCAGGTCAGGATGCGGAAGCGGATTCCCCGGGCTCTTCGGGCGCCTGGGTGTGCTTGATAAAGATCTGCGCGGCCCAGATGCCCACCTCGTACAGCAGGCACATGGGCACGGCCAGCGACAGCTGCGACACCACATCGGGCGGTGTCACGACGGCGGCCACCACGAAGGCCAGCACGATGAAATAGCCGCGAAACTCGCGCAGCTTTTGCACGCTCACGATGCCCATGCGGGCCAGCACCACCACGGCAATCGGCACTTCAAACGCCATGCCGAACGCCAGGAACATGGACAGCACAAAACTCAGGTAGGCCTCGATGTCAGGCGCGGCCGTGATGCTCTTGGGAGCAAAGCTCTGAATGAACGCGAACACCTGGCCAAACACCAGGTAGTAGCAAAACGCCACCCCGATGAAGAACAGCAGCGTGCTGGACACCACCAGCGGCAGCACCAGCTTTTTCTCGTGCGAATACAGACCGGGCGCCACAAAAGCCCAGATCTGCCAAAGCACAAAGGGCAGCGCGAGCAGGAACGCCGACATCAGCAAGATCTTGAGCGGCACCATGAACGGCGAAATCACCGAAGTGGCGATCAGCGTGGCCCCCTTGGGCAGGTGGGCTACCAGAGGGGCGGCCAGAAAGTCATACAACGCGCCGGGACCCGGGAAGAAGAACAGGATCGCTGCCGCAATGGCGATGGCGATCATGGCCTTGACCAGGCGGTCGCGCAGCTCCATGAGGTGCTGTACGAACGGCTGCTCGGTGCCGGCCAGTTCGTCTTCTTTGGTGGGGGTTTCGGACATGGTGGGTTTTCGTGGGCGTCAGGGCCGCCCATGCAGCGCACGGGGCGCCGCAGGCTGCGTCAGTGGAATTTTTGGGGGCGGTAACGTGCTACGCGGGCTGCGCCAGACTGTGCCTTGGTGCGCACACCACTGCGGGCCTTGTACCACTGGGGCACCGCACCACGCTTGAGGCGCCAGTTCTTGCCGGGGTGCTTGTAGGCAGGCACCACGGCCGCCTGCTCCCGCAGGTCGGCGTTGTTGCTGGAATCGATGGCATCGGTCCAGTCTTTCTCGAACTCGCTGGCGCTGGTCTGGATGGTGTTGTGCACGTCGCGCGCGGCGTTCTCCACCGTGTCCTTCATCTTCTTGAGCTCATCAAGCTCCATGGACCGGTTGACCTCCGCTTTCACGTCGGACACATAGCGCTGCGCCTTGCCAAGCAAGGTGCCGACGGTACGGGCCACACGGGGCAGCTTCTCGGGGCCGATGACGATCAACGCCACGGCGCCGATCAACGCCATTTTGGACAGACCAATATCAATCATGGATCAGGCGCCCGTGCGAGGAAGGCAAAGGCTGCAGGTCAGCAACACCAGCTCAGCTCTTTTGCTTGGCTTCGACATCGATGGTGGTCTTGTCGGCGGCCTGGCTGTTGGCCACCTGGCCAGCGGGTGGCGTGGCAGCAGCTGCGGAGTCCGAAGAGCCGTCCTTCATGCCGTCCTTGAAGCCCTTGACGGCGCCCCCCAGGTCAGAGCCCATGTTCTTGAGCTTCTTGGTACCAAACACCATCACAACGATCAACAGCACGATCAGCCAGTGCCAGATGGAAAAAGAGCCCATGAAATATCTCCTAACGAATTGCAATCATTTTAGACGGGGGGCGTGACAAGAGTTCAGTGCCGGGGCATGCCGGCACAACTCCATCTGGCACGATCGTCAGCCTGGTTCAGCCTTTGAGCCACGGACGGGGACCGCCCATCACGTGGATATGGAGGTGGTGGATTTCCTGCCCACCTTCAAGCCCCGTGTTTACCACGACGCGAAAGCCACCATCCGGGTACGGGTTGCAGCCCTGCTCCAGTGCCAGCTTGGGCGCCAGCGCCATCATGCGCCCTAGCACCCCGGCGTGCTCCGGGGTGACCTGTGCCATGGAAGGGATATGCAGCTTGGGCACCATCAGGAAATGCACTGGTGCCCACGGGTGAATGTCGTGGAAGGCGAAGATTTCTTCGTCCTCATAAACCTTCTTCGAAGGAATCTGGCCCGCGATGATTTTGCAGAAAAGGCAGTTCGGATCGTGCATGGGAGGGATCGGCGCAAAGGGAATCAGTTTTGCAGGCGCGGAAGAACGCTAAGGACACTTCGCGCCTGAGCTAGGCATTGTCAGCGATCTTGATGCTGGGGCGCACGCCCACGTCCTTGCGGTGCGCATGCAGCCAGTCCTGCCCCGCTGTGCGGCCCAGCGCAAAAAGCTGGCGCACAAACGACAGGTCTGCGCGCATCTTGCTGTCGGCGCCGAAGGGTGCCAGCACCGAGCCGCCGTCGATGCGGTGCATGCGCACGCTCTTGTAGCGGCGGGCGTCGAGCTTGCCCTCGGCGAGCAGGCGGCGAACGAACTCGATGGCACGCAGCTCGGCCAGCAGGCTGGCGTTGAAGGTGACTTCGTTCATGCGCTCCATGATCTCGGAGGCGCTGCTGGGCACGTCCAGATGCTCCACGGGGTTGATCTGCACGAGCAGGATGTCCGATGTGTCGGTCTGGTAGATCAACGGATGCAGCGCAGGGTTGCCCGAATAGCCACCGTCCCAATAGGCCTCTCCCTCGATCTCGACCGCCTTGAACAGCATGGGCAGGCAGGCCGACGCCATCACCGCATCGGCGCTCAGCCGGGGCCCGAAGAAAATCTCGCCCCGGCCGGTGCGCACATTGGTGGCACACACAAACACCTTGGGGCCGACCACGCCGGTGCGGGCGGAGCACAGCAGGCTGAAATCCACCTCGCGCTCCAGCAGCTTGCGCAGGGGGTTGATCCCCAGCGGATTGGTCTGGTAGGGCGAGAACCACTGCGACATCATGCCCACCAGCGGATTGGCGGCAGACAACGGCGTTCCCCAGGTCAGGCTGCCCAGCGCGCCCACCCCTTCCCACAGGCGGGTGAGCGACTCGCGGGCCAGGGTGCAGCCTGCGAGGTGGGCGTCTTCGGGGTCCTTGTGCTGCTGCGCGGCCTGCGCAAACCCGTGCGCCAGGGCCACCGCGTTCATGGCGCCTGCGCTGGTGCCACTGACACCGTCGAACTGCCACTGACCGTCTTCCAGCAGCGCATCCAGCACGCCCCAGGTGAGCGCGCCGTGCGAGCCGCCGCCCTGCAGCGCCAGGTTCAGACGCGGGCGGGGACGGACTGCTTCATGCATCCACGGTCTGGCTCTTGTTCATGGCGACCATGCCGCGCACGATGCGGTACAGGAACCAGATGGAGATCAGGCCCCAGGCGATCCAGCCGGGCAGGAAGAACAGCAGCCACAGCGGCGCCGTGACGATGTAGAGCACGCCGGCCCAGATCACGGTGCGGATGCGCCATGAGAAATGGTTGGCCTGCCAGGTGCCTTCGGCATCGCCCTTTTTCACCAGGTCGATCACCAGCGCCACGATCAGCAGCGCAGCGCCGGGCTGCGCGCCCGGGATGACCGCCCCCAGCGCCACGATCAGGTGCAGCACATAGCTGACCCAGCCGATGGCCTTGAGGTCCTCGGCCTTCTGGTCGTTGGTCTGCACGTCAATGATGTCGCTCACGGCGTGCCTTCTTCGGCAGCGCGTTCCGCCACCTTGCGCAGGGCCTTTTCCTCGATGCCGCTGGTGCCTTCGCGGCGCTCCAGCTCGGCCACCACATCGGCAGGCGTGAGCCCGTAATGGGCCAGCGCCACCATGGTGTGGAACCACAGGTCGGCCACTTCATAGACGATCTTGGACTTGTCGGCGCCATGGTCCACATCCTTCGCGGCCATGACCACCTCGGTGGCTTCTTCACCGATCTTCTTCAGGAAGGCATCGGGCCCCTTGTGCAGCAGGCGCGACACGTAGCTGGTGGCCGGGTCGCCGCCATTGGCGGGCTTGCGGCTTTCGATGACGGCGGCCAGGCGCGCCAGGGAATCGTGGGAACTCATGCTCTTGTCGTCCATTGCCATTACTTGTAGATGGATTCGGGGTCTTTCAAGACCGGATCGACCGCGTGCCAGGCACCGTCCTTGAGCACGCTGAAAAAGCAGCTGTGGCGGCCCGTGTGGCAGGCGATGCCGGGCTCGTGGCCCTGCTGGGTGACCTTGAGCAGCACCACGTCGTTGTCGCAGTCCAGGCGGATCTCATGCACCGTCTGCACGTGGCCGGACTCTTCGCCCTTGAACCACAGCTTTTTGCGCGAGCGGCTGAAGTACACGGCGCGGCCCAGTTCAGCGGTTTTCGCCAGGGCCTCGCGGTTCATCCACGCAAACATCAGCACGTCGCCCGTGCCCTGCTCTTGCGCAATCACGGGCACCAGACCCTGCGCATCCCATTTCACTTCGTTGAGCCAGTTCATGGGGGCCATTGTCGGTGATCCGTGTGGCGCGCCAGTGCCAACCAGGGCGCGCACCTGCACTTTTCAAGTGTTTTTGACTACAAGCGCAAGTATTACATGCGCTTGCAGCTATCAAATCAGGAGTAAATGCCGATCACATCCGCACGGGGATGCCGCGCTCTGCCATGCGCTGCTTGGCCTGGCCCACGGTGTATTCGCCGTAGTGGAAGATGCTGGCGGCCAGCACCGCGTCGGCGCCGCCGGTCTGGATGCCGTCGGCCAAGTGGTCAAGGTTGCCCACACCGCCCGAGGCGATCACGGGCACGCTGACAGCGTCACTCACCGCGCGGGTCAGTTCCAGGTCAAAACCCGCCTTGGTGCCGTCGCGGTCCATGCTGGTCAGCAGGATCTCGCCCGCACCGCGCTGCGCCATCTCGGTGGCCCAGGCAATGGCGTCCAGGCCGGTGTTCTTGCGCCCACCGTGGCTGTACACGTCCCAGCCCGCACCCACGGGCTGGCCGTTGGCACCCAGGCGCAAGGCGTCCTCGGCAGAGCGGCGCTTGGCGTCGATGGCCACCACGATGCACTGCGCGCCGTACTTGGCCGACACCGCGTTGATCACCTCAGGGTTGGCAATGGCGGCCGAGTTGAAGCTGGTCTTGTCCGCGCCGGCATTGAGCAGGCGGCGCACATCGTCCACAGTGCGCACGCCACCACCCACGGTGAGCGGAATGAACACCTGGCTGGCCACGGCCTCGATGATGTGCAGGATGAGGTCACGGCCATCGCTGGTGGCGGTGATATCGAGGAAGGTGAGCTCGTCAGCGCCCTGCGCGTTGTAGCGCGCGGCAATTTCGACCGGGTCGCCTGCGTCGCGCAGCTCGACGAAATTGACGCCCTTGACCACACGGCCTCCGGTGACGTCCAGGCAAGGGATGATGCGTTTGGCGAGCATGCGGTCCTTAGCCGTTCAGTTCGTCGGCACGTGCTTGTGCCGCCGCAAAGTCCAGATCGCCGCTGTAGATGGCGCGGCCGCAGATCACACCCTCCACTCCCTCGTCTTCCACGGCGCACAGCTGCTCGATGTCGGCCATGTTGGACAGGCCTCCCGAGGCGATCACAGGGATGCTCAAAGCCTGGGCCAGCTTCACCGTGGCGTCGATGTTGATGCCCGACAGCATGCCGTCGCGGCCGATGTCGGTGTAGATGATGGATTCGACGCCCCAGTCCTCGAACTTCTTGGCCAGGTCCACGACCTCGTGGCCGGTGAGCTTGCTCCAGCCGTCGGTAGCCACCTTGCCCTCCTTGGCGTCGAGCCCCACGATGATGTGGCCGCCGAACGCGCTGCAGGCGTCTTTGAGGAAGCCGGGGTTCTTCACGGCCGCCGTGCCGATGATCACGTAGCGCAGGCCGCCGTCGATGTATTTCTCGATGGTGTCCAGGTCGCGGATGCCGCCACCCAACTGCACGGGGATGTCGTCACCCACCTCTTTCAGGATGGACTTGATGGCGCTGTAGTTCTTGGGCACGCCCGCAAACGCACCGTTCAGGTCCACCAGGTGCAGGCGGCGTGCGCCGGCATCCACCCATTTGCGCGCCATGGCGGCGGGGTCTTCACCAAAGGTGGTGGATTGGTCCATATCGCCTTGCTTGAGGCGTACGCAGTGGCCGTCTTTGAGGTCGATGGCGGGGATGAGCAGCATGGTGGTGAAGTTCGGGTGAAAAAGGGCGAGACGCAGCTCGGCCCGAACGGGTGGGGGTTAAGGGATCAGGGATTCCAGTGCAGAAAATTGCGGTACAGGGCCAGGCCGTGCTCCGCGCTCTTCTCCGGGTGAAACTGGGTGGCAAAAATATTATCGCGTGCAACCGCGGCAGCAAACAAACCGCCGTAGTCGGCCTGCCCGGCGCAATGGGCAGGATTTTGCGGCACAGCGTAGAAACTGTGCACGAAGTAGAAGTAACTGTTGTCGGGCACACCGGCCCACACCGGGTGCACGCCGCCGCCGTGGTGGGCGTGGGGCATCTGCCGCACCTGGTTCCAGCCCATCTGGGGCACCTTGAAACGGCTGCCATCGGGCTGTGTGCGGCCTGCCAGGTCAAACTTGAGCACATCGCCAGGGATCAGGCCCAGGCCAGGCGTGTTGCCTTCGGCGCTGTGGTCCAGCAGCATCTGCATGCCCACGCACACGCCAAACATCGGCTTGGTGGCAGCGGCTTCGAGCACCGATTCCTGCAGGCCGGACTCGCGCAGCTCGCGCATGCAATCGGGCATGGCGCCCTGCCCTGGCAGCACGATGCGCTGGGCGGCGCGCACGTCTTCGGGGCGCTGGGTGACGACCACGGTCCAGCCCGTGCCCTCGGCGGCGGCCTGCACGGCCTGCGACACCGAGCGCAGATTGCCCATGCCGTAGTCCACGACCGCCACTGTTTTTGCTTCCATATTCATAGCTGCTAGCGCATACAAATCAGGCGCTTGCGCCTGATTTGACTGAAAAATTCACAGAGAACCCTTGGTGGAGGGGATGACACCGGCCGAGCGCGGATCACGCTCCAGCGCCGCACGCAGCGTGCGCCCAAACGCCTTGAAGATGGTCTCGCACTGGTGGTGGGCGTTGACGCCCTTGAGGTTGTCGATGTGCAGCGTCACGCCCGCGTGGTTCACAAAGCCCTGGAAGAACTCGTAGACCAGTTGCGTATCGAGCTGGCCGATGCTGCCGGCGGTGAACTTCACATCCATGTGCAGGCCGGGGCGACCCGAGAAATCCACCACCACGCGCGACAGCGCTTCATCCAGCGGCACGTAGGCGTGGCCGTAGCGGCGGATACCCTTCTTGTCTCCCACGGCACGCGCAAAGGCCTGGCCCAGGGTGATGCCCACGTCTTCCACCGTGTGGTGGCCGTCGATGTGCAGGTCGCCTTCGCAGTCGATGTCGAGGTCAATCAGCCCGTGGCGGGCGATCTGGTCGAGCATGTGGTCAAAGAAGCCGATGCCGGTGTGCAGCTTGGCCTGGCCGGTGCCGTCGAGGTTGATGCGCACACTGATGCGCGTTTCGGCGGTGTTGCGGCTGACCTCGGCAATGCGGTCGGCCATCGGGTCGGCCGATGGGGCGGAAGGTACGAGTGCGGAGGAAGTCATAGGGAGGCTTGGAGTGCGGCCAGCATCTGCGCGTTGTCTTCGGCATTGCCTACCGTCAGGCGCAGGCAGTTGGCCAGCAATGGGTGCATTGTAGAAACGTTCTTGACGAGCACCTTGCGGTTTTTCATGCCCTCGTAGGCCTTGGCGGAATCCGCCACACGGATCAGCACCATGTTGGCCTCGCTATCCCAGCACTTTTCGACTCCCGGCATCTGGCGCAACGCGGCGATGAGCGTGGTGCGTTCGACACGGATCTCGGCGGCCTGGGCGGCAAAAACCTCGGCATGTTCCAGCGCAAACAGGGCGGCTTCGCAGTTGAGCACGCTCACGTTGTAGGGCGGGCGCACCTTGTCGATCTCGCTCACGAACGCCGAGGGCCCGATGAGGTAGCCCAGGCGCACGCCCGCGAGGCCAAACTTGCTGAGCGTGCGCATGAGCAGCACGTGCGCATTGCGCGCAGGCTCGGCCCGCATGCGGTCGATCCAGGTGCGGCTGGCAAAGGGCTGGTAGGCCTCGTCCATGACCACGATGCCGCCCTGCGCGCCCGCAGCGTCGATGATGCGCTGCACCGCGCCCTCGTCCCACAGCGTGGCCGTGGGGTTGTTGGGGTAGGCGATGTAGGTGATGGCCGGGCGGTGCTGTTCGATGGCGGCCAGCATGGCGGGCTCGTCCAGTTCAAAGTCGGGAGTGAGCGGCACGCCGACAAAGTCCAGGCCCTGCAGCTGCGCCGACAGCGGGTACATCACAAAACCGGGCATGGGTGCCAGCATGGTGGCGCGTTGGCCCGTGCCGGGCTGTGCGCAGGCCAGGGCCAGCAGGGTGATGAGTTCGTCCGACCCGTTGCCCAGCACGATGCCATAGCCCTCGGGCATGCCCGCGTACTGCGCCAGGGCCGCCTTCAGGTCGGCAATGCGGTCGCCGGGGTAGCGGTTGAGTGCCACCGAACCCAGGCGCTGGCCCAGCGCGGCCTGCAAATGCGCGGGCAGGCGGAAGGGGTTCTCCATCGCGTCCATCTTGAGCATGCCGGTGGAGGGCTGCACGACATAGGAATGCATCGCGCACACGTCAGGGCGGATGCGGGCCAGGGCCTGGAGGGGGGACGACGCGGGAGTAGTCATTCGGTGGTGTCCAGTTCGTTGGGGGTGACAAGAAAAGGGTTGATGGGGCGCACGGCGTCCATCGGCTGATCGTGCGGCAGTGCCTCGGTCAGCAGGTAGCGGCAGCCTTGCTGGTGGGCGGACGAGAGGATCAGTGCATCCCAGTAACCCAGGCGGTACCGGTCCTGCAAGTCCCAGGCGCCGTCCACGGTGTATGAGTCCAGGTGCGGCGGCAGCCACACGCGCAGGCGGCGCACCTGGGCGCGCACCTGCTGCAGCACGTGGGGGCCATCAAAACGCTGGATGGCCTGGTTGTACAGCTCGTTGAGCACCTGCGAGCTGATGCGGCCGCTGCGCGTCTGCCAGCAAAAGCTGATCCATTCGCGCGCCCGCGCCTGGCGCGCGGCATCGCGGTCGTCCACGCTGGCGAGCAGGATTTCGGTATCGACAAAGATGGGGACGGTGGCCATGTGTTCTGCCCCGTTCAGCGCAGAAACAGGGTTTCGCGCGGCACATAGGGCCCGCTCGAAGCACCCCAGCTTTCAAAACTCAGCGCCTCGCGCATGGCCTGGGCGTAGGCGTCTTCCTGGCGCATCTTTTCGGCCAGCCATTCACCGAGCAGGCGGGACACGCTGCTGCCGCGCTTGGCGGCTTCCACACGCACCCATTCGGCAACGGTGTCGTCCATGGTCACGGTGATGTTTTTCATGGGTTAAATATTACACGAACTTCGTGCACCACGAACTTCGTGTTGATTAAAACACCACATTCAAGCTGCCTTGCGGGTTGCCCCGCTTTGCAGCATCTGGCACGCCATGTCACCCACGGTGCGCAGCGCCTCCAGGTGGGCAGGCGACCAGTCGCCGCCCACGCCAATGCGCAGGCAATTGCGGAACCGTCCGCTGGCGCTGAACACCGTGCCGGGCGCGATCAGGATCTGCCGGGCCAGGCAGGCCTCGTGCAGTTGCACCGAATCGAGCGCGCGCGGCAGCTCCAGCCACAGCAGCAGGCCGCCGGGCGGGTCACTCACGCGCGTGCCCTGCGGAAAGTGCGCGGCAATCACATGGCGCACCTCGTCCATGCGCGCCGCCACCGCCGCGCGCAGCTGGCGCATGGCGGCGGCGTGGCCCGCCTGGGTGATGAGGTCGGCCAGGGCCAGCTCCAGCACGGCGGACTGGCCGCCCGCCTGCAGGTCCTTGATGGCGCGCAGCTTGTCGGCCCAGCGGCCGGCCTCCAGCCAGCCCAGGCGCAGGCCCGGCGCCAACGTCTTGGAGAACGAGTCGCACAGCATCACATGGCCGGTGGTGTCGTACGACTTGACGGTGCGGCGCATCTCGTCCACCTCGACCAGGTCGTTGTAGATCGCGTCCTCGATGACCGCCATGCCGTGCCGCGCCGCCATCTGCACCAGGCGCCTGCGCTCGGCCTGGGGCATGCAGCTGCCCAGCGGGTTGCTGAGCGTGGGCACCACCATCACAGCCTTGACGGGCTGGGTGTCCAACGCCAGTTGCAGCGCATCCAGCGAGAGGCCGTTGCGCGGGTGGGTGGGAATCTCCAGCGCCTTGAGGTGCAGGCCCTGCAACACCTCCAGAAACGAAAAGTGCGTGGGCGACTCCAGCGCCACCACGTCGCCCGGCTGCGTCACCGCGCGCAGGCACAGCGCAATGCTGTCCATACAGCCGCCGGTGATCACGATGTTCTCGGGGTCCAGGCTGCAGCCCAGGCTGACGGCGTAGCGCGCCAGGGCGCGGCGCGCGTCCTCATGGCCCGACGAACCGGGGTAGGTGCACAGCAGATTGCGGTGCCGCTGCGCCGCGCGCACCACGGCGCGGCGCACGCGGTCGGGGTTGAACAGCTCGGGGCCGGGCGTGCCGCTGCTGTACGAGATCATGTCCACCGGCTGGTTGCGTCCCAGAATGCGCTGGCCCAGCCAGTCCACCGACACCTCGCGCGGGCGGCGCATCGGGCGCGGTGTGCTGGGCTCGGGCAGGCTCACCGGCCGCGCCGCCACAAAAAAGCCGGAGCGCGGGCGCGCGGTGATCAGGCGCGCATCTTCGAGCCAGTGGTAGGCCTGCACCACCGTGGTCTGCGCCACTCCGTGCTGGCGCGCCAGCTCACGCACCGAGGGCAGCTTTTCGCCGCGCGCCAGGGTGCCGTTGCGGATCAGCTGCGCGAGCTGTTCGGCGATTTGAAGGTACAGCGGGGGTGCGTCATCGGCGGCCATGCTGCATTCTGTACTGGCACTTTGGTCGATAGACAGTACAGAAGCATCCCAGTACGTACAGTACAGATGGGTTCGTTCGCTGTTCTGTACTGGCCCAGATCGTCCAGACCTGTGGCTGGTGGCGTGCGGCAGGCGGCCGCACAGTGAAGGCATGAACTCGCTGCACATCCCCACCCCGCCGTCGCCCACGCTGCCCACCCAGCCTGCGGTTCCCCTCACCCTGCAATGGAAGCGCCAGCCGCTGCCGCCGCTACAGGCGGTCCAGGTGCTGGACTTCCGCGCGGGCGAGATTGCCCTGCTCGAAGTCGAACAGGGCCGCGTCTGGGTGACCTGTGATGGTCTGCTGGAGGATTATTTTCTGGAGGCCGGACAGCGCCTGTCGTTCGCCGGACCCGTGCGGCTGCGCGTCAGCGCCGAAGGCCACCGGCCGGCGCGGCTGATCTGGGCGCAGCACCGGGCGGTTGCAGGCGCAGCCTATCCACCTGCACCCGCTGCACCCGCCTCAGCTTCTCAACCCAAGGCACCGGCACCCACACGGGGTACCCTGCCCCGGGGCGCAATCAGCGCGGCTTGACCGGCGTTGTCAGCCGCATCTCTGCGGCTTGTGCGTGGGCCTGCAGGCCCTCGCCATAGGCCAGCTCGGCGGCGATGATGCCCAGCACCTGGGCACCGGCCTCGCTCACCTCGATGAGGCTGCTGCGTTTCTGGAAGTCGTACACGCCCAGCGGCGACGAGAAGCGCGCCGTGCCGCTGGTGGGCAGCACGTGGTTGGGGCCTGCGCAGTAGTCGCCCAGGCTTTCAGAGGTGTAGGCCCCCAGGAAGATCGCACCGGCGTGGCGCAGCAGTGGCTCCCAGCGGTGCGGGTCGGTACTGCTCACCTCCAGGTGTTCCGGTGCGATGCGGTTGCTGATGGCGCAGGCTTCTTCCATGTCCTTGGTGAGGATCAGCGCGCCCCGGCCGGTGAGGCTCTTGGCAATGATCTCGGCGCGCGGCATGGTGGGCAGCAGGCGGTCGATTTCGCGCTGCACGGCGTCGAGGTAGGCGGCGTCAGGGCACAGCAGGATGCTCTGCGCCAGCTCGTCATGCTCGGCCTGGCTGAAGAGGTCCATGGCCACCCAGTCGGGCGGCGTGGTGCCGTCGGCCAGCACCAGGATTTCGCTCGGGCCCGCAATCATGTCGATGCCCACGGTGCCGAACACGCGCTTCTTGGCGCTGGCCACGTAGGCGTTGCCGGGGCCGGTGATCTTGTCGACCTTGGGCACGGTGGCCGTGCCGTAGGCCAGCGCGGCCACGGCCTGCGCCCCGCCGATGGTGAAGGCGCGCGTGACGCCCGCCACGTAGGCAGCGGCCAGCACCAGCTCGTTGCGCTCGCCCTTCGTCGACGTGCCCTCGCCCGTTCCGCCTGTCGCCACGCTGCCGCGCACGGGCGTGGGCACGACCATGATGATTTCCTGCACCCCCGCCACGTGGGCCGGGATGGCGTTCATCAGCAGGCTGGACGGGTATGCCGCCTTGCCGCCGGGCACATAGATGCCCACGCGGTCCAGCGGCGTGACCTTCTGGCCCAGCAAAGTGCCGTCTTCGTCGCGGTAGCTCCAGCTCTCGCCCGAGGCCTTCTTCTGCGCTTCGTGGTAGCTGCGCACACGCTTGGCGGCGGCCTGCAGCGCGTCGCGCTGGGCCTGGGGGATGGCGTCGAACGCGGCCTTGAAGTCGGCCTGGGTCAGCTCCAGCGCCGCCATGTTGGGGGCACTGAGGCCGTCGAAGCGGGCGGTGTACTCCAGCACGGCCGCGTCGCCGCGCTTTTGCACATCGGCCAGGATGTCGGCCACCCGCTGCTCGATGGCCGCGTCAGTGTCGGCAGACCAATGCAGGCGGGCTGCAAAATCAGCCTCAAAAGTGGCTGCAGCGGTTGACAGACGGGCGGGAGCAGCTACCAAAGTCATAGTACGTTTAAGGTTAGGATCAGTTCTTTTCGGCGGGAATGGCCGATGCAAACGCATCGATGATGCGGCGCAGCGGTGCCTGCTTGAGCTTGAGCGCGGCCTGGTTCACGACCAGGTAGGAGCTGATGTCCATGATGCGCTCGACTTCGATGAGGTTGTTGGCCTTGAGCGTGTTGCCGGTGGACACCAGGTCCACGATGGCATCGGCCAGGCCGGTCAGCGGCGCCAGTTCCATGCTGCCGTAGAGCTTGACCATGTCCACATGCACGCCCTTGCTGGCAAAGAAGTCGCGCGCAATGCCGGTGTACTTGGTGGCGACCTTCAGGCGCGATCCCTGCTTGACGGCCTGGGCGTAGTCAAAGTCGTTGCGCACGGCCACGCTCACGCGGCACTTGGCAATGCGCAGGTCCAGCGGCTGGTACAGGCCCTGGCCGCCATGTTCGATCAGGGTGTCCTTGCCAGTCACGCCGATGTCGGCGCCGCCGTATTCCACATAGGTGGGCACGTCCGTGGCGCGCACCAGCACCACGCGCACGTTGGGCTGGTTGGTGGGCAGGATGAGCTTGCGCGATTTTTCGGGGTCTTCGAGCACCTCGATGCCTGCGGCAGCCAAAAGCGGCAGGGTTTCGTCAAAAATGCGGCCCTTGGAAAGCGCCAGGGTGATCATGTTGCTGCTGCTCATGCTTTTACTCGTTCGATGTCGGCACCAATGCCGCGCAGTTTGGCTTCCATGCAGTCATAGCCACGGTCCAGGTGGTAGATGCGGTCCACCACGGTTTCGCCGTCCGCCACCAAGCCCGCGATGACCAGGCTGGCGGAGGCGCGCAGGTCGGTGGCCATCACGGTGGCGCCGGACAAGCGTGGCACGCCTTCGATCACGGCCACCTTGCCATCGGTCTGGATCTTTGCGCCCAGCCGAACCAGTTCATTGACGTGCATGAAGCGGTTTTCAAAAATCGTCTCGGTCACCGTGGCCGTGCCCTGGGCGATGCAGTTGAGCGCCATGAACTGGGCCTGCATGTCGGTGGGGAAACCGGGGTA
Organism: Acidovorax sp. GW835-FHT14G06; assembly: GCF_058793595.1. Taxonomy (NCBI): domain Bacteria; kingdom Pseudomonadati; phylum Pseudomonadota; class Betaproteobacteria; order Burkholderiales; family Comamonadaceae; genus Acidovorax; species Acidovorax sp. GW835-FHT14G06. The sequence goes on from NZ_JBXAGA010000003.1 coordinate 390,818, forward strand.
TTCGGTAGTGCGAAAGCCCTGGGCCTTGAGCGCGGCGCCGCCGGTGCTTTGTACGCGGATGCCGCCGTCCAACGCTTGCACGGTTGCGCCGGCCTCGCGCAGCTTTTCGATCACGGCGTCCAGATGGTCGGCGCGGCCATGGCGCAGCACGACATCACCGCCCGTGGCTGCCACAGCGCACAGGAAGGTGCCAGCCTCGATGCGGTCGGCCACCACGCGGTGGGTGCAGCCGTGCAGCTGGTCCACGCCCTGGATGCGGATGCGGCTGGTGCCGTGGCCTTCGATCTTCGCGCCCATGGCGATCAGCATCTCGGCCAGGTCCGAAATCTCGGGCTCTTGCGCGGCGTTTTCCAGCACCGTCTCGCCCTCGGCCAGCGCGGCGGCCATGAGGAAGTTCTCGGTGCCCGTCACCGTGACCATGTCAGTGGTGATGCGCGCGCCCTTCAGGCGCTTCCAGCCGGCGGGCAGCTTGGCGATCATGTAGCCGTGTTCGACCACGATCTCGGCGCCCATGGCGGCCAGGCCCTTGATGTGCTGGTCCACCGGGCGCGAACCGATGGCGCATCCACCGGGCAGCGACACCGTGGCCTCGCCAAAGCGCGCCAGCAGCGGGCCCAGGGCCAGCACAGAGGCGCGCATGGTCTTGACCAGTTCGTACGGGGCTTCGGGCGTGCTGAGCGCACTGGCGTCAATGCGCACAGTGCCGTCGTCGGCCCGTTCGGCCGCCACGCCCATGTTGCGGATGAGCTTGAGCATGGTGCTCACGTCCTGCAGCTGGGGCACGTTGAGCAGGGTCACGGGTTCGGCCGTGAGCAGGGCGGCGCACAACTCCGGCAAGGCGGCGTTCTTGGCGCCGGAGACCAGCACCTCGCCTTGCAAGCTGCGTCCGCCGCGAATCAGGAGTTTGTCCATCTCAAATCACCACTATAGGAGTCAAAAGTGCCGCTTGCGCTAGTGAAACATGCGCCAGCAGCTATCAAAAAGTGAGTAAACAGGCGCTACTGCGCCTGGGCAGCCCATTCGGCCGGGGTGAAGGTCTTCATCGACAACGCGTGCACTTCGTCGGTGTGCATTTTGGAGCCCAGCGTGGCATACACGCGCTGGTGGCGCTGGATGGCGCGCTTGCCCTCGAACTCGGCCGAGACGATGGTGGCATACCAGTGGCGGCCATCGCCTTCGAGCGTGATGTGTTCGCAGGCCAGGCCGGCAGCGATGAGGTCTTTGAGTTGGTCAGCGGTCATGGTGGGGCGCTCGGAATCAGTTACGGATTTTGTAGCCCGTGCGCAGCAGGTGCACGGCCAGGGCGCTCACGGCCAGCCAGGCGATGCCTACGATGCCCAGGCTGAGCCAGGGCGAGGTGTCGCTCTGGCCGAAGAAGCCGTAGCGGAAGCCGTCGATCATGTAGAAAAACGGGTTGAGGTGGCTCACAGCCTGCCAGAACGGCGGCAGCGACTGGATCGAATAGAACACGCCCGACAGGAAGGTCATGGGCACGATGATGAAATTCTGGAACGCGGCCATTTGGTCGAACTTGTCGGCCCAGAGCCCCGCGATCAACCCCAGCGTGGCGAGTAGCGCCGCCCCCAGCAGGGCAAACGCAAAAATCCACAGCGGCGCCGCAAACTCCGGCCTCGCAAACGCCAGCGTAACGATGAACACGCCCAGACCCACCACCAGCCCTCGCACGATGGACGAGCCCACGTAGGCGCAGAACCACGCCCAATGCGACAGCGGCGTGAGCAGCACAAACACCAGGCTGCCCATGATCTTGCTCTGGATGATGCTGGACGAGCTGTTGGCAAAGGCGTTTTGCAGCACGCTCATCATCACGAGGCCCGGCACCAGAAACGCGGTGTAGCTGATGCGGTCGTAGACCTTCACATGGTCTTCGAGCACATGGCCAAAGATCAGCAGGTACAGCACGGCAGTGAGCACGGGAGCCGCAACGGTCTGGAAGCTGACCTTCCAGAACCGCAGGACTTCCTTGTAGAACAGGGTCTGCCAGCCGGTCATAGCGCGACACCTTCGAGTGGGATGTTGGACGCCGATGTACCGGACATCACCTGCAAGAACACATCCTCCAGATCAGGCCTGCGAATCTCCATGTCCTGCACCTCGACCCCGGCCACGCGCAACGCGGCCAGGTGGTTTTCGATCTCTGCTGCGTCGTGGGCAGGCAACTGGACGATGCGGCCAGTGACCCGCGCCATGGCAGCCAGCGCGGACGGCAGCGCCGTATCGGTCTTGAACTGCAGCACGCTGCCCGAGGCAGCCTTGAGCAGCTCGCTGGTGCGGTTGAGCGCCACCACCTGCCCCGCCTTGAGCATGGCAATGCGGCCACACAGGGCCTCGGCCTCTTCGAGGTAGTGGGTGGTGAGCAACACGGTGTGCCCTTCCTTGTTCAGGCGGGCGATGAAATGCCACAGCGTCTGGCGCAGCTCCACGTCCACGCCCGCAGTGGGTTCGTCAAGCACGATGATGGGCGGCTTGTGCACCAGCGCCTGCGCCACCAGCACGCGGCGCTTCATGCCGCCCGAGAGCTGGCGCATGTTGGCGTTGGCCTTGTCGGCCAGCCCCAGGTTCTCCAACAGCTCGTCGATCCAGGCGTCGTTGTTCTTCACGCCAAAGTAGCCTGACTGGATGCGCAGCGCCTCGCGCACATTGAAAAAGGGGTCGAACACCAGCTCTTGCGGCACGATGCCCAGCTTGCGGCGGGCATCGGCGTACTGGGCCTGCACATCGCTGCCCTGCACCAGCACACGGCCGCTGGTGGCACGCGCCAAGCCAGCCAGGATGCTGATCAGGGTGGTCTTGCCGGCACCATTGGGGCCCAGGAGCCCGAAGAACTCGCCCTCCTCAATGTCCAGATTGACCTGGTTCAGTGCCTGAAAAGGGCCTTTGGGCGTGGCAAAGGTCTTGGAGATGGCTTGGAAGGAGACGGCGGGCATGAAGCCTTCCATTTTAAGGCCTGCGCCCTTGGCGGGCTGGACGGCTGGTGCAATGGCCTTTGGCATCTACCCCAGCCCGGGTCAAAGGCGCTGGCAACGCCTCCGCGCCTTGTCGCTCACAAAGGCGGTCAATGCGTCGGAGCCAGTAGGGCGTCCACCCCGTACAGCCCCGCCATGCCCGCCAAGGCGTCAGGCATGCCTTGCACCGCAAATTGCTTGCCGTCGGACAAGGCTTCGCGCCGGCATTCCAGCAGCACAGCGAGGGCCGAGGTATCAAACACCGTGAGCGCATGGGCATCGACCACCACCGCGCTGTCGCGGTGCGCCCGCAGCCCCTGCTTGAGCATGTGCAGGCAGGCCGTAGCCTGGCGGTGGGTGAGTTCGGGGGGTAGCACCAGCATGGTCGCTAGGACTCTCAGCCCTTGGCAGAAGCCGCATTGGTCTTGTTGCGCGCGACCAGGGTCTCGATCAGGCCGTCGATGCCCTTGGCATTGATCTCCTGCGCGAACTGGCCTCGGTAGGTTTCCACCAGCCAGACGCCCAGCACGTTGAGGTTGTAGATCTTCCAGCCCGCGCCGTCGCCCGGGGTTTTTTCCAGGCGGTAGTCGAGCTGGATGGGGTCGCCACGGCCCACGATCTCGGTGCGCACCAGCACATCCTTGTCTTCTGCCGCCGCGCGCAGGGGCTTGACCTGGATGGTCTGGTCATTGACCTGGGCCAGCGCACCGGCATACGTGCGCACGAGCAAGATCTTGAACTCGTCCTGCAGCCGCTTTTGCTGCTCGGGCGTGGCCTGGCGCCAGCCGGGGCCCACGGCGGCTGCCGTCATGCGGCGGAAGTTGACGTTCGGCATCACGGTTTTATCGACCAGCGCAATCACCTTGCTCAGATCGCCGGCCTGGATGGCCTTGTCGGACTTCACCGTAGTGAGCACATCGGATGACAGACGCTTGATGAGGGCGTCAGGCGCCTCGTCGGCCGCCAGGGCGGACAGCGGAAGGCTCAACATGGCACTGGCTGCCAGGCTCAGGGCAGTGCGCCCCAGGGAACGTCGGTTCATCATCTTCTTGGCTTTCATCGGTGCGGGCTCGTGCCCGTCAAATCATTGTGGAGGTCGGTGCGGGCTGGCATGCGTCGCGGCGGTTGCGGATTGCAAGCAAGTGCAACAGCACCATGCCCCGGGGCAGAGCATCGTGCCCAGCCCGGCCTCGCATCAGCGGGCCGGCTCTTCAGGCAGCACGCCGTTGCTCGAATTGGTGTCGTCCTTGACGTCCGCGTTTTGCGCATCACCCGCATGGCTGCGCACCTGCAGGTATACATCGCGCGTAAAGCTGTACTTGTCCAGGGCGGCGCTGTCGAGCACCGAGCCCGCGCGCAGCAGGTTGGAGCGCACCTCGACGGCGCGCAGGGCGTACAGCGAGTTGCGGGCCGAAACCGGGTCCACGTAGCTCACCACGTTGCCCTTCATGTCCACCGGCAAAGCAAAGGTGTCGCGCACGGTGGAGGGCCCCAGGATGGGAAGCACCAGGTAGGGGCCGGTACCCACGCCCCAGCGCCCCAAGGTCAGGCCAAAGTCCTGCTTGTAGCGGTCAATGCCCAGCTCGCTGGCGATGTCGAGCACACCACCCAGACCCATGAAGGTGTTCACGTTGACGCGCATGAAACTGGATGCTGCAGCTTCGCCCCGCAGCTGCAGCACGTTGTTCACGAACGACCAGACGTCGCCAAGATTCGCAAAAAAGTTGCTGACCCCGGTGCGCACCGGTGCGGGCGTGACCTCCTTGTAGGCCGTCGCCACAGGTTTGAGCACCATGGCATCGACCTGCTCATTGAAGTTGGTCATGCTACGGTTGTAAGACTCCAGCGGATCACGGGGGTCGGGATTGGCCACGGTGGCGCATCCTGTGAGCAATAAAGCCCCCAGCAGCCATGCCAAGCCAGCTGCCAGGCGGAAAATCGACAACCTGTCGCCAGCAATGCTGGCGCGGAATGAATGGAGTGAATTCGTCATTTTTTGCCACCTGTCCCAGCAGGCTTTCCGCCGTCTTCGGCTTTGCTGTAAAGAAATTGTCCAATGAGGTTCTCGAGCACCACCGCCGACTGGGTGGACGTGATCGTGTCGCCCGCCGTCAGGTTCTTCTCGTCGGCACCGGCCTCGATCCCGATGTACTGCTCGCCCAGCAGGCCGCTGGTCAGTATCTTGAGGGAGCTGTCTTTGGGGAACGCATAGCGGTCTTCCATGGCCAGCGTGACCCGCGCCTGAAAGGTCTTGTCGTCAAAGGTGATGGACTCCACACGCCCGACGACGACACCAGCACTGCGCACCGCGGCCTGGGGCTTGAGACCGCCTATGTTGTCAAACTTCGCGGTGACGCGGTAACCCGCCTGGAACTTGAGACTCAGCAGGTTGGCCGACTGCAGCGCCAGAAACACCAGGGCCACCGCGCCCAGCATCACGAAGAGCCCTACCCACAGATCGTTTTTGGAGCGTTGCATACCTTGAATCCTTGAAGTGCCAGCGCTGCCGGCCTCAGATACTGAACATCAGCGCAGTGAGCACGAAGTCCAGTGCCAACACTGCGAGCGACGCCATGACCACGGTGCGCGTGGTCGCGCGCGACACGCCCTCGGGGGTGGGCTTGGCCACATAGCCCTGCAGCAACGCCACGAAAGTCACCGTAAAGCCGAAGACCACACTCTTGAGCACGCCGTTGCCCAGGTCCTTCCACACATCGACCCCGCCTTGCATCTGGCTCCAGAAGGCCCCGGGGTCGATGCCGATCATGAGCACGCCCACAACCCAGCCACCAATCACACCCACCGCGCTGAACACGGCCGCCAGCAGTGGCATGGTGATCACCCCGGCCCAGAAGCGGGGCGCCAGAATGCGCTGCACCGGATCCACCGCCATCATCTCCATGGCGCTGAGCTGCTCACCCGCGCGCATCAGGCCGATTTCAGCCGTGAGCGAAGTGCCCGCGCGGCCCGCAAACAGCAGCGCCGTGACCACGGGCCCCAGCTCGCGAACGAGACTCAAGGCAACGAGCAGGCCCAGAGCCTCTGACGAGCCGTAGCGCTGCAGCGTGTAGTACCCCTGCAGCCCCAGCACGAATCCGACGAACAGGCCCGAAACGGCGATGATGGCCAGCGAATAGTTACCCAGAAAATGCACCTGGTCACGTACCAGCGAGGGCCGCAGAAAGGTCGCGCCCACCAGCCGCACCAGCCGCCCAAACAGCCGGGCGCCCATACCGATATCCGCCAGCTTGTGACGCACCGCAAAGCCGACATCGGCGGGCTTGTACCAACTCACAGCGTGCGCCCTCCCACCGGCCCGAAATCCTCCGCCACTGCCGGGCCTGGGTAATGGAACGGCACCGGCCCCGTGGGCAGGGCATTGACGAACTGGTGCACCAGGGGATCCCGGCTGGCTCGTACCTCGTCGGGTGTGCCCTGCGCAGCCACCACGCCTTCACCCAGGATGATCACGTGGTCTGCCAACCGAAAGGTTTCCTCCAAGTCGTGCGAGACCACGATGCTGGTGAGCCCCATGGCGTCGTTGAGCTGGCGGATCAATTGCGCCGCTGTGCCCAGCGAGATCGGATCCAGGCCCGCAAAGGGCTCGTCGTACATGACCAGTTCAGGGTCCAGAACAATCGCGCGAGCCAGCGCCACGCGGCGCGCCATGCCACCAGAGATCTGGCTGGGCATCAGATCGCGTGCGCCGCGCAGACCCACCGCATGCAGCTTCATGAGTACCACGTCGCGGATCAGGTCTTCGGACAAATCGGTGTGCTCACGCAGCGGAAACGCCACGTTCTCAAACACGCTCAGGTCGGTGAACAGCGCACCGAACTGGAACAGCATGCCCATGCGCCGGCGCGCAGCGTACAAAGCCTGCACATCCATGCGCCCCACATCCTGACCGTTGACCAACACCTGGCCGCTCTGGGCCCTGTGTTGACCTCCAATCAGGCGCAGCACGGTGGTCTTGCCACCGCCCGACGCGCCCATCAGCGCCGTGACCTTGCCGCGCGGCACCGCCAGCGTCACATCGCGCAGGATCGCGCGGTCACCGTACGAAAACGTGACGTTGCGCAACTCGGCAAGAAATGTGGATTCGGCCATGCAAGAAATGGGTGTCGGAACTCCGGCCTGCCAAAACGGCACCTGCCCCCGGAAAATGGAGCGCAGATGGTAGCCGAAGACACAAACATACATTCATGTATGTTTGTAAAGAAAAAGCACAACAGCCATTGGTCCCGATCGAGCGAGACCGAGGCAAGCCCGGATTGACAGAACCTCTGATTGTGCCAACAAAGCGCTCAGAAGGCTGACGCCCGGCCATTGCCCCACCGTCAAAGCCCCCTGTCAACACAAACGGCGCCCGAGGGCGCCGTTACTTGGAGGGTGCGCAATGCGGAGGATCAGCGTGGCAGGTCCGAATATCCCATCAGGAACTCGTCCACCGCCCGGGCGGCCTGGCGGCCTTCACGGATGGCCCAGACCACCAGGGACTGACCCCGGCGGATATCACCCGCCGCAAACACCTTGGGTACGTTGGTGGCATAACCGCCGTCGAAATCAGTCGTAGCACGGGCATTGCCTCGGGCATCCTTATCGACGCCGAAGGCGTCCAGCACCGGCGCAACCGGGCTCACGAAACCCATGGCCAGCAGCACCAGATCGGCCTGGTAGTGCTTCTCGGTGCCCGGAATTTCGACCAGCTTGCCGTCCTTGAACTCAACCTGTACCGTAGTCAGGCTCTTGACCTTGCCCTTTTCGCCGGTGAACTCCTTGGTGGAGATCGCGAACTCGCGCACGCAACCCTCTTCGTGGCTGGAACTGGTGCGCAGCTTGAGCGGCCAGTAAGGCCAGGTCAGGGGGCGGTTTTCCACCTCGGGGGGCTGGGGCATCACCTCGAACTGGGTCACGCTGGCCGCGCCATGGCGGTTGCTGGTGCCCACGCAGTCGCTGCCAGTGTCGCCGCCACCGATCACGATGACATGCTTGCCCGTCGCCATGATCTGGCCCTTGAGCTTGTCGCCCGCGTTGACCTTGTTCTGCTGAGGCAGGAACTCCATGGCGAAGTGGATGCCGTCGAGCTCGCGGCCTGGCACTGGCAGGTCGCGCGATTGCTCGGCGCCACCGGTCAGCAGCACGGCATCAAACTCTTTGTTCAACTGCTCGGGCGTGACGGTTTCCTTGGCCCAGTTGGTGACCTTGGAGTCCTTGCCCAGGCCGTCCTTGGCGGCGCCCACAAACACGCCGGTGCGAATCACCACACCTTCGGCTTCGAGCTGCTTGACGCGGCGGTCGATGTGCGACTTCTCCATCTTGAAGTCGGGGATACCGTAGCGCAGCAGGCCACCCACGCGGTCGTTCTTTTCAAACAGGGTGACGCTGTGGCCAGCGCGGGCCAGTTGCTGCGCGGCGGCCAGGCCTGCAGGGCCGGAACCCACCACGGCCACCTTCTTGCCGGTCTGGTGCTTGGCAGGGCGCGGCTGCACCCAGCCCTCGGCCCAGGCGCGGTCGATGATCGCGTGCTCGATGGACTTGATGCCCACTGCGTCGTCGTTCACGTTGAGCACGCAAGCTGCCTCGCAAGGTGCGGGGCAGATGCGGCCGGTGAATTCGGGGAAGTTGTTGGTGCTGTGCAGCACCTCGATCGCGCTCTTCCAGTCCGCGTGGTACACGAGGTCGTTGAAGTCCGGAATGATATTGTTCACCGGGCAGCCGTTGTTGCAAAACGGTGTGCCGCAGTCCATGCAGCGCGCGCCTTGCACCTTGGCCTGGCTCTCATCGAGCCCGACGACAAATTCCTTGTAGTGCTTCAGGCGCTCGGGCACAGGCTTGTAGCCCTCTTCGATGCGCTCGTATTCCATGAAGCCGGTAGTTTTTCCCATGACGATGTCCTTGTCTATGAATGCTGTGCGAAGGGGGATGGCGTCGCCTTACTTGGCGGGAGCCACCTCTTTTTTGGTAGCAGCTACCGCAGGTGTAGCGGACTCTTCCAGCACTTTTCGTTCATAAATTTCAGCCAAAGCACGCTTGTACTCGGTCGGGAAGACCTTGACGAACTTGCTGCGCGATGCGGCCCAGTTATCCAGCAGTTCGCGTGCGCGCTTGCTACCCGTCCAGCGGTTGTGATCTTCCAGCAGCTTTTTGAGCTGGGCCTCGTCCGTCTGGCCGTTGTGCCAGATCGAGCGTGGCACCGTGGATTCCTGCTCGGTGGCGGGCAGGATGCGCTCCAGCGTCACCATCGACAGGTTGCAGCGCGTGTCGAACTGGCCGTCTTCGTCGTACACATACGCTACGCCGCCGCTCATGCCCGCTGCAAAGTTGCGGCCGGTCTTGCCCAGCACCACCACGGTACCGCCGGTCATGTACTCGCAGCCATGGTCGCCCGTGCCTTCGACGACTGCCGTGGCGCCCGACAGACGCACGGCAAAACGCTCACCGGCCACGCCGCTGAAGAAGGCCTCACCCGTCGTGGCGCCGTACATCACGGTGTTGCCCACAATGGTGTTGCGCACCGCTTCGCCCCGGAAGTCGATGCTGGGGCGCACGATGACACGGCCACCCGACAGGCCCTTGCCCGTGTAGTCGTTGGCGTCTCCGATCAGATACAGCGTGATGCCGCGCGTGAGGAACGCGCCGAACGACTGGCCGCCCGTGCCTTCCAGCTGGATGCGGATGGAGTCGTCAGGCAAGCCCTCGGGGTGCACACGGGTGACCGCGCCGGACAGCATCGCGCCGACCGAGCGATTCACGTTGCGCGCCACCTCGATGAACTGCACGCGCTCGCCCTTTTCAATGGCAGGCTTGCTGCGCTCGATCAGCTTGCGGTCCAGCGTGTGCTCGATGTTGTGGTCCTGCACATCCACATGGAAGCGCGGCACATCAGAGGGCACGTTGGGCTGGGCAAACAGGCGGCTGAAGTCCAGGCCGCGTGCCTTCCAGTGTTCCAGGCCCTGGCGCATGTCGAGCAGGTCGGTGCGGCCGATCAGGTCGTCGAACTTGCGAATGCCCAGCTGCGCCATGATCTGGCGCACTTCTTCCGCGATGAAGAAGAAGTAGTTCACCACATGCTCTGGCTTGCCCGAGAACTTCTTGCGCAGCTCAGGGTCTTGCGTGGCCACGCCCACGGGGCAGGTGTTCAGGTGGCACTTGCGCATCATGATGCAGCCCTCGACCACCAGCGGTGCCGTGGCAAAGCCGAACTCGTCCGCGCCCAGCAGCGCGCCGATGGCGACGTCACGGCCGGTCTTCATCTGGCCGTCTGCCTGCACACGGATGCGGCCGCGCAGGCGGTTCAGCACCAGGGTCTGCTGGGTTTCGGCCAGGCCGATTTCCCACGGACCGCCCGCGTGCTTGATGGACGACCAGGGCGAAGCACCCGTGCCGCCGTCATGCCCGGCGATCACCACGTGGTCGCTCTTGCACTTGGCAACGCCAGCCGCAATGGTTCCCACTCCCACTTCGGACACCAGCTTGACGCTGATGCCAGCATGCGGTGCCACGTTCTTCAGATCGTGGATCAGCTGGGCCAAGTCCTCGATGGAGTAGATGTCGTGGTGCGGCGGGGGCGAAATCAGGCCCACACCCGGCACGCTGTGGCGCAGCTTGCCGATGTAGTTGGAGACCTTGCCGCCGGGCAACTGCCCCCCCTCCCCGGGCTTGGCACCCTGGGCCATCTTGATCTGGATCTGATCGGCGGACGACAGGTACTCCGCCGTCACACCGAACCGGCCCGACGCCACTTGCTTGATGCGGCTGCGCAGCGAATCGCCGTCCTGCAGGGGCAGATCGACTTCAACGTTCTCGGCACCAATCACGCTCTTGAGCGTATCGCCCTTCTTGATCGGGATGCCTTTGAGTTCATTGCGGTAGCGTGCCGCGTCCTCGCCGCCTTCACCGGTGTTGCTCTTGCCGCCAATCCGGTTCATGGCCACGGCCAGCGTGGCATGGGCCTCGGTGGAGATGGAACCCAGCGACATGGCGCCCGTAGCAAAGCGCTTGACGATTTCCTTGGCAGGTTCGACCTCATCAATCGAGATCGCCTTGGAGGGGTCGATCTTGAACTCGAAAAGGCCGCGTAGCGTCATGTGGCGCTTGCTCTGGTCGTTGATGATCTGCGCGTATTCCTTGTAGGTGTTCCAGTTGTTGGCACGAGTGCTGTGCTGCAGCTTGGCAATCGCGTCAGGTGTCCACATGTGGTCTTCACCACGGGCGCGCCAGGCGTACTCGCCACCGGCGTCCAGCATGGTTTCGAGCACGGGGTCGTCACCAAAGGCAGCCTTGTGCATGCGGATGGCTTCTTCGGCGATCTCGAACACGCCGATACCTTCCACACGGCTGGCGGTGCCGGTGAAGTATTTGCCCACGGTTTCCGTATTCAGGCCAATAGCCTCAAACAGCTGGGCGCCGCAGTAGCTCATGTAGGTGCTCACGCCCATCTTGGACATGATCTTGGACAGCCCCTTGCCGATGGCCTTGACGTAGTTGTAGATGGCCTTGTCTGCCGACAGGTCGCCGCCCAGGTCCTTGTGCATTTCGGCCAGGGTTTCCATGGCCAGGTAGGGGTGCACGGCTTCTGCGCCGTAGCCCGCCAGCACGGCGAAGTGGTGCACTTCGCGCGCGGTACCCGTTTCGACCACCAGGCCGGCCGTGGTGCGCAGGCCTGCGCCCACCAGGTGCTGATGGATGGCCGACAGCGCCAGCAGCGCGGGGATGGCCACTTGCGTAGCACTCACGGCACGGTCGCTGATGATGAGGATGTTGGCGCCGCCCTTGATGGCATCCACGGCTTGCGCGCACAGCGAGGCCAGCTTGGCTTCCACGCCCTCACGCCCCCAGCTCAGCGGGTAGGTGATGTCGATGGTGACGCTCTTGAACTTGCCGTTCGTGTAGCGTTCGATGTCGCGCAACTTGGCCATGTCGGCAAAGTCGAGCACGGGCTGGCTCACTTCGAGCCGCATGGGTGGGTTGACCTGGTTGATGTCCAGCAGGTTGGGCTTGGGGCCGATGAAGCTGTTGAGCGACATCACGATGGCTTCGCGGATCGGGTCGATCGGCGGGTTCGTCACCTGGGCGAACAGCTGCTTGAAGTAGTTGTACAGCGGCTTGTTCTTGCCCGAGAGCACGGCCAGCGGGCTGTCGTTGCCCATAGAGCCGATGCCTTCTTCGCCGTTCTTGGCCATAGGTGCCATCAAGAACTTGATGTCTTCCTGGGTATAGCCAAAGGCCTGCTGGCGGTCCAGCAAGGGCAGGTCGGCAGGCGCCGCAGCGGCGGCGGTGTCACCCGCGTCGATGCTGTCGAGCTTGATGCGCAGGTTCTCAATCCACTGCTTGTAGGGCTTGGTGTTGACGACGTTGGCCTTGAGCTCATCGTCGTCGATCATGCGGCCTTGTTCCAGGTCGATCAGGAACATCTTTCCGGGCTGCAGGCGCCACTTGCGCACGATCTTGTTCTCAGGAATCGGCAGCACGCCCGACTCCGAGCCCATGATGACCAAGTCGTCATCGGTGATGCAGTAGCGCGAGGGGCGCAGGCCGTTGCGGTCCAGCGTGGCGCCGATCTGGCGGCCGTCGGTGAACACGATGGAGGCCGGACCGTCCCAGGGCTCCAGCATGGCGGCGTGGTATTCATAGAAGGCGCGGCGGCGCTCGTCCATGGTGGTGTGCTGCTCCCAAGGCTCGGGGATCATCATCATCACGGCCTGGCTGATGGGGTAGCCGGCCATGGTCAACAGTTCCAGGCAGTTGTCGAACGTGGCGGTGTCGGACTGGTCGGCGAAGCTGATGGGGTACAGCTTTTGCAGGTCGGCCGCGAGCACGGGCGAGGCCATTACGCCTTCGCGCGCCTTCATCCAGTTGTAGTTGCCCTTGACGGTGTTGATTTCACCGTTGTGCGCCACATAGCGGTACGGATGAGCCAATGGCCATTCAGGGAAGGTGTTCGTCGAGAAGCGCTGGTGCACCAGGCCGATGGCCGACACGCAACGCTCGTCCGACAGGTCCTTGTAGTACACGCCCACCTGGTCAGCCAGCAGCAGACCTTTGTAGACCACCGTGCGGCTGGACATGGACGGAACGTAATATTCCTTGCTGTGCTTGAGTTTCAGGGCCTGGATGTTGGCGCTGGCCGTCTTGCGGATCACGTACAGCTTGCGCTCCAGCGCGTCCTGCACGATCACGTCGTTGCCACGGCCGATGAACACCTGACGCAGGATGGGCTCCTTCTTGCGCACGGTGGGGGACATGGGCATGTCCACGTTCACCGGCACATCACGCCAGCCCAGCAGTACCTGGCCTTCGGCCTTGATGGCGCGCTCCATCTCCTGTTCGCAGGCCAAACGGGAAGCATGCTCCTTCGGCAGGAAGATCATGCCCACGCCGTATTCGCCAGCCGCTGGCAAGGTCACGCCTTGCTTGGCCATTTCTTCGCGGTACAGCGCGTCAGGGATCTGGATCAGGATGCCGGCGCCGTCGCCCATGAGCGGGTCGGCACCCACCGCACCACGGTGGTCGATGTTTTCCAGAATCTTCAGAGCCTGCGTCACGATGTCGTGGCGCTTGATGCCCTTGATGTGGGCCACAAACCCGAGGCCGCAGGCGTCGTGTTCGTTACCCGATGAATACAAACCGTGTTGTTGCAGATGCTGGATCTCGGCAGCCGTGGTCATGGCGCACTCCTATATTTTTCGCAGGGGAGCCGAGGTTAGTGCATTGCAGCATATTTTGGCAAGAAGTTTAATTGGGGTCAGATTCTGATTAAAGAAACCGCTATTCACACAAACAAATTATTGGGGACACATTAAAATTCATAGCATTTAAATCAAATAAATCCGGCGCCTCCGTCGGTTTTTGCATGATTTTTTGCCATTCGAGGCCTGCCAGGCATTCCCCGGGTCACGCGGCGCGGGGTCTGCTGTTGCAGGCCCGCGAGAAACTCGGTGTCGCCCAAAGCCCAACCGTTGAGCGCCGAGTCGGTCAAAGCCGTTTGCACTGACGCCCCCAGGCCCGCCTGCACCAGTGCAGCATAGGCAGCCTCACGCGCAAACGGGGTATTGCCCAAAGCCCAATACAGCGCATGGGGCGTCAACCACCGGTCGTTACGCAAGCCCAACCAATGCGCATGGCTGGACCAGACGTAGTCAGCGGGCTGCTGCATCAATCCGGCCCGCATGGGGTTGAGGTCCAGGTACACCATGCACGCCAGCAAATACCGTTCCGGCTGCAACACCGTAGAACGGTAGCGCCCCTCCCACAAAGTGCCAGTACGGGCATGTCGGCGGTTGAAGTACTGCACATACCGGCGTCCCACCGCCTGCATCATCTGGGGCAGTCCGTCGTGTGACGCTGGGGTAACCAGCAGGTGAAAGTGGTTGTCCATCAGCACATAGGCATGGACGGCCACCGCATATTTCTGCGCGTTGTCCACCAACAGCGCTAGCAGCGCCTGGAAATCCTCAGCTCCGTGGAAGATGGGCTGACGGTTGTTACCCCGCAGGATGACGTGGTGCAAATGACCCGGCAGGGTCAGGCGCGGCAAACGGGCCATGGTTCTTGATCAAGGATGGAATATCCACGATCATAGACCTGTCCCCTATTTTCCAGCGATGCAAGTTGGCCATGCGCAGCATCCGCCATGGACACAGAGGGGCGCGGGCTTGATGCTGGACGGCCCTTGCGCACCTGCTTGCACGCATCAATGCGCGGCCACGTTCTCCACCTGATCTGTCGCCGCACCCATGCCAAACCTTGCCCCCATGGCGTGCTCCAGGCCAAATTCACCGAGAAGCGCACGCAACCGATCGGCTGCACTGCGTTTTTTCTGTCCGGTGTAGCGCGCGATGATGAGTTCGTTCTTCATGGAGTGCTCCCACCCCACCAGCTCGGTCACGGTAACCTGGTAGCCACTGGCCTCCAGGTAAAGGCAGCGCAGCACATTTGTCACCTGGCTGCCGAGTTCGCGGGTGTGCAAAGGATGACGCCACAACTCTGCCAGGGGCGTACGGGCCAGCTGCAGGGCCTTGCCTTGGCGCAGGCAGGCCGCCATTTCAGCTTGGCAACAAGGCACCAGAACCATGGCCCGGGCCTTCTTTTGCAGCCCGAAGGCAATCGCGTCGTCGGTAGCGGTGTCGCAAGCGTGCAAGGCGGTGACCACATCGATCTGCGCCGGTAACTCTCGGGCATCGGCCGAGTCGGCCACCGATAGATTGAGAAACGACATCCGCTCAAAGTGAAGCCGCTGCGCGAGCACCCGCGACTTCTCCACCAGCTCGGCCCGGGTCTCCACCCCGTAGATGTGCCCGTGGCCCAGCGCCTTGAAATACAGGTCGTACAGGATGAAACCCAGATAGGACTTGCCCGCGCCGTGGTCCGCCAACGTAGGCCCACTGCCCTGGACAGACAACTCTGTCAGCAACGGCTCGATGAAGTTGAACAGGTGGTACACCTGCTTGAGCTTGCGACGCGAGTCCTGATTGAGACGCCCCTCACGCGTAAGGATGTGCAGCTCTTTGAGCAGCTCTATCGATTGACCCGGGCGAAGCTCTTGCTGTTCAATGCCCTCGTTCTTGGGCTTTCTTACACCACGGACATGCTCGCCGGGCGCCGCTGAAGATGGCTTTTGTGGCTTCATAGCACGGTGCCTTGTGTTGGCCGGGCCCAGTCGCCTCCAGCATTTGCGCTCGCGTGCTCGCCACTTTTGCCATGGGGCCCGACGTCAAGCGCCTGCCAACCGGCCATGCCAATGCCCTCCAGCACTTCCATGTTGCGCTCAAAGATGGCCTCTGCCTCGGGGAACACTGACACGGCACGGTCGATGCTGTCCTCTCGCAGCAAATGCAACATGGGGTATGGAGAGCGATTAGTGCAATTGGTCACATCGTCAACTTCGGTGCCTGCAAACTGGAACTGCGGATGAAAGCTTGCCAACTGAAGCGTGCCCTCCAGCCCCAAAGCGTGCAGCACGTCCTCGGCGTCACCCAGAAAGTCGTTGAAGTCCAGGAAATCCGGCAAGCAGTACGGCATCACCAGCAAGGTGGTGTCCCTGACCTCTGCTGGTGTGTTTGCCAGCTCCTTGAGTTCATTGCGCAGCAGCTCCAGCGCATCATGTGCAGTCGTGGCCAAAGCGACCGCATAGTGAATCTGTCCCTTGACATGCACAGCCTTCGCAAAGGGGCACAGATTGAGCCCAATCACCGCCCTCTCCAGCCACCGTATGGTGTCATCAATATAAGTATCAGTAGAGCAAGGCAAAGCGGGCGCCAGGTCGGCGGCAGTGATGGAGGATGTCATGAACGCGCGCGGAAGCGCTGGAGGTAGGACCTTGATTTTATCGGGGCACGTTATCTGACGGTCGCACAATAGCCGTTGCCCCTGAATCAGAAGCTGGCAGGACTTGTCGGTACGCACTCGCAAATGATTGGTAGTCAATGGTGTCGAGGAGAGGATCAAGCACCATATTAAAGACACCCTTATTGGGAGGTGTCGCCTCCACCAGTGTACGAATCGTTCCTTCAAGTATGGCCGTGAGCATGCATCAAAAGATCACAAGAATCAGTGTGCGCCAAGCACTGGGCCTGGAGAAGCCTCTTGCTATTCCTGCAACAGTCGGCGCCCCGTAAGGCGCTCATGCTCCCGCACCGCAAAGCGATCGGTCATCCCTGCAATAAAGTCGGCCACAGCCCGCGCTCTCCCGTGCGCATCACCCTCCAAGGCCTGCGCGGCGAACGCTGCTTTCATGTCTTGGGGCTTGGTCATATATGCATCAAACAATTCACGCACGATGTGTTGGGCATGGCCGGTAGTCTCCATTACCCGAGGATGTCGATAAAGATGCCTGAAGAGGAACTGTTTTAGCGCGGTAGAGCGTTCCCGCATGTCGCTGCTGAAACTCACCATGACCGGTAGCTGCCGCACCTCATCGGGATGAGCAGGTGCATGCAGCCGCAATGCCGCTTTCGTAGTGTCGATGACGTCATACACCTGCGCGCTCAACATCCGACGAATCGCCTCGTACAACAACCGGCGATGCCTCGACGGTTCAGCAAGTGCTGGATGCTCGGCCTGCGCCGACAAGCGGTAAGCATCGAATAAGGGAACATCCTCCAATTGGGAGAGTGTGATCAACCCCGAGCGTACGCCGTCATCAATGTCGTGTGCGTTATAGGCAATCTCGTCGGCCAGGTTGCACAACTGCGCCTCCAGGCTCTGCCGCTCGTTGCGCAGGAACCGCGCACCGACACCGTTTGGCTCCACGTCCTCCAATTGCTTAGCATGGGCGCGCGAGCAATGTTTGAGAATTCCTTCACGGGTTTCGAACGTGAGATTCAGCCCGTCATACAACGGGTAACGTTCTTCCAACTTGTCCACCACTCGCAAACTCTGCAAGTTGTGCTCAAAGCCGCCAAAGTCGGCCATGCAGCCATTCAAGGCGTCCTGCCCCGCGTGCCCGAACGGGGTATGCCCCAAATCGTGGGCCAAAGAGATGGCCTCAACCAGGTCTTCGTTAATCTGTAACGACCGAGCGATGGATCGCCCGAGTTGCGCGACCTCTAACGAATGGGTCAGCCGTGTACGAAACAAGTCCCCCTCATGGTTGAGGAAGACTTGCGTCTTGTAGACCAGCCGACGGAAAGCGGTGGAATGCACGATCCGGTCACGGTCACGCTGGTACTCCGTTCGTGTTGGTGCGGGATGCTCTGGATGACAGCGCCCTCGCGTGGCACCAGGATCGCAGGCAAAAATTGAAAGGCCAGATAGTGCAGTCAAAACAGTCGCTCGTACTGAGTGAGCATCTCAAAAGAGATATTCAATTGACTGCATCAAAAGCAGAGGACCTACTGACAGCATGCATCGACAACCTCACGCACCAAGCCCTCGGGCGCAGAACGAACCACCGCCTTGCCGGGACTCTCGATCAGCACAAACCGGATCTCCCCGGCTTCAGATTTTTTGTCGCCCCGCATGAGCTGCAGATAGCGACTAGCGTTGTCTGTGCTATCCAGAATAGGTCCCCGGACCGGCAAGCCTGCTCGGCGGATCAACGACACCAAGCGCTCTACAAAGATCTCGTCCACCAAGCCTAGTCGGCGCGACAACTCTGCAGCCATCACCATACCGGCCCCGACTCCTTCGCCGTGTAACCACACTCCGTAGCCCATACCAGCCTCAATGGCGTGACCAAAGGTGTGACCAAAATTCAAAATAGCGCGCAAACCAGATTCGCGCTCGTCCTGCCCCACCACAGCCGCCTTGATCTCACAACTACGGCGCACCGCATGAGCCAGAGCATCGCTCTCGTGGGCTACGAGGTCATCCATTGATCGCTCCAGCCACTCGAAGAAGTCCATATCCGCAATTGGACCGTACTTAATGACCTCTGCAAGACCCGCACTGAACTCACGTGCAGGTAGCGTAACCAACACATCGAGATCACAGATCACACGCTGAGGCTGATAAAAGGCACCCACCATATTCTTCCCCAGCGGGTGATTGATGCCGGTCTTCCCCCCCACTGAAGAATCCACCTGAGAAAGCAAAGTCGTGGGAACCTGCACAAAAGGCACTCCGCGCATATAACTGGCGGCGGCAAAACCT
This sequence comes from Acidovorax sp. GW835-FHT14G06, assembly GCF_058793595.1. NCBI lineage: Bacteria > Pseudomonadati > Pseudomonadota > Betaproteobacteria > Burkholderiales > Comamonadaceae > Acidovorax > Acidovorax sp. GW835-FHT14G06. The sequence continues at coordinate 409,378 of NZ_JBXAGA010000003.1, forward strand.
GTCATGTCTCCCACTACGCCGCCCCCCAATGCGAACAACAGAGTCTTGCGGTCACAGCCCTGTTCCAGCAACACATCGAAAATTCGCTGCAGAGTCTGCCAGTTCTTGTGCTCCTCACCATCCGGCAGTTGGACCTCGTAAATTTTTGCGTAGTGGACAGCCAAGGCCTTCCGCAGAAGAGCGATATAAAGCGGTGCAACAGTGGTGTTGCTCACAATCACAGCAGCGGTAGCGCGCGGTAACCCATCGTAGGAGACTGCATCAGCTAGCAAGCCTCCACCAATGACGATGCTGTAACTGCGCTCGCCGAGATTAATCGAAACTTCTTGGACGATTGAAGACATGACGATTTCCACGGATGAAATTTTGGGGCAATGTAGCTTGCGCCCCGCAGTGCGACAGCTCGAAAGCATCTGTAGGCTGCGTCTCAGATGATTATGCAAACGAAGTAGCCAACATAAACTTATTCAACAGGCACATCGCTTGACTGTTGACAAGGTGGATGTCCTACTCAGTTTGGAGGCAACAAGCCAATATGTCATCTACTCAACGCCAGCGCACTAGTGGCACGCCAGTCTGAGCGCGGTTCACTAGACGGTTATCGTCTGGCGCAAAATAGAAAAAATCCCCGGCAACGCCGGGGATTTTACAAATGGCCCGAGAGCAAAGTTACATCAGAAGCACAGCCAGATGCGCTGCGCAACTGTTTATCTAATGTAATCAGGGGCAAGCAAGCGCAGGAGTGCTTCCGCTGACTACGGTGATGCTAAGTGTACGAGTCACAGTTGCAGCCCCCTTTGTCGCCGTTACCAAAAACTGTCGAGTCCCGCAGTCACCGACAGCAGGCTTGCCGTTGAGCACACCAGCCGAACCGGTAGTTCCACTAACCAACCAAGCGGGCAAGCTCGTGAAGGCCCACGTTACATTGCTTACAGAGGACACGAAAGAATATGAGTAGTTGGCGCCTGCAGGAGCAGTTCCGATTGAACATACTGCGTTTGAATTGCATTCGCCGATAGCAAAATCTTCAGGTAAGCCACCAACGAGGTTGAGTCTCACTGTTGCTTTTGCAGAAATTTTGTTCTTGTCAGTTACAACAACATTAGCACGATACTCACGCTCTTGGGCCCCAGTGCTTGGCGTTCCGTTCAGCAAACCCGATGAGGAATCCACGCCTAGACCTGCGGGCAATCCAGTGACAGCCCATGTGTATGGAGGCAAGCCGCCGGTAACTGTTAACAACTTTGTAAAAGGAATACCCTTTGTCACGTCACCCAAGTCGACGTCTGCTATCGCCGGCGGGCTTGTCAACGCCTCCAACACCTGCACTGGATAAATAGCAGTGATCGGATCAGTGATCCCATTGCTCACATTGTTGTCGAATCGATCTGTTGCCAATTCCAAAAAGACCGGCCCCGCCTCCACTCCACTGAGCAATGAAAATGTGGCAACACCACCGACAGTAGGCAACTGAAGCACACTGCCACTCTGCGCACCAGATACCAAGCGCGCTCCCTGTGCGGCTTCTGTTCCGGAAAGAATGCGCACCTGTACATTGCCTCCTGACACGCTGGAAGCGGGCTGGTTGGTATCATCCAAAACAAACGCTTGAATGGCCATTTGAGACAGAAGCTTGTTAGTATTATTCTTCGTACCTAGGTATCCTGGTATTTGAGCCTGCAAACGAACACTGGCAGGCTTACCGGTTGCCCCGCCTACGGAAATATCAACGCTAGCAAATTTCTGCTGCTTGTCGCGAGGGTCTGTGACCGAGCAAACAATTCGCGCAGTGCCGGCTTGATTAGCCGAGGAAAAGTGGAAAGAATTTCCACCAGAGTTAGAACCCAAAGTAACACTACGATAAGCATTGGGAACCTTGATCTTCCCCCCGTTACCATCATCAACTTCCGTTTCGTGCTCAGCCTTTCCATCCAAATAGTACAGCGCACCAGTATCCAAGCCAGCCGATATATTACAGCCAAATATATCACTCCCACCAGGGATAGGGAAACCCCCTTTGCGTGCATCGACATACACAGTGGTACTGTAGGGGCTGTAGACACCTATTCCAGGCGCGATTCCAGCCACATTCAAAGGCAATTGGCTTTTTTCGGCCCGAACAGTAATCGTATAGGCTTCCTGGGTCTCACCAGAGCTGCCGCCGCCACCACCACAAGCCGACAATGCCACGGTCATTGCGAGAGGTAAGATTTTGAAATATTTTAACATTGGCTATCCTAAATTAGATACTAAATTTACCGATTCGCAGTGCGATCATTAATTACCTTGGGACTAATAAAGATCAACATTTCGCGCTTGGTAGATTCTTTTGTCCTGTTTTTAAACAAATTACCCACAACAGGGACATCACCAAGCAACGGTATTTTGTTTTCTTGATTGGTTTCTTCCATCTCAAAAATTCCACCAATAACGACAGTACCACCATTTTCTATCAAAATCTGTGTCTTGACGTGCTTGGTGTCGATAGCGACCCCTTGGGTGGTAGTTTCTCCACGACTGTCTTTATTGACATCGAGATCCAGAATGATATTACCCTCTGGCGTAATCTGAGGTGTAACCTCAAGCTTCAACACCGCTTTTTTGAATGCCAGAGTTGTCGCTCCATTAGGAGCGGTGACGGCATATGGATATTCAGTACCTTGCTCAATCAGTGCCTTTGTCTGATCCGCTGTGATAATACGTGGACTGGATACAATACGTCCCTTACCGTCAGCCTCCATAGCAGAAAGTTCCAGAGTCAGAAATCTGTTCGCCGCAGAGTTAAATATTGACAAAGCGAAGCTACCAACACTACTGACATTCGAGAGACTCGCTGGAAGGTTGACAAAATTTCCACTGGTACTTGTAGTTCCACCGGCACCGCTTGAAGCTACAGCGTTACTGTAGGACGTACCGAAAGCCACGCGATTATCGCCTCCAATACCATACCCCCCATCACCACCTCGATTTGCCCGCAGGTCCGTTGCCCCCAGACGGACGCCCAAAGATCTACCGAAAGTATCACGTGCCTCAACAATGCGTGCCTCAATTAGCACTTGACGCACAGCCACATCCAAGCTGGCCAACAACAAACGAACCTCTTCAAGCTTACTAGCAGTATCAGTGACAAATATCTGGTTAGTGCGGGGCTCAGAAATTGCACTTCCTCGCTCAGACAGAAAACGAATAGAGGTGCTCCCAGCACTTGCTCCGGAGGTGGCAGTGAGTTGTGCAACTATATCTGCGGACTTAGCATAATTGAGCTGAAAAGCTTGCGTCTTAATAGGTTCTAGCTTCTGAATAGCTTGAGCTGCCTCAAAATCCTTCTTTGTACGAGCATCTATTTCGTCCTTGGGAGCGATCCATAGAACAGACCCTGTCTTGCGCATGCCGAGACCTTTAGCATCCATAATAATCTGGAGCGCTTGATCCCATGGAACATCTTTGAGCCGTAAAGTGAGTGCACCGGTCACCGTATCCGATGTAACTATATTAAAATTAGTAAAATCAGCAATAACCTGAAGCAACGACCTCACCTCGATATTTTGAAAGTTCAAAGATAACTTTTCGCCGGAGTAACCAGGCCCCTGGGTTAGTTTACTAAGATCGATTTTCTTCTGGCGAATCTCAATAACAAACTGGTTGTCGCTTTGGTAGGCGCTGTGCTCCCAATCCCCGGTGGATTCGATCAGCATTCTCACCCGCTCACCGTTCTGTGTAGCGGTCACCGTCTGGACCGGTGTCCCAAAATCCGTAACATCTAAACGACGGCGCAGCCCCTCTGGGATTGAGGACTTCATGAAATCTACAATGATTCCTTTGGACTGCTGCTGCAGATCAACGCCAACTTGATTGCTCGCAAGGTTAATAACAACCCTCCCAGCCCCATCGGCCCCGCGACGAAAATCAATATCCTTCAGCGGAAGAACATCAGTGTTCTGACTCTCGGAAAAAGCAACAGGCGGCACGTTTGAAGAAGACGCACTTGCAACAGGCTCCAAAAACAAAAATAATGTCTTTCCTTGCAATTCAGTCTTGTACGACGTGGGAGACTTCAGATTTAGAACAATACGAGACCGCTCTCCTGCTTGAACAATATTGACAGATTTCAGATTGCCCAAATTGGCTTCAAACGCCGATTTTCCGGCACCATTGACAACGCCCTGGAAATCTAGTGCGATGCGCGCGGGAGATTGAGTTGCAAATCCCGTAGGAGGTGTTGCAACTGGCTCTGAAAAGTCAATTTTTAGTGTTTCAACCCCGCCCTGAACACTGGCAGAAACAGCACTAATGGAGCCTTGAGCAAAAGCACCAAAGGCGACAAAAAGGACTGAAACGCCAACAGCAGCCCTACGGCAGTAATTCAAAAGTTTGCCACTATTTTGTTTCATTTTTTGCCCTCTTGCAGATCAAGCGATGCTGAACGCTCTATCCAATCCCCAGTTGCATCCTGCGCTATTTCGCGTAGATGAATCGAATTCTCGGTGATTTTGATCACTTTTCCATAATTTTGCCCGAGATAATTCCCCACCTTGATCTGATAAATTAAATTATCAACTCTTATCAAAGCAGTAGGCGTTTCTGATTTATTTAAACTACCCACCATAGCCATTGAATCAAGAGGAAACGCCTCTAATGGCTCCTTACGACGAGTCATCTCCGGTGCAATTAACGCTGCATTTGAAGCCACCTGATTGGAGTCGCGCTTCAATGCTTGAGTTAACTTAATTTGATTGAATGGCTCTACAGCACCTTCTTGAGCATATGGCTCAGGAATAAATTTTTTCGGCTCAGTCAATGGCTGCACATTAGGCTTGGTAGTAGCTCGTTGCTCAGCCATCCAATTTCTCAACTCATCCTCCCCTGAAGACCCACAGCTAGCAAGAATGATGGAACAACCTGCGAGAAGTAATCCAACACGAGTTCTCATTACTTCCCTCCTCCAGTTTTCTTCTGAGCTTGTATTTCCTCTGGATCCAAGTATCTGAAGGTACGCGCAGTCGCATCCAAGACTAACCCATCGCGAGCCCCTGGAACAATTGTCATATTATTCAGCGTTACAATACGTGACAGATGCGCAATATCTGATGCAAAAGCGCCGATGTCATGATACTTTCCAGTTACTCGGATAGAGATAGGTAACTCAGCGTAGTAATCTCGCACTACCACTTGCCCCGGCCGAAAAAGCTCAAACTGCAAACTCCGCCCCAGGCCGGATTGGTTAATATCCGACAGCAATGCAGCCATTTCAGCCTTGCTTGGAAGTTGTTTTTCCAGCTGTATGACGTACTGCTGAATTTGCTCTCTTTGCTTCTTCAAAGCATCCAAACTAACGGCTTTGACCAGTTTATTTTGATAGTCTGTGCGCAAAGCCAATTCCTTGGTACGCTCTCCATCCAACTGTACTTCATAGTCCTGCAAGAATGCAAACCACGATATAGCCGCAACTGCACCTGCGATAAAAATGCAAAGAATCACCTTTGGCAGCACAGGCCATACCGAGGGATCTTTAGTATCAAGATTTTTAAACTGTCGCTGAACAGACTCGATGCGCTCAGCGAAGTTGATCGAATTTTCTTTGATTTTCGCCATGTCACTTACCCCCAGGCGAGGAGGCCGCACCACTGGCAGCCGCTATAGTTTTTTGCGCATCACTGGCACGCACCAATTGAAATTTCAAATTAAAGGATGAGACCCGACGTTGGTCCCTCTGACTCAGTGCGACAGTACTGGCAGTTATCTCCGCAAGCTCCGGTTTAGCCAACCACGGAGTATTACTCGCCAAGTTGCGCAGCAGTTCAGAAACACGCTCATTGGACTGAGCCATTCCCTGCATATTGATTGATTGTCCAGATTGCCTGATCGCCGTGACATACACACCATCGGGCAGTTGCTTGACCAGCTCAGTAAGCAAGTGAACGGGCAAATTTCTATCGGACTGAAGATCTTCCACGGCCTTCTGGCGCGCACGCAGTGAGGCGATCTCATCTTCAATGGAGGCAATTTCTTTGATCTGCCCTTCCAATACCTTGATTTCCTGTTGAAGAAAGGCGTTCTTGTTCTGCTGATCCGTGATCATGATCTGAAACCACCAGTAGATGGCTCCGGCAATAGCAAGCCCCAACAGAAACGATGCAAACATCGTCGCCTGAAAGGCCTCCTTGCGGCGCTTACGGGCCTCCTCGCGGTGAGGCAAAAGATTGATAAGAATCACTGCAGGAACCTCCGCATAGCAAGACCGCAAGAGGTCAGGTACGACGGTGCTTCACGCACCATTTTTTTCAGTCGCACGGAACTTCCGATTTCCATGCCATCAAATGGGTTGACGGCGCTGCATGCAAAACCTGTTTGTTGGGTGACTGCTTCCGTCAGCCCGGGCAGCGGAGCAGACCCCCCGGCCAACATGATGTGGTCTACACGATTGTGCGGCGTGCTGGTGAAGAAGAACTGCAAGGCCCGGCCAATTTCCTGGGCCATGCTGTCAACAAAAGGACGAAGGACCGCTGATTGATAGTCTTCTGGCAAATCACCGCTACGCTTTTTGCTCTCGGCTTCCTCTACCGAAAAGCCGTACTGGCGAACAATCAGTTGGGTCAGTTGTGCGCCGCCAAAGGCTTGGTCGCGGTCATACAGAACTTCTTCGTTCCGGATCACCTGCATGCTGGTCGTCAAGGCGCCCACTTCAAAGAGCGCCACCATGGCGTCCACGCCCTTATTTGGCAACGCTTCAATCAAGCGCCCTGCAGCCAAGCGCGATGCATGCGATTCAATATCGACCACAACAGGCTTCAGCCCAGCAGCTTCCGCCAAGCCTTGCCTGTCTTGAACTTTTTCGCGCCGGGATGCAGCAATCAGCACATCGACATCCCCTGGCGCATTCTTGCTGGGACCAATGACGCAAAAGTCCAAGCTGACTTCATCAAGTGAAAATGGGATGTATTGATTGGCTTCGGATTCGACCTGAACCTCCAGCTCCTGCTCCGTCATGCCACCAGGCAGCGTAATCTTTTTAGTGATTACTGCGGACGGAGGCAGGGCGAGGGCCACGTTTTTGGTTCTGGTGCCACTTTTCTTGACCAGTCGACGCAATGCGTCCGCGACCTCGTCAAATTTTTCGATGTTGCCATCGGTGATCCAGCCTCGCTCCAGCGGCTCGATCGCACAACGCTCAAGGACCAGACTACCTGCCTTATCGCGCCCCAACTCCACCAGCTTGACGCTGGAGGAGCTGATGTCGATTCCCAGCAGCGGAGCAGACTGGCGACTGAACAAAGACCCCATTGAGATCAAGATTGGTCCCCTGTAACTTGCCAAAATGAGGCAACAAAACTTAACACTTCACATGAATGCTATCAGTAAGATAGTTCTCCAGCAAAGATTTTTCCCCCTGTAACGCCCATAGAGCGTTGCCAAAAGCAGACGAAATTTCTGGGTGCGGCAATACCACTTGGCCAGTACAGGAAGCCTTTCGGCGGCGTCCTGCCAAGCGTGAAATCGGATTTCGCCCCGCTGTAGCAGACATTTTTATAATGGGCGGTCTTACCCATCGGAGCGATATGCCGCCCTCTCCCTCGAAGTCCTCCGACAAATCGGATACCTCTCCTGCCCGCACTCGGCCCGGTTGGCTTCGCTGGTTGGTTCGCATCGCGCTCTGGATCACCGGGCTGGCGGCTGCTGCGGCGATGGGCTTGGCGCTCACGATCGCAGTGGCATTGTCAGTGGCCTACCCCAACCTGCCAGATATTTCAGACTTGGCGGACTACCGTCCCAAGTTGCCGCTGCGCGTGTACTCCGCTGAGGGTGCTTTGCTGGGCGAGTTTGGTGAGGAGCGCCGCAACCTCACTCCCATCGACGAGATTCCGCAAGTCATGAAAGACGCAGTGCTGGCGATCGAAGACTCTCGCTTCTTTCAGCACGGTGGCGTGGACTACAAAGGTGTGCTGCGTGCGGGCCTTGCCAATTTGGGGCGGGTGAAAAGCCAAGGCGCCTCGACGATCACCATGCAAGTAGCACGTAATGTTTATCTTTCATCTGAGAAAACATTTACTCGCAAAATTTACGAAATCTTACTGACTTTTAAATTGGAGCACCTGCTGAGCAAGGATCAGATTCTTGAGATTTACATGAATCAGATTTTCCTTGGCAATCGTGCGTATGGTTTTGCGGCTGCCTCCGAGGCTTATTTTGGCAAACCGCTTAAATCCGTTTCCATCGCTGAAGCTGCAATGCTTGCGGGTTTGCCCAAGGCACCATCTGCCTACAACCCCATCAGCAATCCCAAACGTGCCCGCGCTCGCCAGCAGTACATCATCGAGCGGATGGAGGAAAACGGCTTCATCACTGCGCAACAAGCAGAGCAAGCCAAGAAGGAAGAGTTGAAAATCCGTACGGGACCCGACAACACACGCATCCACGCGGAGTACGTTGCCGAAATGACCCGCCAGCTCATCTTCGCGCAATACGGCAATGAGGCCTACACGCGCGGCCTTAACGTTTACACCACCCTCAATGCGGCAGAGCAAGAGGCCGCCTATGTTGCGCTGCGGCGCGGGATCATGGATTACGAGCGGCGCCAGCAGTACCGGGGACCGGAGAAGTTCGTGGCGTTGCCTACAGCAGCCCAGGAAGTGGAGGACGCCATTGACGACGCGCTTGCCAACCACCCCGACAACGGTGACGTGCTCTCCGCTGTGGTGCTGGAGGCATCCGCCAAACGCATCCTGGCCGCTCGTGCCAATGGCGACTCGCTGGAGATCACCGGCGATGGACTCAAACCTGCGCAGTCGGGGCTCAGCGACAAGGCGCCGCCCAATATCAAGATCCGGCGCGGTGCCGTCATCCGCGTGGTCAAGACGCCCAAGGGCTCCTGGGAGATTACACAACTGCCCGAGGTAGAAGGCGCCTTTGTCGCGCTCGACCCCCGCAATGGCTCCATCCGTGCATTGGTGGGTGGATTCGACTTTGACAAGAACAAGTTCAACCACGCAGCGCAGGCATGGCGCCAGCCTGGTTCGAGCTTCAAGCCGTTCATCTACTCAGCAGCGCTAGAAAAAGGCTTCACGCCTGCCACCGTGATCAATGACGCTCCGCTGTTCTTCGACGCGGGTGTCACTGGTGGTCAGCCGTGGGAGCCCAAGAACTACGACGGCAAGTACGACGGCCCCATGACTATGCGCACAGGCTTGGCGAAGTCCAAAAATATGATTTCTATCCGGATCCTGCAGGCCGTGGGCCCCAAAACCGCGCAGGAATGGGTGGGGCGATTTGGATTCGACCCTGAAAAGCACCCGGCCTACCTGACCATGGCGCTGGGTGCGGGCTCGGTCACGCCCCTGCAAATGGCATCCGCATATTCCGTGTTTGCCAACGGGGGCTACCGCGTCAATCCTTGGCTGATCGCGAAGGTGACCGACCATAAGGGCCGGGTCATTTCAGAGATCACGCCACCCGCGCTCAACGAGCAGCCCCGGGCCATCGACGCGCGCAACGCCTTTGTGATGAGCAGCCTGTTGCAGGAGGTGACCCGCACCGGCACTGCAGCAAGGGCCCAGTCCACCCTCAAGCGCCCCGATCTTTATGGCAAAACCGGCACCACCAACGATTCGGTGGACGCGTGGTTCGCGGGGTTCCAGCCCACCATCGCGGCTGTCACCTGGATCGGGTACGACACGCCGCGCAATCTGGGCAGTCGGGAAACCGGCGGGGGCCTCAGCCTGCCGGTGTGGATCAGCTTCATGGAGCGCGCACTCAAGGGCGTGCCAGTGATGGAGCCCACCGTGCCACCCGGCGTAGTGAATGTGGGTGGCGAGTGGTTCTATGAAGAATACGCGCGCAACGCGGGCGTCTCAAGCGTGGGTGTAGATGATCGTTCTGCCTCCTCCGCAGTAACGCCCCAAGCACCGCCGCCTTCTGAAGAACGCAGCCGCATCCTCGATTTGTTCCGGAACTGAGCCCTTCGTACTCCGCAGCGCCGCCCTCTTGAGCTGGGCGAGCGCGGAGTAAGTTAAGGGGCAAACTGCAGCGGCATCCCGGACTGTTGCGACGCATCGCGCGTGAGGCACGCAAAAAATTCGCCAGCGCCCTTGGTGTCCTGCCAGTGGCTGCCATCAAAACGATAGTGATAGCCGCCAGACCGGGCGGCCATCCACACCTCGTGCAGCGGCTTTTGCAGGTTGATCACGATCTGGCTGCGGTTGGGAAAAGTCAAAGTCACCATGCCCCCCGAGCGCTGGCTGTCCACATCGGCATCCGAAGTGTCGTTGATGCGATCACAGCTGCGTTCGACGGCAAGCAGCAGTTGTTCGGCGTGGTCCATGAATTCGAGGTCGGTCATTACAATTTGCGCATGTTGAAAGCTCCCCAAATTCTAGTCAGGACGCTTGTCCTTGCTGCCAGTGCGGCGGCCCTCTTCGGCTGCGGTCAGCGGGGGCCGTTGTATCTGCCTACCGGCCCTGCGGCAAGCCAGCGCGCCACGCTGCCGCAAACACTGACCCCGGGCAAAGACGCCAGCAGTGCGCCCACACCCGCCGCCACCGCTTCCCAGCCACGCTGACACACCCAGCCGCCTGCGCAGGATCGCCAGGCAATGCGGTTTCGCTTGATTTCCATCAAGCACAAACTCTAGGGGTACTCGTACAGTCTGCGCTTTATTGCACCGCAGGATGGCCATGGCCCTGGAACTCTACCGCGACAAAAATCATGCTTGCCTGATGTTCACCGACCTCATTGAGGAGGATGGACAGGCCGTGCAGGCCAATCAGTTCCTGATCGTGGACGATGACACCGGCGCCATCATCGACCCGGGCGGCAACCTCGCGTTCAACGAACTGTTCATGGGGATGACCAAACATTTCCCGCCGCACAAGCTGTCGTACCTGATCGCTTCGCATGCGGACCCGGACATCATTGCCTCGCTGGACCGCTGGATGACCAGCACCAAGGCCAACCTGGTGATATCGCGTGTGTGGGAGAGGTTTGCGCCGCACTTCACCAAGGTGGGCAAGACAGAAAACCGGGTGATCGGCGTGCCGGACGGTGGCGGCCACCTGCCCCTGGGGCGCCATGAACTGGTGCTGCTGCCCGCGCACTTCATGCACTCCGAAGGCAACTTCCACTTCTACGACCCGGTCAGCCGCATCCTGTTCACGGGCGACCTGGGGGTGTCCATGATGTCGGGGGCCGAAGCCCGCGTGCCGGTGACCGACCTCAAGGCGCACATCCCGCGCATGGAAGGTTTCCACCGCCGCTACATGGTGTCCAACAAGATACTGCGCCTGTGGGCACGCATGGCCCGGCAACTCGACATTGCCATGCTGGTGCCGCAGCACGGTGCCCCCATCATGGGCAAGGAAGCCATCAACGACTTCTTTGACTGGATCGAGAACCTGATGTGTGGCATTGACCTGTTCGATGACCGCGCGTACCAGATTCCTACCGCGTACATCGACCCTGTGACCCGACAGATGCGTCCCGCGCTGCGGGCAGTCAACGGCTAAAAATCAAAAGAAATCGGCTGCTAGCGCAACAAAAACATGCGCTAGCAGCTATTATTTTTATAGCAAAGCCCCATCAGGGTGAACCCACCGCTGACCGCCCCGCGGCAGCACCCGCCGATGCGGCGGCGCGCTTATGAAGTCGGTGCCAGAGCCGCCAACCCAGTAGCACGCCGAGGATACTGGCGTAGACCGCCACTTCACCAAAGTTGTTCTTGCCAGCACGCATCCAGAAAAAGTGCAGAACGGCCAACCCGGCCACCGCATAGACGGCGCGGTGCAACGCCTGCCAGCGTTTGCCGCCCAGGGCCTTGATGGCGCGGTTGAACGACGTGGCGGCCAGCAAGGCCAGCAGCACCAGGGCCAATGAGCCCACCAGAATGAATGGCCGCTTGGCAATGTCGCGCAGGATGTCCGGGATATCGAAACCCATGTCGAACCAGCTGTAACTCAGCAGGTGCAGCACGCCATAGAAAAACACGAACAACCCCAACATGCGCCGATAGCGCGCCAGTTGCGGGGTGGAGGTAATGACCCGCAGCGGAGTGATGGCCAGCACCACACACAGCGCCCGCAGCGTCCAGTCACCGGTTGCCCGGATCAATGCCTCCGCAGGGTTGGCACCCAGCTGGTTCGCCACCGCCGCATAGACCAGCCATGCCAACGGCAAAAGGCACAACACAAACACCACCGGCTTGGCGACGGGGTGGAGCAATAGTTTTCGCATCGCGATTCAAGAACCACCTTGGTCTCGCAGGCCGCCCAAGGTGGCAGCGAGACCCGGGCGATCAGTAGAACTTCTTGAGGTCCATGCCCGCGTAGAGCTGGCCGACCTGGGCTTCGTAGCCGTTGAACATCAGCGTCTTGCGCTTCTTGGCAAACAAGCCATCCTCGCCGATGCGCCGCTCGGTCGCCTGGCTCCAGCGGGGGTGATCCACATTGGGGTTCACGTTCGAATAAAACCCGTACTCCTGCTGGGCCGCCTTGTTCCACGCCGTGCCTGGTTCCTTTTCGACAAAGCGGATCTTCACAATGCTCTTGGCGCTCTTGAAGCCGTACTTCCATGGCACCACCAGACGCACCGGCGCGCCGTTCTGGTTGGGCAGCACTTCGCCGTACATGCCAAAAGCCAGCAAGGTCAGCGGGTGCATGGCTTCGTCCATGCGCAGGCCTTCCACGTAAGGCCAGTCCAGCACGCGCGAGCCGACAAAAGGCATGGTCGCCTTGTCGGCCAGCGTGACGAACTCGACGTACTTTGCACTGCCTTGTGGCTCTACACGCTTGATCAGTTCTGCCAACGAATATCCCACCCAGGGGATGACCATGGACCAGCCTTCCACGCAACGCAAGCGGTAGATGCGTTCTTCCTGCGCGCTGAGCTTGATCAAGTCTTCGATGCCGTATTTGCCGGGCTTCTTGACCAATCCTTCGACCTCCACCGTCCACGGTGTGGTCTTGAGGGTATGCGCATTGCGAGCAGGGTCAGCCTTGTCGGTGCCAAACTCGTAGAAGTTGTTGTAGGTGCTGGCGTCTTTGTAGTCGGTGAGCTTCTCCATAGACACAGCCCCCGCCACTGCCGACTTGGCACCCGCCAGTGGAGCCAGCTTGCCAGGGCGCGCGACGGCAGCCTGCTGCGCCAGCGCCTCGCGGCCCGCCCAGGCCGCGATCGCGGCACCTGCGGCACCGCCCGCCATAAGCTTGAGCATCTGGCGACGGTCTTCATAGACCGAGCGGGGAGTGATTTCGGAGGAGTGCGGGTGGTTAAAACCCGAATCGCGCGGGGGGATCAGCATGGAGGGCTCCGGTCATGGTGGGATCAAAACAGCTGCAGCGATAGAGCAGAACAACTGTTAATTCGTTCCCTAGACCGCTCAGGTTACACCGAAGACGCAATAGTTGCTGTGCGCCTGTCGATGCCCGACACGCCCTCAGAGCCTGTTGATGATCTCGCAAGGAGTCGCCAAGCTGGCCTTATGTCATCACAGCGTGCCGTAGCTGTGCAAGCCGCTCAGGAACATGTTGACGCCCAGGAACGCGAATGTGGTCACCGCCAGACCGACCAAGGCCCACCAGGCAGAGACTGTACCGCGCAGGCCCTTCATGAGACGCATGTGCAACCAGGCCGCGTAGTTGAGCCAGACGATCAACGCCCAAGTCTCCTTCGGGTCCCAGCTCCAGTAGCCACCCCAGGCCTCGGCCGCCCACAGCGCACCCAGCACCGTGGCGATGGTGAAGAACGCAAAGCCCACCGCGATGGACTTGTACATCACGTCATCCAGAATCTCGAACGACGGCAGGCGTGCCGCGATGCGCTTGCGCCCCAGCAGGATGCCTGCCACGATCAACGCCGAAATACCGAAGTACACCATCCAGTAGCTGCCGCCGTTCTCCGTCGCGCCTTGGCGGAACACGATGGGTTCAAAACACAGCACCACGCCCAGCAGCCACAGCGGCGCCAGCTTGTACCAGCGGGTCTCGGTGGCCTGCTGCTTGATCAGGAAGGCAAATGCCACCATGGCAGACAGGGCAAACGTGCCATAGCCGATGAAGTTGGCAGGCACATGCAGCTTCATCCACCAGCTCTTGAGCGCAGGGACCAGCGGCTGGATCTCATGCGCCTCGCGCACCACGGTGTACCAGAGCAAAAAGCCCACGGCGGCACTGACCACCAGCATCACAAAACCACCCAGCGCGCGCGTGTCGTACTGCTGCTCGTAGTACAGATAGAACGCGGCCGTCATCCAGCAAAACAGAACGAACACCTCGTACAGGTTGCTGACCGGGATGTGGCCAATGTCCGGGCCAATGAGATAGCTTTCGTACCAGCGCACCAGAGTGCCGATGAGCGCCATGGCCACCGCCACCCACGCAATGCGCGAGCCCAGCATGCTCATGGTCTTGCCTTCGCCACGCGAGAACATGCCCACCCAGTAAAACGCCGTGCTGATGAAGAACAGCATGCTCATCCACAGGATGGCGGACTGGCTCGACAGGAAATACTTGAGGCCGAACACCGTGTCTGCCCGCGCCAGGCTGCCTGCCCCGTCCTGCTGGTACAGGCCGATGGCCAACAGCGCCACCGCAGCCACGATCAGCATCAGCGCACGCAAGGGGCGCCAGAACCAGCACAACCAGATCGTGCACGGAATGGCACCCAGCAAAATGCCTTTTTCATAGACATCCATGAAGGCGCCGTAGCGCTGCAGCGCATACAACGCCCCCACGGCCACGATGGCGGCAAACAGCCAGTCAAACCAGTTGCGGCGAGAGAAGAACCCCTCGTTCAGGGTGATGGTGGTAACGGTCGAGGAAGAAGTCGCGGTGTTCATGCGGTGCCTTCGCGGGGCGATGCCCCGATCAGTTTTTGTGCGAGCTGGACAAATTCCTGGTCGCCGTCCATGGTCTTGCGGTTGGTGGACAGGGCCATGGTGGCGTGGGTGCGGCCGTCCTGCGGCGCCACCCAGACCCACAGGCGCCGCTCGCGCACGTAGAGCATGGCAAAAACGCCCAGAATCAGCAAGGCGCAGCCCAGATAGACAACATTCTTGCCAGGGGCTCGCGCCACCTGGAACACGCTGGCCTGCACCTGCGTGAAGTCCTTGAGCTCAAACGCCATGGGCGCAGGGTAAATCTGTGCGTCGCTGAGCGAGAGCACTGCCTGTGTCATGAAGCCCCGGGTCTGCTCGTCCTGCGGCAACGGCGGCAGGCCCTCCCGTTGGCGCGACAGCTGGGCCAGTTCGAACAGCGTGCCGTTCAGAATGCGCACCAGCACCTCGCCTGCGCGCGCGCGCTCGGCCTCTGGCACGTTGGCCTCCATGAAGTCCGACACGGCCTGCAGCCCGCCCGTGGGCTTGCCATCGACCATGCCCCGCCCAGCGAACAGCGCCAGTGCACGCACGGCCGACTGCTGCAGTTGCTCGGCCAGCTCAGGGCGCGAGGCATCCATGGCCTGGGACACATAGCGGCGCACCGCCTGCTCCCGGGCCTGGGGGTCCGCCAGCGCAGCCTTCATACGCATGAAACCATCCATGCTGCCCTTGTCGTCGGCTGGAACTCGCAGGTAACGGAAGGGCTCTGCCGGAGACTCACGCACACCCAGCAGGAACACCGGCACGCCGTCGCCTGTGTCCACTGGCAGCATGTAGTTGTGGAACTCGCGGGCCTGGCCGGCCGCATCACGCAGCTTGTAGCTGACGCTCGGGCCCACGTTGCGCAGTTCTTTTTTGGTGACGGTCTTGTTGGCTGCGCCCAAGCGCGATTCCACCGACTCGCGCAGGTCCACCTTGCGCACGTCTGCACCGCTGCCGCCAGGGCCGGCGCCGCCAAAGTTCTCGACGTTGATGGTGCGCAGCGCCGTGAACTCCAGCGTCAGCGTTTCACTGCCGGCCCCCCCGCCCTGGTTGGTGAGCTGGGTGGAGTTGCCCACCACGCCCTCGACGTCAAAAGGCCTGGCGCCCGCCACCATGGGCACCGCGCGCAGCTTGAGGTGCGAGCCGCCGTCGTCAAAACTCGACTGGTAGATCTCGATCCCCTTGTAGCTGGCGGGGTGGTTCACCTCAACGCGGGCGGGTATCTTCTCGCCCGTGGCCTTGTCATGGATGATGATTTCGCTAGCGAACAGCTTGGGCATGCCCGTGGAGTAGTGCTCCACGATGAACTTCTTGAGTTCGATCGCAAACGGCAGATCCTGCAGCAGCACCCCGTCGGACTGGCTCAGGATGGCCGTGCTCGACTGTGTGCCTTCGGCCACCAGCAGGTTGCCCCGGAAGGTGGGGTTGCGCTCGGACAGACGGTGCTCGGGCTTCACGTCGGCGATCAACCCGCCACCGGTATAGACCGACTTGCCGCCCAGCAACATCTGCGCGCGCACGATGAGGTCACCGTCCAGCAACCCGCCCACGCACACCAGCACGATGGCGCTGTGCGCGGCGATGTAACCGATCTTGTTGGCGGCACCCGCCTTGGCCGCCACCATCCAGCCCGTGCCAGGGCCTGCGGTCGTATCGCGCTGCTGCAGGCGCACTTTCCAGCCGCCACCGGCCAGCAGCGTGCCAATGCGGCGCGCTTCGGCCTCGGCCGATTCCGGCAGATCGGCCTGCGCTTTATGGTGAAACGCCTTGAGGCTTTGCTCGCGGATGTTTTCCTTGTAGGTCTTGAGGTCCACCAGGATCTTGGGTGTGTTGCGGGCAATGCACAGCGAAGTGCTGGTCACCAGGAACGCCAGGATCAGCAGGAACCACCAGGCGCCGTACACCGCGTTGAGCTGGATGGCACCGAACAACTCGGCCCAGAACGGCCCGAACTGGTTGACATAGTTGGCCGCCGGTTCGTGCTGCTTGAGCACCGTGCCGATCACCGAGGCGATACAGATCACCGTCAGCAGCGAGATGGCGAACCGCATCGAAGACAGCAACTCGACCCCGGCGCGCAGGGCCTGGGAGCCGGACTTCATGCTAAGGCCCTGGGTGTTGTCGGACATGGATGGGAGCGGTGTCTGCGAAGCGCGAAAGAAAAAGGGCGGGACCATCGCTGCGATGGACCCGCCCTTTTTGGGGTTGTTATTGGCGGTAGGTTCCGTGCGGCCCGGTCAAACAGGCCTGGCTCTGACAAAAATCAATCAACGCAGGCCGGCGATGTAATCCGCCACGGCCTTGATTTCCTTGTCGTTGAGCTTGGCCGCCACCTGGGTCATCTGGATGCTGTTGGCACGCGAGCCGTCGCGGAACATGTTCAGCTGCGACACCGTGTAATCAGCGTGTTGGCCCGAAAGGCGGGGGTATTGCGCCGGGATGCCAGCACCATTGGGGCTGTGGCAGCCCGCGCAAGCGGCGATCTGGCGGTCTGCAATGCCACCGCGGTAGATGCGCTCGCCCATGGCGACCAGGTCCTTGTCCTTGGCAAAGCCTGCCTTGGCGGGCTTGGACGTGAGCCAGTAGGCGATGTTGCGCATGTCATCATCCGACAGGGCCGTGGCAAAACCCTTCATGATGGCGTTGTTGCGCTTGCCGGACTTGAATTCCTGCAGTTGCTTGACCAGGTATTCGGGGTGTTGCTGCGACAGCTTGGGATTGGCCGCAATGGCCGAGTTGCCGTCTGCGCCGTGGCAGGCCGCACACACCGCAGTGAAGCTGGCCTCGCCTTTGACGAGATCCGGCTTGGCCGCTTTGGGTGCATCACCCGCTGCAAAGGCCGAAAAAACAGGTGCTGCCAGTGCGGCAGCCGTCAGCAATGAGGCGAGCAACTTCATATCGAGGGTGTGTGTTTATGTGCGCAAAACCTCGCGATTCTACAATGATGGTTCTTTCTCTCCCAACTCCCCATGACGACACCCCCCTCCGCGCCAGTTGCTGGCTCTCTCCCGCCCGCACCTGACGCCAAAATCGCCATGGGCTGGATGCACACCGCCAGGTTCTTGACCACGGCGGCGCAGTTGCACCACCTGCCGCCCATCGACGTGCCTGAAATCGCTTTCGTGGGCCGTTCCAACGCGGGCAAATCCACGTGCATCAACACCCTCACCCAGCAAAAGCAGCTGGCGTTTGCCTCCAAGAAGCCGGGGCGCACCCAGCACATCAATTTGTTCTCGTTGGGCAAACAGGGGGTGATGGACGCCGTGCTGGCCGACCTGCCGGGCTATGGCTACGCCGCCGTGTCGCGCTCGGACAAGGTGCGCTGGCAACAGGTGATGGTGAACTACCTGGTCAGCCGCCCCGGCCTCACGGGCATCGTGCTGCTGTGTGATCCCCGACTGGGCCTGACGGAGCTGGACGAAGCGCTGCTCGAAGTAGTGGGCCCCCGCGTCGAGGAGGGCCTCAAGTTCCTCATCGTGCTGACCAAGGCCGACAAGCTCACGCGCGCCGAACAGGCCAAGGTGCTGTCGATTACGCGACTGCACGCTGGCGGCGGCGAGGTGAAGATGTTCTCGGCCCTCAAAAAGCAAGGGGTGGATGAAGTGGCCCAGCTGTTGTGGCAGTGGGCGCACCCGGTGAAGCCCCTGGCCGAGGAGCCCCCAGCAGCGGCCACCGACAGCAGCAGCCCCGCCCAGCCACTTCCCCCCGGCGAATCCGAGTCCAACTAGCCTCAAGCGCAATCTAATCATGCGCTGGCAGCTACAAAATGTATAGCGTCATGATCCAAGATTGCCCTGTTGACCTCCCCCACGGAATCACCCTGCACTGCCGCGTGAGCGGCATCCCCGGGCGCCCGGTGCTGTTGTTTCTGCACGGGTTCCCCGAGGGGGCCTTCATCTGGGACGAACTGCTGCTGTACTTTGCCCGCCCCGAGAACGGCGGCTACCGCTGCGTGGCGCCCTACCTGCGCGGGTTTGGCCCGTCCAGCAGCCCGCAGGCGGTGGATGCGTACCGCGCCAAGCACCTGGTGCAGGACCTGGTCGCGCTGATCGCCCACGAATGCCCCGGCAGTGCGCTGGAATGCCTGGTGGCGCATGACTGGGGCGGCGCCGTGGCATGGAACCTGGCCAACCAGCAGCCGCAGCTGATGAAGCGCTTGGCCATCATCAACTCGCCCCACCCCGGCGCCTTTGTGCGCGAGCTGTCGCACAACGCCGCCCAGCAGGCGGGCAGCCAGTACATGCATTTCTTGTGCAGGCCCGATGCCGAGGCCCTGCTGGCCGAAGACGACTTCCGCCGCCTGTTTGCCTTTTTCAACGCCCCGGACGGCAGCGCCCCTGCATGGCTGACCGACGAGGTGCGCGCCCAGTACCGGGCCCTGTGGCAAAAGGGGTTGCAGGGTGCCTGCAACTACTACCGGGCCAGCCCCATCCGCCCGCCGCGCGAGGGCGACCCCGGCGCCCAGGCCATCACCCTGCCCGAGTCGATGTTGACGGTGGATGTGCCTACGCTGGTGCTCTGGGGCATGGACGACCCCGCCCTGCTGCCCGGCCTGCTGGACGGCCTGCCTGGCTGGATTCCCCAGCTACAGGTGCAGCAGGTGGAGCAGGCTTCGCACTGGATCGTGCACGAGCACCCCGAGCGCGTGACCATGGAACTGCAGCGATTTTTGCTATCCAAATAATAGCTGCCAGCGCATGATGTACTAGCGATTCAGGCCATTTTTACTGATAGCTCAGCGGGAATACACCGAGGGCTCGCCCTCCGGGCGGGTCTTGAAACGCTTGTGTACCCAGTAGTACTGCTCGGGCATGGTGTCGATCACGGCCTGCAGCTCGCGGTTCATGCGGGCCGTGTCGGCCTCGGCGTCGTCGGTGGGGTAGCTGGCCCAGGCCGGGGAGACCTCGGCTACGTAACCGGTGGGCGTCATGCGCGAATACACGCCCACGACCTTGGCGCGGCCCAGGCGCGCAAACCGCGACAGCGACGGAATGGTGGCCGCCGTAACGCCATAGAACGGCACAAACACCGAATCATTGCGGCCGTAGTCCATGTCGGGCAGCAGGTACAACAGGCCACCCTTGCGCAGGTTGGCGATGATGGGCTTGACGCCGTCCGAGCGGTTGAGCATGCGCACATCGCCAAAACGCTGGCGCCCGGCCATGAACCAGGCATCCACCGCCGGATCAGGGTGGGTGGCAAAGATGGAGGTGAACGCACGACCGCTGCGCAGCGGCAAGGCCAGACCCCCTGCATCCATGCCGTAGAAATGCGGCGCAAACAAAATGGTGGGCGTGTCGCCTTCCAGCTCGTGCACGGCCCCCGTCAAACGCACACGCTGCTCCACCACAGAACGCGGTGCGGCCCACAGCCAGCTGCGGTCCAGCCAGGTCTGGCAGAACGCGACAAAGCTGGCCCGCGCTACGGCACGGCGGCGCGCTTCGGTCCAGTCAGGAAAACACAGCGCCAGATTGCGCAACGCCACCCTGCGGCGGGGCGCCACCAGCACAAAGGCCACCTGCCCCAGCAGCCATCCCATGCCGCGCAACACCGGCAGCGGCAGCAGCGCCAGCACCCGCATGAACCACACGCCCAAACGCCCCGTCAGGCCCTTCATGCTGCGCCCCCCGCTGCAGGCTCAGCAGGCGCTGCCTCGCCACGCGGCTGCTTGTAGCGGCCATAGCCCCACAGATATTGCTCAGGGCATTGGCGGATGAGATGTTCCATGGCTTGGTTGATTTGCAGCACGGCCTGGTCCATCTGGTCGGACAGCGGCTGGGACAAGGGCTCGAAATGTGTGACGTAACCACGGCCCCGCGGCAGGCGCTCACAGCGCACCAGCACTACGGCCGCACCGGTCTGCTGCGCCAGGCGCGCAGCCAGGGTCATGGTGTAGGCGTCACGGCCAAAAAAAGGCGCCCATTGTCCTTGCCCCTCAGGCGGCACCTGATCGGGCAGCAGGCCCACGGCCTCGCCCCGGCGCAGGGCCTTGATCATCTGGCGCACGCCTGCCAGCGTGGTGGGCACGGCCAGCATGCCGGGGCGGTTGCGTGCGGTCTCCATCACCTTGGCCAGCCAAGCCTGGCGCGCGGGGCGGTACAACACGGTGATAGGGCCACGCTCCGCGCTCCAGCGGCGCGCAGCGGCCTGGGCCGACAGTTCAAAACACCCCTGGTGCGGGGTCAGAAACACGATGCCACGGCCGGCGGCATAGGCCTGCTCTACGCAGGCTTCGCCTGTGAGTGCACACGGCATGGCGGCGCCCAGCCACAGGCGCGGCAGCTCGGACACCATGCGACCGGCATGGGCCACGGCGGCACGCACATCCCCAAACGCGTAGCCCGCCAGTGCCGAGTTGGCGAGGAACCGGCGCCGGTACGTGGGGGATGCGACAAACGCCACCCAGCCCATGGCCGCGCCCATGACATGCAGCAACCACAGTGGAAATACGGAAAAGAATCGAAAGACGACTGGCATTAAAATGACGGGGTCGCTGAGTTAAATGAGCAACTTGCAGGGCGACGTTAAAAAAATCTGCTAAAGCGTTCGCCAGATCTCCTTCGGGGTGAGGGCAACGCCCCAAATGCCGGAACACAGGAGTTTATTCAAATGGCGAACGACTTTCTCTTTACCTCGGAATCCGTCTCCGAAGGCCACCCCGACAAGGTGGCCGACCAGATCTCGGACGCGATTCTCGATGCGATCTTCAAACAAGACCCCCGCTCGCGTGTCGCCGCTGAAACGCTGACCAACACCGGTCTCGTGGTACTGGCGGGCGAGATCACCACCAATGCCCACGTGGACTACATCCAGGTGGCGCGCGACACCATCAAGCGCATCGGCTACGACAACACTGACTACGGCATCGACTACAAAGGCTGCGCCGTGCTCGTCGCCTACGACAAGCAGTCCAACGACATCGCCCAGGGCGTGGACCACGCGAGCGACGACCACCTGAACACCGGCGCTGGCGACCAGGGCCTGATGTTCGGCTATGCCTGCGACGAAACGCCCGAGCTGATGCCAGCGCCCATCTACTACGCGCACCGCCTCGTCGAGCGCCAGGCCCAGCTGCGCAAGGACGGCCGCCTGCCGTTCCTGCGCCCCGACGCCAAGTCGCAAGTGACGATGCGCTATGTGGACGGCAAGCCCCACAGCATTGATACCGTGGTGCTCTCCACCCAGCACCACCCCGACCAGAGCGAAACCCAGACCAGGATGAAGGCCTCGTTCACCGAAGCCATCATCGAAGAGATCATCAAGCCCGTGCTGCCCAAGGAATGGCTGCAGAACACGCGCTACCTGATCAACCCCACCGGCCGCTTCGTCATCGGTGGCCCCCAGGGCGACTGTGGCCTGACCGGCCGCAAGATCATCGTGGACACCTACGGCGGCGCCTGCCCCCACGGCGGCGGTGCTTTCAGCGGCAAGGACCCAACGAAGGTAGACCGTTCGGCTGCCTACGCTGCCCGCTATGTGGCCAAGAACATCGTGGCCGCGGGCCTCGCGCGCCAGTGCCAGATCCAGGTGGCCTACGCCATCGGCGTGGCTGAGCCCATGAACATCACCGTGTACACCGAAGGCACCGGAGTGGTGTCGGACGACCGCCTGGCCGCACTGGTGCGCGAGCATTTCGACCTGCGCCCCAAGGGCATCATCCAGATGCTGGACCTGCTGCGCCCGATCTACGAAAAGACGGCAGCTTACGGCCACTTCGGCCGCGAAGAACCCGAGTTCAGCTGGGAGAAGACCGACAAAGCGGCGGCACTGCGTGCTGCCGCCGGGCTGTAAAGCCCGCCGCGTGATAGCGCGGTTTTCGGTCTTCGGGCGCAGTTCATATCGCGCCAGCGATATGAACGAAGACCAAGGTACGGACAAGGCAGCAGGGCTGTAAGCCCTCCGCGCATCGCGCGGCTTTCCGTACGTGGACGAAGCTCATATTGCGCAGCACTGTGGTTGGAGACCAAAACACCGTCAGAGCCGCACCACCTCCCAAGCCGCAACGCTCCGCGTTGCGGCTTTTCTTTTTGGGGCACCCCTGGGTTCCTCAGCGGCGCTCTCCTACACCCACCGCCCGCCTGCACTGACGGCACGCCCCATGGACCGCCGGTATCGTTCCTGCACAACCTTTTGCAGCCCCGCGCTGCCTCACCACCCACCGCAAGGAGCGCCCCCATGCTGAAGTACGCCATCATTTTTGCCCTGATCTCCCTCGTGGCCGGGGCCCTGGGTTTCAGCGGTGTCGCCGCAGGCGCAGCGGGCATTGCCAAGGTGCTGTTTGTGCTGTTCCTGGTGGTTGCCGTGGTGTTCGTGGTGCTGGCGGCCATCGGGGTGGGCGCCGCGCGCAAGGTGCTCCAGTAGTCCTTCACACCTTTGTCAATTCAATGAAACACCAGCCCACCATGACCGACACCACCAACATCTTTGAAGCCCTGCGCGAGAGCCACGAACGCCAGCGTGCGCTCTACAGCGCACTGACCGACACCAGCGGGGATACGCCCGAGCGACGCGATCTGTTCGATCAACTCAAAAAGGAACTCGCCGCCCACGCCCAGGCCGAGGACCGCCACTTTTATGTACCGCTGATGGCGCACGATGCGGGCATTGACCTGTCGCGCCATGCCATTTCAGAGCACCACCAGATCGATGAGCTGGTGGAGTCATTGGAAGAGACCGAGCCGTCGAGCCCCGCCTGGTTGCCACTGGCCAAGAAGCTGGCCGAGAAGGTGGACCACCATCTGAAGGAAGAAGAGCACCGCTTCTTCCAGATGGCCGGCAAGCTGCTGACGGAAAAGCAGAAAACCGCGCTGGCGGCGGACTACCGGGCGGACTATGAGGAAGCCAAGGCCGCCATGGCCTGAACGCGCCGGGCTCGGACCGTATACACGCCCGGGATCACACTGCCTCTTCGGCCTGCACCACACAGTTGCGACCGCTGGACTTGGCCTTGTACAGCGCCGTGTCCGCGCGCTTGATCAGGGC
Source organism: Acidovorax sp. GW835-FHT14G06 (assembly GCF_058793595.1). Taxonomy (NCBI): domain Bacteria; kingdom Pseudomonadati; phylum Pseudomonadota; class Betaproteobacteria; order Burkholderiales; family Comamonadaceae; genus Acidovorax; species Acidovorax sp. GW835-FHT14G06. Next base: position 433,202 of record NZ_JBXAGA010000003.1, read on the forward strand.
GTGGCTGTCTTCCTTGTGGTCCCAGGTGGCCACGCCAAAGCTGGCACTGACATGGCCCACGGCGTCAAACGGCGCACCTGCAATGCGCGCACGCACGGCTTCGGCCATGGCCATGGCAGCATCCACCGGGGTTTCCTTGAGCAGGATGATGAACTCCTCGCCCCCGAAGCGCGCGGCGCAGTCGGACGACCGGAGCAATTCGCGAACACGCAGCGCCGTGCTCTTGAGCACCACATCGCCCGAGTCATGCCCAAAGGTATCGTTGATGCGCTTGAAAAAGTCGATGTCAAACATTACCACCGACAGGCTACCCTTCTTGATGCGGGTGTCAGCCATCTCGGTCTCCAGCCTCTCAAAAAAGCGGCGGCGGTTCACCAGGTCAGTCAGGAAGTCCTTGGTGGCCAGGTCTTCCAGCTTGCGGTTGAGCCGCGCCATAGGCTCGATCACCAGCGACGACAGCGACAGATTGAGGCCCACAAACAGCAACACAAAGCTGCCCACCAGCGCCGCCATCACCGTATTGAAGGTCTGACGCGCCTTCTCCAGCGGGAAATACATCGGCACCTTCACCACCTGGATGCCCACCGTTTCGTTCATGCCCCAGCCAAAGCCGTTCTTGTCGCCATAGACCTTGAGCATGGTGGGCGGTGCGACTGCCGGTGTGCTGTGGCAGGCCATGCACTGGGCCTGCTTGATGGTGATGGGGCGGGCCACGTACATGGCACGGTGCATGCCCTCGCCCACCTCGCCGGTCACCTCCTTCTTGGGGTCGGCCCGGCCTTCGCGGAAGTCGCCGATGATGCGTTCCTCCCACTCGTTGGCCCGGTCGCGCAGGTTGGTGGGGTTGAGCACCGCCTCCTTGTACTCATAGCCCGGAAACCGGTTCTGCAGGCGGCGCAGGGTTTCGGTGGCCGCGTAGGCAGGCACGGTCTGGGGCAGGAATTTTTCGGCCAGCGTCACGTCCAGGTGGGGCTTGACCAGCTCGGTGGTGTAGTCGCGAATGGCCATGGCCGCGTGCATCATGATCTGCGAGTTGTGCTGCACCTCCTCGATGGCCGACTGCTGCAAAAAGCGGTGCACATAGGCGCCCGCGCCCAGCACGGCCAGCAGCAGCACACCCGCCAGCACCAGATTGAATTTGAGCCGCAACGACATGGATCTCCCTCGGCGGCCCGCACACAGCGGGCCTGATATTGGAGGTGCGGACACGCCACATCGGGCGCAGTCCCCCGGTTCACACAGGTGAGCTTGCACGCCGCATCGCAGGACCACCGCGTGAAAAGGACGGGTTCGCGCTGAAGAAACACTGCGCGCAGCGTGCAAGCGGCGCATTGTCGCCACGTTTGCATAAGCCGGTCCACCCCTTTTTTGCCAGTCGGTTGTACACGCCAAGGCCCCAGCCCTTCACGTGACAGGCCAGACCGCACCACCATGAGACACGCAGTGGCTACCAGGGCGGCAACAGCCCGCCCGGCCGCAACCTCCATAGCCGTCACCCAGTCGCGCCCCGGCTGGCTGTAAAATCACTACAAAAAAGATAGCTGCCAGCACATACAAATCCTGCGCATCCAGCCAAAAAGCTCGCAAAACCTGCTCGTAAGCCGCTTCAACGCCCGGATCAGACCTGGCTGAACCACGGCCAGCGCAAGGACCCGGGCAACCCCAACGCCAGCGAAGTGAAGGGCCCTGATGCGCACCACCAGCCGGAGACATATGGTCGATACCGCCATTTACATCGGACGCTTTGAGCCCGTGCACAGCGGCCACATGGCACTGCTGCAACGCGCGTTGGACAGCGCCCCGCAGGTCATTGTGGTGATCGGCTCGGCGTGGCAGGCGCGCTCGCCCAAGAACCCCTTCACCTGGCAAGAGCGCGAAGCCATGCTGCGCGCGGCCCTGGCCCCTGCAGACAGTGCCCGTATGCAGGTGCTGCCCATGCGCGACTATTACAACGAAACCGTGTGGGTGCAGGCCGTGCGGCGTGGCGTGGCGCACATGACTGCGCCAGACGCACGCATCGGCCTGGTGGGCCACTTCAAGGACGCCACCAGCGGCTACCTCAGCGCCTTTCCTGGCTGGCAGCTCATCCACCTAGAACGCCAGGGCCGCATTGATGCTACCGCCATCCGCGACGCGTACTTTGGCGCCACCTCCGCCACCGCGCGTGCTGCCGTGGCGCCACTGGCCGACGAGATTCCCGAGAGCACCGTCGCCACGCTGGAGCACTTTGCGCAGACCCCACACTACCCCGCGCTGCAGGAAGAGTGGCGCATGCTGCGCGGCTACCGCGAAGCCTGGGCAGCCGCGCCCTACCCGCCTGTGTTCGTGACGGTGGACGCCGTGCTGCGCTGCCAGGACCACGTGCTGTTGATCCGCCGCGCCCACGCGCCCGGCAAGGGCCAGCTGGCCGTGCCCGGGGGATTCATCGAGCAGCGCGAAACCGTGTGGCAGTCGTGCCTGCGCGAGCTGGTGGAAGAAACCCACTGCCGCCTGCCCGAGGCCAGAATGCGCAGCGCGCTGCAATCGGTCGCCGTGTTCGACCACCCCGACCGCAGCCAGCGCGGGCGCACCATCACCCACGCGCACTACTTTGACTTGGGGGACGCATCCTTTCCTGCGGTGTTGGCCGATGACGATGCGGCGCTGGTGCAGTGGACGCCCATCGACCAGCTGGCCGGATTGGAAGAGGAGTTCTTTGAAGACCACTTCCACATGCTGGATCACTTTCTGGGACTGACGGAGTTGCACTGACAACGCACAGCCGGATTTCAAGCAAAAACAGACTCTAGCGTTTGCGCACAAAGCGCCGAAAGCTATCATTTAAATAGCATTACATCCCAGCCCGCTCCAGCATGGCATGCAGCAGCACATTGCACCCCGCCTCGATGTGCTCGGGCTTGGCGTCCTCGATCTCGTTGTGGCTGATGCCGTCCTTGCAGGGGATGAAGATCATGCCGCTGGGGGCGAGCTTGGCCATGTAGACCGCGTCGTGCCCCGCCCCTGACACGGCAGGCATGTGGCTGTAGCCCAGCTTGGCGGCAGCGCGGCCCACGGCCTCCACACACTCGGGCTGGAAGAGTTGCGCCGGGTAGCTCGACACCATCTCGATGTGCACCTGCACGCCGTGTTCTTGGGCCACCTGATCGGCAAAGGCCTTGACCTCGGCGGCCATCGCATCCACCAGCGCATCGGTGCTGTTGCGCAGGTCGATGCTGAACTTGACGCGGCCGGGGATGACGTTGCGGCTGTTGGGGAACACCTGCACCATGCCCACGGTGCCGCGCCCGTGCGGCGGGTGACGGTGGGCGGCAGCGACTACGTCTTGCATGATGCGCGTGGCGGCCAGCATCGCGTCCTTGCGCAGGGCCATTGGGGTGGGGCCTGCGTGGGCTTCCATGCCGGTCACGGTGCAGTCGAACCAGCGAATGCCGAGCACGCCGCTGACCACCCCGATGGTCTTGTTGTTGTCTTCGAGCACCGGGCCTTGTTCGATGTGGGTTTCGAAGTAGGCGCCGATGGGGTGGTCGCCGGGCTCCTGGTCGCCGATGTAGCCGATGCGCTCCAGCTCACCCTTCACGGTCTTGCCTTCGGTGTCGGTGGCGGCGTAGGCGTGCTCCAGCGTGAAGGCTTTGGCAAAGACGCCCGAGCCCATCATGACGGGCACGAAGCGGCTGCCTTCTTCATTGGTCCAGAAGGCGACTTCGATGGGTGCCTCGGTCTGGATGCCGTGGTCGTTCAGTGTGCGCACCACCTCGATGCCCGCCAGCACGCCGTAGTTGCCGTCGAACTTGCCGCCGGTGGGCTGGGTGTCGATGTGGCTGCCGGTCATGATGGGTGGCAGGCTGTTGTTGCGGCCCGGGCGGCGCATGAAGCCGTTGCCGATCTTGTCGATGGTCACCGTCATGCCTGCTTCGCGCGCCCAGCGGGTGACGAGGTCACGGCCCTGCTTGTCCAGGTCGGTGAGGGTGAGGCGGCACACGCCGCCCTTGGGGGTGGCGCCGATCTGCGCCAGCTCCATGAGCGACGCCCACAGGCGGTCTCCGTTGATGCGCAGGTTCTCGATGTCAGTCTTCACTTTGGTGTCCATGGTGTTCTCCGGATGCATTGCAGCGGTCAGCGCGCAACGGCGGTAGGGGCCAGGTCCTTTGCACGCTTTTGCACGGCCTGGAAGTTGGCGCCAAACGCAGGGCGCTTGATGTAGCGGCCTGTGCCCTGCTCGGCCCGCAGGTCGCCGTTGGCAAACACCACGCGGCCCTGGCTCACAGTGTGACTGGGGATGCCGCGCACAGTGCGGCCTTCAAAGATGTTGAAGTCGCCCTTGCTGAACTGGGTTTGGGCCGAGAAGGTCTTGGTGCCTTGCGGGTCCCACAGCACCAGGTCGGCATCGGCGCCTTCGCCAATGAAGCCCTTGCGCGGGTAGATGTTGAACAGCTTCGCCGCGTTGGCCGATGTGATGGCCACGAACTCGGATGGCGTGAGGCGCCCGGTGTTCACGCCACCGTCCCACAGCGCAGCCATGCGCTCTTCCACACCGCCCGTGCCGTTGGGGATCTTGGCGAAGTTCTCTTTGCCCATGGCCTTTTGCGCAGCGCAGAAGGTGCAGTGATCCGTGGCCGTAGTGTGCAGCTGGCCCGATTGCAGGCCGCGCCACAGCGCCTCCTGGTGGCCCTTGGGGCGGAAGGGTGGGCTCATCACATAGGCGGCGGCCTTGGCAAAGTCGGGGTCGCGGTACACGCTGTCGTCCACCAGAAGGTGGCCGGCCAGCACCTCGCCGTACACACGCTGGCCGCGCGCACGGGCGCGGGCAATGGCGTCGGCAGATTCCATGCAGCTCACATGCACCACGTAGATGGGCACGCCCAGCACGTCGGCAATGGCGATGGCACGGTTGGCAGCCTCGGCCTCGACCATGGGCGGGCGCGACAGCGGGTGGCCCTCGGGGCCGGTGATGCCCATCTTGGCCACCTCCTGCTGCAACAGGTACACCAGCTCACCGTTCTCGGCATGCACCGTGGGCATGGCGCCCAGCTCCAGCGCGCGCTTGAAGCTGTTCACCAGGGTTTCGTCGTCGCACATGATGGCGTTTTTGTAGGCCATGAAGTGCTTGAAGCTGTTCACGCCCTCCTCCTGCACCAGCGTGCCCATGTCGGCGCGCACCTGCTCGCTCCACCAGGTAATAGCGACGTGAAACGAATAGTCGGCGGCCGACTTCTCCGCCCAGCCACGCCACTTGCGGTAGGCGTCCAGGATGGGTTCTTGCGGGTCGGGGATCACGAAGTCGATGATGCTCGTGGTGCCGCCCGCCAGCGCGGCGGCCGTGCCGGTGAAGAAGTCGTCCATGGTCACGGTGCCCATGAACGGGAGCTGCATGTGCGTGTGCGGGTCGATGCCGCCGGGCAGCACGTACTGGCCGCTGGCATCCAGCGTCTGCGCGCCAGCGGGGGCCTGGGCCGCAGCGTCATCCCCCACGGCCACGATGCGGCCATCGACGCACAACACATCGGCGCGCTGTTCACGGTCGGCGTTGACCACGGTGCCACCGCGGATCACAAGGGCTTGGCTCATGGGGGTCTCCTTCAGGGATACGGATCAATTCAAAAAAGGGACCCTGCACTGGCACCAGGCCCAGGCGGGGTCCAGGGGGTCACTTCTTCTTGGCTGTCAGGTAGTAGTAGGTGCCAGCCACCGCCAGGCTGAAGAACCAGCCCGAGTCGAACAGCGTGAGCCAGACCGCAGGCATGCCCGCCTTGTCCACGACGCCCGACACCGCCAGATAGCCGGGCAGGCAGGGCAGCACGCCCAGCGCAAAGGCGATGAGTGCATGCAGGTTCCAGCCGTTGCTGTACTCGTACTCGCCGCCACGGCGGTACAGGTCGTCCACCTTCAGCTCGCTCTTGCGCACCAGGTAGTAGTCCACCAGCAGAATGCCCGCGATGGCGCCCAGCAGGGTGCCGTAGCCGCCCAGCCAGGTGAACAGGTAGCCGCCCGAGGTGGCCAGCAGCTTCCAGGGCATGAACAGCAAACCCAGCCCTGCAGCGATCAGGCCGCCCATGCGGAAGCTGATCTTGGATGGGGCGCACTGGCTGAAGTCGTACGAAGGCGACACCAGGTTGGCGGCCACGTTCGTGGTCAGGTTGGCCAGCAGGATCACCAGCAGGCCCAGACCCGCAGCCACGCTGCCCATCTGGGTGAGCAGGCCGTCGGGGAACAGCTGGGCCTTGCCATACAGGATGGCCGAGGCCGAGAAGCCGATCACGCCCACCATGGAGAACAGCGCCATGGGGATTGGCAGGCCGATGGCCTGGCCCATGACCTGGTCCTTTTGCGTCTTGGCAAAGCGCGTGAAGTCGGGAATGTTGAGCGCGAGCGTGGCCCAGAAGCCGACCAGCCCCGTCAACGCCGCCCAGGTCTTGGGGCCACCCTCGACCACTTTGGCGGGCAGGTTGAAGAGTTGCCCAGAGGGCACCTTCATCATCAGCACCACCACCAGCACGATGGACGCAATGATCATCAGCGGCGCAGCAATCACTTCGAGCTTGCGGATGGACTCAGGGCCCTTCCAGATGAAGTAGATGTGCACCGCCCAGAACGCGAGGAAACACATGAACTGCGAGGTGCTGATGGTCTGCCCATCCGCCGGCCCCGCGAGCCCCATGCCCAGGATGTTCAGGAAACCATGCAGCGCCAGCGCGCCAAAGTAGCAGTTGATGGAAAACCAGCCACACGCCACCAGGCCGCGCAGCACAGCGGGCAAGTTGGCGCCTTTCACGCCAAACGATGCGCGCGCCAGCACCGGAAACGGCACGCCGTACTTGGGCCCCACGCGCCCGATGAGCACCATGGGCACCAGCACGATGCAGTTGGCCAGGAACACCAGCCACACCGCCATCTGCCAGGTGAAGCCCTGGTCCAGCATGGAGCTGGCCATGGTGTAGGTGGGCACACACACGACCATGCCCACCCAGAGTGCGGCAAAGTCTTTCCAGGTCCAGTGTCGCTGCGCGGCGGTGGTGGGGAGCAGATCTTCATTGGCGAGCGTGTTGGATGCTCCGCCGGGCATTAGCCCCGCCACATGGGCCGCGCTGCCGGTACTGTTGGTCATGCCTGTACTCCTGTCAAAGACGTCGTTGGGGTTGCACACAACCCGCTGTCTGGTCCAGCGCCCCAGGAGCCTGTCGGACTTGGAAATCGTCGGCTGCAAATTGACCGCAGCGGTCCAGTCTTCACCGCCTTCTTGCCCCATAGCCAAGCTATGGGGCTGCAAAGTCGGCAAAAACTGTCCTCGCTGGGGCCAATTTTCGCGATCGACGCTCCAAGTCCGACAGGCTCCCAGCGCTGGCAGATGGCGGGCAAAGGGAAGCGAGCGATGCTAGAGATCACGCAAGAACTGCACCAGATGCAGTGCAGCATGCGTTGCAAATCGGCACCACAACGGGTGCAGTCACAACGCCTTGCAAGGTCTGTGGCAAACGCACGCAGGGGGCGCATATCAAGCTGCGGCAGACACGCGCTGCGGGTTGTTGGGGTGCGTGGTCCAGTTGGCATATTCGCCCGTCACCGTCTTGCCCGTGCGCACATCGACTTCACCCGGCTCCAGCGCGCGCATCGTGATGCACTCGGGCACGGGGCAGATCGACACACACAGGTTGCAGCCCACGCATTCGGCCTCGTTGATCTCGAACTTGCGTACGCCGCCCTCCTTGGTGAAGGTGATGGCCTGGTGCGAGGTGTCTTCGCAGACCACATGGCAGCGGCCGCACTGGATGCAGGCATCCTGGTTGATGACGGCCTTTTCGATGTGGTTGAGGTTGAGGTTCTTCCAGTCCTTCACCGTGGGCACGGCCTGGCCCTTGAAGTCGTCGAGCGTGGCATACCCGTGCTCGTCCATGAAGTTGGACAGCCCATCGCACATGTCCTGCACGATCTTGAACCCATAGACCATGGCGGCGGTGCACACCTGCACCGTACCGCAGCCCAGCGCGATGTATTCGGCCGCATCGCGCCAGGTGGTGATGCCGCCGATGCCGCTGATGGGCAGGCCCGCGGTCTGCGCGTCGCGTGCAATCTCGGCCACCATGTTCAGCGCAATCGGCTTGACGGCCGGGCCGCAGTAGCCGCCATGCGAGCCCCAGCCGTCGGTGCTCGGGCTCATCACCATGCGGTCCAGGTCCACGCCCATGATGGAGTTGATGGTGTTGATGAGCGACACGGCATCGGCGCCACCCGCTTTGGCCGCGCGCGCGGGTTGGCGCACATCGGTGATGTTGGGGGTGAGCTTCACGATCACTGGCAGCTTGCTGTAGTGCTTGCACCAGGCCGTGACCATCTGGATGTACTCGGGCACCTGACCGACGGCCGCGCCCATGCCGCGCTCGCTCATGCCGTGGGGGCAGCCGAAGTTGAGTTCAATGCCGTCGGCGCCGGTGTCTTCCACGAGCGGCAGGATGGCCTTCCAGCTCTGCTCCTCGCACGGCACCATGAGCGAAACGATCATCGCGCGGTCCGGCCAGTTGCGTTTGACACGTTTAATCTCTTCGAGGTTGGTCTGCAGAGGCCGGTCGGTGATCAGCTCGATATTGTTCAGGCCGATCACGCGGCGGTCTTGCGACATGAGTGTGGAGTAGCGCGGGCCGTTGACGTTGACCACGGCCGGGTCTTCGCCCAGCGTCTTCCACACCACGCCGCCCCAGCCCGCTTCAAAGGCGCGGGTGACGTTGATCTCTTTGTCGGTGGGCGGTGCGGACGCGAGCCAGAAGGGGTTGGGGCTTTGGATGCCCAGGAAATTGCTGCGAATGTCTGCCATGGGGTGCTCCCGTGAAAACTGGGGTGAAGGGGTTCAAGCCATCAGTGCGGCGTGGATGGACACAGCGGCGACCTTGCCGTGCTCCACCGCTTCCACCGTGAGGTCGCGGCCGCCCACACGGCAGTCGCCACCCGCCCATACACGCGGCAGGCTGGTCTGGCCTTCGGCATCGGTGGCGATGCGCCCGCCCTCCAGTGCAATGCGGTTGCCCACGGGTTCGGCCACAAAGGTCTGGCCAATGGCCTTGAGCACCATGTCGGCGTCCAGCGTGAAGGTTTCGCCCGTTTCCACCAGCTTGCCGCCGCTCAGCGCCGTGGCGGCGAACCGCACACCCGTCACCGCACCGTTTTCGCTCAGCACCTCCTTCGGTGCCGCCCAGTGGCGGATCGTCACGCCGTTCGTCTGCGCCCACTGCTGCTCCACAGCAGACGCCGACATGGCCTCGGCGCCGCGGCGGTAGACGATGGTCACTTCTTCGGCGCCCAGCTTGCGCGACTGCACGGCAGCATCCACCGCCGTCATGCCGCCACCAATCACCACCACGCGGCGGCCCACCGGCAGGGTCGAGAGGTCGGTGCTCTGGCGCAGCTCGGCGATGAAGTCCACCGCATTGCGCAGACCGGTGACCGTGGGCTCAGCCACGCCCAGCGCGTTCACGCCCTGCAGGCCCAAGCCCAGGAACACAGCGTCGTACGCGCCCAGCAGGCTGTCGAGCGTGATGTCACGGCCCAGTTGCTGGCCGGTGCGCACCTCGATACCGCCGATGGACAACAGCCACTCCACTTCCTTTTGCGCGAAGTTGTGCGTGGTCTTGTAGCTGGCCAGGCCATATTCGTTGAGGCCGCCGAGCTTGGGGCGCGCCTCGAACAGCACCACGTCATGCCCACGCACAGCCAGGCCATGCGCGCAGGCCAGGCCCGCCGGCCCGGCGCCCACCACGGCCACGCGCTTGCCGGTGGCGGCTGCACGCTGGAACAGCGGTGCACCGGGCTGGGCAAAGAAGGCGTCGGTGGCGTAGCGCTGCAACGAGCCGATCTCCACCGGCTTGTCCTCGTTGGTGTTGCGCACGCAGGCCTGTTCGCACAGCACCTCGGTGGGGCACACGCGGGCGCACATGCCGCCCAGCGGGTTCGCCTCCAGGATGGCCCGGGCCGCGCCCCGGTTGTTGTCCTGCGCAATGCGGTGGATGAACGACGGGATGTCGATGCCGGTGGGGCAGGCCGTGGCGCAGGGAGCGTCGTGGCAGTAATAGCAGCGCTCGGCCTCGATCAGCGCTTGCGGGCGGGTGAGCGGCGGGTGTGCGTCGCTGAAGTTCACGGCGTAGTCGGCCAGGTTCAGGCGTGCGGCATGAATGCCGCAGGCACGGCTTGCGGGTGTGTCCATCAGGTTTCCTCCGAGAGGGTCAGGGTGGGGGTCTGGGCGCCCAGGGGGCGTGCAAGCGCACGCCGCGCAGCGTTGGAGCGCCAGCCAGTGGCGCCAACCAATGCGGCACCGGCGTGAATGCTGGTGCCCGCAAACTTCGGAGGTTTCATCGTGGTCCTCGCTGTGGGGGGCAGGTGCCCGCTGCGTTGTTGCAGCAGTGCCCTGCGTTGTGGATCAATTTACCAACCCGTAAAAATTTACCAATTGGTAAAATCCCTACAGCAAACCGCGTGCCAGCCTCCAGCCAGCCAACGGCCAGTTTTCAGGCCCCAGCTTGTTCCACAATGGTGCAATGACTGCAGCCCGCCCGTCCCCTGCCAACCCGCCTCCCCGCCCCCGCAAGGCGGTCCGTCCACCCGCCAATGACGAGACCGCGCCCCGCGCCCCCACGGCTTCGCGCTTGCTCAAGGAGCAGGGCATCCTCACCGAGGCAGAGAACCAGTTTGCGCAATTCGGCTTTGAGGGGGCATCGCTGGAGAGCATTGCCGCCGCCATCGGCATCAGCCGCCACAACCTGCTGTACTACTTCCCGAGCAAGGAGGCGCTGTACCAGCGGGTGCTGGACGATGTGCTCACCCAGTGGCTGGCGGGCATGGAAGACCTGTCGCACAGCGACGATCCCCAGCAGGCGCTGCGGCGCTACATCCGCGCCAAGCTGCACTACTCGCGCACGCGCCCCCAGGGCGCCAAGGTGTTCACCAAAGAGGTGATTGCGGGCGCACCACGGTATGGCACGGCCATCACCGAACGCGTGGCACCGCTGCTCAAGACCGAGGTGCGCACCTTCGAGCGCTGGGCGCGCGAGGGCCGCATTGCCAAGGTCAACTTCACACACCTGATGTTCATCATCTGGTCGGTCACCCAGGCGTATGCTGAGCAGGAAGCCCAGTTCGCCCTGTTGCTGGGCAAGCCTGCGCTCACCGAGCGTGACTACGAAAAGGCCGAGGAGCTGATCGTGCGCATGGTGCTGAGCGCGCTGGCGACCGATGCAGTGGTGTAAGCGAGAACGGTACACCAGATGCTATATAAACAATAGCAACCAGCATAATCAATATATGCGCTTGGGGCCAATTCCTTCACTTTTCGGCGTCAAGCACCCAATGTTTTCAGCCTCCGGTACAGCGACCGCTCGCTGATGCCCAGCCGCCGCGCCAGCGCCACACGGCTGCCCTGGTGGGCAGCCACGGCATGGCGCAGGGCCTCGTCGTCAAGCGCGGGGCGGCGGCGTGGCAACCCCGCCAAAGCAGCCAAGCCAGGCGCCCCCCCTGCGCCCTGCGCCACCCCGCCCGCGAGCGGTGGCAGGCCACAGGCAAGCGCTTGCTGCACATGCTCCGCGTCGATGGTGTCGCCATCGCACAGCAAGGCGGTGCGCTCCAGCAGGTTGCGCAGCTCACGCACATTGCCTGGGTAGGGCTGTGCATCCAGCAAGGCCAGCGCAGCACCGGACAAGTGCAGCATGCGGGGTGGCGGTGACACGCGCTCCAGCAACGCGCGTGCCAGCAGGGCTGTGTCGCCCTGACGTTCGCGCAGCGGAGGCAGGTGGATGGGGAAGGTGCTCAACCGGTAGTACAGGTCTTCACGAAAGCGCCCTTCGGCCACCATGTGCTGCAGGTTGCGGTGTGTGGCAGACACCACGCGCAGGTCGGCGTGCCGCTGCTCGGTGCTGCCAACGCGGCGGTAGGTGCCGGTCTCCAGCAGGCGCAGCAGCTTGACCTGCAGCGGCAGGGGGATGTCCCCCACCTCGTCCAGAAACAGCGTGCCGCCGTCTGCGGCCTCCATCAGCCCCGGCCGGGCCTGGGTCGCACCGGTGAACGCCCCTTTTTCGTGCCCAAACAGCTTGGACTCGAACAGCGCTTCGGGCATGCTGGAGCAATCCACCGGCACCAACGCACGCCGCGCCCGCACGCTCCCCTGGTGCACGGCATGGGCCACCAGCTCCTTGCCCGTACCCGACTCACCCAGCAGCAACACCGCAGCGCGCGACGGCGCCACCCGCGCCACCAGGCCCAGCATCTTCTGGAACGCGGGCGAACGCCCGATGAGCCCTTGCGCCGCAGACACCGGCTGCGCCGCGACGGGCAGGGGCAGCATTTTTTCCACAAAGAAGCCGGGGGCGCCCTCCACCCCTGCCACCGGGGTCAGTTCGATCTGTACATATTTCTCACCCTGGGGCGTGTAGTGCACATGCAGCACCCTTTCGCGTTGCCCCGAGGCGCGCGCCTGCGCCATGGGGCAGGACTCGCCCGCCTGATCGCAGAGCACGCTGGCATGGTGGGACACGGCGTGGCAAGTGAGGCCCACCACGCAGCCTGCAACGCCGAACTGGCGGCGATAGGCGCCATTGGCTGCCAGGATGTGGTGGCGGTCGTCCAGCAAGATGTGCGGCTCGGTCAGCCCTTCCAGAAAAGACACCAGTTCGGAAGGCGGAGCGGGAAGACGGGACATGGCAAAACCTCGGTACATGCAAGTGCACCGACGGTGCACCCGTTTCGCCAGCGGACATTTGATCTATGCCATGTGGGCTGCAATGGATGGCAGTTGGCAGTCGGTTTGGCAGCCCCGATGGCAGTGAGTCTGGCACCCACCGGCCTGACAGCACAACGGTCCCGACCGTTCCACCCATGCAACCCATTGAATGCAAAGGCTTTTCATGCACGGCGCCCAGCGTGTCGTGCAGCTGGTGGGTAATGGCACGCCGTTTGCGGTAAGCGATTGCCGCCCGGCAACGTTGCGGACGGCAGCCCTCCCCCAGTCGGAAAAGCATTTTTCCTGCGATGGCGGGCCCCATTCCACCTCTCTGAAAGCGCCCCATGCCCCTCACTCCTGCCACCCCCAATGGTCGCCTGCAAGGCCCTGACGGCGACCGCGATGCAGAGCGCAGGCAGCTGGTGCTGCTGACGGCCGCCGCTGGCTGCGTGGCAGCTGCGGGGGTTGCCGTGCCCCTGGTGTCCAGCTTTGCCCCCAGCGAACGCGCGCGGGCCATGGGCGCCAGTGTGGAGGTGGACATCAGCGACCTGCCGCCCGGCGGCGTGAAGACGGTGGAATGGCGCGGCAAGCCCGTGTGGGTCATGCGGCGTACGCCCGAGATGCTGGCCGCCCTGCCGCAGCAAGACGCAGCACTGGCCGACCCCGCCTCGCGCAAGGACCAGCAACCCGAGTACGCCCGCAACCCGCAACGCTCCATCCGCCCGGAAGTGTTTGTCACGGTGGGGATCTGCACCCACCTGGGCTGCTCGCCCACGGCCGTGGCTGCTGGCACTGCCAACCCCAGCGTGGGTGACCAATGGCAAGGTGGTTTCTTCTGCCCTTGCCACGGCTCCACCTTCGACCTGGCGGGCCGCGTCTTCAAGAACAAGCCTGCGCCCACCAATCTGGAGGTGCCGCCACATCGCTATGTGTCCGACACCCAATTGCGCATCGGGGATGACGCAGCCTGAGCAGTGGCCAGCAGCCATGGGAAGAAGGCCGGTGACGCTGCCCTCAGCGGGTTACATGGACTGGTGTCACACCTGCTTTTGTTGCCACAGCACGTCCAGCACATGCTGGGTAGCGCGCTCCACAGCCCCCGCACGGTGCGCAATGCCCAGGGGCCGCCACAGCCGGGGCTGCACAGGCAGCATGCGGATGCGCGGATCCAGCGGCGTGGCGGTTGATGCCTCGTGGGGCAGCAGCGTGGCCCCATACCCGGCCGCCACCAGGCTCTTGATGGCATCGTTGTAGTTGAGCTGGATGCGCGCCTTGGGGTGTTCGCCCGCCAGGGCCAGCCAATCGCTTGTCAGGCGCGACAGACTGGTGCCGTTGTCGTTCAGGATCAGCGGTTGACCGGACAGCCATTGCGGCGTGACCCGCCGGGGTGCTGTCCAGGCGGACGGCACGAACGCCATCACCGGGTCGCGCCGCCACGGCAGTACCGTCACCCCGCGCACCGAGGCCATCGGCAAGGCGACCAACCCCACATCCAGCGTACCCAGGGCCAGCCGCGACATCGTCTCTTGCGATGTAAGCACCACCACCTGCACATCAATGCCGGGGTGGTGCTGGCCCAGCACCTCTAGCGCCTGGGGCAGCAGGTGCGCAATGGCGCCGGTGGAGGCGCCCAACCGCACACGCCCCTCCAGCCCCTGCACCTGGCGCAGCACCAGGTCCATCGCCTCATCGGCATCGGCCAGCAGGCGCCGGGCCCGCTCCACCAGCACCTCCCCCGCGCCGGACGGCCGCACCTCGCCCCGCTTGCGCACCAGCAACGGCGCACCAATCAGCGCCTCCAGGTCCGCAATGTGCAGGCTGACCGTGGGCGGTGCCAGGTGCAGCGTGCGGGCAGCTTCCGCAAAGGACCCGAGGTCAGCGATGGTGACCAGGGTGCGCAGCCGGTCGAGATTGAGTTCGCGCATGACGTTCAGCAGAACTGATCTTGATGTTTGTGAAATTCAACTTTTCAAATTTTAGATCGGGGCTGAAGATTCCACATCCCACCCCCACCCCTGCCAGGAGTCCGCACCATGACCACCCGACCTCTCGTCTTCATTGATGGAGACCAAGGCACTACCGGCCTGCAAATCCACCAGCGCCTGCACGGCCGCACAGACCTGCGGTTGCTGACACTGCCCGAGGCCGACCGCAAGAACCCCACGCGCCGCGCCGAGGCCATCAACAGCTGCGACATCGCCATCCTGTGCCTGCCCGACGCCGCTGCGCGTGAAGCCGTCGCCGCCATCCACAACCCCGCCGTGCGCGTGATTGACGCCAGCTCGGCCCACCGCACGGCCCCGCAATGGGTCTATGGTTTTCCGGAGATGGATGCGGCGCAGGCCGCACGCATCGCCAAGGCGCAACGCGTCAGCAACCCCGGCTGCTACCCCACCGGCGCCGTGGCCCTGCTGCGGCCCCTGGTGCAGGCCGGCCTGCTGCCTGCCGACCACCCGCTCAACATCCACGCGGTGTCGGGATATTCCGGCGGTGGGCGTGCCCGGGTGCAAGCCCACGAAGGCCCCAAGGCAGCCCATGCGCCCGCCCTCCAGGTCTACGGGCTGCAGCTGGAGCACAAACACACGCCCGAGATCGCGCAACACGCCGGGCTGTCGCAGCGCCCGTTTTTCCTGCCCTCGTACGGCGCATTCCGCCAGGGCATCGTGCTGACCATCGGGCTGCATCTGCGGCAGCTCGCGCCGGGTACGCAAGGCGAACACCTGCACGCCTGCCTGCAGCAGCACTACGCCGACGCCGCCTTCGTCGAGGTGATGCCCATCGCCACCACCGAAGCAACCGAGCATCTGGACCCGCAAGCCCTGAACGGCACCAACCGGCTGCAGCTGGGTGTGTTCAGCAACGCCCGTCACGGTCAGATGTTGCTGACCGCCGTGTTTGACAATCTGGGCAAGGGGGCCTCGGGGGCAGCGGTGCAGAACCTGGATCTGATGCTGGATGGCACCACCTGAAAGCCGCGGAGACAAGAAACTTCCCCCACATGTTCTGGGGGGTGTCTTGAAATGGCCACAAATGCCCGTATCATTAGCACTCACCGCAGACGAGTGCTAACACTGTGCTCTCTGCTGGCAGTTTGGTGGCCCCGGATGGCCGGGGCTGATTGAGTCCCTCAGCTTTTTTTACTGAAAACAGGAGCATTGCAATGAACCTTCGCCCTCTGCACGATCGCGTGATCGTCAAGCGTATTGAAAGCGAAACCACGACCGCTTCCGGCATCGTGATCCCTGACAACGCCGCCGAAAAGCCCGATCAAGGTGAAGTGTTGGCCGTCGGCCCCGGCAAGCGCAACGACAAGGGCGAAGTGCTCGCCCTGAACGTGAAGGTCGGTGACCGCGTTCTGTTCGGCAAATACTCGGGCCAGACCGTCAAGGTCAACGGCGACGAGCTGCTGGTCATGAAGGAAGACGACCTGTTTGCAGTGGTTGAGAAGTAATTTCTCTTCCCCTCTGAATCACTCATCTTTTCATAGCTGCTAGTGCTTATTGAATAAGCGCCAGCAGCCAATTTGAACCAAATTTAGGAGCTCCAAAATGGCAGCAAAAGACGTAGTTTTCGGCGGCGAAGCCCGCGCTCGCATGGTTGAAGGCGTGAACATCCTGGCCAACGCGGTCAAGGTCACGCTGGGCCCCAAGGGTCGCAATGTGGTGCTGGAGCGCTCGTTCGGCGCCCCTACCGTGACCAAGGACGGTGTGTCCGTGGCCAAGGAAATCGAACTCAAGGACAAGCTGCAGAACATGGGCGCCCAGCTCGTGAAGGAAGTGGCCTCCAAGACCAGCGACAACGCTGGTGACGGCACCACCACCGCCACGGTGCTGGCACAAGCCATCGTGCGCGAAGGCTTCAAGTACGTGGCCGCTGGCATCAACCCGATGGACCTCAAGCGCGGTATCGACAAGGCTGTGACGGCCCTGGTTGCCGAGCTGAAGAAGGCTTCCAAGCCCACCACCACCTCCAAGGAAATCGCCCAAGTGGGTTCGATCTCCGCCAACTCCGACGAAACCATCGGCAAGCTGATCGCTGACGCCATGGACAAGGTTGGCAAGGAAGGCGTGATCACCGTGGAAGACGGCAAGTCGCTGGACAGCGAACTGGACGTCGTGGAAGGCATGCAGTTTGACCGCGGCTACCTGTCGCCCTACTTCATCAACAACCCCGAAAAGCAATCCGCGATTCTGGACAACCCCTTCGTGCTGCTGTTCGACAAGAAGATCAGCAACATCCGCGACCTGCTGCCCACGCTGGAGCAAGTGGCCAAGGCCGGCCGTCCGCTGCTGATCATTGCCGAAGAAGTCGAAGGCGAAGCCCTGGCTACGCTGGTGGTCAACACGATCCGCGGCATCCTGAAGGTTGTGGCTGTGAAGGCTCCTGGCTTCGGCGACCGCCGCAAGGCCATGCTGGAAGACATCGCCATCCTGACGGGCGGCAAGGTCATCGCTGAAGAAGTGGGCCTGACCCTCGAGAAGGTGACCCTGGCCGACCTGGGCCAGGCCAAGCGCATCGAAGTGGGCAAGGAAAACACCATCATCATCGACGGCGCCGGCGCTGCTGCTGACATCGAAGCCCGCGTGAAGCAAGTGCGCGTGCAGATCGAAGAAGCCACGTCCGACTACGACCGCGAAAAGCTGCAAGAGCGCGTGGCCAAGCTGGCCGGCGGTGTGGCCGTGATCAAGGTCGGCGCTGCCACCGAAGTCGAAATGAAGGAAAAGAAGGCCCGCGTGGAAGACGCACTGCACGCTACCCGTGCAGCGGTGGAAGAAGGCGTTGTGGCTGGCGGCGGCGTGGCGCTGCTGCGTGCCAAGCAAGCCGTGGGCGACTCGATCAAGGGCGACAACGCTGACCAAGACGCCGGTATCAAGCTGGTGCTGAAGGCGGTGGAAGCTCCCCTGCGCGAAATCGTGAACAACGCCGGTGGCGAAGCCTCCGTGGTGGTGAACGCAGTGCTGGCTGGCAAGGGCAACTTTGGCTTCAACGCTGCCAACGACACCTACGGCGACATGCTCGAACTGGGCATTCTGGACCCCACGAAGGTCACCCGCACGGCTCTGCAAAACGCGGCCTCCGTGGCATCGCTGCTGCTGACGACCGAAGCCATGGTTGCAGAAGCACCCAAGGAAGAAGCCGGTGCTGGCGGCGGCATGCCAGACATGGGCGGCATGGGTGGTATGGGCGGCATGGGCATGTAATTGCCAGGCCCCTGCGCAGCGGCCTGGTGCTGACTGCGCAGCCCATCACACAAAAGCCCGCAGGCCTTACGGTCTGCGGGCTTTTTCTTTTTCTACAGGGCCAACTCAAGACGCTGGCATGCCGTGGCTTTACTCCCCGCTGGGTTGCACCCACCAGTAAATCAGCACCAGGGTGCCGATACCGGTGAGCGACAGCAGTTGCCACCAGCCAGAACGGCCAATGTCATGCAAGCGTCGAGCCCCCACGGCCAGCGCAGGCAGCAGCAGGGCCAGGGCGGCAATGCCGTAAAGCACCTGACTGATCATGGTGGCAATCACCAGCACCCCGAACTGGAACAAAGCAAACCACCAGAACTCGGAACGTGGCGCACGGCCCGAAAACCCTGCGTACTGCGCAAAGCAGCTTTTGACAGCCGAAACAAAATCCATAGCGAACTCCCTCTCTTGAACAATCATTGCTTGGTCACGGGTTACCCCGCGTGGCCATGATAGGGGGGCGCTACGACAAGTCCAGCGGGCTTGGCGTGCACAGCAGCCTCGCTGTGCCGCCAATGCCACGCGACGAGGCGTCAATTGCTCTTATTTTTATAGCTATCAGTGCATATTGCACTAGCGCATCCAGCGGTTTTCGCTACCAATCCCGCTGCAGCGACCGCTCAAGCCGCTTTGCGCAGCGCCTGGGTGTCACGCGCCAGTTGCGTGATGCGCGCCCAGTCGCCCGCACGCACTGCATCGGTGGGCGTGAGCCAAGAGCCACCCACGCAGCGCACGTTGGGCAGCGCCAGGTAATTGGGGGCGGTGGCATTGGTGATGCCACCCGTGGGGCAAAAGCTCACCTGACCAAACGGGCTGGCCCAGGACTTGAGCAGCGGAATCCCCCCCACGGCCTCGGCCGGGAACAGCTTGAGGAACGAGAACCCATCGGCCAGCGCCGCCATGATCTCGCTCGACGTGGCCACGCCGGGCAGCAGCGGCAGGTTCAGGCCCTTGCAGGCGCTGCCCACGGCCGAGGTGTAGCCAGGGCTCACGGCAAACCGCGCGCCGGCTTCGCTCGCGCGGCGGGCGTCATCGGCGTTGAGCACGGTACCCACGCCCACCACGGCTTCGGGCAGGTGGCGCGCAATGGTTTCAATGGCGGGCAGGCCCGCAGCGGTGCGCAGCGTGACTTCCAGCACCTTCACACCCCCAGCCAGCAGTGCTTCCGCCAGGGGCAGCGCGTCTTCCACGCGGTCGATCACGATGACGGGGATGACAGGGCCGTGGCTGGCGATGTCGAGCGGGTTCATGGGGGCGGGTGTTGTGGTTACAGCCATGTACAGGCTCCTTGTTCGGCACCGCCTGCGTGGCGGCGAAAGTTGGTGAAGAGTTCGCGGCCGAAGCCGGTCGGTGCAGGGGCGTTGTAGGGTGCCAGGGCGCGTGCCGCCCACTCGGCGTCATCCACCAGCACATCGAGCGTGCCAGCCACCGCATCCACCCGCACGATGTCGCCATCGCGCACCTTGGCCAGCGGGCCCCCGGCCAGTGCCTCGGGCGTGACGTGGATGGCAGCGGGTACGCGGCCCGACGCGCCGCTCATGCGGCCATCGGTAACCAGCGCCACCTTGAAGCCCTGGTTCTGCAGCACCGCCAGCGGCGGCGTGAGCTTGTGCAGCTCAGGCATGCCATTGGCCTGCGGGCCCTGAAAGCGCACCACGGCCACCATGTCCTGGTTCACCTCGCCCGCACTGAAAGCGGCGAGCAAGGCCTCTTGCGAATCGAATACACGGGCCGGGGCCTGGACGACGTGGCGGTCTTCGGGCACGGCAGACACCTTGATCACCGCACGGCCCAGGCGACCTTGCAGAAGGCGCAGGCCGCCCGTGGGCGAGAAGGGCTCACTCACGGGGCGCAGCACCGAGGTGTCGCCCGACACGGCGGGCGCGCTCTTGCCGCCATCGGCAATACCGCCTGCGTTCACGCTCATCACATCGGGGTGCATGAAGCCCCCCGCCAGCAGCTCGCGCAGGATCCACGCCGGGCCGCCTGCCGCCTGGAACTGGTTCACATCGGCATCGCCATTGGGGTACACGCGGGCCAGCAGCGGCACCACGGACGAGAGTTCGTCAAAGTCCGTCCAGTCAATCAGAATGCCCGCGCTGCGCGCAATGGCGACCCAGTGGATCAGATGGTTGGTGGAGCCACCTGTGGCCAGCAGCGCCACCATGGCGTTGACGATGCAGCGCTCGTCCACCAGCTTGCCAATGGGTGTGAAGCGGCTGCCGCGCTTGCCGATGTCGAGCACCGTGCGCAGCGCCTGGCGGGTGAAGGCCTCGCGCGCTTCGGTGCCAGGCGCTTCAAACGCCGCGCCGGGCACATGCAGGCCCATGGCTTCGAGCAGCATCTGATTGCTGTTGGCAGTGCCGTAGAAGGTGCAGGTGCCAGGGCTGTGGTACGCGGCGGACTCGGCCTTGAGCAGCTCTTCGCGGCCCACCAGGCCTTGTGCGTACTGCTCGCGCACCTTGGATTTGTCTTTGTTCGACAGGCCCGTGCCCATGGGGCCTGCGGGCACAAACACGCAGGGCAGGTGGCCGTAGTGCAGCGCACCGATCAGCAGGCCCGGCACGATCTTGTCGCACACGCCCAGCAGCAGCGCACCATCGAACACATCGTGGGACAGCGCTACCGCAGTGGCCATGGCAATGGCATCGCGGGAGAACAGCGACAGCTCCATGCCGGGCGTACCCTGCGTCACGCCGTCGCACATCGCAGGCACACCGCCGGCCACTTGCACCGTCGCGCCGTGCTGGGCAGCTTCGTCGCGCAAAACGGCAGGGTAACTCTGGTAGGGCTGGTGGGCTGACAACATGTCGTTGTAGGCCGTGACCACGCCGATGTTGGGCGCCTTTTCGACGGTGACCTTGAACTTGTCCGAGCCCGGCAGCGCCGCATAGGCGTGGGCCAGGTTGGCGCAGCCCATGCGGTCTTGCGCGGGCTTGCGGGCGATCATGGCGTCAACGCCGCCAAGGTAAGCGCCGCGGGTGTCTGCGCTGCGCTGGACAATGCGCTCGGTCACGCGCGCTACAACTGGGTGCATGGAAGTCTCCATCGGTGGGTGGCTCGGCCCGTGCATTGCGCCAAGGCCTGTTGTCTGAGGCCCTAAAATGTAACTCGATAACCACCCCGTTTCAACCCATGACCCTGCACACGCTGCCCCTGCCGCCGTCCGAACTGGGCGAATCCCCCTTCTGGCACCCCGAGGAGCAACAGCTCTACTGGTGCGACATTCAGGGCTTTGCCGTGCATGCTTGGAGCCCCAGCACTGGGCAACACCGGCAATGGGCCGTGCCCAGCGAGCCCGGCTGCTGCGTCCCTGCGGCGGGCGGCGGGTTGGTAATCGGGTTACGAAACGGTTTCTATCTTCTGGATACGACGAAGGACAGCGCGGCCCCCACCGCCCTCACCTGCCTGGCCCTGCTGCCACCTGAGCAGCACGACACCGCTGTGCTGCGCCTGAATGATGGCCGGTGCGACACCGCAGGCCGCTTCTGGGCGGGCTCGGTCATCACGCCCCGCACTGCGCCTGATGCCGCGTTGTGGTGCCTGCAGGCCGACCCGGCCAGCGCCACGGGCTACCGCGTGGGCCACATGGCGGGCGACAACTTCACCGCCAACGGCCTGGCCTTCAGCCCCGACAACCGCACGATGTACTGGTCGAACACGCCGGAGCATCGCATCGATCGGTTTGACTTTGATGTGACCACGGGTGAGATCACCCACCGCCGCCCCTGGGTGCAGTTTGACCGCAAGGTGGAAGGCCAGCCCTACGGCGGGCGGCCCGATGGCGCGGCGGTGGATGTGGAGGGGAACTACTGGGTCGCGATGTATGAAGGGGCGTGTGTGCTGCAGCTCTCGCCATCGGGGGATGTACTGCAGTGCATTGCAGTGCCAGTGCAGTGCCCGACGATGGTGTGTTTTGGGGGGGAGGATTTGCGGACGTTGTTCATCACGTCGGCAAGGGCGGGGAGGCCGATTGAGGAGCAGGAGGCAGCGATTCCGGCAGGCTCGCTGTTCAGCATTCGGGTGGAGATGGAGGGACTACCGGTGAATTTCTTCGCAGGCTGAGTGCGTGGTACGGGTTTCTGCACAGAGAGAGAGGTTCCGGGCTTCGGGTTTGGGCCCATAGCAGACCGAAGCCCTTGGCTACCGATTGCCTTGGAAGCGCTTCCAAGCCTCGTCCGCAAGATTTTCGATCGGGTGACCATCCTCGCACGCAATTGTGAAGTGCTGTTGATCTTTCCCAATCCTGGCAGCGCCATCAAGTCCCAGCAGCAGCGTGTACATGGTGTCGCGTATAACGTCATCAACGATGCTTTCGACCTGCTTGTACTGACTAGGCGTCAAATTCAAGGCAACTATCTTCCTAGATGTCTCGCTATCGGCTTTGGTAAAGGCTGCTACCAATTCGCCTTTGAGGGAATACCAATTCCCCACAAATTCGGATGCGTGCATTCGGATCCTTCGATAGGCGGCTTCCGCCGCCGATAGCCACCATTCTCACTCACACCTCCCCCAACGCTCCCAGCACGTCACAACACGCCCCCATGTTGTGATAGTCCACCTTCCCCGCATTGCTCTTCTCGCGGGTGGTGTTCCGGTTGTCGCGGCGCAGGATGCGAAACCACGCGCCATGTTCGTGGTCCACAAAGTGGGTCCAGCAGTAGGCCCAGATACGGTCGTACCACTGCCAGTAGCGCGCGTCGCCCGTGCGCACAGCCAGCACGGCAGCGGCGGCCATGCTCTCGGCCTGCACCCAGTGGTATTTGCCGTCGTCGCAGATGCTGCCGTCAGGCGCCATGCCGTAGTACAGGCCGCCGTGTTCAGCATCCCAGCCGCGCTCCACAGCGGTATCGAACATGCGCTGCGCACATGGCAGGTGCCAGTCGGCGGGCAGCAGCGCATCGAGTTGCAGCAGCAGCTTGGCCCATTCGGTCTGGTGGCCGACTTGATAGCCCCAGGGGCGGAAGATGTTGCTGCGGTCGTGGCGGTTGTAGTCCCAGTCCACCGACCAGTCGGCATGGAAGTGCTCCCACACCCAACCTTCGGCTGCGGGCGCAAGGGCGCGTGTGGACAACGCGGCCTGCCGCTGGCAGATGCCTTGCGCCAGTTGTTCGGCACGCTCGATGTAGCGGCACTCTCCCGTGGCGCGAAAGGCCGAGATCAGGGCCTCGCAGGCGTGCATGTTGGCGTTCTGGCCCCGGTAGCCTGTGAGCTGCCAATCAGGGCTGGCCTCGTCGGCATACAAGCCTGTGCTGCGTTGCCAGAAGTGCTGTTCGGCAGCGTCAAACGCCTGGGCCAGCCCCTCGCGTGCCTCGGGCACTCCGGCCTCGTAAGCGCGGGCACAGGCCAGCATCACAAAGGCCATGCCGTAACAGTGGCGTGTGGCGTCTTGTACGGTGGCACGGCCATCATTCCAGTCGATCAGCCACGCATATCCGCCCGTCGCGGGGTCGAGGAATGCGGTGCGCAAAAACTGCAGCGCGTGCTGCATGCCCGCCTGGTAGCGTGCCTCACCCGTGGTGCGGTAAAGCATGGCGTGCGTGACCACAAAACGGGTGGCGCTGACGAGATGGCGGGTGCGCGTGTTGTAGACCGTGCCGTCGTCCAGAAAGAAGTGGAACTGCCCGCCGCTCGGGTCGGTGGCCACGGGGGCATAGAACGCCATGGTGTCACGCAGATGCTGGCGCAAAAAGGCAGCGGACCGGAAGTCCGGCAGGGGCGGAATCGCCATGGGGTGTGTCTCCTGATGCATTGGCTGTCGGCCAGCAACCGTGCCGGTTTCTGCCGGTGGGGCGCCCGGTCTTCCGCCAGAGCTACCCCAAGGACTGTGCTGTGCCGTGAGGGTCAGGCACGGTTGCGCAGCAGGCCCAGCAGGCCAGCGGTGGAGCCATCGAGCCCCGCCACATCACCGCTCTCCAGCCGGGCCTCCAGGTCCTTGGCCAGCACCTTGCCCAGTTCCACGCCCCACTGGTCAAAGCTGTTGATGCCCCACAGGCTGCCACTCACAAAAACGCGGTGCTCCTGCAGTGCAATCAGCGCGCCCAGCGATGTGGGGGTGAGTGATTCGAGCAGCATCAGCGTGCTGGGGCGGTTGCCCGGGAAGTGTCGGTGGCCGTCGTCGCTGGCCTTGCCCACCATCAGCGCCTGCGTTTGCGCCAGCGCGTTGGCCAGCAGCTTTTGCTGGTGGCCGGGCAGCGGGTGCGAGGCCTTGCGCACGGCCACGATCTCCAGTGGTAACACGTCGGCGCCCTGGTGCAGCATCTGGAAGAACGCATGCTGGCCGTTGGTGCCGGGCTCGCCCCACAGCACGGGAGAGGTCACGCAGGCGAGCGTGCTGCCGTCTTGCGCCACACGTTTGCCGTTGCTCTCCATCTCCAACTGCTGCAAGTAGGCCGAGTAGCGCCCCAGCCCTGCGTGGTAGGGCGCGATGCAGCGGCTGGTAAAGCCGTGGAAGTTGCGGTACCAGACATCCAGCAGGCCCAGGCGCACCGGCAGGTTCTGCGCGAGTGGCGCGGTGCGGAAGTGTTCGTCCATGGCATGCGCGCCCGCGAGGAATTCACGGAAACCTTGCGCACCAATCGCGATGGCGATCGGCAGGCCAATCGCCGACCACAGCGAGTAGCGGCCGCCCACCCAGTCCCAAAAGCCGAAGGTGGTGGTGATGCCAAGCGCACCTGCAGCTTCGATGTTGGTGGTCAGCGCAGCAAAGTGGCGGGCCACATCGCGCCCGCCCTGGGCACCAAACCACGCCAGGGCAGAGCGCGCGTTGGTCATGGTCTCAGTCGTGGTGAAGGTTTTGGACGCCACCAGGAACAGCGTGCTCTCGGGCCGCAGACCCTTGAGCACGTGGTACAGCTCGTACCCGTCCACGTTCGAGACAAAGTGAAAGCGCTTGCCGGGGATGCGGAACTCTTCCAGCGCACGCACGGCCATGTGCGGCCCCAGGTCCGACCCGCCGATGCCAATGTTCACCACGTCAGTGATGTCTGCATCGCTGCGCACCTGCTCGGCGTAATGCAGCATGGCATCGAGCGTGTGGTGCACGTCGGCCAGGCGTTGCGCGGTCTCGGGCGCATCACCGGGCAAAGACACGCCCGCAGGGCGGCGCAGCAGCGTGTGCAGCACGGCGCGGTTTTCGGTGGTGTTGATGGCGTCGCCTGCAAACATCGCATCGCGGTGTTGCACCAGGCCGCAGTCGCGGGCCAGGTCCAGCAGCAGAGCTTCGGTGTCGCGGTCCCACAGGTTCTTGGACAGGTCGGCAAATACATGCGGGGCCGACTGGCTGAAGGCTGCAAACCGCTGGGCGTCCTGCGCAAAAGCCTGGCGCATGTCCAGGTGCTGGCCGTGGGAGGCGTAGTGGGCTGCCAACTGAGGCCACAGCGCAGACTGGTCGCAACGGAGAGGCATGGTCATCAAACGGGTAAGGTGAAAAGCGCCGAGATAGTAACTTGATTACAAGACGAAGTGGCCTATTAACAGGTTCTTTTGGGTTACAAGCGGTAGAAACAAGGCACTCTCCTTTGGAAAATCATGTAACGTGATTACAATCCCACGCAACAAAACGAACCACCCCATCACGGAGACACCATGAGTTTTGACCTCGTCCTGTTCGGCGGCACCGGCGACCTCGCCTGGCGCAAGCTCATGCCCGCATTGTTTCAGGCCTTTCGGCATGGCACGCTGCCTGAGGGGGGACGCATCATCGCGGTGGCACGCGACGACCTGAGCGACGAACAATACCGCAGCCTGATCCAGTCGCGGTTCGACAGCGTGGAGCTGGCCAAGCGCCCTAGTCCGGACGAGTTTGCACGCTTTGCCGCGCTGCTGCACTACCTGCGCATGGACCTGTCCCAAACCCAGGACTACGAGCGCCTGGCCGATACCCTGAAGGCGCGCGGCGCCGACTCGGTGGTGATGTATGTGGCCACAGCTCCCAGCCTGTTCACCAACGTGTGCGAGCAGATCGCCGCCGTGGGCCTGAACGGCCCCACCACCCGCGTGGTGCTGGAAAAACCTCTGGGCCACGACCTGCAGTCCAACCAGGCCATCAACGACACGCTGCGCCGCGTGCTGAAGGAAGAGCAGGTCTTTCGCATCGACCACTACCTGGGCAAGCCCTCGGTGCAGAACCTGTTTGCGCTGCGTTTTGGCAACGCACTGTTTGAGCCCCTGTGGCGGCGCGAGAACATTGCCAACATCCAGATCACGATTGCCGAGGAGCTGGGTGTGGAGTCGCGCGGCGCGTTCTACGACCAGACCGGCGCACTGCGCGACATGGTGCAGAACCACGCCCTGCAGCTGCTGTGCGCGATCGGCATGGAGCCCCCCATCAACTCCAGCGCCAACGCCATCCGCGACGAAAAGCTCAAGGTGCTGCAGTCGCTCAAGCCCTGGACGCTGGAGACCATCGGCCAGCACGTGATCCGTGGGCAGTACGCGGCCGGCAACCACCAGGGCCAGCCCGTGCCCGGCTACGCGCAAGAGAAAGGCGTGGCCGCCAGCAGCACCACCGAAACCTTTGTGGCGCTGCGCACCGAGATCAGCAACTGGCGCTGGGCGGGTGTGCCGTTTTACATCCGCACCGGCAAGCGGCTGGCGGGGCGCGATGCGCACATCGTCATCAACTTCCGCCCGGTGCCACACCCCATCTTCAAGACCCCTGCGGGCGCCGCCAACCGCCTGGTGATCAACCTGCAGCCCAAGGACGGGCTGGAGCTGCACCTGATGGCCCAGGGCGCTGCGCAGCACCAGACCGAACCAGCCCTGTCGCAGGTGCACCTGAACCTGGACTTTGACCAGCGCTTTGGCACCGAGCGTGTGGGCGCATACGAGCGCCTGCTGCTCGATGTGATCGCTGGCCGCCTGAACCTGTTTGTGCGCAGCGACGAGCAGGAAGAAGCCTGGCGCTGGGTGGAACCCATCCTGCAATACTGGAAAAACGACCCTGCAGGCCCCCGCCCCTACCCCGCTGGCAGCTGGGGCCCGCGTGCCGCGAGCGCGATGATTGCGCGCGACGGGTACTGCTGGAGCGAGGAGATGTGAGGCCGGCGGCCGCCTCGTCTTGGCTTCTCTTTTCACCGTCACCACCCGCCAATCCGGCGGGATCCACCCTGCGCCCGAGGCACCGGGGCCTGTTGATACCCCTCGCAGGCCCCCCGTAGACAGGCGCTTGGCGCGCACTACGCACCCGCCAGCTGCGCCCGGGCTTCGCGCCTGAAATCAGTGGGGCGTTGGCCGGTGCGCTTCTTGAAGAAGCGTCCGAAGTAGGCCTCATCCTCAAAGCCCAGTTCGGCCGCAATCTGCTTGACCGAGAGGGATGAATACACCAGCTCCCGCTGGGCCTCATGCACCACGCGGGCGTTGACCACCTCCTGGGCGGAGACTCCCAGCACCTCGCGGCACAGCCGCGAGAGCTGCCCCACAGAGATCCCGAGCGCATCCGCGTACGCGTGCACCGGTGTGTGCTGGCGCACGTTCGTGTCCAACAGGGCGCGAAACCGCTCTATCTGCACCGCCTTGCGCGAAGGCACCGCCTCGGGCAGCGCTGCCGAAGTCTGCGCTAGGCGGGCAATCTGCACGAACAGCGCCACCAGCAGGGGCATGCCTGCAGCGCGCACGCCGCCGTCCACATGGGCCTCCTGCCCGATCACCTCGAACAGGGGCTGCAGCGCCTGGGCATGGCGCCCCGCCGGATCCACCGGGAGCACCAGGGGGCGGCGGATGTGCTCCAGCAACTCCGGTGCCGCCAGCGCGGCCAGTGACTCCAGGGGCTTTTGCGCAGCCGTGATCACCGGGCCGTCCGTGCCCGGGTGAAAGCTGAACCCATGCACGGTGCGCGCAGGCACCACCACCAGGCACGGAGGATGCAGCGGCCAGCGTTTGCCATCCATCAGCGCGCTACCGCCTTCACCGCCTGCCGTCAGGTACAGCACCTGAATCAGCCCTTCGTGAAAGTGCAGGTCAATCTCCCAGCCAAACAGGCTGGAGCGCTCCGGCACCCGCTCCAGATGCACGAGATCAGCCCAGGCAGGCGCGGCGTCCTGCGTGCCGTAGAGCGCGAACTGGCGCACGGTGCCGGGTTCGGTTCTCATGGTTTCTACCCATCCTTTATTGCCATCGATGCACGAATTGTTCTGCTCATGGCCCGGTTTGTCGATTGAGAAAGCAGGCATGTTGCGGGATGCTTCACCCCATCACAACAAGGAGACAGCAGCCCATGAACCACAGCGACAACCGCATCGCCCCCGATGACTTTTCTCCTGCGCAATGCGCTGACTGGCTGGGCCTGAATGGGCGCGTCTGCGTGGTCACCGGCGCGGGCAGCGGCATCGGAGCGGCTATTGCAGAGTCATTGGCAGCGGTGGGAGCACGGGTAGCCCTGGTGGACCGCGACGGCGATGCGGCCCGGCAGATGGCCACGCGACTGGGCACACAGGGAGGCCATGCACTCGCCGTGGCCTGCGACATCACCGACGAAAATGCCGTGTCCGCCGCAGCCACACAAGTGCGCGAAAGCCTGGGGCCCGCCGCCGTGCTGATCAACAATGCGGGCCTGCTTCGTCCAGGCAGCCTCGACAGCGTATCGCTGGCCGACTGGAATGCCGTGCTGGCCGTCAACCTCACGGGTTACCTGTTGTGCTCGCGGGCCTTTGGGCAGGACATGCTGCATGCGGGCCGGGGTTCACTGGTGCATGTGGCCTCGGTATCGGCCCTGCACCCGCAGACCGCCAGCGGCGCCTACAGCGCCAGCAAGGCGGGGGTGCTTCTGCTGTCGCGCCAGTTGGCAGCCGAGTGGGGCCCCCGGGGCGTGCGCAGCAACGCCATCTGCCCTGGAATGATCCGCACCGCGCTGTCTGCCCGCTTCTATGAGGAGCCAGGCTTCGAGGCGCGGCGCGCAGCAGCCACGGCCAGCCGCCGCGTCGGCGAGCCCCGGGATATCGCCGAACCCGCGCTGTTCCTCGCCAGCGACCGATCTGCCTACATGAACGGCGCAGAGCTGCTGGTCGATGGCGGCCTGGGCTGCATGTTGATGGACATGGTGCCGCGCCCGGGCTTCAACCGCACACCGGCCCCAGCCACCTGACGCGCACCGCCCCGCACGGCGCCCCCTCACCAGAACCCACGCACCAAGCCCCACTGGTGCAGGCCGCCGCATGGGCAATGCCCAGCGCCCCCTGCACATACGCCCCCCTCAACAAGGAGACTGCAACATGAACCCTGCCAACCCTTCCTCCAGCCAGGAACTGACATGCGACCTGCTGGTCGTGGGCTCCGGCGCCGGCGGCCTGTCCACCGCCATCGCGGCCAGGAAACACGGACTGGATGTCATCGTGATCGAAAAGGCAACCTGCTTCGGAGGCACCACTGCCTTCTCAGGCGGGGTGCTCTGGATCCCCGGCAACACCCAATGTGCTGCACCAGACACCCGCGAGGCCATGCGCACCTACATGAAGGACCAGACGGGGCCGTTCTACCAAGCCGACGCTGTCGACGCCTTCCTGGACCATGCGCCCGAAATGGTGGCCTGGTTCGAGCGCGAGACTGCCGTGCGCTTCGTGCCCACGCTCTACCCCGACTACCACCCCGACGCACCAGGGGGCGCTGCCATTGGCCGCTCGATCCTGGCCGCGCCTTATGACGCGAGCCAGCTGGGGCCAGAGCTGGCACGGCTGCGCCCGCCGCTGTCCACGATCACCTTCGTGGGCATGATGTTCAACTCGTCGAACGCCGACCTCAAGCATTTCTTCCGCGCCACCAAATCGGTGGTATCGGCTGCCTATGTGGCACGGCGCCTGGGGGGCCACCTGCTGGACCTGCTGCGCTACCGCCGGGGCGTGCAAGTGACCAGTGGCAACGCCCTGGCTGCGCGCCTGGCCAAGACCTGTTTCGACCTGGGCATTCCGATCCACACCGAGGCCGAAGCGCGCGAACTGCTGCAAGCTGACGACCGCGTGACCGGCGCACGCGTGCACACGCCCCGGGGCGAACGACGCATCCGCACCCGCCGGGGCGTGGTGCTGGCCTGCGGCGGCTACCCCCACGATGTGGCCCGCATCACCCAGCGCTACCCGCACCTGGCGAGCGGTGGCGAGCACCTCTCGCCTGTGCCCGCAGAGAACACCGGCGATGGCCTGCGCCTGGGTGCGCAGGTCGGTGGGCAAGTGGATGAGCGCTTTGACGGCGTGGGCGCAGCCGCCTGGATGCCGGTGTCGCGCGTGCCCCTGAGCCAAGGCCGCACGGGGGTGTTTCCGCACCTGCTGGACCGCTACAAGCCCGGCATCATCGGGGTGCTGCGCAACGGGCGGCGTTTCACCAACGAGTCCCATTCGTACCACGACGTGGGCGCTGCCATGATCGAGGCCTGCCGCGACCAGGGCGAAACCGCCATGTGGCTGCTGTGCGACCAGGCCACGCTGTCCAAATACGGCCTGGGCTATGCCAAGCCCGCGCCCATGCCCGTGGGCGGCCTGATTCGCAAGGGCTATCTCTTCAAGGGCCGCACGCTGGCCGACCTGGCCCAGGCCGCTGGCATCGACCCCGAGGGGCTGGAAGCCACCGTGCGCGAGTACAACGCTGGCGCGCGCACCGGCGAGGACCGCCAGTTCGGGCGCGGCACCACGGCCTTCAACCGCTACCTGGCCGACCCCGACCAGCAGCCCAACCCCTGCGTGGCCCCTATTGGTGCCGGCCCTTATTACGCCGTCAAGGTCGTCATGGGCGACCTGGGCACCTTCGAGGGCCTGCGCACCACCACCGAAGGCCAGGTGCTGCGTGCCGACGGGCAGGCCGTACCCGGGCTGTACGCCGTGGGCAACGACCGCACCAGCATCATGGGCGGCAACTACCCTGGTGCCGGCATCACGCTGGGGCCGGCCATGACCTTTGGCTGGATCACCGGCCGCCACGTAGCGGGCGCATGGCCGCCAGGCCAGCGCACAGCGCCCACCCGCAAGGAGGCCTGCCATGCCGCATGAGCCCTTGGCCAAGACCCTGGTGGACCACCGCATCTACACCATCCGCCTGCGCAAGATGGGCGAGTTCCTGGAGGTGTTCAACCGCATGGCCATGCCCGTGCTGATGGACACGCTGGCACACCCCGTGGGGTTTTACGTCAGCCAGGTCGGCCCCTTGAACCAGTTCGTGCACCTGTGGGCCTACGAAGACCTGGCCGACTACGAGCGCCGCTGCCAGGCCCGCGACAGCCACCCAGCGTTTCCCGCCTACCTGGCAGCGTCCGAGCACCTGATCGTGGCGCAGGAAACGCGCCTTGTCCGCGCAACGCCCATGCCGGGCTGGAGGACGCACCAGCCCTGAAGCAACACCCGCCCTGCCCCATTGCGCCCACCAGCCACCACAGACAACATCAACGGAGACAAACCATGCATATCCCATCCCTTCGCACCTTCATCACCCGTCGCAACCTGCTGCTGCGCGCCAGCGCCGCAGCCTGCCTGGCCGCCACCACGGGCGCCAGCCTGGCCCAGCCCCCAGCGTGGCCGAGCAAGCCCATCCGGCTGGTCGTGGGCTTTCCGGCTGGCGGTACCACCGACGTGATGGCCCGCGTCGCAGGCGCGGCACTGAGCAAGTCGCTCGGCCAGCCCGTCGTGGTGGACAACAAGCCGGGGGCCAGCGGCAACCTGGGCGTGATGGAAACCAGCAAGGCAGCACCCGATGGCCACACGCTGATGGTGGCCCCCATCTCGGTGCAGACGGCCAACCCCTTCCTGTTCAAGCCTGCACTGAACCCCGAGCGCGACCTGCGCCCCGTGGCCAGCCTGGGCTACGCCCAGCTCTACCTCGTGGCCAAAAAGGGGCTGCCCGTACAAAGCGCCAACGACCTGGTGACCATGGCCAAGGCGGCGCCTGGCAAGCTCAGCTATGCCTCCGGGGGGGCTGGCACCCAGATGCACCTGGTGGGCGAACTCTTCAAGCAGCAGGCGGGATTTGACGCCGTGCATGTGCCCTACCGGGGCGCGGCACCGGCGCTGCAGGACATCCTGGCCGGGCAGGTGGACTACTACTTCGACCCGGCCACCGGCTTCCAGCACATCCGCGAAGGCCGCGCACGGCTGCTGGCCGTGACGGGCACCAAGCGCTCGGCCTTCTTCCCGGAGGCCCCCACCCTGACCGAGCTGGGCATCAAGGGCGTGGAGCTGGGCAACTGGTTTGGCGTGTTTGCGCCCGCAGGCACGCCCAGCGACATCGTGAACCGACTGGCCAGCGAGATCGCCAAGGCGGTCGCCCTGCCGGAGGTGAAAAGCCGCTTTGCCGACCTGGGGGCCGAACCCATCGTGCAGGACGCCACCGCCTTCCAGCAGACCATCGGGGCAGAAACGCAGCTCCTGTCCGCGCTCATCAAGGAACGCCGCATCGCCGTGGACTGAGTGCAGGGCAACGAAGGAGAACCTGCACCGGTCAGGCCGGCCCGACCAGCTCGATCGGCAACCCGTCCGGGTCGGCAAAAAAGGTGAACAGCGCCCCGGTGAACGGGTCCGTGCGCACCGGCTCCACGGCCACACCGTGCGCCGCCAGGGCAGCGACACTGGCCGCCATGTCGGCCACGCGCAGGGCCAGGTGGCGCAGGCCACAGGCCTCGGGATAGGACGGGCGCGCAGGCGGCTCAGGAAAGGAAAACAGCTCCACCTGCGTGCCATCGGGCAGTTGCAGGTCGAGCTTGTACGACTGCCGCTCGGCGCGGTAGTGCTCGTGCACCACCTGCAAGCCCAGAACCTCGGTGTAGAAGCGGCGGGAGCGGGCGTAGTCGCTGGCGATGATGGCCACGTGGTGCACACCAGTGGGCCGGAGCACGGGCGGTGGTGCGCTGTTGCTGCTCATGCGTCCGAGCCCGCAATGTCCAGCGAGCGCGATGCGCCAAACAGCGCGGGCGTGGCGCCGGGGTCGATGACCCAGCAGGGAATGGTCGCCAGATAGGACTGGAAGCGCCCTTTGGATTCAAACCGTGCGCGGAACGGGGACTGGTCAAACCATGTGCCCAGGCGCGGCACCATGCCGCCGCCCAGGTACACACCACCGCGTGCACCCAGCGTGAGCGCCAGGTTGCCCGCCACACTGCCCAGAAAGCCGCAGAACAGCTCCAGCGCCTCCAGCGCCAGCGGGTCGTTGGCCTGCAGCGCCAGCTCGGTCACCTGCGCGGCGGAGCTGACTTCCTTGCCACCGCGCTGGGCCAGCCGGCGCAGCGCGTGGTACAGGTCCACCAGCCCGGCGCCACACACGGCGCGTTCAGCCGACACGTGGCCGTAGCGCTCTTGCAGAATGCCCAGCACATCGAACTCGCGCTGGGTCTGCGCGGCCAGCGTGACATGGCCGCCCTCGCCGGACAGCGGCACCCCCAGGCTCGAGCCGGGCGGAAACACCAGGCCCGACACGCCCAGGCCCGTGCCCGGGCCCAGCAGCGCAATCGCAGCGCCCGGCACGGCCACACCGCCGCCCACGGGGCGCAGCTGCTCGGGCGTGAGCAGGGGCAGCGCCAGCGCGAGTGCGGTGAAGTCGTTGATGACCACCAGCCGCTCAAAACCAAAGGCCTCGCGCACGGCGCGCTGCGAGAAGCTCCAGCTGTGGTTGGTCATGCGGATGGCGTCTCCCGTGACGGGGTTGGCAATGCCAAACGCCGCCTCGCGCGGGGTGGCGATGTTCACTTCGGCCAGATAGGCCGCTAGTGCGGCGTCCACCGTGGGGAACTGTGCGCAGGGCAGCACACGGGTGTCGTGCAGGGGGCCATCGGGCTGGTCTTGCCAGGCCAGGCGAATGTTGGTGCCGCCGATGTCGGCCAGCAGGCGCAGGGGTGTCATGCGGTGTTTTTAAGCAAAAACAGCTCCCAGCGCTAGTAGAACATGCGCCAACAGCTATTGTTTCAATAGCAACCAGTGTGCTGTCCCGCAAATAGCTGCACGAAATGAAATCGATGACATCGCGCCCAGAGCAAGGCGCAAACCACAGTGATAGCCGTCGCTATCGCGAGGATTTGCAACGCAGCCCTGGGGGTGAGGACGCGATTTCATGTGCAGCTATTTGCGGGACAGCACACTACATGCAACGATCCGGCGGCGCTTGCGCCGCGCGGCTCACGCCAGCCGATTCTCGCTGCTGGCGTCAAACCAGTGGGCGTTGGCGGGCTCTACCGCCAGGCCGACGGCGTCGCCGGGCTGCACGCGGGTCTGGGCGTCGGTGCGCAGCGTGACGCTGCCTGCGGCCGTGTCCACCATCACATAGGTGTCGGGGCCCGTGGGCTCCACCACGCTGACGCGGCCGCGCCACGGGGCCGTCTCCTGCATCACCAGGTGCTCGGGGCGCACGCCCAGCAGCACCTCGTTGGCACTGGCGGGGGCCGCCAGGTTCAACGCTGCGCCCTGGATGCCAAACTGCCCCCCCGTGGCAGCACCGCGCAGCAGGTTCATGGTGGGCGAGCCGATGAAGGTGGCCACATAGGTGTTGGCGGGGCGGTTGTAGATGTCGTCCGGCGTGCCCAGCTGCTGCACCACACCGCCCTTCATCACCGCGATGCGCGAGCCCAGCGTCATGGCCTCGACCTGGTCGTGCGTGACGTACACGCTGGTGATGCCGCTGGCCTGGTGCAGGCGCTTGATTTCGGCGCGCATCTCCACGCGCAGCTTGGCGTCCAGGTTGGACAGCGGCTCGTCGAACAGGAACAGTTGCGGCTGGCGCGCCAGCGCCCGCCCCATGGCCACACGCTGGCGCTGGCCGCCCGAGAGCTGGCTGGGCCGGCGGTCCAGCAGGTGGCTGATCTGCAGCATGGCGGCCACTTCGTTGATGCGCTTTTGGCGCTCGGCCTTGGGCATCTTGCGCATCTCCAGCGCAAAGCCGATGTTGTCGGCCACGCTCAGCGTGGGGTACAGCGCGTAGCTCTGGAACACCATGGCGATATCGCGGTCGCGCGGGGGCATGCCCACCACGTTCTTGCCGCCAATGCGGATCTCGCCCTCAGTGGGTTCATCGAGCCCCGCAATGATGTTGAGCAGCGTGGACTTGCCGCAGCCCGAGGGGCCGACCAGAATGAGGAACTCGCCGGGCGCGACGTGGATGTCCACCTTGCGCAGCACCTCCACGCTCTTGTCGCCCTTGCCAAAGCGCTTGTTGATGCCTGCAATGTCGAGTGATGACGCCATGATTTATCCCTTCACCGCGCCGGCCGTCAGCCCGCGCACAAAAAATTTACCCGCCAGCACATAGATCACCATCGTGGGCAGGCCCGCGATGATGGCGGCCGCCATGTCCACGTTGTAGGCCTTCACACTGCTGCTGGTGTTGGCCAAGTTGTTCAGGCCCACGGTGATGGGCTTGGACTCGGTGCCCGAGAACACCACGCCGAACAGAAAGTCGTTCCAGATGTTGGTGAACTGCCAGATCAGCGTGACCATCACGATGGGCGTGGACAGCGGCAGCACGATGCGCCAGAAGATCTGCCAGAAGCTTGCGCCGTCCATGCGTGCGGCGTTCACCAGCTCCTTGGGGATGGCCGCGTAGTAGTTGCGAAAGAACAGCGTGGTACCCGCCAGCCCGGCCAGGCAGTGCACCAGCACCAGCCCGGTGATGGAGCTGGACAACCCCAGCCAGCCCAGCACCTGGCTCATGGGCAGCAGCACGACCTGGAAGGGCATGAACACGCCAAACAGCAGCAGGCCAAACAGCGTGTCGCTGCCGCGAAACTTCCACAGGCTCAGAACATAGCCGTTGAGCGCGCCCCACACGGTGGAGATCAGCACGGCCGGCACGGCCATAGCCACCGAGTTCCAGAAAAACGGGCGCAGGCCGTTGCAGTCCACGCCCGTGCAGGCGCTCTGCCAGGCCGTGCCCCAGGCCGACCAGTTCAGCGCAGCGGGCAGTGCCAACAGCGAGGTGCTGCGAATCTCCTCAGCGTCCTTGAACGAGGTGACCAGCATGGCGTACAGCGGCAGCAGAAAGAACGCGGTGGCCAGGGCCAGCACGCCATAGACCAGCAGGCGGCCCACGGACGGAAACACAGAGGGCTTAGCGGTCATGGGGTTTGCTCCGCAGTTCGCTGTAAAGGTAAGGAATCACCAGGGCCGCGACGGTGGCCAGCATCATGGTGGCGCTGGCCGCGCCCAGGCCAATCTGCCCGCGCGAGAACGACATGGTGTACATGAAGGTGGCGGGCACATCGGTGGCAAAACCGGGGCCGCCCGCGGTCAGCGCCATCACTAGGTCAAAGCTCTTGATGGCCAGGTGCGACAGCACCATGAGCGTGGAGAAGAACACCGGCCGCAGCGCGGGCAGCACGATGCGCCAGTAGATGCGCGGCAGCGACGCACCATCGACCTGCGCGGCCTTGATGATGCTGTCGTCGATGCCGCGCAGCCCGGCCAGGAACAGCGCCATTGCGAAGCCCGCGCTTTGCCAGATGCCGGCGATGACCACGCAGTAGATCGCCATCTCGGTGTCCACCAGCCAGCCAAATTCAAAGTTCGTGAAGCCCCAGTCGCGCACCATCTTTTCGATGCCCAGGCCGGGGTTCAGCAGCCACTTCCAGGCCGTTCCGGTCACCACGAACGACAGCGCCATGGGGTACAGGTAGATGGTGCGCAGCGCGCCCTCGGCGCGGATCTTCTGGTCCAGCAGCACGGCCAGCACCACACCAATCACCAGCGATCCGCCCACATAGCCCACGCCAAAAATGCCCAGGTTCTTCAGGGCGACCCACCAGCGGTCCATCTCCCACAGGCGCTCGTACTGCGCCAGGCCCGCCCATTCGTAGTTGGGCAGCATGCGCGATGCGGTGAGGCTGAGCACGCCGTTCCACACCATGAGGCCATAGATGAAGGCAAAACCCAGCACAAACGCCGGGGTCACCACCAGCCTGGGCAGCCAGGTTTCAAAGGAATTCTTCATTGCTTGCGAATCTCTCTTGCGTACGCACTGCACACGCTGCGCGCGCGGTACGCGGTGTCTCGATCAGTCACTGAATCACCGTTTCACTCATTCACTCACCCACTTTGTGTCACATGAAAAAAGGGGGGTGCGCACAGAGCACCCCCCAATGAACAAAGTGTCTACCTCAAACTAACTCGCTACTCACTCTCTCCCTCTTACCACCACACCTCGTACTGCACGCCCACCAGCGTGCGCGAGGTCTTGCCATTGGCGCCAAAGGTGCCTGCGTTGGCCACAGCCGCCGCTTGATTCCAGTTGGCCTTGGTCACGTACAGACGCAGCTCAGGACGCGACCAGAAGTCTTCATTCAGTGCCAGGGCACCCGCCAGCGTGACCTTGGACAGTCGCTGGTCCGGACCACTGCCCTTGCGGGTGGTGGTGGACAGCTCCACCAGGCCCTTGAAGTTCTTTGTGAACGCGTACGAGCCACGGCCGCCCAGCGAGAAGTCCTTGGTCTCCACGCCGGTCAGGTCGGCCTTGTTGGTCTGGTAGCCAATGAGGGCCTGGCCGCCAAACGGGCCGCTTTGCCAGTTGATGGAGTCGGCGATGCGGGTGGCGCGCTTGCCTGCGCTGGTGCCCTCGATGGCCTCAAACTCCCCGTCAATACGCGCATGGCCGCGCGATGTCTGCAGGTACAGCGTGTTGGTGATGCTGGGAAGCAGGAACTCCTTTTGCGTGTGCATCAGCGAGATGCCGGAGCCAGAGCCGCCGCCCACCTGGTTCTTGCCGCCCACGGCGGTCAGCAGCACCCGCAGCTTGCCGCCGGGGTTGGTGTTGATCTCGGACAGGTCGGCGTTGATGCGGTGTGCCTTCACGTTGTTGGGCAGGCCACCGTCAAACTTGTCGCCAGAGAACACGCCCACGCCCAGCTTCATGCCACCCACAGGCACGTCGGTCACACCGGCGCCGATGTTGTCGCCGTAGTTCAGCAGGAAGTAGTCGACGATGTGCACGTCCTGGATCCGCAGGCGGCGCTGGCCCACCCAGAACTTGGCTTCGGGCGAGAACGAGAAGCCGCTCATTTCCACAAACGCCTGTTCGGTGCTGATGTCGCCACTGCCCCACTTGGCGGGCATGTAGTTCACCTTCCAGTTGATGCCGCCGGCCTCGAAGCCCTTGGCGAAGTTGACTTCGATGCCGTTGTCGCCCTCGTTGCCCAGGCGGTATTTCTGCAGCTCGCCGCCCAGCGTCAGGTTGCCCTTGACGCCGTCGGAGTGGTTGAACACCGGGCCACCGCGGGAGTAGCCGTTGAACTCAAAGCCTGCTACGTCCATAGCAAAGGCGCCATTCGCGCATGCGGCGGCCAAAGCCACCGCCGTGAGGCGGTTTCTTGTCTTCATGATGGGATCCCTCTGGGGTTGGTTTTAGTGCGTGCGGGTGCGTGTGTCGTACACGGCTTACTTGGTCTTCGCGGCGGCCGCGATCTTCTTCATGGCGTCGGCGACGCTCACCTTGTCGTCGTTCCAGAACTGGCTGACGACATCCTTGATCGCCCCTTCGGTGGCAGGCGCAATCGCCATGCCATGGGCCACGCTGGGCACCAGGCCACCGCTCTTGGCAGTGTCGGCAAAGTCTTTGCTGGACAGCTTGGCGCAGTCGTCAAACTTGTCCATCTTCTGTCCGGTGCGCACAGGGATCGAGCCCTTGTTGAGGTTGAACACCTCCTGGAACTCAGGGCTCATGATGGAGCTGGCCAGGTCGCTCTGCGCCTTCTGTGCTGCGGCGTCCTTGAGCTTGAACAGGATGAACGAGTCCACGTTGAAGGTGAACGCGTTGGCCGTGCCCGGTGCCGCTGCGCACTGGAAGTCCTTGCCCGGCGCCTTGTTGGCCGCGATGAACTCACCCTTTGCCCAGTCACCCATCAGCTGGAAGCCCGCCTTGCCCTGGATGAGCATGGCCGTGGCCAGGTTCCAGTCGCGGCCGGGAGCGCCCGGGTCGGTGTAGGTTTTGATACGGCGGAAGGTCTCCAGCGACTTCTTCATGGTGTCGCTGTTGATGGCCTTGTCGTCCAGTTTGACCAGCGCGTCCTGGTAGAACTTGGCACCGCCCACGCCCAGCACCACGGATTCAAAGGTCGTGAAGTCCTGCCAGTTCTGGCCGCCATGGGCCACGGGGACCAGGCCTGCGGCCTTGAGCTTGTCGGCAGCGGCAAAGAACTCGTCCCAGGTCTTGGGCATGCTGGTAACGCCCGCCTTCTTGAGCGCATCGGAGCTGGCCCACAGCCAGTTCACGCGGTGCACGTTGACCGGGGCAGCCACGTAGCTGCCCTTGTACTTCATCACGTCGGCGACCACCTTGGGCAGCACGTCGTCCCACTTCTCGGTCTTGGCCAGCGCATCGACATTGGCCAGCACGCCTTCGGACGCCCATTCCTGGATAGCCGGGCCCTTGACCTGGGCGGCCGAGGGCGGGTTGCCCGAGATCACGCGGCTCTTGAGCACCGTCATGGCGCTGTCGCCACCGCCGCCCGCCACGGCAAAGTCGCGCCAGGTGTGGCCTTTGGACTGCATGATCTTCTTGAGCTCGGCGGCCGACTTGGCCTCGCCGCCCGATGTCCAGTAGTGCAGGACCTCGACCTCCCCCGCGCTGGCAGACATCGCGGCCGCCAGGCCCACCGCCAGTGCGGCGATCTTTGTCATCTTCCACATACCCTTGTCTCCTCGACGTTGTTTTCAGAACCCGTTGCTGCGCCGTGATACCGGTGCCGTTCAGCGCAGTCGGTACTTTAATTACAATAATTAATTTAATTCTCAGGGCTTTCCCTGAGAGTCGCAGCGGCCCCACAGAGGGCCCGTTGCAGGGGCCTTTGTTATGCTCAATCCATGGCCACGATACTGATTGTCGAAGACGACGCCCTCCTGCTCGACGCTCTCACCGGCCAGCTCAAGCAACTCGATTACAGCGTCTGCACCGCCAGCAGCGTGGCGCAGGCCATGGCGCTTTTGCAGACGC
Organism: Acidovorax sp. GW835-FHT14G06; assembly: GCF_058793595.1. Classification (NCBI taxonomy): domain Bacteria; kingdom Pseudomonadati; phylum Pseudomonadota; class Betaproteobacteria; order Burkholderiales; family Comamonadaceae; genus Acidovorax; species Acidovorax sp. GW835-FHT14G06. Next base: position 473,009 of record NZ_JBXAGA010000003.1, read on the forward strand.
AGGCGGTGGACGGCATCATCCTGGACCTGGGCCTGCCCGGCGCCGACGGCATGGAGCTGCTGACCTGGGCCCGCGCGCACATTGCCGGCCTGCCCGTGCTGATCCTCACCGCCCGCGACGGCGTCGACGACCGCGTGCTGGGCCTGAACGCCGGGGCCGACGACTACATCACCAAGCCCTTCAACATGCAAGAGCTGCAGGCCCGCCTGCAGGCCATGCTGCGCCGCGCGCGCCAGCCCGCCTTCACCCAGGCCAGCAGCGCGGCGGGTGTTGCCAGCACCACCATCGGCCCGCTGGTGCTGGACCACGCCAGCCATGCCGCTGCCCTGAACGGCGACCTGCTGGAGCTGACCCAGCGCGAGTGGGAGCTGCTGGAGCTGCTGGCCCACCGCTGTGGCGAAGTCGTCACGCGCGACGACGTGCTGGCCGCCTGGCGCGCCAGCCCGCCCGAGCCCGGCCAAACCGCCGCCCCGCTGAACTCCAATGCACTGGAGGTGTATGTGCACCGTCTGCGCAAGAAGCTCGACCAGTCCAACCTGGTGATCCGCAATATCCGGGGGCTGGGGTACATGCTGAATAAACCATGAAGCCCCCCCTGAGATGCTGCGCATCTTCCCCCCGTGGGGGGGACGCCGCCAGCGCGGCGGGGCGGCCCTTGCGCGGCGGCACTGGCCTTGGTCGCGCCAGTTGCAAGACGCGCGCCGTTTAATTTTTACGGCCATTCATGCGTCACGTCCCGGGTGTTTCTCTTCAACGCAAGCTGCTGCTGTGGCTGCTGCTGCCGCAGCTGGTGCTGTGGCTGTCGGGTGGGTTTCTGGCGTGGCGCATTGCGCTGCAGAACGGCGAGAAGGGCATTGACCAGACGCTCACCCAGTCGGTGCGGGCGCTGGCGCGGCAGATCAAGCCGATTGGCGATGGGCTGCTGGTGGACTTTCCAAAGGCCGCGCAGGACATCCTGGAACAGGACCCGGCCGACCGCATCACCTACATGGTGTCGTCCCCGCCCGGCCGCTTTTTGCTGGGCAACGCGCAGCTGCCGCCACCGCCCGCCCAGGTTGATGTGGCGGTGGGCGAAGCGTTTTTGTACCAGGCACGGGTGGATGACAAACCGGTGCGCGTGGCCTTGCTGGATGTGGACTACGGCACCGCCTCCACCCGCCAGCGCCTGCGCGTGCAGGTGGCCCAGAGCCTCACAGTGCGCGAGCGCATTGCGCAGGAACTGCTGGAGCGCATGGTGTTCCCCATGGGCCTGATGGGCCTGGCCCTGAGCGCCGTGGTGTACGCCGGCGTGCTGCGCGGCCTGCAACCCCTCAAGCGCCTGGAGGCGCAAATTGAACGAGCCGGCGCACAGCCCCACACGGGCACCACGCCGCTGCCGCCCATCGAGCTGACCTCTGCCCCGCAGGAAGTGCATTCGCTGGCCAGCACCATCAACCGCCTGCTGGAGACCGTGGCGCGTGGCCAGCAAAAGGAAAAGCGTTTTCTGAACGACGCTGCCCACCAGCTGCGCACGCCGCTCGCAGGCCTGATCGGCCAGACCGAACTGGCCCTGCACGAAAGCCACGAACCCGCAGTGCAGGCCCGCCTGCAAAAGGTGCTGTCGGCCGCGCAACGCAGCGCGCACCTGGTGCACCAGCTGCTGCAACTGGCGCGCTCGGAGTCAAACGTGGAGATGCAGTCCATCGACCTCGCCGCCCTGGCCCGCGAGGTGGCCCGCGAATGGGCCGCCCGCGCCCTGGCCCAGGGCATGGACCTGGGCTACGAGGGTGTGGACCACCTGCCCGCGCAGGGCCACCCGCTGCTGCTGCGCGAGGCGTTGAACAACCTCATCGACAACGCGCTGCACTACGCGGGCCCCGGCGCCACGGTGACGGTGCGCGTGGGCCATGACGAGCCCGGGCATTGGGCGCTGCTGGTGGTGGAGGACGATGGACCGGGCGTGCCGGCCGAGCATCTGGGCGATCTGTTTGCGCGGTTCTGGCGTGGGTCGGACAAGGCGGGCGGCTGTGGGCTGGGGCTCTCGATCGTGGAAGAGATCGCGCTGCGGCACGGGGGGCGGATAGTGGCGGAAGGGGTGGTGCCGAAGGGGTTGCGGGTGGGGATGCGGCTGCCTGCGGGGTGAGTTTTTGGTGTTTTTGGCTGGATGCGCTAGTGTTTCATACCTTAGCAGCTATGATTTTTATAGTGATCACTCTAGCTAAGGGACTGGAGATGGCCGGCGGAAGTTGACGGCTTCATGCGTCTGTTTTGCGCGCTGAGTCTGGGGGCTAGTGCGCATCGAATGGCGTGCCTTCTTTGAGGGCGGAGGCCGGGAGTCGCCCGGCAGGCGAGTCCCTTTCTTTCGCGTCGCCGAAAGAAAGGAACCAAAGAAAGGGCGACCCCA
>NZ_JBXAGA010000004.1:0-466234 GCF_058793595.1 Acidovorax sp. GW835-FHT14G06
TTCTTTCGGCGACGCGAAAGAAAGGGACTCGCACGCCGGGCGACTCCCGGCCTCCGCCCTCAACAAAGGCATGCGGCTCAGTCAGTACACGCAACCAAACGCTGCAAAATCAATAGCTACCAACCCATATCCCAATAGCGCATCCAGCCAAAATCACCAAAAAAAGATCACATCACCCGCCCATACCACCACACCGACAACCCCGCCGCCACCAACGCCAGCACCGCCCCCAACAACGCCAGCAAAGAAGAAATCTCCGTCTCCTTCTTCTCCACCGTCAGCCGCGAGCTCAGCGTCTCGTACACCTTTTTCAGGTCTGCCGCCGTCGCCGCATGAAAGTATTCGGCATTGGTCCGCGCAGCCACGGCCTTCAGGGTTTCTTCGTCCAGCCGCACGCGCATCGACCAGCCCTCAAAGCCAATCGTCTCGCCCTGCACCGTGCCCACCCCGACCGTGTACACACGCACCCCCCGGTCGGCCGCCCACTTGGCGGCTTCCAGCGGGTCCACGCCCGTGGTGCGCTGGCCGTCTGTCAGCATGATGATGGCGGCCGAGTTGTAGGAGCCTGGGGCCACGGGCGTGAAGGTCTTGGCGGGGTCCTGCTGCTTGCCCAGCTCTTCGATGGGCTTTGGGCGCATGGCCTGGCGGCCGCCCAGGGCGGCGATGTCGATGCCCGCGTCGGGGAAGATCGTGGCCAGGGACAGCATGATGCCGTTGCCCGTGGCCGTGCCGCGCTGCAGCTGGAAGCTGTCGATGGCTTTGACCAGGTCTTCACGGCTCTGGGTGGGCAGCTGGGCCAGCTGGGCGCTGCCGGCAAAGGCCACGATGCCCACGCGCACATGGCGCGGCAGGTCGGCAATGAAGGCTTTGGCGGCGTTCTGGGCGGCGGTGATGCGGTCGGGCTCCACGTCGGCGGCGCGCATGCTGCCTGATACGTCCATGGCCAGCATGATGGTCTGGTCCTGCGAGGGCAGGGTGATGATGGCCAGGGGGCGCGCGGCGGCCAACAGCAGCGCCACCAGCGCCAGCAGGAACAGCGCGGGCGGGATGTGGCGGCGCAGGTGCTGTCCGGGGCCCATGGCCTCGCGCACCAGGGACAGGCTGGAGTAGGTCAGCGCTGTTTTCTTGCGCCGGTGCAGCAGCCACCAGTACAGCAGTACCAATAGGGGCACAGCCAGCAGCAGCCAGAGCAGGGTGGGCCAGAGAAAAACCATGGTGTGTGTCCTTGGTGGCGAGTACAGCGTGTGCGGCGGGTGATCAATCGATCGGTCAGGCGGCGGCAGCCGTTGCGGCAGGGCCTGCGGATGCCGATGCGGGGACGAGGGGGTGGCTGTGCGCCCGCACCCGGCGCTGGCGCAGGTCCATGAAGCGCAGCAGGGCATCAACCAGGTCGTCGTCGGTGCACAGCTCCAGCGTGTCGGCGCCCGCGCGGGTCAGGCCCTCGCGCAGCGCCGCCTCGCGGTCGGCGGCCAACTGGGCAAAGCGGCGGCGAAAACCCGCGTCGTGCGTGTCCACCTGCAGTTGCTCGCCGCTTTCGGCATCGCGCAGCGTGACCAGGCCCACGTCGGGCAGCTCCAGCTCCAGCGGGTCGAGCAGGCGCACGGCCACCACGTCATGCCGCTGGGCCAGCTGGGCCAGGGGCTTTTCCCAGCCGGGCGCGCTGATGAAGTCGGACACCACAAACACGGTGGATCGGCGCTTGAGCGTGGCCAGGCCGGTCTGCAGCAGCCGGTGCAGTTCGGTGGCGCCGCCACCCGTCTTGTGCGGTGGCACCGGGGTTTTGGACGGCAGCAGTTTGTGCACCAGGTGCAGCACATGGGCGCGGCTGCTGCGCGGGGGCAGCACGGCGTCCACTGCGCGTTCGGCCTTCGGACTGGCACCGCCGTAGAGCACGGCGCCCACACGGTTGCCGTGGCGGGTAAGCAGGCGCGAAAGCACGGCCACAAAGCCGGTCAGGATGTCGCGCTTGGCATGGCCTGTGGGGCCGAAGCTGATGGACGGGCTCAGGTCCAGCAGGAACCAGGCCGACATTTCGCGGTCTTCGGTGAACACGCGCACATGGGGGGTGTTCAGCCGTGCGGTCACGTTCCAGTCGATGTGGCGTACGTCGTCGTGCGGCTGGTATTCGCGCAGGTCGGTCAGGTCAAGGCCGCTGCCGCGCATCAGCGTGCGGTAGTCGCCCTGCAGTAGGCCGTCCAGGCGGCGGATCACCTTCCACTCCAGCTCGCGCAGCAGCCGGTCGGCCTGCCCGGGCAATGTGGGCAGGGTGTGCACCGTGGCGGAGGTTGCAGGCGGCTTGCTGTTCATGGCGATGACACTTCAAGCAGCTTTTTGCTCGTGATGCAAGGGACGTGCTGGTGCCGGGATCTTGGCCATGATGCGCTGGATGAGTGCGTCGGCATCCAGCCCGTCGGACAGCGCTTCGTACGACAGCGCCACGCGATGGCGCAGCACATCGGCGGCCAGATCGGTCATGTCTTCGGGCAGCACGTAGTTGCGCCCGCGCAGCATGGCCAGGGCCTGAGCGCCCTCGGCCAGGGCAATGGTGGCGCGCGGGCTGGCGCCGCAGCTGATGTAGCCGGCCAGGTCCTTCAGGCCATGTCGTGCGGGCTCGCGGGTGGCTGCCACCAGCTTCACGGCGTATTGCAGCATCGACGGGTCCACATACACGGTGCGGCATTCGGCCTGCAGCGCTGCCAGCTGCGCCGTGGTGGCCACGGGCAGCACCTGGACGGGCAGGTCGAGCGCACGCTGGGCGATCACGAACTCTTCCTCCTCGGTGGGGTAGCCCAGCAGCACCTTCATCATGAAGCGGTCTACCTGCGCCTCGGGCAGCGCGTACGTGCCTTCGGTCTCGATGGGGTTCTGGGTGGCCATCACCAGGAAGGGCTCGGGCACCTTGTGGATCTCGCCCGCAATGGTGACCTGGCGCTCCTGCATTACCTCCAGCAGCGCGCTCTGTACCTTGGCAGGCGCGCGGTTGATTTCGTCGGCCAGCAGCAGGTGGGTGAAGACGGGGCCCAGCGTGGTGCTGAACTCGCCGGTCTTCTGGTTGTACATGCGCGTGCCGACCAGGTCGGCAGGCACCAGGTCGGGCGTGAACTGGATGCGCTTGAAGCTGCCCTGGATGGTGCTGGCCAGCGTCTTGACGGTGAGCGTCTTGGCCAGGCCCGGCACGCCTTCGACCAGCAGGTGACCCTGGGCCAGCATGGCAACCATGACGCGCTCCAGAAAGCGGTCTTGCCCGACCACCACGCGTTTGACCTCGTAAAGCACCTGCTCCATCAGCGTGGCAGTGGCGGCATTCGATGCATTGGGCGACGTGCTGGATGACATGGTGCTCCTTGCGATGGCGGAATGGAATGAATGGGGTTCTGGATCAGAACGGCGGCATGCCGATGGCCGAGGCGGCGTTTTCAATGGGCACGGCAAAACCGATACCGATGAAAGTGCGCGCCTGGGTGGGGTTGAGGATGGCGGTGACGATGCCCACCACCTCGCCGTCCATCGTCACCAGTGGGCCGCCGGAGTTGCCCGGGTTGGCAGCCGCGTCGAACTGGATCAGGTTGCTGAGCTGGCGCTTCCCCTCGGGCGACGTGAACTCGCGTTTGAGGCCGGACACCACGCCCGCCGATGCCGATGGGCCAATGCCGAAGGGAAAGCCTACGGCCACCACATGATCGCCCGGGCGCAGGTCCTGGGTGGACCGCAGGGTGGCGGCCTCCAGGTCGTCAGGCACTTTGTGGGCCTGCAGCACGGCCAGATCGTTCTCGGGTTGGGCGCCGGTCACGCTGGCCGTGGTTTCCAGCCCGTCGTGGAAGGTGATGCCAATGCGGTCTGCGCCGGCTACCACGTGCAGGTTCGTCAGGATGATGCCCTTGTCCACAATCACCACGCCCGTACCAATGCCGCGCTCGACCTCTTCCTTGCCGTTCTTGCTGCGCCCGTAGCCCACCACACGCACCACCGAGGGGCCGATGCTCTCCACGGCACGGGCGGCGGCAGAGGGCGGGTTGGTGGTCTCCAGTGTGCGCAGCACTGCAGCGTCAATATCGTCCTGGGTGATCTTGCGGGGGGCGGTGCGGCTGTGCTGCCAGGCGCTGGCCGCCAGCAGGGCTGCCAGCAGCACCACGATAGCCCACAGGGCCACCAGTTGGCGCTTGAGGGCAGGTGGGTGCGAGGCCGGCGGCAGGGTGGGTGCGGCCTGGCTGGACGGCAAGGGGGCTGCAGCGTCTGGTGCCTGGGCAGCAGGCGCAGCCGGATCGGTGGCATCCACCGCCGCAGGCGTGCGGCTGCGGGCGGGGCGGGAGCTGCTGTAGAGGGCGGGCCGGGGCATCCTGTCACCTTTGCTCGTACACGCCAGGGCTTGGCGCACGCAAATGACAGTAGCACGGTTTGCGGGCAAATGCACATGCAGGGCTACACAGGACCCGCAGGCTCTGCAGGCCCAGCTCGCTGCATCGGGCATCATCGGCGCATGACCGCCTGGATCGATACACACTGCCACCTCGATGCGCCCGAGTTCGATGTCGACCGCAGCGCGGTCCGCATTCAGGCGGCGGCCCAGGGGGTGTGCCACTGCGTGATCCCGGCCGTGGAGCGCAGCAACTGGGACACCGTGCGGGCGTTGGCGCACCAGCATGGGGACAGTTATGCGCTGGGCATTCACCCCCTCTACACAGGGCGCGCTGAGGATGAGGACCTGCGGCATCTGGGCGAGTACCTGGAGCAGCACCACGCAGACCCGCGCCTGGTGGCGATCGGCGAGATCGGCCTCGACTATTTTGTGCCGGGTCTTGACCCGGTGCGCCAGGAGCGGTTTTACCGTGCCCAGCTGCAGCTGGCCCGGCGGTTCGACCTGCCGGTGATCCTGCACGTGCGGCGTTCCGCCGACAAGCTGCTGAAGGGCCTGCGGGACCTGCCTGTGCGCGGTGGCATTGCACACGCCTTCAACGGCAGCCTGCAGCAGGCCCAGGCGTTTGTTGCCTTGGGCTTCAAGCTGGGATTTGGCGGAGCGGTGACCTATGACCGCGCCTTGCAGTTGCGCCGCCTGGCGACCGAACTGTCTGGGGATGCGCTGGTGTTGGAAACCGACGCGCCCGATATTCCGCCCCACTGGCTGTACACCACCGCCGCAGAGCGCGCCGCGGGTCAGGCCCAGGGCCGAAACAGCCCGGGAGAGCTACCAGGCATTGCGGCGGTTGTGGCACAACTGCGCGGCCAGTCCATGCAGGCGCTGGCCCGCAGTACCGGGGCCAATGCGATGGCTGCGTTGCCACGGCTGGAGCGACTGCTGGCGGACGGGAGAGCGTTGCAGGATGAACGGTCGGATCTCTAGAGCGATCGGCGGGCCGATCAACAGGGCGATCAATATGGAGAAATTTGGGAGCTTTGCGCCCTGTGGCAAAGGGCTCACAGCTATCTTTTTTGTGATGCAGGGCGGGGTTGGCTGCCCTTTGGGCCCAAAATTGGACCATGCCCTTCGCCCCCGCTGCAGCCGGACCGTCCCTGGCCTCTACCCCTGATTCCACCGGGTCGTCAGTGCGCTGGCACGGTCTGGCGCCGGTGGCCGGCGCGCATACCGTGGTGCTGGTGCTGGGCAGCTTTCCTGGGGCTGCATCATTACAGGCCCGTCAGTACTACGCCCATCCCCAGAACCATTTCTGGAAAATCCTGCAGGCCCTGTGGCCGCAGCATCCTTTGCCGCCGGCGGGGCCGGATGGTTACTCCGACCGCTGCGCCTGGTTGCTGGCGCGGGGCCTCGGCCTGTGGGATGTGTACCAAAGCTGCGAGCGCGAGGGCAGTCTGGACACCAGCATTCGCCACGCCCGGCTTAACGACTTTGCCTCACTGCGCAGCGTCTGCCCCCAGCTGGCAGCGCTGGCGCACAACGGTGCGGAGAGTTTTCGACACGCCCAGGCGGTGCTCGCCGGGCTGAGCGCTTCCAGGCACTTACCGCTCTTGCCGCATGATGGGGGGAATGCAGGGGTACGGCCCGCTGCACCGCCCATTGAGGCGGTCAGGCTGCCATCGACCAGCCCGGCCAATGCCTCCTGGAGTTTTGAACGTAAATTGACCGCCTGGGCCGATGTCATGGCCCGGCACGGATTGCTGTGAATGGCCCGAAAAAAAGAAACCCTGCAAGAACTGCCCGAAGTCAGCGTGTCCGACGATGGCGAAGTGCGCCACCTGCACCTGGGAACGCCCTGGATCCAGGGCTCCATGCGCATTGACGAGCCCTTTGCCCTGGAGCTCGAATACGTGCAGCGCATGATGGCCTGGCTGTTGTTTGCCGACCTGGCCCAGGTGTCCAAGGGCCATGCCATGCAGCTGGGCCTGGGGGCTGGGGCCATCACCAAGTTCTGTCACAAGAAGCTGCGCATCTGCACCACCGCCATCGAGCTGAACCCGCAGGTGCTGGCCGTGTGCCGCCAGTGGTTCAAGCTGCCGCCCGACGGTCCCAAGCTGCGTGTGGTGCTGGCCGATGCTGCCAAGGAAATCCAGAACCCCATGTGGCTTGGCACGGTGGATGCACTGGCTGTGGACCTGTATGACCACGAAGCAGCAGCTCCCGTGCTCGACAGCCCCGACTTTTATGCCGACTGCCGCGCTTTGCTCACGGATACGGGCTGCATGACGGTCAACCTGTTTGGCCGTGCGTCGAGCTTTGACCGCAGCCTGCAGAGCATGGCGCAGGCGTTTGGTGACCAGGCGCTGTGGGCGTTCAAGCCCACGCGCGAAGGCAATACGGTGGTGCTGGCACAGCGCACCCCCACACGGCCCAAGCGTGCGGAGCTGGCCGAGCGGGCTGAGGCCATCCAGACGCGCTGGGACCTGCCCACCACCAAGTGGCTGCGGGTGTTCAAGCCGGTGAACCCCTGAAAGGAATCTTGCAATGAATGCTCCTGTCGTGACGCCTGACCGGCTGAAGTCGGCTTCGCACATTGGCCCGGTGGACTGGCGCCGCATGGTGCAGTGGCTCAGCGATGACAAGGTGATCTCGCGCGAGGAAGCGCAGCGCACCATCGCCCGCTGCTCGCAGGCCGAGAGCTCCCAGCACGCCCTGGTGCGCCTGGCCAACGTGGCCATGGAGCGATCCAGCGACGGCAAGCCGCTCGACATCGAGGCGCTGACCGAGTACCTGGCTCAACGGGCGGGTCTTGCCTACATGCGCATCGACCCGCTCAAGGTGGATGTGGGGCGTGTGGCAGACACCATGAGCGCCACCTATGCGGAGCGCCACAAGGTGCTGCCTGTGCAGGTGACCAGCAAAGAAGTGGTGGTTGCCACGGCCGAGCCCTTCATCGACGACTGGGTGGCCGAAGTGGAACGCCAGTCCCGCCGCTCGGTGCGCCGGGTGGTGGCCAACCCGCAGGACATCCACCGCTTCACAGCTGAATTTTTTGCGCTCGCCAAGTCGGTGCGCGCGGCGCAAAAGGCCGGAGGCAGTTCGGGCGGCAACAGCTTTGAGCAGCTGGTGGAGCTGGGCAAGAGCAACAAGCAGCTCGACGCCAACGACCAGGGCGTGGTCAAGGTGGTGGACTGGCTCTGGCAGTACGCGTTTGACCAGCGCGCGAGCGATATCCACCTGGAGCCGCGCCGCGACCAGGGCGTGATCCGGTTTCGCATCGACGGCGTGCTGCACCCGGTCTACCAGATGCCTATGGGTGTGCACAACGCCATGGTGGCGCGCATCAAGCTGCTGGGCCGCATCGACGTGGTGGAAAAGCGCCGCCCCCAGGACGGCCGCATCAAGACCCGTAACCAGCGGGGGGAAGAGGTGGAAATGCGCCTGTCCACCTTGCCCACTGCGTTTGGCGAAAAGATGGTCATGCGCATTTTCGACCCCGACAACGCGGTCAAGGACCTCGATGCCCTGGGCTTTGCGCAGCACGATGCGCAGCGCTGGGAGGCGCTGGTCAAGCGGCCGCACGGCATCATCCTGGTGACCGGCCCCACGGGTTCGGGCAAGACCACAACGCTGTACTCGACCCTGAAGCGCGTGGCCACCGAAGAGGTCAACGTGAGCACGGTGGAAGACCCGATCGAAATGATCGAGCCCAGCTTCAACCAGACCCAGGTACAGCCGCAGCTCGACTTCAATTTTGCTGAAGGCCTGCGCGCGCTGATGCGGCAGGACCCCGACATCATCATGGTGGGCGAAATCCGGGACCTGGAGACTGCCGAGATGGCCATCCAGGCGGCGCTGACGGGCCACCTGGTGTTCTCCACCCTGCACACCAACGATGCCCCCAGCGCCATCACCCGCATGATGGAGCTGGGTGTGCCGTCGTACCTCATCAATGCCACCTTGCTGGGTGTGTTGGCCCAGCGGCTGGTGCGCACGCTGTGCAAGCAGTGCAAACAAAAGGATGAGGCCGCTAGCCGCGAAGCCCTGACCGAGGTGGTCAAGCCCTGGAAGATCAGCGGTAGCTACCACCCGTACAAGCCGGTTGGTTGTGTGGATTGCCGCATGGGGGGCTTTCGGGGTCGCATGGGGCTCTATGAATTGCTCACCGTCAGCGAGGCGCTCAAAGACAAGATCACCCAGGCGCCTTCCATTGATGTGCTGCGCCGGCAGGCCGTGCAAGATGGCATGCGTCCGTTGCGCCTGGCCGGCGCGCTGCGCGTGGCAGAGGGGCTGACCACCATGGAAGAGGTGATTTTGGCCACACCGCCCCTGGAGTGAGCGACGGGGCGCGCGAGGTTGCGCTCTGTGCAATCTTCCCCGATTGCCCTTCTTTTCAGGTTTTTGAGACGGTCTGCGGGGTGAGGTGCTGTTGTCGGTGTGGGTGGAGCGTTACCGGATGTAGGTGGAATCCACATCGCGCCGCCCCCGCCTTGCCAGCACAATCGCGCAGTCGAGAATTCCGTCAAGGAGACAATTCGTGAAAATCAAGAGTAATAAAGACTTTGCGTCCGGGCTCATGTTCATGGGCGTCGGGGTCGCATTTGCGTGGGGTGCCACTACTTACAACGTGGGGACGGGCGCGCGCATGGGCCCCGGCTACTTCCCGTTGTTGCTGGGGGTCTTGCTGGCCATCATCGGCAGCGTGATCACCTTCAAGGCGCTGACCGTGGAAACTGCCGACGGCGACAAGATCGGCAAATGGGCCTGGAAGCCGCTGTTCTTCATCTTGGCCGCCAACTTTGCCTTCGGCATCCTGCTCGGCGGCTTGCCCAGTCTGGGCATTCCGGCCATGGGGCTCATCGTGGGCATCTATGCACTGACCTTCATCTCCAGCCTGGCTGGCAATGAGTTCAACGCCAAGGCCGTATTTGTTCTCGCCACCGTGCTGGCCATCGGCAGCTATGTGGCTTTTGTGTGGGCGCTCAAGCTGCAGTTCCCTGTGTGGCCGAGTTTCATCGCAGGTTAAGCAGGAGCACTGACCATGGAATTATTTAATAACCTCGCGCTGGGTTTTGGCGTTGCTTTCACGTTCCAGAACCTGATCTACTGCTTTGTGGGCTGTTTGCTCGGCACGCTCATTGGTGTGCTGCCAGGCATCGGCCCGGTGGCGACCATCGCCATGCTGCTGCCTGCCACCTATGCGCTGCCCCCCGTCGCCGCGCTGATCATGCTGGCCGGTATCTACTACGGCGCGCAATATGGTGGTTCGACCACTGCCATTCTGGTGAACCTGCCGGGTGAGTCCTCGTCGGTGGTGACCGTGATTGACGGCTACCAGATGGCGCGCAAGGGTCGAGCAGGGCCGGCGCTGGCGGCTGCGGGCCTGGGTTCGTTCTTTGCGGGCTGCGTGGGTACGCTGATCCTGGCGGCCTTTGCGCCTCCGCTGACCGAAGTCGCCTTCAAGTTCGGACCCGCCGAATATTTCTCGCTGATGGTTCTGGGCCTGATTGGTGCCGTGGTGCTGGCCTCGGGCTCGCTGCTCAAGGCCGTGGCCATGATCGTGCTGGGCCTTCTGATGGGGCTGGTGGGGACCGACGTGAACTCGGGCGTGGCTCGCTTCAGCTTCGATATCCCTGAGCTGACCGACGGCATCGGTTTTGTGACCATTGCCATGGGTGTGTTCGGTTACGGTGAAATCATCGCCAACCTCTCGCGTCCCGACGATGAGCGTGAGGTGTTCACTGCCAAGGTGGAAGGTCTGTTCCCGACCAAGGAAGACTTTAAGAACATGATCCCTGCTGTGCTGCGCGGCACAGCGCTGGGTTCTGCTCTGGGCATCTTGCCCGGTGGTGGTGCCTTGCTGGCCGCTTTTGCTGCCTACACACTCGAGAAGAAGACCAAGCTCAAGCCCGGCGAAGTACCTTTCGGCCAGGGCAACATCCGTGGTGTGGCCTCTCCGGAAGCTGCCAACAACGCTGGTGCACAAACCTCATTCATCCCATTGCTGACGCTGGGCATTCCTCCCAACGCCGTGATGGCGCTGATGGTGGGTGCCATGACCATCCACAACATCCAGCCTGGTCCCCAGGTGATGACCAGCAACCCCGAGCTGTTCTGGGGCCTGATTGCTTCGATGTGGATTGGCAACGCAATGCTGATCATCCTGAACCTGCCGTTGATCGGCATCTGGATCAAGCTGCTGACCGTGCCTTACCGCTGGCTGTATCCATCCATCGTGTTGTTTTGCGCGGTGGGTGTGTATTCGACCAACAACAACACCTTTGATATCTGGATGGTGGGTGCGTTTGGTCTGATTGGCTACATCTTCTACAAGCTGGGTACCGAGCCTGCACCTTTGTTGCTGGGCTTCATTCTGGGCCCCATGATGGAAGAGAACCTGCGCCGTGCGCTGCTGCTGTCGCGTGGTGACTGGAGCGTGTTTGTGACGCGTCCTCTGTCGGCCGGCCTGTTGGCGGCTGCGGCCCTGCTGCTCATCATCGTGCTGCTGCCTTCGGTGAAGAACAAGCGCGAAGAAGCGTTTGTGGAAGACTGATCGGTTCCGATTCTTTTCTCACCCTGATCAACGGCACCTTCGGGTGCCGTTGTTTTTTGGGCAGTGGCGTCCAACTGGCACTGCTGTCGCCAGTACACAATTGCGGGCAGAGGTCCGCATGTCTACACCGTTTCATCCCACGCAGCACCCGCACCGGGCGATGCTGCACAACGAAATCCACGCCCGCCCGCCTGAGGCGATGAACGCCCCGCTGGCCATCGCGCACATCGTGATGCTGGCCGATGCGGCAGGGCGCGAGGCCAGCCGGGCCCATGTGGCCGCGCTCCTGCGGGACCACCACATGGCGCTGCCCGACGCCCACACCACCCACTTGCGGATGGACCTGGGCGCTTTTCGGATGCGCTGGGAGATGCACACCGAATTCGTCACCTGGACCTTCATGGTCCCGGCGCCGGTGGAGGCTTTTGGAGAACGGGAGCCGGTCAGTGCCGTGGATTCCGTTCCGCACGACTGGCTTGCAGCTTTGCCCGGCCAGTGCCTGTGCAGCCTGAACCTGTGGGTGCTGCCCACACATACCTTTGGATCGGGCTCTCTGGTCAAGCATGTGCTGCACGAAGACACGCTGGTGGCGTCCACCGTGGCCGATGGGCATGGCGAGGTGTACACCGACTTTGCGATCCACGCTGACGGTTTCTCGCGCATGGTGCTGCTGGCAGGAGGCATGACACCAAGGCGCCTGGGGCGTCTGGTGCAGCGCCTGCTGGAAATCGAGACCTACCGCATGGCCGCCTTGCTGGGCCTGCCCGCCGCCCGCGAGGCTGCCAGCGTGCTGGCCTTTGCTGAGCGCGAACTGGCGGCGCTGGCTGAAGCCATCCGCACGGCCAACCGTGATGACGAGCCCGCATTGCTGGACCGGCTGACGCGCCTGGCCGGGCAGGTGGAGAGCCAGTACGCAGCCACGCACTCGCGCTTCTCGGCCAGCAGTGCCTACTTTGAATTGCTGGACCGCCGTATCCAGGACATTGCCGAGTCGCGCCTGGCGGGCATGCAGACCATCCGGGAATTCATGGACCGGCGCCTGACCCCCGCGCGCAGCACCTGTGAGTGGGCGACCCGTCGGCAGGATGCGTTGTCGCAGCGTGTATCGCGCATGAGCAACCTGCTGCGCACCCGGGTAGAAATCGAGCAGCAGCAAAGTAGCCAGGCGTTGCTGACCACCATGAACCACCGGCAGGATCTGCAGCTGCAGATGCAGTCCACGGTGGAGGGATTGTCCGTGGCTGCCATCACCTACTACATCGTCGGGCTGGTCAGCTACCTGGCCAAGGGCGCGCAAAAATTGGGGTGGCCGTTGTCGGCAGAGACCACGGCAGCCCTGGCGATTCCGGTGGTAGCAGTGGGGGTGTGGTGGTCACTGCGGCGGCTGCACCAGCGGGTGTTCCACAAGCACCATTGAGGCGGTAGGCCCGGCGATTCGTCGAACAGCACGGAGCGCACTTCGGCTCGTCAGCCATCGTTGATGAAGGGGGCGCCCGCGCAGAGGTTCGATGGCCTGCGCCGGCCCTGCCGTGTCACACTGGGCGCAACTTCCGGCGACCGCTGTCGGGCAAATACTCCAGCGGGCGCTTCGCGCCCCTTCATACCCGTGACCATTGAGAAGAAGAGCGTTGCATCTGGCCTCGTGCTGGCATTCCTGGGCTCCATCGCCTTCAGCGGCAAGGCCATCATCGTCAAGCTGGCCTACCGCTATGGGGTGGATGCAGTCACGCTCATCATGTACCGCATGCTGTTTGCGCTGCCCATCTTCGCCGTGATGGCCTGGTGGGCCAGTCGGGGCAAGCCGCCGCTCACCCGCAAGGACTGGCTGGGCGTGCTGGGCCTGGGTGTCACCGGTTATTACCTGGCGAGTTTTCTCGACTTTGCAGGGCTCGCCTACATCAGTGCCAGCCTAGAGCGGCTCATTCTGTACCTCAACCCCACGCTGGTCGTGCTGCTGGGCTGGGTGCTGTACGGGCGCGGTATCCGCTGGGCGCAGGCGGCAGGCATGCTGGTGAGCTACTGCGGCGTGGTGCTGGTGTTTGGTCACGAGGCCAACCTGCAGGGTGCCAATGCTGCCTGGGGCACCTTGCTGGTGTTCCTGAGCGCAGTCAGCTATGCCATCTATCTGGTTTACAGCGGCGAGATGGTGCAGCGCTTGGGCGCGCTGCGGTTGGTGGGGCTTGCCACCACCGTGGCTTGCCTGTGCTGCCTGTTGCAGTTTGTGGTGCTGCGGCCACTGAGTGCGGCAGTCGTTGCGCCTGAGGTGATCTGGCTGTCGGTGCTCAACGCCACCCTGTGCACGGCCGCGCCCGTGCTGATGGTGATGATGGCCATTGAGCGCGTTGGCGCCGGCATGACCGCGCAGACGGGTATGGTGGGCCCGTTGTCCACCATTCTTATGGGCGTGTGGATTCTGGGCGAACCCTTCACGGTGTGGGTGGCAGCGGGTACGGCGCTGGTAGTCGCGGGCATATTCACCTTCACGCGCATGGCGCGAAGGGCCTGATGGCCATGGCCGTGGCCACAGCCACTTGGCGTCGCGCAGCCAGGGCCTTCTCGCGCGTTCTACGATGTCTTTTTCTTGGGTGCTGACTTGCGGGTCGGCGCCTCGGCCGGGGCAGCTGGCGATGGAGCTGCTGTGGCTGCGGCAGGGGCCTTGGGGTTCATGCGCTGGGCTACTGTTACCGGGGCCGCCCCCGTGAAACCATCGAGGTTTTTACCCATGGCCATCTCCAGCTGCTCCAGCCGTGCCTGGGCTGGCGGGTGGGTGGCCAGCGCCAGCGTGAAGGCCGGGTTGTCCGGGGTGGCAGTGCGCAGCTGCTGAAGCACCGACACCAGTCCATACGGGTCGAAGCCAGCGCGGGTGGCCAGGGCCACGCCGGTGCGGTCGGCGTCGTACTCATCGGTCTGATCCAGGCCGCGTGCGTACAGGTTGCGCCCCAGTGCCAAAAATTGCGAGGCCACCACGTTGCCCACGGCATTGGTCTTGATCTGGGACGCCACCAGCTGGGTCAGCATGCCCGACTGTGCTGTCTTGCGAATGGCCAACAGGTGGTGTTTGGCGGTGACGTGTGTGATTTCGTGGGCCAGGATGCCAGCCAGCTCGGCCTCGTCGGCGCAGCGGTCGATCAATCCCTTGGTCACGAACACATAACCACCCGGTGCCGCAAACGCGTTGTAGCCGGGGTCATCCAGCACCACAAAGGTCCAGGGCAGATTGGGGCGGGGCGATTGCAGGCTGATCCAGCGCCCGAGCTGGTTCACGTAGCGCTGCAGTGCCATGTCCGGGTGCAGGGGTTTGCTGCCCAGCAGCACGGCCGAGAGTTGGCGGCCGATCTCGATTTCGCGGGGTTCATCGATGCTCTCGACCGAACGGGTGAGCATGCTGATGAGGTCATCCCCCTGGCCTGCGGGGCTGCCCCCGCCGGTGATGGCACCCAGCAGGCCGCCGCCGGTGCTGCTGTTGGTGCTGCCACCGCCGCCCAGGGCATTGAGCAGGTTCATGACACCCTGGCTCTGCCCCTGGCTGGGCAGCAGGGTCAGGGCCAGGGCTGTGCACGCCGTTGCGAGCAGCCGGGTGCGGCGGAGGGATTGGGGCAGGCGCATGACAGCTCTCGCTCAGTTGGGGCTGAAATTGGGGTCGGACGGGTTGTTGGACGAGCCTGTCGCCCCTGATCCACCAATGGAGGAGGACCGGGGCGGCTCAGCCAGCGGAGCCACGTTGCGTGGTTGCAGCGCTGCATTGCTGGCGAACTGGCGAGCCTGGTCGGCATTGACACGCAGGCCCTCGGCTTGGTTCACGGCGGCAGGGTTCGGTTGTGCCTTGGCGATGTCTTCGGCGCCCAGACCCCGGATGCCTACGGTGGAAGTTGCCGTCGTTGTGTTGCCGCCATTGCCGCCAAACAGGCCACCCAAGCCGCGCATCCCGCTGGTGGCGGCATTTCCACTGGTGGGCGCTGCGCCAGACTGCGGGCCCAGGTCAAACATGTGGACCCAGCCTGTGGCGCCTTGTGGCGTACTCACCTTGGTCCAGGGCCCCTTGCGCTCGCTCGTGCGCGTGACCACGGAGTTGGCTTCCAGGGGGGCCACGCTGGCGCCGCTTTCCGCTGGGCTGTCGCGCAGCTGAGTGGCGCGTTTGACCACAGCCGCCTCCTGGGCATGTGCTGTGCCTGCCAGAAAGGGCACCAGGGCCATCGCGGCCGATGCCAGCCAGGGAGCCAGGGCTCTGCAGTGCAGCCGGGTCATTTTGTACTCTCCACTTATGATTTGTTGTGGCTGCGGCACGCAGCGAGAAACCGGAGATTGTTATGGATTTGGGTATTGCAGGCAAATGGGCGCTGGTGTGTGGCGCGAGCAAGGGGCTGGGTTATGGCTGCGCACAGGCGCTGGTGCGCGAGGGTGTCCATGTGGTCATCAACGCCCGCAACGCCGAGGCGTTAAACCAGGCTGCTACTCTTTTAATAGCTGAAAGTGCAAATGCAACCGGCGCTAGCGGCCAAAAGGGTGTGTCACCGCAGGTGCTGGCTGTGGCGGCAGACATCACCACCGCCGAGGGGCGTGCGGCGGTGTTCTCGGTAGCCGGAGGACCGGGGCGTGACTTTGACATCGTGGTCACCAACGCAGGTGGCCCGCCGACCGGCGACTTTCGGGACTGGAATCGCGATGCATGGATCAAGGCTGTGGATGCCAACATGCTGACCCCCATCGAGCTGATCCAGGCCACGGTGGATGGCATGGCTGCCCGAGGGTTCGGTCGCATCGTCAACATCACCTCCAGCGCTGTGAAGGCGCCCATTGACATCCTGGGGCTGTCCAACGGCGCTCGCAGTGGTCTTACGGGGTTTGTGGCGGGTGTCTCGCGCAGCAAGATCGCAGCGCGTGGGGTGACCATCAACAATCTGCTGCCCGGCAAGTTCGACACCGACCGGCTCGCCGCCACGGTCACTGCAGCCGCCAGCAAGGCGGGCAAGAGCGTCCAGGACGTACGCTCTGCGCAGCAGGCGCAGATTCCGGCTGGGCGCTACGGCACCGCCGAAGAGTTCGGCGCCATTTGCGCCTTCCTGTGCAGCGTGCAGGCCGGCTACATGACCGGGCAGAACGTGCTCGCTGATGGCGGTGCCTACCCTGGCACGTTCTGACGCAGGCCGGGCCTGGCGTGGCCCGGTGGGCTGGGCGGGCGCAGTGCTTCCGCAGAACGGGTTTGCGCCCGTGGTGTTTTGCCGACAGCTTTGGCGGCACGCTGAATAATTGGTGGAATACTGCGGGCCAGCGCCTGCTACTGTCCGCCGTCATGCACCCTGCCCACACACCCTTTCTGCTGCGCCTGAAACGCCACTGCGTCCTGCTGTGTATGGTGTTGGGCGCTTTGGGTGCGGTGCAGGCAGCCGATGCGGCCAACACGCCAGGGGCGGGCGCCACACCGGCAGCTGCGTACCGGTTGCGCATCGTGGGCGGTCTGGCCGGTATCAGCCAGTACGTCCGACAGGAAGAGCCCTTCTGGACCAAAGAGCTTTCTCGCCTGAGCGCCGGGCGCTTCCAGGCCGAGATCGTGCCCTTTGACCGGGCCGGCGTGCCTGGGGCCGAGATGCTGCGGCTGTTGCAGCTGGGCGTGGTTCCTTTTGGCACGGCGCTGATGAGTTCGTTCACCGCGCAATACCCCGAATACACCGCGCCCGACCTGGCCGGGCTGAACCCCGACATCGCCACGCTCAAGACCACGCTGGCCGCGTTTCGCCCCTACCTTGAAAAGGCGTTGCGCGAACAGCATGGCGTCGAGGCACTCGCCATCTACGTGTACCCGGCGCAGGTGGTGTTCTGCAAGAAGCCACTGCGTACGTTGGCCGAGCTGACTGGCCGCCGCGTGCGTGTGTCGTCGGCCAGCCAGGCCGACTTTGTGGGTGCCTTGGGCGGGGTACCCGTGCTGACGAGCTTTTCGCAGATCGTGCCCAGCTTGACCGCGGGCAATACCGAATGCGCCATTACCGGCACCATGTCGGGCAACATGCTTGGCCTGCCGGCGCTCACCACCCACGTGCATACCCTGCCGGTGACCTGGGGGCTGGCGGTGTTCGGTGCCAACCAGGCCGCCTGGGCGGCGCTGCCGGCCGACCTGCGCACGCTGCTCAAGCGCGAGCTGCCCCGCCTGGAGGCCGCCATCTGGGCCGAGTCCGAGCGTGAAACCGCCGACGGCCTGGCTTGCAACCGGGGCGCGTCCACCTGCAGCGGCGGTACCAAGGGCAGCATGGTGGTGGTGCCTGTGTCGCCCCAGGATGAGCGCAGCCGCCAGGAGATCCTCGAATCCACCGTACTGCCGCGCTGGGTGCAGCGTTGTGGCGCTCGCTGCGCACAGGTCTGGAACCAGACCATCGGGCCCGCGCGTGGGCTGCAGGCAGCGCCTGCGAAATGACAGAGTCCGCCGTACCCTCGCGCATCAAGGCCTATGTCTGGGCGGGCGCTGCCGTGTTTGTGGCGGCCGTGGTGGCGGTGGCCGGCGCCCTGGCATGGAACGCCCGCCAGGCCGCGCTGGCCGATAGCGAGGCACAAGCCACTCGCTTTGTGGCCGGTGCGGAGGCTGCCCTCAACCGCTCTCTGCTGGCTGTGGACGTGCTGCTGGCCAGCATGGACGAGCTGCTGGGCCTGTCCAACGCCATGACGGCATGGGTGGACGCCGACACTGCCAGCCAGCGGCTGCGTGGGTCGGCCCGGCAGAACCTCATGGTGCGCTATGTGGCGGTGCTCGATGGCACCGGCAAGACCGTGGCATCGTCCGACCCCGCTGGCGGAAGCCTGCAGGTACAGCTGCCTGCCGGTTTTCTGGAGAGCGTGCTGGAGCAACCTGTGTCCATGCTGATGGTCAGCGCGCCGGTCGTGAGCTTCGCCAGTTCCGAGCGGGTGCTGTACTTTGCGCGCCACCTGCGCATGGCAGACAGCTCGCGGGTGGTGGCCGTGGCCGAGCTGCCGGTATCGGCCCTCAGCTCGGTGCTGGTGCAGGGTGTGGACATCAGCGGCCTGCAGGTGACGCTGGAGCGCGCCACCGGGCAACTGCTGCTCAGCGTGCCCAACCGCGAAGACGTGACAGTGCCCACCCTCACGCCGCCCATCGGCGATCTGTCCGATCAGGGTATGGCCTGGCAGGCCCCGGCGCGTCTGACCGGCGAGCCATCGTTGGTGGTGTTCCGGCCCATCCTGTACCAAGACCTGCGCATTGCAGCCAGCATTCCCTTGGACGCGGCGCTGGCCAATTGGCGTGACCAGCGCGATGCCATTGCACTGACCACCGCACTCTTCATTGCCATGATCTTTGCGGCAGGGGTGTTGGCACTGCGCTACGTGGACCGGATGTCCCAGGCCCGCCTGGCCATCGCGCAGTCCAAGGCCACGTTGGATCAGGCGCTGGAGTCCATGGTGAGCGGCTTCCTGCTGCTGGACAGCCAGCAGCGCGTGGTGCAGTGGAACCGCCAGCTGGAGACGATTCTCCCCTGGCTGCACGGCGTCATCACGCCGCTGGTGCCCTTTCGCGCGGTGCTGGAGGCCACGGTGGAGCACCATGTGCCCCGCCTGTCCGACGACGAGCGCAAGCGCTGGGTAGACCAGCGTCTGCATCGCCAAAAGCATCAACCCGAGCCGCGCGAACAGTCTTACGCCAACGGCAGCACCATTCAGATCACCGAACGTTCCACGCCCGACGGCGGGCTGGTCATCAGCTACCACGACGTCACTGCGCTGCGCAAGGCCAGCACCGAGATCGAGAGCCTGGCCTTTTACGACCCACTGACCAACCTGCCCAACCGCCGCTTGCTGATGGACCGCATGCAGCAGGCCATTGCCGCCAGCGTGCGCAGTGGACAGTACGGGGCCCTGCTGTTCCTGGATCTGGACCACTTCAAGACATTGAATGACACGCGGGGCCACGAGGTGGGCGACATGCTGCTGCGCCAGGTGGCCCAGCGCCTGAAGACCTGCGTACGGCGCGAGGACACGGTGGCGCGCCTGGGGGGCGACGAATTCGTGGTCATGCTCAGCGACCTGTCGGTCCACCGCGATGAGGCCGCAGCCCAGGCGCGCCGGGTGGGCGAGAAAATCTTGCGCAAGCTCAACGTGCCCTACACGCTGGGTGGCAACGCGCACCACAGCACGCCCAGCATCGGCGCCACGCTGATGGGTGGCTCCGTGCACTCTTCGGTGGATCTGCTCAAGGAGGCCGACATCGCCATGTACCAGGTCAAATCGCAGGGGCGTAACGCACTGTGCTTTTTTGACCCCCAGATGCAGATCGTCATCAGCATGCGTGCACAGCTGGAGACTGACCTGCAGATGGCGCTCACGGGGCGGCAATTTGTGCTGCACTACCAGCCGCAGTTCCATCTGGACGGCCGCATGGTGGGCGCCGAGGCCCTGATCCGCTGGCAACACCCGGAGCGCGGGCTGGTCCCCCCTGGCGAATTCATTGGCGTGGCCGAAGAGAGCGAACTCATCGTGCCCATGGGCCACTGGGTGCTGCGTACCGCCTGCGAGCAACTGGCGGCCTGGCAAGGGGACGAACGCTACCGGCACCTGCAGGTGTCGGTCAACGTGAGTGCGCGGCAGTTTCGCCAGCGCGACTTTGTGGCGCGGGTGGTGGAGGTGCTGCGCGAGACCGGCGCCCGCCCGCATTTGCTCAAGCTCGAATTGACCGAGTCGCTGGTGCTGGACAACGTGGACGACACCATCGCCAAGATCGGCACGCTCAAGACCAAGGGCGTGCGCTTTTCGGTGGACGACTTTGGCACCGGCTATTCATCGCTGGCTTATCTCACGCGGTTGCCGCTGGACCAGCTCAAGATCGACCAGTCCTTTGTGCGCAACCTGGGGGTGCGGCATACCGACGATGTGATCGTCCAGACCATCCTCGGCATGGCACGCAACCTGGAGCTGGATGTGATTGCCGAAGGGGTGGAAACCGAGGCACAAAAGGACTTCCTGGCCCGGCATGGCTGTGTGTACTTTCAGGGCTACCTGCTGGGGCGGCCCACTCCGGTGGCCGATCTGGAGGCGTTGATGGAGTCCACCACCACCGCCATTGCGCCAGGCTGAGCGGGGCAGCTGGGCACCGCTGTGTGCTACGTTTTGTATAGCGGCTAGGGCAACAGATACCGGCGCTACTGCCGATATTTATCAAAAATTGAATCCGTCAGCGCCGTGACGACACCACGATGCCCCCCACGATCAGCGTGAACGCGACAGCATGGAACGCTTTGGGCGTGTCGCCCAGAAACGCCGCCGACAGCACCCCGGCAAACAGCGGCGTGAGGTTGATGAAAAACCCCGCCACCGCAGGCCCGGCGCGCTGCACGCCCACGCCCCAGCAGCGGTAGGCCACCACCGCAGGTCCCACGGCAATGAAGGCCAGGGCGGCGACCAGCGGCCAGCCCCATTCGATGTGCGTGCGCCCGCTGGCCCATTCGGCCCCAGCAAAGCTGCCCGACCAGGCCAGCCCAAACACCATCTGCGCCATCAAGAATGCGGCCCAATCGCCCCGGATGCTGGAGGGCTCGGTGGTGCGCGACAGCAGCCAGCTGTAGAACGCCCACGAGATGGTGGCCAGCAGCATGAACAGGTCCCCCGGCACCAGGCGGAAGGCCAGCAGCTGCGACCACTCGCCCCGGCTGAGCACCAGCAGCACACCACACACCGACAGCAGTGCCCCCAGCACCTGCCGCCGGGTCACTGTGGCCCCGAAGAACAGGGCACCCACAGCCAGCATCCACACTGGCATGCTGGAGCCCACCAGCGTCACGTTGATGGGTGTGGAGGTCTGCAGCGCCATGTACTGCAGCGCGTTGTAGGCCCCGATGCCCAGCAGCCCCAGCAGCGCATAGCGGCGCCAGTGGGGCCACAGGGGGCCGTCGGCGCGCAGCACGCCGTGGGCCAGGGGCAGCAGGATGGCAAAGGCCAGCACCCAGCGGATGAAGTTCAGGGTGATGGGGGGAATCAGGTCATGCACCAGCCGCCCTACCACCGCGTTGCCGGCCCAAAGCAGGGGCGGAATCACCAGCAGCACGGCCGTGCCGGGTGTGATTTTTTGAGTCATGGGGCTGCACTGTAACGGTGCGGGCCGGGCCATGCTGCGCCTGGGGCACAAGGCCCCAGTGCAGATCGATGCCTCACGGGCCTTCGGCAACCACACGCGATTCGTGGCAGGATGGCCGCCGTCGTGATTCCAGCCCCATTTTTTTGTTTGAGGAGACGTTTGCCATGAGCCTTGCCGTTCAGATCCGCCAGCACGGTGGTCCCGAAGAACTCCACATCGTTGACGTTACCGTGGGCGAGCCTGGCCCCGGCGAGGTCCGCATCCGCCACCACGCCATCGGCCTGAACTTCATCGACGTGTACCACCGCACCGGCCTGTACCCTTTGAGCATGCCCGCCACCATCGGCATGGAAGGCGCGGGCGTGATCGAGGCGGTGGGCGAGGGCGTCACGCACCTGAAGGTGGGCGACCGCGCCGCCTATGCCAGCAACCCGCCCGGCGCCTATTGCGAAGTGCGCGTGATGCCCGCCAAATGCGTGTGCAAGCTGCCCGATGCCATCAGCTTCGAGACCGGTGCGGCCATGATGCTCAAGGGCCTGACGGCGCAGTACCTGCTCAAGAAGACGCTGCCCGTGGAAGGCTTGCAGCCCGGTGACCATGTGCTGTTCCATGCTGCTGCGGGTGGTGTAGGCCTGATCGCGTGCCAATGGGCCAAGGCGCTGGGCCTGCAGCTCATCGGCACGGCGGGGTCCGATGCCAAGTGCCAGCTGGCGCTGGCCAACGGCGCGGCGCATGCCATCAACTACAGCACCGAGGACTTTGCGGCGCGGGTGAAGGAGATCACTGGCGGCAAGGGCGTGAAGGTGGTCTATGACTCCGTGGGCAAGGACACCTGGGACAAGTCGCTCGAGTGCCTGCGCCCCTTCGGGTTGATGGCCAGCTTCGGCAACGCCTCGGGCCCGGTGGCACCGTTTGCGCCCGGAAGCCTGGGCGCCAAGGGCTCGCTCTACGTTACACGCCAGACCCTGTTCACCCACATCGCCACGCGCGAGGCCACGCAGGCGATGGCCGACGACCTGTTTGCCGTGGTGGCCAGCGGGCAGGTGAAGATCCATATCGACCAGCGCTACCCGCTGGCCGATGTGCAGCAGGCGCACCGCGACCTGGAAGCGCGCAAGACCACCGGCTGCACCATCCTCACGCTGTGACCGCGGCTGTTCAGACGCCCACGTTCGACCAGTGGCTGGCAGGTGCGCGCCGGGCGGCGCAGCAGCCCCCGGCCCAGCCGCGCCAGCCCCTGGTGGTGGCGGGGCAGGTGGTGGGCTCGGTAGCGCCGGGGTTTTTCAGTCAGATCAGCCTGAAGCGCTTGATTCATAAGTGCTACCAGCTATCAGAAGCAGAGCATTCTGAGGGCCGTGCTTGGCATTTGCAGGCATCACCCGCTGACACCACGGATGCCCTCAACACCCTGGCGGCCGCGCTGCGCGATGCGGGCCTGTGTGGCCCTTGGCGCAACGAGCAGTTGGCGGTCACCAACCCGGCGGGCGAGGTCATCGGCACCGTGGAGCGCGGGGCGGTGCGCGTGCTGGGCGTGGCCACCCGTGCTGTGCACCTGGTGGGCCTGGCGCCTGATGGACGCATGTGGGTGCAAAAGCGCTCCTTGACCAAACCCAATAATCCCGGGCTCTGGGACACGCTGATGGGCGGCATGGTCTCGGCCGCCGACTCTCTGCCGCAGGCCCTGGCCCGTGAAACCTGGGAAGAGGCCGGCCTGCGGGTGGAAGCGCTGGCCGACGTGGCGCACGGTGGGCAGGTGCTGTTCAGCCGCCCCAGCCGCGAGGGCGGTGGCGCGGGCTTCATGGTCGAGCGCATTGACTGGTTCCGTGCCCAGGTGCCTCAGGGCATGGAGCCCGACAACCAGGACGGTGAGGTTGAGCACTTTGAGCTGCTCCCCCTCGATGTGGTGCGCGAGCGCGTGGCCCAGGGTTTGTTCACCCTGGAAGCCGGGCTGGTGATTGCGGGGTTTCTAGGGGTGTAGTCGCCGGTGTGGTGTGGGCGTTGCAGGCGTTCCCAGCGCTGGCCGGGACGCAGCCCAGGCCCTGTAACGTGGCCCGCACGGCTGCATCCAGCGGTGTGTGGAGCTCTTCTTTAAGCCCGCAGCCGGCCGTTGGCCATGCGCGCGGGCTGCTCTCACTGGATTCTTCTGCCTGGCGTCTGGGTGTTGCGCTGCGCTGCTACCGTTTTCACCAGGTCCCAGGCCGTCTGCGCTACGGGCGAGAGCGCACGGTGTCTCCGGTGCACCAGCATGATCTCGCGGTCCACGCGCGGCACCAGGGGGCGCACCGCCAGCCGTGTCAGGCCTTCTGGCGGGAGCGCCAGGGTGGGGATCACCGAGATGCCCAGGCCTGCGTCCAGCATGCGGAAGATGGTGGTGGGGTGGCCCACCTCCTGGGCCACCGTGCAGGTCACGCCGTGCTCGGCCAGGGCGCGGTCGATCAGGCGGCGGCTGCCGGAGTCGTGGTCCAGCAGCACCAGCGCTTCGCCTTGCAGGTCTGTCCAGCGCACCTGGCGTTTGCCCGCCAGCCGGTGGCCGGGTGGGCAGGCCAGGCAAAAGGGTTCGGTCAGGATGGTCTCGCAGTGCAGCGCGTCGCGCTCGCTGGGGTCGATGACCACGCCAAAGTCCACCTCGCCCGACAGCACGCTGGCCAGTACTGCGCTCTGGATGCGGTCCAGCAGCACCAGCTCCAGCCCAGGCAGGGTGCGCTGGCAGTCGGCGATGCAGTCGGGCATGAGGTTGGCCGACAGCGTGGGGCTGCTGGCCACACGCACGCGGCCGCGCCGCTCGGTGGCCAGTTCCCGCACGTCCAGCAGCGTGTTCTCCAGCTCCTCCAGCACACGCGGCAGGCGTGCCGACAGGCGCTGGCCCGCATCGGTCAGCGTCACTTCGCGCGTGGTGCGGTTGAGCAACTTCAGGCCCAGCTGGGCTTCCAGCTCGGTGATGCAGCGGCTCACGGCCGGTTGGGTCAGGCCCACCGCATCGCCGGTGCGGCTTAAGTTGCGGGTGGCGGCCACCGACTGAAACACATGCAGCTGGCGCAGGGTGATATTCATGCGCTCGAATCATAAATCCATCAGAGAAATCCATTTCTCTTTGGAATCAGGCTGCGGTCCAATGCGTGTCTTTGGGGTTTGTGTGCCCCATGTCCTTTTGCATTTTTTTTGCGCTGCCGCTGCGCTGTCACCCATGGCCCGTTCCCGTTTTCTCCCTGACAACTTCACCCTGGCCTTGCTGGGCACCGTCACCCTCGCAAGTGTGTTGCCTGCATCGGGCGTGGTGGCGCAGGCGCTGGAGGGCATCACCGTCGCCGCTGTGGCGCTGCTGTTCTTCTTGCACGGGGCCAAGCTCTCGCGGGATGCCATTGTGGCGGGGCTCTCGCACTGGCGGCTGCATCTGGTGGTCGTGGGCACCACGTTTGTGCTGTTCCCGCTGCTGGGCTGGGCGCTGCGGCCGCTGCTGCTGCCGCTGGTCACGCCCGGGCTTTACACCGGCATCCTGTACCTGTGCGTGCTGCCAGCCACCGTGCAGTCGGCCATTGCGTTCACGGCCATGGCGCGCGGCAACATGCCTGCGGCCATCTGCAGCGCGTCGGCATCGACCCTGCTGGGCATTGTGATCACACCGCTGCTGGTGGGTCTGCTGCTGCCCGAGGCACAGCAGCAGGCGGGTGCTGCGCAGCATGACACGCTGGCCAACATCGGCCGCATCACCTTGCAGCTGCTGGTGCCCTTTGTGGCGGGCCACCTGCTGCGTCCGTGGATTGGCGGTTTTGTGCAACGCCGGGCGGCCGCGCTCAAGCTGGTGGACCAGGGCTCCATCCTGCTGGTGGTGTTCACTGCCTTCAGTGCGGCGGTGGTCGAGGGGTTGTGGCGGCAGCTGCCCGCGTCTGCGCTGCTGGGCCTGGTGGTTGTGTGCGCCGTGCTGCTGACCCTGGCGCTGGTGACCACCACCTGGGTCGCGCGGCGCATGGGTTTCTCCAAGGAGGACGAAATCACCCTGGTGTTCTGCGGCTCCAAGAAGAGCCTGGCCAGCGGTGTGCCCATGGCCAAGGTGCTGTTTGCGTCGCACGCGGTGGGCGCCATCGTGCTGCCCATCATGGTGTTCCACCAGATGCAGCTGATGGTGTGTGCGGTGCTGGCGCAGCGCTATGCGCAGCGCAGTGCGTAGACGCCAGTTTGCTATATTTTATGTAGCTGAAAGCGTATGGAGAATATGCGCCTGCAGCCCAAAAGGCTTCAACTTTGTTCGTTGAGCGTGCGCAGGCGGCTGGGCGCCAGGGCACCGGCCGATTCCAGGATGGGGTAGGCCACCGAGCACAACAGCGAGTTGATGCGCTTGAGTTCGCTGATCAGGTCGATGTGCAGCGAGCTGGTCTCGATGCTCTGCACCGTGTTGTCCGACAGGCGTGCCAGGTGGGTGGCCGAATAGGCGTGTTCCAGGTCGCGAAAACGCGCTTTTTCTTCGAGCAGCTTTTGCGCATCGCGCACGCTGCCGTTCAAGAACACGCTCATCGCCAGCCGCAGGTTGTCGATCAGGCGGGCGTGCAGCTCGTTGATTTCTTCCATGCCCGCCTCGGAGAACTGGCGGCCCTTCTTGATCTTCTTGTCCTCGATGTCGATGAGCACGCGCTCGATGATGTCGCCGATCTGCTCCATGTTGATGGTGAAGCTGATGATGTCGGCCCAGCGGCGGCCCTCGCGTTCGTCCAGGGCCTCGCGCGAGATCTTGGTCATGTAGTACTTGATAGCCGAATACAGGCCGTCCACCTCGTCGTCGAGCTTGCGCAGGTTCTCCGCCAGTTGCAGGTCGTCGGTGCGGATCACCTTGTGCAGGCCCAGCAGCATCGATTCGACCACGTCGGCCTGGTGCAGGGCTTCGCGCGCGGCGCATGAGATGGCAAGGGATGGAGTGGCGAGGGCCGAAGGGTCCAGATGCTGGGGCCGGGTGCCCGCAGCAGCCTGCGCCTTTTCGACAGGCAGCAGACGCTGCACGGTGCGAGCCACCGTGCCGGTCAGGCCGATGCAGACAATGCCCACCACCACGTTGAAGGCCAGATGGAACAGCACCACCAGGGCGGCGGTTTCGGGCACGTAAGGCCTCACATGCTGCAGCCACAGGCCCGTGAGCGGCGTCATGATGAGCACGCCAATGATCTTGAAGAACAGGTTGCCCAGTGGTACCTGGCGTGTCTGCACGTTGGACTTCATGGTGGTCAACACCGCCAGCACGCCGCTGCCCAGGTTGGCGCCCAGCACCAGACCCAGCGCCACGTCCGCCGGAATACCGCCCGAGCCCGCCAGCGCCGCTGTGAGCAACACGGTGGCGAGGCTGGAGTACGCCACGATGGCCAGAATGGCGCCGGTAAAAATCTCCAGCAGCAGATCGCTGGTGAGCGCGCCCAGCAGGGTGCGCACGGTGGGCGACTGGGTGAGCACCGTGGTCGATTCGGTGATGAGGCGCAGCGCCAGCAGCATCAGCCCCAGGCCGATCAGCACCCGGCCCACGCGGCCCACGGCGGTGTCCTTGCGCGAGATGAACAGCACCACGCCCACAAAGATGAAAAGGGGCGACAGCCACGACAGATCCATGGAGAACACCACGGCCATCACGCTGGTGCCCACGTCGGCGCCCAGCATCACGGCCAGCGCGGCGGGCAGTCCCACCAGGCCCTGGCCCACAAAGGACGACACGATGAGCGCGGTGGCCGTGCTCGACTGCACCACGGCCGTCACGCCGATGCCTGAGAGCACGGCGGTGAACCGGCTGCTGACGCTGTGCGCAATCAGCTGGCGCAGGTTGGCGCCAAAAACCCGCAGGATGCCGGTGCGCACCAGGTGGGTGCCCCAGATCAGCAGCGCCACGGCTGCCAGGAGATTGAGGAGATGCTTCATGAAAACCGTTGTTTCTTCTTCTTGTGATGGGCGCAAACCCTGCTACGACCAGACCCCGTGGACCAATGCAAGAACCGCACACACGGACTGTCATAAAACTGACACATAAGCATACTCCTGAATCCATAGCGCTGGAGCAGATGCCCATGTCGGTGCTGGGTGCGTTGCGGTGTCCCAAACAGCACGGCCCGCATGCAGCGGGCCGTATTGGGGGGAAGTCAGGGGGCGGCCTCAGCGCTCGCGCCGCACCCTCAGCAGCTCGTCCAGGATCAGGCAGGCCGCGCCCACCGTGATGGCCGAATCCGCCAGGTTGAACGATGGGAAGTACCAGCCCGCGTAGTGGAACTGCAAAAAGTCCACCACATAGCCGTGCATGAGCCGATCCACCACGTTGCCTACCGCTCCGCCCAGGATGCTGGACAGCGCAAAGCTGAACAGTTTCTGGCCCGGGTGGGCGCGCAACTGCCATACGATGAAGATCGTGGCCACCACACCGATGCCGGTGAACAGCCAGCGCTGCCAGCCGCCCGCGTCCGACAGGAAAGAAAACGCCGCCCCGGTGTTGTGGGCGCGCACGATGTTGAAGAAGCTGGTGATGAACGTGGAGTCGCCCAGCTGGTAGTGGTTGAGGATCAGCGTCTTGGTGATCTGGTCGGCCCCCATCAGGAGCACCGCCCACGCCAGCCAGGGCCACATGCCCGCGCCGGTGCGCCCGGCTTGTGCTGTGCGGGCCATCAGGCGTGCGCCCGGCTTTCGCCGTCCCCATGGAGGTTGCTGGTGCAACGGCCGCAGATGGTGGGGTGGGCGGCATCGCTGCCCACATCACTGCGGTAGTGCCAGCAGCGCTCGCATTTTGCATCCGAACTGGGCTTGACGCTGATCTGCAAAGCGCTACCAGCTACCAATTCGATAGCGGAGGTGATGAAGACGAACTTGAGGTCATCACCCAGGCTGGCGAGCAGCGCGTGGTCTTCGGGCGCAGCCGTGAGCGTGACCGTCGCCTGCAGCGACGATCCCACCTGGCCGGCGGCGCGCAGGGCCTCGATCTCCTTGTTCACTGCGTCGCGGATCTCACGCAAGCGCGCCCACTTGGCCAGCAAGCCCTCGTCGGCGCCAGCGCCCACGCCTGCGACGTTGCCGTAGGTCTCCAGGAAGATGGAATCGGAGCTGCCGAACACCTTCCATGCCTCTTCGGCCGTGAACGACAGGAAGGGCGCCATCCAGCGCAGCATGGCGTGCGTGATGTTGTAGAGCGCGGTCTGCGCGCTGCGGCGGGCCAGGCTCTTGGGTGCCGTGGTGTACAGGCGGTCCTTGAGCACGTCCAGGTAAAAGCCGCCCAGGTCTTCCGAGCAGTACAGCTGCAGCTTGGCCACCACGGGGTGGAACTCGTACACCTTGTAGTGCGCCAGCACCTCGGCCTGGAACTCGGACGCGCGGGTGAGCGCGTAGCGGTCAATCTCCAGCATCTGGTCGAACGGCACGGCGTCTGTGGCGGGGTTGAAGTCGCTCACGTTGGCCAGCAAGAAGCGCAGCGTGTTGCGGATGCGGCGGTAGGCATCCACCACGCGCGCCAGGATCTTCTCGTCGCCCGCGATGTCGCCCGAGTAGTCGCTGGCGGCCACCCACAGGCGGATGATCTCGGCGCCGAGCTTCTTGTTGATCTCCTGCGGGTCGATGCCATTGCCCAGCGACTTGCTCATCTTGCGGCCCTGGCTGTCCACGGTGAAGCCATGGGTCAGCAGGCCGCGGTAGGGCGCACGGCCTTCCAGCGCCGAGGCCAACAGCAGCGAGCTGTGGAACCAGCCGCGATGCTGGTCATGGCCTTCGAGGTAGAGGTCGGCCTCGGGGCCGGTGTCATGGTGCACCTCGGGGTGCGTGCCGCGCAGCACATGGCTGAAGGTGGATCCGGAGTCGAACCACACTTCCAGGATGTCGGTGCTCTTGGTGTAGTGCGGCGCGTCTTCGGCGCCCAGGATCTCTTCGGTCGTCACGCGGCTCCAGGCTTCGATGCCGCCCTTTTCCACGATGTCAGCCGCCTGGTCCATGATCTCCATGGTGCGCGGGTGCAGCTCGCCCGAATCCTTGTGCAAAAAGAACGGGATGGGCACGCCCCAGCTGCGCTGGCGCGAGATGCACCAGTCGGGCCGCCCGGCGATCATGTCGTGCAGGCGGGCCTTGCCGTTCTCGGGGTAGAAGCTGGTGTGCTCGATCGCGTCCAGTGCGATCTGGCGCAGCGTCTTGGCGGGCTTCATGCCGGGCTTTGTGAACACGCCTTCGCCCTCGTCCATGCGGATGAACCACTGGGCCGCCGCGCGGTAGATCACCGGCGTCTTGTGGCGCCAGCAGTGCGGGTAGCTGTGGGTGATGTCCTTGGTGGTCATCAGGCGGCCTGCGTTGCGCAGCGCTTCGATGATGACGGGTACGGCCTTCCAGATGTGCTGGCCGCCAAACAGCGGGAAGTCCGCCGCGTAGGTTCCGTTGCCCTGTACGGGGTTCAGGATCTCGTCGAGCGCCATGCCATGCGCGCGGCAGGAGTTGAAGTCTTCCAGACCGTAGGCGGGCGAGGAATGCACGATACCCGTGCCGTCGTCGGCCGTGGCGTAGTCGGCCAGGTACACGGGCGACAGGCGGCGGTAGCCAAAGCTGCCGTCCTCGCTGGCCACGTCGTACAGCGGGTGTTGGAATTCGAGGCTGCCCAGGTTTTTGCC
Source organism: Acidovorax sp. GW835-FHT14G06 (assembly GCF_058793595.1). Lineage (NCBI taxonomy): Bacteria > Pseudomonadati > Pseudomonadota > Betaproteobacteria > Burkholderiales > Comamonadaceae > Acidovorax > Acidovorax sp. GW835-FHT14G06. The sequence goes on from NZ_JBXAGA010000004.1 coordinate 29,571, forward strand.
CAGGGTGGTGGCCAGCACGCTGCCGGTGAGGCTGTAGCGCTCGAGGCAAGAGGCTACCAGCGGCTCGGCCACCAGCAGGATGCGCTCGCCCGTGTCCACCAGCGCATAGCTGATCTCGGGGTTGAGGTTCAGGGCCTGGTTGGCGGGGATGGTCCAGGCGGTCGTGGTCCAGATGACGACGAACGCCTCCTTGGTCAAGGCAGGCAAGCCGAAGGCGGCGGCCAGCTTGGCGGGGTCGTGCGACTTGAAGGCCACATCCAGCGTGGTGCTCTTCTTGTCCTGGTACTCGATCTCGAACTCGGCCAGCGACGAGCCGCAGTCAAAACACCAGTACACGGGCTTGAGGCCACGGTACACAAAGCCGCGCTCCATCACGCGCTTGAAGGCGCGGATTTCGCCCGCTTCGTTGGCGGGGTTCATGGTCTTGTAAGGGTTGTCCCATTCGCCCAGCACGCCCAGGCGTTTGAAGTCCACCATCTGCTGCGCGATCTGCTCCGTGGCGAACGCGCGGCTCTTGGCCTGCATGTCGTCGCGGCTCAGGTTGCGGCCGTGTTTCTTCTCGATGGCGTTCTCGATCGGCAGGCCGTGGCAGTCCCAGCCAGGCACGTACAGCGCGTCAAAGCCTTCGAGCTGGCGCGCCTTGGTGATCATGTCCTTCAGGATCTTGTTGACCGCGTGGCCCATGTGGATCTGGCCGTTGGCGTAGGGCGGGCCGTCGTGCAGGATGAACTTGGGCGCACCCCGACGGGCATCACGCAGGCGCTTGTAGATGCCTTGGTCTTCCCAGTCCTTGACCCAGCCCGGCTCGCGCTTGGGCAGGTCGCCGCGCATGGGGAAGGGGGTGTCAGGCAGGTTCAGCGTGCTGCGGTAGTCCGGGGCGGTGGATGCGGGGGTACTGGCGTTGTCGGACATGAAGGAGCCTTAAAACGGGGCATTCCGGGGCAGGCCCGGGGCAATGCGGGGAAAGAGGGAGCGAAACGCGGGAGGTGTCGGGCCTGCAGGGCAGGCGCTGCGCAGGCAGCCCCCTAAATTCGGTCGCGCGTGGTCTGGCGCCGGGTCTCGGTGTGGTTGGGGGCGGCGTGGGCCGATGCAAAGTAGGCGCGCGCATCCGCACAGTCTTTCGCGATGCCCGTCGTCAGGGCGTCCAGACTGTCGTACTTCAGTTCGTCGTGCAGTTTGTGCAGCAGTTCCACACGCACGATTTTACCGTACGCCCCTTCGGCGCCCAGTTCCGCAGGCCAGTGCAGGCAATGGGTTTCTAGCAGTACGCGGCCGCCGTTCACGTCATTGGGGTCCAGGGAGGGGCGCACGCCCAGGTTGGCCACTCCCGGCAAGGGCTCGCCAGCAAGGCCATGCACCAGCACGGCAAAGATGCCGCTGGCGGCAGGCTTCCAGTGGGCAAATCGCAAGTTGAGCGTTCGAAAGCCATCGCCCGCGCCTTCTGCCGTGGCGCCTAGCTCGCGCCCGAGCTTGCGGCCATGCACCACATGGCCACTGATGGTGTAGGGCCGCCCCAGCAGGCGCGCGGCCGCCTCCATGTCGCCTGCGGCCAGGGCCTGGCGCACGGCGGAACTGGACACGCGCAGCCCATGCACCTCATAGCTGTTCATGCGCGCTACGTCAAAGCCCTTGGCTTGCCCGGCAGCGTCCAGCATGGCGTAGTCGCCCGCGCGCTGGCGGCCAAAGCGGAAATCGTCGCCCACCAGCACGTAACGTGCGCCCAGGCCATGCACCAGCACCTCGTCGATGAAAGCGTCGGGCGACTGGACTGCCAGCAGCGCGTCAAACGGTAGCACCACGGTCTGCTGCACGCCGCAGCGGGCCAGTTCGGTGAGCTTGTCCCGCAAGGTGCCGATCCGGGCTGGTGCCAGTTCGGGCTTGTGGTGGGCCCCGGCAAAGTAGTCGCGTGGGTGGGGCTCGAAAGTCAGGACACAGCTTTCCACTCCCCGGTGTGCTGCCTCGCTGTTCAACAGTGCCAGCATGGCCTGGTGACCCCGGTGCACGCCATCGAAATTGCCGATGGTCAGCGCACACGCATCGGCGATGCCAGGGTGGTGGAATCCGCGAAAGATCTTCATCGGTTTGTTATCTTTTTGATAGCGGTCTGTGCAAGCGCAATAAGCGCAGGACGCCAATTTGTCATGAAAACGGAGTATATTGTGACCCACGGCTGGCCTCGCGCAGGGCTGCCCGCGAGACATCTGCGTTCCGATCCTTGTGTACTTTGTGTTCCAGGAGGCGTGTTTTGAAGGTCTTGAAGCTGTCAGCCCAAGGGCTGCCCCAATCGTGGATTTCACTCGAACAGGCGGTGATTCACTACGCCGCTGGTGAGGTGCGCTGGGAGTCCGGTGCCCAGATCGCCCGGTTCCGGGGCGGGCACAACGCCATCACGGGTGAGCAATCGGTGATCGCCATCAACAGCATCATCGGCACCAAGGGCGTGCCCAGCATCAACCCTTTTGAGCTCAAACCCAGCCTGACCAACAGCAAGCTGTTTGCCCGCGACCGCAATGTGTGTGCCTACTGCGGCGGGCATTTTCACGAAGAAGACCTCACGCGCGAGCACATCGTGCCGTTTGCCCGCAACGGCCAGGACCACTGGATGAACGTGGTCACGGCGTGCCGCCCCTGCAACCACCGCAAAGGTCCTCGCACGCCTGAGCAGGCGCACATGCCGTTGCTGTATGCGCCCTATGTGCCGAGCCTCTGGGAAGACTTCATCCTGCGCAACCGGCGCATCCTGGCCGATCAGATGGAGTTCCTGATGGCCCACGTGCCGAAGTCTTCCAGACTGTTGGCTTAGTTGGCGAAGCGGCCAATATGGCCCCGCTGGCGTCGTTGCTCCGTCTTGCCGTGAGGGCCTGCCAACCCTCTTTTCGGGGATCGCGTTGCCCGACCTGGGGGCGGGATGCAAGGCGCCTGTGCGCAGCAAGGTAGGCACCTTGCAAGCGCGGGCAACGCCGCAGACCGCCCCCAGGCCGGGCAACCCGAAGGGAAGGCCCCTGCGGGCGCGCCACTCGTCGTTCCGCTCCTTACGTGTGCAAGAGCGCACGCGGCGTCGCGCGCCTAGATTGGCACGCCCGCAAGGGCCTTCGCGACCCCGAAAAGAGGGTTGACAGGCCCTTCGTACTGTCTGCGATGGAGCGCCTAGCCATCGGGGCCGTCTTGACCGCTCTTGGTGATGTCCTGCGTACAGCACAGGCCCCGGGCAGCGCCTATTCCATCAGTAAGTCAATTCGAGAAACACCAGGTGGCCGCTGGCCGCAGGCCAAGTCTGCCCCACCAAGCGCTCTCCGTTGAACTCTGCCGCGATAGCGCGCCCGCCGCCCGCAGGCTTGACCTTGGCAGATGCAACACCTGCCCCAGCGGGCACACCAGCAGGTGGGGTGCCATCCAGCAGCATCTTGTCGCGTGCCGGGTCCAGATAGCCACGGGGGCGGCTCAGTGTGACGATGGATTCGGCGGCCTTGTCAGCGTCGGCGATGCGTTCGGGGCGCAGGTGGATGAGATCACTGCTGCGCGGGAAGCCGCTGCGGTAGATGTGGGTGGTGGCGTAGCCGGGGGCGGCGATCACAAACTCGATGGGCGAGCCGGTGGGGACGGCCAGCGGGCCCCATTGGCCATCCGCACCCACCGTTTTGCGCAGCAGGGCGTTGCCGGTGCGGGCGCCCGTGGCGGGGTCGGTGGCGTACACCTCCAGCTGCGCGCCCGCCAGGGGCAGGTTGTTGCTGAAGTTGCCGGTCTTGGGGTCCGCAGAGTCCACGCCCAGACCGGTGACCTTGCCGTTGAGCACGACGGATTTTTCGGCCGCAATGTCGGTGCGTGCCGGAGCCTTGCCGGTGATGAAGCGGTAGGTGGCTTCAAACGCGGCGGGCGAGTACGACGTTTCGCGGTGGTCGATGCGCGGAATCACCACGTTGGTGGCACCTTTGAGTTCGGGGCCGGCGGCGGTCACGTTGGTGGCCGTGCCTTTCTGGCCGATCCACAGGCCATCGGGCTGGGCGAACTTGTCGTTGTTGTCCGAGCGGATGGTCAGCCATTTCACGGGGCCGCTCACCTCGTCGCCCGCCGCATTCTTGGGGGCGTTCAGCGCCTTGAGGAACGGGCCTGTGCCCGAGAACTCGTTGCCTTCGCGGAACCCCGGGATCGCCCACACACCGTGGTTGGGGGTGCCACCCAGGATGGCGTGGCTCACGGTCTTGTCACCGCCGCCGTTGTAGATGTAGTTGCGGATGGCATTGCCGCCGCGCGAGTTGCCTACCAGCACCACCTGGCGGGCGCCCGTGATCTTGAGCACCTTGTCCACCTCGGCCTTCAGGTAGGCCATATGCTCTGAGGCCGACGTGCGGCCCGCCTGGGGTTTGGCGTCCTCATCACGCGACAGGGGGTAGGGCACGTCAATGGCGTGCAGGCGCTCGCGTGGCCAGCCGTTGGATTCGAACCGCCATACGGTGGTCTGCCACAGCGCGGCGGTGTCGCCATTGCCATGCACAAAGACGATGGGCGGCGCCTCGGCCAGGCTGGGGCTCTTGGTGGCGCAGCCTGCCAGCGCCAGGGTGGCGGCCGCAGCGGCAGCCAGCAAAAGGGATCGGCGTGGCAACAGGAATGCGTGATTCATGGGGGTGTCTCCAAAAAGAAAAAATGCCCGTGGACTGGGGAATCCACGAGCATCGTCTGCGGGTGTTACGCGGCCGCGTCAGTTCACATCAGGCGAACACGCCTGCGGTGTCTTGCATGCGGGCGGACACTTCACCCAGGTGGTGCAGCGTGTCGCCAAAAGTCACTTCCAACTGCGTGAGCTTCTTGAAATAGTGGCTCACGATGTATTCGTCCGTCACGCCGATGCCGCCATGCAGTTGCACAGCCTGCTGGCCCACAAAACGCATCGATTGGCCCAGTTGGACCTTGGTACGGGCCATGGCGGCGCGGCGTTCGGCAGCGGGGGCGCCGAGCTTGAGGCTGGCGTAGTAGCTCATTGATCGGGCCAGCTCCAGCTGCATCTTCATGTCGGCCACGCGGTGGCGCAGTGCCTGGAAGCTGGCAATGAACACGCCAAACTGCTTGCGTTGGTTCATGTATTCGACCGTGATGGCCACGGTCTTGTCCATCACGCCAACGGCTTCCGCACAGGCTGCGGCGATGCCAGTGTCCACAGCCAGCTCCAGCGCGGCCAGGCCGTCGGTGGTGATGAGCGTGGCAGGGGCGTTGGTCAGGTGCACCTCAGCGGCGCGGCTGCCGTCTTGCGTGACGTAGCCCTGCGTGGTCACGCCGCTGGCAGTGCGTTCGACCAGAAAGAGGGCGATGTGGCCGTCGAGCTGCGCAGGCACGATGAAGGCGTCGGCCTTGTCGCCCGCAGGTACTACGCTTTTGATAGCTGTTACCGCATATCCTGATTGCGCCTTGGCCGCTTTTGCATCGCAAACGTCCAGGCGGTAGCGCGCCTTTCGCTCCTGCTGGGCCAGCACCACCAGGGCTTCACCACTGGCCACGCGGGGCAGCCATGCGCCCTGTACGTCGGCCGGTGCGTAGTGCGACAGCACGCTGCTGGCAATGAAGGCTTGCGCAATCGGCTCCAGCACAATGCCGCGGCCCAGTTCTTCGGCCACGACCATCGCATCGATGGCACCCTGACCCATGCCGTCTTGCGCTTCGGGCACGGTGAGGGCTGTCAGGCCCAACTCGGCCAGCTCGTTCCATGCGGCGCGGTCAAAACCGCCAGCGGCCACGGCGGCGCGGCGGCGCTCGAACGTGTAGCCCTTGTCCACCCACTTGCGCACGGCGTCGCGCAGTTGTTCCTGGTCGTCAGAAAAATCGAAATCCATGTTCTTGTCTCCTTAGCCCAGAACCGTCTGCGCGACGATGTTGCGTTGAACTTCATTGCTGCCGCCATAGATCGTGGTCTTGCGCAGGTTGAAGTAGGTGGATGCCAGGGGCGCGTTGGCGGTGACGCCGCCTGGGAAGTTGCCTTGCCAGCCAGCTTCCATGGCTTCTTCGATGAAGGGCATGGCAAAGGGGCCGGCGGCCAGCATCATCAACTCGGCATAGCGCTGCTGGATCTCGCTGCCCTTGATCTTGAGCAGACCTGCGATGTCGAGCGAGTTCTTGCCTGACTTCTCGGCCGACAGCACCCGCAGCACCAGCATTTCCAGGGCGACGATGTCCACTTCGAGCAGGGCGATCTGGTCGCGGAAGCGCAGGTCGTCCCACACGCCTTCGGTCTTGGCAATGCGCTTGAGGCGCTCCAGCTCGCGCTTGCTGCGGTTCACGTCGGCGATGTTGGTGCGTTCGTGGCTCAGCAGGTGCTTGGCGTAGGTCCAGCCCTTGTTCTCTTCGCCGATCAGGTTTTCGGCGGGCACTTCGACGTTGTCGAAGAACACCTCGTTCACTTCGCACTCGCCGTCCAGCAGCTTGATGGGGCGCACGGTGACGCCCTTGGACTTCATGTCCAGCAGCAGGAAGGAGATGCCGGTTTGCGGCTTGCCCTCGGTGCTGGTGCGCACCAGGTTGAACATCCAGTCGCCATGCTGGCCCAGGGTGGTCCAGGTCTTCTGGCCGTTGACGATGTATTTGTCGCCCACGCGCTCGGCGCGGGTCTTGACGGAGGCCAGGTCCGAGCCAGAACCGGGTTCACTGTAGCCCTGGCTCCACCACACTTCGCCGCTGGCGATGCCAGGCAAAAAGCGCTTTTGCTGTTCGGCATTGCCAAACGCCATGATCACCGGGGCCACCATCACCGGGCCAAACGGCACGATGCGGGGCGCGCCGGCCAGGGCGCATTCTTCTTCAAACAGGTGCTTTTGCACGGCCGTCCAGCCGGGGCCGCCAAATTCTGTGGGCCAGCCAAAGCCCAGCCAGCCTTTTTTGCCCAGAATCTTGGCCCAGCCCTGCATGTCCTCGCGGGTCAGGCGCAAGGCGTTGTGGACCTTGTGAGAGATTTCTTTGGGCAGATTGGCGTGAACCCAAGCGCGAATCTCTTCGCGAAAGGCCTGCTCTTCGGGGGTGAATGCGAGATCCATGCGGTGCGTCTCCTAATGATTACGCATTTGTAGCACGGTCGTTCGTTTTATTCCTGTCCGGGTGGCGACATTGGACTGAAGTCAGGGGAAATGCCTAGCTCGGCGCACAGGCGCTGCACGGTGTTGCGCAGGCTCGCCACTTCGGCCTCCAGGGCGTCCACACGGGCCTGCAATGCGGGCGATGCGGCTGTTGCCGTATTCCCGGGCGCTGAATGGCTGGCGGTGGTATCCACCGGCCCGCACATCAAGTGGGCCCAGCGCTGCTCGCGCGCGCCAGGAGCGCGGGGCAGCTGCACGACCAGCGGGCCACCCTTTTCGGCACTGCGCTCCTGCAGCTCGTCCAGAAAGGCTTCGACCGACGAAATGTCGGCAAACCGGTACCAGCGCTCGGCGTTGATGCGCAGCTCGCCCGCCGTCTGCGGGCCGCGCAGCATCAACAGGCCCAGCAGCACGGCCGACTGCTCGGGCACGCCCACGCCGCGCTGGAAGTTGTGCTCCCAGCGTGTGGTGCGGTTGCCGCTGCTTTCAAACGCCAGCGTCAGCAGCTTGAGCGAATCCAGCGCCTCCTGCGCCTCGGCGTCACTCAGGTTCATCACCGGGTCGCGGCTGGTTTTTTGGTTGCAGCCCGTGACCAGGCCGTTGAGCGACATGGGGTAGCTGTCGGGCACGGTGCGCGCCTTTTCCATCAGGGTGGCAAGCACGCGGGCTTCGTTGGGGGTGAGGGGGCGGGTCGCAGGGTCAAAAGGCATGGCTGGGATAATCCGGGGCAATTTATGAAGAACATCGTCATTCTGATCTCTGGCGGCGGCTCGAACATGGCCACCATCGTTCGCACCGCGCAACAAGAGAACTGGGCCCATCGCTATGGCGCCCGCGTGGCGGCCGTGATCAGCAACAAACCGGATGCTGCGGGGCTGGTGTTTGCGCGCGAGCACGGTATCGCCGCCGAGGCGCTAGACCACAAGGCCTTTGCCAGCCGCGAGGCGTTCGATGCGGAACTGGCCGCCACCATCGACCGCCACCAGCCTACGCTGGTGGTGCTGGCGGGGTTCATGCGTATTCTGACGCCCGGATTTGTGGCGCACTACGCCGGGCGGCTCATCAATATCCACCCCTCGCTGTTGCCAGCCTTTACCGGGCTGCACACGCACCAGCGCGCCATCGACGCGGGCTGCAAGTTTGCGGGCGTGACGGTGCACCAGGTGACAGCAGAGCTGGATGTGGGCCCCATTCTCGACCAGGCCGTGGTGCCGGTGCTGCCGGGCGACACCGCCGAGACGCTGGCCGCCCGGGTGCTGACCCAGGAGCATGTGATCTACCCCCGCGCCGTGCGGGCGCTGGTGCGCTCCCTGTAAGGGGGGAGGTCGGGGCGAGGCAGGCTGGGCGCGTGGCGTGCCCACCGCTCCCTCGCTGACAGGGTTAATGCTGCTAAATTTATAGCTATCAAGGCATGATGCACTAGCGCATCTGGCCGATTTGAATCAGATTTCGTGTCCCAGGGCCCACCCACCAGCCCCGGGGCCGGATTCTGGCTCGCACAGCTCGTCAACTGACGGGCGAATCGCACTGTGCGGCCAGAAGTCAGGGGCGCGTCCCGGAGGGCGCCGCCGGGTCGTTCACACCTTGTCAGGCTACGGCGCTCAGACTGCTGGTGTTCGACGCCGTGCGCCAGTCGCTGGCGGCGCGTTCGTACTGCTGTCGCGCAAAGTCGGCCAGCCGCGCCAGGTCGTTGCGGCCGGTGGACTCGGTGCTGGTGCTGGTGCTGGTGGTGGTGGTGGTGGACTGCACCTGGCTGGTCAGCTGGTCGATGAACGCCTTCGACTCGCTGGCGCTGATGCTGGCATCGCCGTCGGTGTCGATGGCGTTGAACAGCGCGGTGATGGCGTCCTGCTCGGCCGTACTGGTTCCTCCCGCCAGGCGCTCGGCGGCCGAGACCACGCCATCCTCGTTGGTGTCCAGGGGGTCGTAGCTGGTCGCCGAGCTGCTGTCGGATGCGGCGTCAGCGCCACCTGCCCCCCTCGGACCACCCGGAGGTGGTGGCATGCCGCCCATGGCCTGCATGCCCTCGGCACCCGCGCCGGGGCCTGAGGGACGACCCGCATCGAACTCGGCCTGCGTCAGGCTGCCATCACCATCGGTATCCAGCTGGCTGAACACGTCGTCGCTGCTCACGCCGGTCTGGCTGGCGGTGCCGCCGGACATGGCTTCCAGCAGGGCCTGCAGCTCGGTCTTGCTCACGGCGCCATCGCCGTCGCTGTCCACCTTGCCAAACAGGTCGTCGCCCGCTTGGCCCGTGGCGTTGGTGGCGGAACTGCGGCCTTCTCCATTGCGCGTCTGGGCAAACGCCATGGTGGACGGGGGCGGTGGCAGCACGCTTTGCAGGGTCTTGCCCAGCTCGTCGGCATTGAGGTTGCCGTCGCCGTTGGCGTCGTATTGCTGGACCAGGTCTGCCGCGCTGGTCTGGCTACTGACGCCGGTCTTCTTCGCCACGTCGTCCAGCAGGCCCTGCAACTCGGTGTCGCTCACGCCGCCGCTGCCGTCGGCATCGATTTTGGACAGCAGCCGCTCCGGCGAAGGCCCCGGGCGCGATGCCCGTTGCACGCTCGCACTGGACCAGGCACTGCTGACGCTACTCATGGTCGTCATCGTCGTTCCTTTCGTTCCAAGGGTGGGCCGGTGCCGGGCCCTCCACTGCGGAAGCCCTCAGCCATGGCCTGAAACCATTCTTGGGTGCGCGTGTCTCCGGGGTTTGTCTGCTTTGTACCAACGCCGATACAAAAGGCGGCAACAAGGCATGAACAGGGGTGCAAAGGCCTGCCAGATTGTCCCGAGGACGGTGCGCAGGCTCCCTAAACTTGGTGCGTTCTTTTGTGCCTGTGCCCGCCCATGCAACACATCCTGGTGGTGGACGACGATGTCGAGATCACCACACTGCTCACCGACTACCTGACCCGCTTTGGCTATGCCGCCTACGCGGCTTGCGACGCGCAGACGATGCGCGCCCAGATGGCCGCGCAGCCCATCGGCTTGGTGGTGCTGGATGTGATGCTCCCCGGCACCGACGGGATCACGCTGGCGAGGGAGCTGCGCGAGCGCTCGAGGGTGCCCATCATCATGCTCACCGCCCGCGCCAACCCGTATGACTGCGTGCTCGGGCTGGAGATGGGGGCGGACGACTACATGGGCAAACCCTTCGAGCCGCGCGAGCTGGTGGCCCGCATCCAGACCGTGCTGCGCCGCACGCGTGGCGCCGAGGCTCCTGTGCGCCAGGGGCCCGACGAAGTGGTGCGGTTTGATGGCTGGACGTTGCACAGCCTGGAGCGGCACTTGGTGTCGCCAGGCGGTATGGTGGTGCCGCTGTCGAATGCCGAGTTCCGTTTGCTGTGCACCTTTTTGCGCATGCCACGCCGTGTGTTCAGCCGCGATCAGCTCATGGAACAGGCCCGGGGCCGTGCCATGGATGCGTTCGAGCGCAGCATCGACCTGCTGGTGTCGCGGCTGCGCAGCAAGCTCGCGGACGACCCGCGGTCGCCCTCCATGATCCGTACCGTGCGCGGTGCGGGGTATCTGTTCAATGTGCAGTCGCTGCAAGGGCAGGTAGGGTGGCCCCACTGACGCCCTCGTCATCGCCTTCACACCTGCGCGCTGCATTTCAGCGCTGCATGCCTGACACCCTGTTTGGCCGGCTCGCTCTGCTGCTCATTGCCGCCGTCATCGTGAGCCATGTGCTGGCGCTGACACTGATGTTCGAGCTGCGCCCCGCCCACCCAGGGCCTCCACCGGGCCCGCCGCCGCATGCGGTGGCTGCCGATGGGCATTCGTTCCCGCCGCCAAGGCCGGTTGAGGGCTTAGGCATATGGAACGCGCCGTCCTCGCTGCAGCTGGGCCTGCTGCTGGACATCAGCGTGCGCCTGGCTGCGCTGGTGGCTGCGGCGTGGTGGGCCGCGCGCTGGCTGTCGCGCCCCATGCGCCGGCTGGCCACGGCCGCGCAGGAGCTGGGGCGCGACATCCACCGCCCCCCTTTGCCCGAGGACGGCACGCTGGAATGCCGCGACGCCAGCCGCGTGTTCAACCAGATGCAGGCGCGCATCCGCCAGCAGTTGGCCGAGCGCGACCGGTTTGTGGCAGCCGTGTCGCACGACTTGCGCACGCCCCTGACGCGGCTGCGCCTGCGCACCGAAAGCCTGGGCGACGCCCAGGCGCAGCAGCTGTTTCGGCGCGATATTGCCGAAATGGACGCCATGATTGCCTCCACGCTGGATTACCTGCGCGGCGTGGCGGGGGCGGAGGCTTGGGTGCATCTGGATGTGCAGGCCCTGGTGGACAGCATGACGGACGACCAGGTGGCCATGGGCCATGCCGTCACCGTGGCGGGGCACGCCGTCCCCTTGCGGGTGCAGGCCGTGGCACTGCGGCGTTGCCTGGACAACCTGGTGGGCAATGCCGTGCGCTACGGCGGCAGCGCCGAGGTCACGCTGCACGACGCGGCGGACGCCCTGACCATCGAGGTGCGTGACCATGGCCCGGGCATTACTCCCGAAGAGCTGGACCGGGTCATGGAGCCTTTCTACCGCGTCGAGGCTTCGCGCAATCGCCAGAGCGGCGGGGTGGGGTTGGGGCTCACCATCGCCAGCGACATCGTCCGGCGCCACGGTGGGCAACTTTCCCTGCGCAATGCACCGGGCGGTGGGCTGGTGGTGGCGGCGGTGTTCCCGCGCACGGTCGCTTGATATCAGCGGGGTTCAGGCGGCGGGGCTTCACCCTCCCATTTCTCAAACCGGGGGCGCAGTACGCCTTCGATGAGCACTTGCTCCTCAAACATGGCGGCCGGCCGCACCCACAGGCCGCGCTGGCCATACAACGCGCGGTACAGCGTCATGGGCTCCAGCGTCTCGCTGTGCCGCACGGTGTCGATCACTTCATAGAGCATGCCCTTGTAGTGGCGATACAGGCCGGGGGGCGTGCGGATGAGGTCGGGCAGGTCGTCGTCGGTCATGGTGCTTTGGTGGCGTGAGTGGTTAGGATGGCGGCTGAAAAAAACAACCAGAGTGAGGGACGCCCGTGGATCAGGCAGATTTTGTGCACATGGTGCGCATGAGCGAGCATGCCAGCGCCGAGAACAGTCGCGCATACCGCCGCAGTGTGGCTGCGTTTGCCGCCCTGGGTTATGCATGGGTGCTGGGGTGTATGGCACTGTCCGTTGGCATTTTGCTGTGGGTGGTGCCCCAGTTGCTGCAAGGGCGCTTTCGTTTCGCGATGCTGTGGGCCCTGCTGGGTGCCGGAGGTCTGCTGTGGGTGAGCCTGCGTGCGCTGTGGGTGCGGTTTGATGAGCCCCAGGGCGTGGAGATCACAGCGCTGGATGCTCCCGACCTGTTTGAAGCGCTGGCGCGCATCCGCCGCAAGATCAAAGGCCCACCCATCCACAAGGTCACGCTGACCGACGAGTTCAACGCCAGCATCCAGCAACTGCCGCGTTTTGGGCTGCTGGGCGGCGCTGTCAACCACCTGAGCATTGGCCTGCCCTTGCTGATGGCGCTGGACCGGCCGCGTTTCCTGGCGGTTCTGGCGCATGAATACGGCCACCTGCGTGGCGACCATGGCCGTTTTGCCGCTTGGATCTACCGCACGCGCCTGTCATGGATGCGCTTGAACCACAGCCTGGCTGATGACGAGGGGCCGGTGGCTGCCGCCACGCAGCTGTTCATGCGCTGGTACTTCCCGCGCTTTTCTGCCAAGACCTTTGCGCTGGCTCGCCAGGACGAGTACGAGGCCGACCGCATTGCCGGCAAGCTGCTGGGCCGAGATGTGACCGCTGCGGCCCTGGCCGAGATCGAGATACGGGGCGCGTGGCTGCAAGCGGAGTTCTGGGGCAACCACTGGTGTGCAGCTGCGGGCAACCCCTTGCCGGTGGGGCCCTACCGCAGCATGCGCCGTGCCCTGGCCAAGGCCCCCGACGCAGCCTTTGCCAACGACTCCTTGCGCCAGGCGCTCAAGCGCCTGAGCAATCTGGACGACACCCACCCCGGCCTGCGCGACCGCATCGAGGCACTGGATGCCACCCCCACGCTGCCCGATTGGTCGCGCGGCAACGCGCTGGCCCTGCTGGGGCCTGATGCCAAGCGCTGGGTGGCGCATTTCGACAAGCAATGGTGCCGCAACAACGCCAGCGAATGGAAGCAGCACCACGCCTGGCTGGGGCGCGTGCGCGCACGCGCCGAGGCCCTGGGTGCATCGACGGCGCAGAGCAGTGCCGCCGACCTGGTGGAGCTGGCCCGCCTCAAGCGCCACCTGGACCCGCATGCCGATGTGCGCGCACTCTACGAGCTGGCGTTGCAGCGCAGCCCCGAATACCCCGCTGCCCTGCGTGGACTGGTGCCTTGCCTGGCGGATGATGATCGCGAGGGCAAGCTCCAGTTGCTGCACCGGTTGTGGGAGACGGGCAGCAGCGACCGCTACTGGGCCGCGCGCACGGCATTGGCCGAGCTGGAGACGCCACGCCTGGGGCTGGATCACGATGCAGCCGTCTTCAAGCAGTGGCGCAAGCGGCTGGAGCGCGCGCAGGAGTCTGAAGAACGGGCCTGTGAAGAGCTGTCGGGCACGTCGTTCTTCAGCCAGATCGTGCGGCACGACCTGAGCTCCTTCGAACTGGCCGAGCTGCAGTCCGAACTGGCCCGCTGCGCTCCTTTGGCCCGGTGCTGGCTGGTGCGCAAGAACCTGCGCGAATACCCCCAGCGCAGGGCCTACCTGGTGTTCGTAGAGCTGCCGGGTATGGACGATGAAAGCCGCTACCACCTGTGCCGCGCGCTGGAGCGCAACCTGAGCCTGCCCGGCCCCGCGCTGGTGCTGTGGGCGGGAGAGTCGCCGACGCTGCAGCAGATCGAGCGCTCGGCGTTTGAACCGATCTACTCACGCTGAAGAAGAAGAGCGATCAATCCCAGCGCTGACTTTGTTGCATACCCGTTCTGCAGCGCTTTGGGGCGCTGCGCTGCCAGGGCAATGGACCGCCAAAGAAAAGGCGTCGAGCGGGCCCTCGCGGCGGGGAATGGGACAATCGGGGGATGCATCCCAAAGTTCTTCTCGACGCCTGTGCCGAACTGGTCAGGCTCACCCTCACGTTTGAACACCCCGCCGACGCGGTGGTGTCACGTTTCTTCCGCGACAACCGGGGCCTGGGGCCGCGCGAGCGCGCCACGCTGGCTGAAACGGTTTACACCGTGCTGCGCAAAAAGCTGCTGTTTGACCACATGGCTCCGTCGGGCTCGGGTCCCAAGGAGCGCCGCCTGGCCATCCTGGGCTTCTACGGCCCGCGCGACTTCCTCAAGAGCGCGTTGACCGATCAGGAAAAGAACTGGCTGGACCAGTGCGATGCTGTCACGGTCGATGACCTCATGGAGCGCCACCGCCACAACCTGCCCGAATGGATGGTCAAACCCCTGAAGGACCAGTTGGGCGATGGTTTCTGGCCGCTGGTGGAAAGTCTCGCCCAAAGCGCACCCCTGGATTTGCGCGTCAACGCGCACAAGGACAAGCGTGCCGATGTGCAAAAGGAGCTGGCCAAGGCCGGTATCAAGGCAGTCCCTACGCCGTATTCGCCCTGGGGCCTGCGCATTGACGACAAGCCTGCGCTGACCAAGCTCGATGCCTTCACACGGGGCGCCATCGAGGTGCAGGACGAGGGCTCACAGCTGCTGGCTTTGCTGCTGGACGCCAAGCGTGGCGAGATGGTGGTGGACTTCTGCGCCGGCGCAGGGGGCAAGACGCTCGCCATTGGCGCGAGCATGCGCAGCACCGGGCGCCTCTACGCGTTCGATGTGTCAGCACACCGTCTGGATGCGCTCAAGCCCCGCCTGGCACGCAGCGGCCTGTCGAACGTGCACCCCGCCGCCATCGCGCACGAGCGCGACGACCGCGTCAAGCGTCTGGCGGGCAAGATCGACCGCGTCCTCGTGGACGCGCCTTGCTCGGGCCTGGGCACCTTGCGGCGCAACCCCGACCTCAAATGGCGCCAGTCGCCCAAGGCCATCGATGAGCTGGTGGCCAAGCAGACGGCCATCCTGGACAGCGCAGCCCGCCTGCTCAAGTCGGGCGGCCGTCTGGTGTATGCCACCTGCAGCATCCTGCCGCAAGAAAACGAGGCCATTGCCGAGGCCTTCAGCGCCGCACACCCCGACTTTCAGCTGCTGGATGCTGGTGAACTGCTGGAGCAGCTCAAGGTCGAGGGCGCCAAGGGTTTGTGCAGCGGCGGCGCATCGGGCAATAGCTATTTGCGTTTGTGGCCCCATCTGCATCAGACCGACGGGTTTTTTGCCGCCATCTGGGCCAAGAAGGACTGAAATGCTGGGGGTATGGCTCTAAACCAGCGTAAATACTGTGGATTCCCCTGATCCGTTCAGAGGCAGGCCATCTAAAATTAACCACCTGTTTCGTTGGTGAGCGGGTTCTCTGTAGTAAGGTTTTTGTGAATATGCTGTTACCCGACTGGGCTGTACTGAACGCCGCCATTGACTGGCTGGGACATGGGTTGTGGAACCTGGCCTGGTGGCAGATCGTGTTGTACACCCTTGCCACGACCCACATCACCATTGCGGCGGTCACGATCTTCCTGCACCGCGCGCAGGCGCACCGTGCGCTGGACCTGCATGCCATCCCCTCGCATTTCTTCCGCTTCTGGCTGTGGATTGGCACTGGCATGGTCACCAAGGAATGGGTGGCCATCCACCGCAAGCACCACGCCAAATGCGAAACCGTGGACGACCCCCACAGCCCCCAGACCCGCGGGCTGGATACCGTGATGTGGCGCGGCGCCGAGCTGTACCGCGCCGAGTCCAAGAACATGGAAACCATCAAGAAGTTCGGCCACGGCACGCCCGATGACTGGATGGAGCGGAATGTGTACACCCGCTACGGCTGGCAAGGCGTGGGCCTCATGCTCATCCTGGACCTGGCCCTGTTTGGCGCCCTGGGCGCCGCGGTGTGGGCGGTGCAGATGCTCTGGATTCCGTTCTGGGCAGCAGGGGTGGTCAATGGTGTGGGCCACTACTGGGGCTACCGCAACTTCGAGGCGCAGGACGCCAGCACCAACCTGTCGCCCTGGGGCATCATCATTGGCGGTGAAGAGCTGCACAACAACCACCACACCTACCCCACGTCGGCCAAGTTCTCGGTCAAGCCCTATGAGTTCGACATTGGCTGGGTGTACATCAGCCTCATGAAGAAAATTGGCTGGGCCAATGTGAAGAAGGTGCCGCCCAAGCTGCAACTGGGCGATGTGAAGCCCGTGGCCGATGAAAAGACGCTGGAGGCCTTGATCGCCAACCGCTACGAAGTGATGGCTGGCTATGCGCGCGGCGTGCGTCAGGCTTGCAAGGATGAGATTGCCGCGCTGCAGGCGCGCCAGGCCGACGTATCGGTGCTCAAGGCCGCCAAGCGCTGGCTGCACCGCGATACCGAGAAGGTGCCAGCAGGTGCCTTGCCCCAGCTGGCGCAGGCCCGCGCTGCATCTCCGACGCTCGACAAGATGGTGACCATGCGCGAAGAGCTGCGTCAGTTGTGGCTGAACACCTCCCAATCCCGCGAGCAGCTCACTGCGGACCTGCAAGCCTGGTGCCGCCGGGCGGAAGAAAGCGGTGTGGCGGCCTTGCGCGAGTTCTCCATCCGTCTGCGCGCTGCACGGGTTTGATGTAACGCCTTGGTGGCGCAGCCGGTCGGACCACTGACCCCGGCGCACCTCCCCCCAAACCGCTGCAGGGCCTTGTGCCTTCAGCGGTTTTTTGTTGGCTGTGGGTTCAGCGCGAAAAGCTGGCGGGGAGCAAGTGGTCGATGGAGGTTGGACTGCTGCGGCAGGGGGCGGGGTGCGCGGCAGGTCGCGCGTGAGAGTCGTCCATGAAAAAAGCCGCCGGGCTGGATGCCGGGCGGCTTTTTGGATGACAAGAAAGAGACTGAATTACTTCAGCTTCATTTCCTTGTATTCCACATGCTTGCGAGCTTTGGGATCAAATTTCATGATCAGCATCTTCTCGGGCATGGTCTTCTTGTTCTTGGTCGTGGTGTAGAAGTGACCGGTACCCGCAGTGGATTCCAGCTTGATCTTGTCGCGTCCGCCTTTGCTTGCCATGGTGCTACTCCTTAAGCCTGGCCACGGGCACGCAGGTCTGCGAGCACCGAGTCGATACCGTTCTTGTCGATCAAACGCAGGGCAGCGCTCGAAACACGCAGGCGAACCCAGCGGTTTTCGCTCTCAACCCAGAAACGGCGGTATTGCAGGTTCGGCAGGAACCGGCGCTTGGTTTTGTTGTTGGCGTGGGAAACATTGTTCCCCGTCATGGGCTTCTTGCCCGTTACGTCGCAGACGCGTGCCATGAGGACACTCCGATACTTATTAACGGCCGCTCGCTGAGCCCTGGGCTGTTTGACCAGGTTGGCTTGCGGCCTCACCTCGCCAGAAAGGGTGGCGGTAACCCGATTTGCCTGTTTCGAAGGACCGCAAAAACGGGCCGAATTCAGCAAAGCCGCAGATTATAACCTGCAGCTCATTTTTTCATCAAGACTCTTGTTCCAAAAAGCGCTGGGCGTCCAGTGCAGCCATGCAGCCCGTACCAGCACTGGTGATGGCCTGGCGGTACACATGGTCCTGCACGTCGCCGGCGGCGAACACGCCGGGCACGCTGGTCTGGGTGGCAAAACCCTTGAGTCCGCCCTGGGTGATGATGTAACCGTTCTCCATCTCCAGCTGGCCCTGGAAGATCTCGGTGTTGGGCGCGTGGCCGATGGCAATGAAGCAGCCCTGAAGTTTGATGTCTTCCGTGCTGCCGTCCTTTGTGCTCTTGATGCGGATGCCTGTCACGCCGGTGTTGTCGCCCAGCACCTCGTCGAGCGTGTTGAAGAGCTTGAGCTCGATCTTGCCCGCTGCCACTTTTTCGTTGAGCTTGTCCACCAGAATGGGTTCGGCCTTGAACTTGTCGCGGCGGTGCACCAGTGTGACCTTGCGGGCGATGTTCGAGAGGTACAGCGCTTCTTCCACCGCCGTATTGCCGCCGCCCACCACGCAGACATCCTGCTCGCGGTAGAAGAACCCGTCGCAGGTCGCGCAGCCGGACACACCCTTGCCCATGAAGGCCTCTTCCGAGGGTAGGCCCAGGTATTTGGCCGATGCGCCAGTGGCCAGAATCAATGCGTCGCAGGTGTAGGTGCCGCTATCGCCGGTGAGCGTAAAGGGGCGTTTGCTGAAATCGACCTTGTTGATGTGGTCGAAGATGATCTGGGTCTTGAAGCGCTCGGCGTGCTCGAGAAAACGCTGCATCAGCTCCGGCCCCTGCACGCCGTGGACGTCGGCAGGCCAGTTGTCCACCTCGGTGGTGGTCATCAGCTGGCCACCCTGGGCCATGCCGGTGATGAGCACCGGGTTCAGGTTGGCGCGGGCGGCATATACCGCTGCGGTGTAGCCCGCTGGGCCAGAGCCAAGGATCAGAACTTTCGCGTGTTGGGTGGTGGACATGGTAAAAGCCTGTGTTTTGCGCCCGCTACATGGGGCGCTGTTGGGAAAGCTGGGGGTCGAGCCGCCGAGTATCAACCGGCGTCCGCTTGCAAGAGTGGCCCCGTTTTCAATCACGGTGATTGTAAGAACCCATTGATAACCCCTGCATGACCGCTGCGGCTCCGGCTGGGTCGCGCCCTGAAAGGAGATGTTTCATGTCGACGATGTTGTCCAACCTGGACCTGCTGCGCCGGGTGCCCTTGTTCTCGCTGCTGACCGTGGCGCAGGCCGAGGTGATCAGCGGTGCGGTGATCAAGCGCCGCTTCAAGCGTGGCGAGGCGCTGGTGGAGCAGGGGCAAAAGTCCAATGCCTTGTTCATACTGCTCACAGGGCGCGCCCGGGTCATGACGTCGGACAGCCGGGGGCGTGAGGTGATTCTGGCCACCCTGGCCCAGGGCGACTACCTGGGCGAGATGAGCATCATCGACAACGAACCCCACTCGGCCACGGTGCGTGCCGAGGTGCAGACCGACGTGCTGATGCTGGGGCGTGCGGAGTTTGCACGTTGCCTCACCGAGAACGCGTCCATGTCGCTGGTGGTGATGCGCGGGCTGGTCAAGCGGCTGCGCCATGCAGATCGCAAGATTGAGTCACTCGCGTTACTGGATGTATACGGCCGTGTGGCCCATGCCTTGCTGGACTTTGCGGTGCACGATGCACAGGGCCAGTTGCTGATCAAGGACAAAATCTCCCGTCAGGACCTGGCCAAGATGGTGGGTGCGTCCCGCGAAATGGTCAGCCGGGTGATGAAAGACCTGGAGGAGCGCGGCTTCATCGAGGCGCTGCCCAGCGGTGCCACCCTGCTCAAGGACCGGCTGAACGCGCTGGGCTGAAAGCCGGGGGGTGGACCCTGCGCCGGGTGGTGCGCCCAGCGCAACGCATGGGGTAAGCTCACCCCGCACGTTTATGACCTATTCCCTCAATACCCTGAATGCATCGGCGGCGGCCAAGTCGCCGCCCCGCACGGGCGCCGCCCGTTTTGGCCACGAAATCGCCCTGGTGGTGGGCTTGCTGGCCCTGGTTTTCTGGCTGCTGGCGCTCGTCAGCTATTCGGCGCAGGATGCGGCCTGGTCCACCTCGGGCGCCCGCGACGCACGCTCCGTTGCCAACTGGGCGGGGCGCTTTGGCGCCTGGCTGGCCGATGGCAGCTACTTTGCGCTGGGGTTTTCAGTGTGGTGGTGCGTGGCGGCAGGCGTGCGCGCCTGGCTGTCGTCGCTAGCGCGCTGGATGCGTGGGGGCGAAGTGGTGGCGGGCGCCGCCAGTCCCCTGGTGCGCCGGGCCACGTTCTGGGGTGGTCTGGTGGTGCTGATGTGTTCCAGCACGGCGCTTGAATGGTCGCGTCTGTACCGGTTTGAGTCGTTCCTGCCTGGGCATGCTGGTGGTGTGCTGGGTTACCTGGTGGGACCGGCTGGCGTGAAGTGGCTGGGTTTCACGGGCTCCGGCTTGCTGGCGATCGTGCTGGCGGTGGCGGGGGCGGCCCTGGTGTTCCGCTTCTCGTGGGGCCATGTGGCGGAGTTTCTCGGCGGGCGCCTTGATGCGCTGGTGCAGTCGCGCCTGGCAAAACGCGAGGTGGCCAAGGATGTCGCCGTGGGCCGCAAGGCGGCCCGCGAGCGCGAAGTGGTGGTGCTTGAAGAGCGCACCGAAAGCGAGGTGCACCACCCTGAGCCCGTGCAGATCATCGAGCCGATCCTGGTGGACGTGCCACAGAGCACCCGCGTGGTGAAGGAGCGCCAGAAACCCCTGTTCACCGAGATGCCGGACAGCAAGCTGCCCTTGGTAGACCTGCTCGATGGCCCCCTGCAGCGCCAGGAAACCGTGGCCCCCGAGACGCTGGAGATGACCAGCCGCCTCATCGAGAAAAAGCTCAAGGACTTTGGCGTGGAGGTGCGCGTGGTGGCCGCCATGCCCGGCCCGGTGATCACCCGTTACGAGATCGAACCCGCCACCGGCGTGAAGGGCTCGCAGATTGTGGGGCTGGCCAAGGATCTGGCGCGCTCGCTCAGCCTGGTGTCCATCCGGGTGGTCGAGACCATCCCCGGCAAGAACTACATGGCGCTGGAGCTGCCCAACGCCAAGCGCCAGTCCATCCGTCTGTCCGAAATCCTGGGTTCGCAGGTGTATCACGAGGCCAAGAGCATGCTCACCATGGGCCTGGGCAAGGACATCGTGGGCAACCCGGTGGTGGCCGACCTGGCCAAGATGCCGCACGTGCTGGTGGCTGGCACCACGGGATCAGGCAAGTCGGTGGGGATCAACGCGATGATCCTTTCGCTGCTGTACAAGGCCGAGGCGCGCGATGTGCGCCTCTTGATGATCGACCCCAAGATGCTGGAAATGTCGGTCTACGAAGGCATTCCGCACCTGCTGGCCCCGGTGGTCACCGACATGAAGCAGGCGGCCCACGGCCTGAACTGGTGCGTGGCCGAGATGGAGCGGCGGTACAAGCTCATGTCCAAGCTGGGTGTGCGCAACCTGGCGGGCTACAACGTCAAAATCGACGAGGCCAAGGCCAAGGAAGAGTTCATCTACAACCCCTTCAGCCTCACGCCCGAAGAGCCCGAGCCGCTGCAGCGCTTGCCACACATCGTGGTCATCATCGACGAGCTGGCCGACCTGATGATGGTGGTGGGCAAGAAGATCGAAGAACTGATCGCCCGCCTGGCGCAAAAGGCGCGCGCGGCGGGCATCCACCTGATCCTGGCCACCCAGCGCCCCAGCGTGGATGTGATCACCGGCCTGATCAAGGCCAACATCCCCACCCGCATCGCGTTCTCGGTGGGCTCCAAGATCGACAGCCGCACCATCCTCGACCAGATGGGCGCCGAGGCGCTGCTGGGCATGGGTGACATGCTCTACATGGCCAGCGGCACGGGCCTGCCGATTCGCGTGCACGGCGCCTTTGTGTCGGACGAAGAAGTACACCGTGTCGTCAGTTACCTCAAGCAGCAAGGGGAGCCGGACTACATAGAAGGCGTGCTCGAAGGTGGAACTGTGGATGGCGAGGGTGATCTGTCAGGGGAGGGCGGTGGTGGCGAAGGGGGCGAGAAGGACCCCATGTACGACCAGGCCGTCGAAGTGGTGCTCAAGGACCGCAAGGCCAGCATCTCGTACGTGCAGCGCAAGCTGCGCATTGGCTACAACCGCTCGGCGCGTTTGCTGGAAGACATGGAAAAGGCCGGACTCGTCAGTGGCCTGACCACCAGCGGCCAGCGCGAAGTGCTGGTACCCAACCGCAGCGAATGACCGGCCGGACCGCAAGGCCGGACCCTACCCCACAGGAGTTTCTGTTGAAAAAGATCGCTACTGCAATTTTGATAGCTGCTGCGGCAAGCGTGGCTAGCGCTGACGGGTTAAAAAGCCTGGAGTCCTTCATGAAGGGCACGCAGACGGGAAAGGCCGATTTCACCCAGACCGTGACTTCGCCCCCCAAGGATGGCCAGACCGCGCGCACCAAGACATCGAGCGGCAGCTTTGAATTCCAGCGCCCCGGGCGCTTCAAGTTCGTCTACAAAAAACCTTTCGAGCAGACCATCGTGGCCGACGGCCAGACCCTTTGGCTGTACGACGTGGACCTGAACCAGGTCACGCAGCGCTCGCAATCCCAGGCCCTGGGCAGCACGCCCGCAGCACTGCTGGCGTCCGCGCCCGACCTGTCGGCGCTGAAGGCCGAGTTCACGCTGGAGGCCTCGCCCGATGCGGACGGCCTGCGGTGGGTACTGGCCAGCCCCAAGACCAAGGACGGCCAGCTCAAGAGCGTGCGTGTGGGCTTTGCGGGCGAGCAGCTTGCGGCCTTGGACATCCTGGACAGCTTTGGCCAGCGTTCGCTGATTCGTTTTACCGGCATGCAGGCCAATACGGCGCTGCCTGCCAGCACGTTCCAGTTCAAGCCTCCGGCTGGGGCGGATGTCGTGAAGCAGTAGGTTTTGCTCTCAAAAGAATAGCTGCCGGTGCATGTTTTTTGGGCGCTAGAGGCCAGTTTGGCTTCAAAATCAGCGTGATGTAGACAGGATACGAACATGGCAGCACGCGGTGCCTCCGCCCCTTCCTCGGTACACCCTTCCACCCACCAGCCCCTGGCTGAACGCCTGCGGCCCCGCACACTGGGCGAGGTGATCGGGCAGCAGCATGTGCTGGGCCCGGGCATGCCGCTGCGGCTGGCGTTTGAGTCCGGCAGACCACACAGCTGCATCCTGTGGGGCCCGCCCGGCGTTGGCAAGACCACCATTGCGCGCCTGATGGCCGATGCGTTCGATGCGCAGTTCATCAGCATCAGCGCCGTGCTGGGTGGGGTCAAGGACATCCGTGAGGCCGTAGAGCAGGCTCAGGCCGCGCGCGACGGGCTCATGCAGCAGCGCACCATCGTGTTCGTCGATGAAGTGCACCGGTTCAACAAGAGTCAGCAGGACGCGTTTTTGCCGCATGTCGAGTCGGGCCTGTTCACCTTCATCGGCGCCACCACCGAGAACCCGTCCTTCGAGGTCAACTCCGCACTGCTGTCGCGTGCAGCGGTGTACGTGCTGCAGCCGCTGTCCGAGCAGGATTTGAAGCAGATAGTGGCGCTGGCGCAGAAAGAACATGCGCTGCCTGCTATAGAAGATATAGCAATTGACCGCCTGGTGGCCTACGCCGATGGCGACGCGCGCCGCCTGCTCAACACGCTGGAAACCCTGTCCATGGCGGCCGCGCAGGAGAAACTTCCCGAGATCACCGATGCCTGGCTGCTCAAGGTGCTGGGCGAGCGCATGCGCCGCTACGACAAAGGTGGCGAGCAGTTCTACGACACCATCAGCGCGCTGCACAAGTCCGTGCGGGGCTCCGATCCCGACGCCGCGCTGTACTGGCTGGTGCGCATGCTGGACGGCGGCGCCGACCCGCGCTACATGGCGCGCCGCCTGGTGCGCATGGCAGCCGAGGACGTGGGTCTGGCCGACCCGCGCGCACTGCGCCTGGCGCTGGACGCCAGCGAGGTGTACGAGCGCCTGGGCAGTCCCGAAGGCGAGCTGGCACTGGCCGAATGCGTGCTGTACCTGGCGGTGGCGCCCAAGTCCAACGCGGTCTACAAGGCCTACAACGCGGCGCGGGCCTGGGTCAAACAGGATGGCACACGCCCAGTGCCCATGCACCTGCGCAATGCGCCCACCAAGTTGATGAAAGAGCTCGACTACGGCAAGGGCTACCGCTACGCCCACGACGAGGAGGGTGGCTTTGCGGCGGGTGAGAACTACCTGCCCGAAGGCATGCCGGAACCCGGCTTCTACCAGCCCGTGGAGCGGGGCCTGGAGATCAAGATCGCACTGAAGCTGCGTGAGTTGCGCGACCGCAATACCGCAGCGGCCACGCCTGGCGTACAAGATTCAGACACCGCCTCCTGATCGGTAGTCTGGCCGGCTGGGCGAGGTGGCCGCGCATCTCCTGCGGCGGCCCCAACGCACTGCGCAGCGCGCTTTATGCCGATTCTGCATGATCAAGGTAATAAGTTTGCACATCAATTATCTTGCGTGCATCAAAATTCCTTATGCAGTGCGTGGCGCGCTGATGTGACGAAAACCCGAGGGAAAACCCCGCCCGGCTTGGATTGGGGCGGTTGTGACTACTCGCTACAATCCCGTCCACAAACCCGCACAGCTGCATTCCTGGCGGGTTTTTTGCTAGATGGCAGTCGGGCCCACAAGGCTGTACCGATTCCGGTGCCAAAGCGGTGGGTACGTCACAAACGAAGGACTTCTCTTATGGACATTTTGCTGCAACAGATCATCAACGGTCTGGTACTCGGCAGCATGTACGCCTTGATAGCCTTGGGCTACACGATGGTGTACGGCATTATTCAACTCATCAATTTCGCCCACGGCGAGGTGCTCATGATCGGCGCCCTCACCAGCTGGAGCTGTATTGGAATGATGCAGGCTGCCATGCCCGGCGCGCCGGGTTGGGTCATCTTGCTGCTGGCCACGCTCATCGCCTGCGTGGTCGCTGCCACGCTCAATTTCGTGATCGAAAAAGTGGCCTACAAGCCACTGCGCACAAGTCCCCGTCTCGCCCCCCTGATCACTGCCATCGGCATGTCGATCCTGCTGCAGACGCTGGCCATGATCATCTGGAAGCCCAACTACAAGCCGTACCCCACGCTGCTGCCCAGCACGCCGTTCCAGGTAGGTGGTGCGTACATCACTCCCACGCAGATCCTGATTCTGGGTGTGACGGCGGTGGCCCTGGCCTCGCTGGTCTATCTGGTCAACCACACCAACCTGGGCCGTGCGATGCGCGCCACGGCTGAGAACCCCCGCGTGGCATCCCTGATGGGCGTGAAGCCCGACATGGTGATCTCGGCCACCTTCATCATCGGCGCCATTCTGGCGGCCATCGCCGGCATCATGTATGCCTCTAACTACGGCACGGCGCAGCACACCATGGGCTTCCTGCCCGGGCTCAAGGCCTTCACGGCTGCGGTGTTCGGCGGTATCGGCAACCTGGCCGGCGCGGTGGTGGGCGGCATCCTGCTGGGCCTCATCGAAGCCATCGGCTCGGGCTACATCGGCACGCTCACGGGCGGTCTGCTGGGCAGCCACTACACCGACATCTTTGCGTTCATCGTGCTCATCATCATCCTGACGCTGCGCCCCTCGGGCCTGCTGGGTGAGCGTGTTGCCGATCGCGCCTGAGGAGCCTCACACCATGAAGAACACCAAAACCAACTGGATCATCGGCGCCGTGGCGCTGCTGGTGCTGCCGCTGATCCTGCAATCCTTCGGCAACGCCTGGGTGCGTATTGCCGACCTGGCCCTGCTGTACGTGCTGCTGGCTCTGGGCCTGAACATCGTGGTGGGCTACGCCGGCCTGCTGGACCTGGGCTACGTGGCGTTCTACGCCGTGGGTGCCTACCTGTTTGCCTTGATGGCCTCGCCGCACCTTGCGGACAATTTTGCGGCGTTTGCCGCCATGTTCCCTAACGGGCTGCACACCTCGCTGTGGATCGTGATACCGGTGGCGGCGTTGTTAGCGGCGTTCTTTGGCGCCATGCTGGGGGCGCCCACGCTCAAGCTGCGCGGCGACTATCTGGCCATCGTGACGCTGGGCTTTGGCGAAATCATCCGCATCTTCCTGAACAACCTGGACCACCCCGTCAACCTGACCAACGGCCCCAAGGGTCTGGGTCAGATCGACTCGGTCAAGATCTTTGGCCTGGACCTGGGCAAGCGGCTGGAGGTGTTCGGTTTCGACATCAACTCCGTCACGCTGTACTACTACCTCTTCCTGACCCTGGTGGTGGTTTCCATCATCATCTGCTACCGCCTTCAGGACTCGCGCATCGGCCGCGCCTGGATGGCCATCCGTGAAGACGAAATTGCCGCCAAGGCGATGGGCATCAACACCCGCAACATGAAGCTGCTGGCCTTCGGCATGGGTGCTTCGTTCGGCGGCGTGTCGGGTGCGATGTTCGGTGCGTTCCAGGGCTTTGTGTCGCCCGAGTCGTTCAGCCTGATGGAGTCGGTCATGATCGTCGCCATGGTGGTCCTGGGCGGTATCGGCCATATTCCTGGTGTGATCCTGGGCGCCGTGCTGCTGTCGGCCCTGCCCGAAGTGCTGCGCTATGTGGCAGGCCCCCTGCAGGCCATGACGGACGGCCGCCTGGACTCCGCCATCCTGCGCCAGCTGCTGATCGCACTGGCCATGATCATCATCATGCTGATGCGTCCCCGTGGTCTGTGGCCTGCGCCCGACCATGGCAAGAGCCTCACGCAGAAGACCTGAACACCGCAGAAAGTTAGAACATGGCAGAGAACATTCAGAAATCGGCCAGCGACGTGGTGCTGCGGGTTGCCGGCATTTCCAAGCGCTTTGGCGGCCTGCAAGCCCTCTCCGACGTGGGCATCACCATTGAGCGAGGCCAGGTGTATGGCCTGATCGGCCCGAACGGCGCGGGCAAGACCACGTTCTTCAACGTGATCACCGGCCTGTACACCCCCGACAGCGGCACCTTCGAACTCGCGGGCAAGCCCTACGAGCCCACGGCCGTGCACGAAGTGGCCAAGGCGGGCATTGCGCGCACCTTCCAGAACATCCGTTTGTTTGCAGAAATGACGGCGCTGGAAAACGTGATGGTGGGCCGCCACATCCGCACTAAGTCCGGCCTGCTGGGCGCTGTGCTGCGCACCAAGGGCTTCAAGGAAGAAGAAGCCGCCATCGCCAAGCGTGCGCAGGAACTGCTCGACTACGTGGGCATTGGCAAGTTTGCCGACTACAAGGCGCGTACCCTGAGCTACGGCGACCAGCGCCGCCTGGAGATCGCCCGGGCCCTGGCCACTGACCCGCAACTGATTGCGCTGGACGAGCCCGCCGCCGGCATGAATGCCACCGAAAAGGTGCTGCTGCGCGAGCTGATCGACCGCATCCGCAACGACAACCGCACCATCTTGCTCATCGAGCACGATGTGAAGCTGGTGATGGGCCTGTGTGACCGCGTGACGGTGCTGGACTACGGCAAGCAGATCGCCGAAGGCACACCTGCCACCGTGCAGAAGAATGAAAAAGTGATTGAGGCCTATCTGGGCACCGGAGGACATTGAGAATGGCCGAAAAATCCAACAAGGTACTGCTGCAGGTCAAGGGCCTGAAGGTGGCCTACGGCGGTATCCAGGCCGTGAAGGGCGTGGACTTTGAAGTGCGCGAAGGCGAGCTGGTCTCGCTGATCGGCTCCAACGGTGCAGGCAAGACCACCACCATGAAGGCCATCACTGGCACCCTGGCCATGAACGATGGCGACATCCTGTACCTGGGCGAAAGCATCAAGGGCAAGGGCGCCTGGGACCTGGTGAAAAAGGGCCTGGTGATGGTGCCGGAAGGCCGTGGCGTGTTCGCACGCATGACCATTACCGAGAACCTGCAGATGGGCGCCTACACCCGCAAGGACAAGGCGGGAATTCTGGCCGACATCGAGAAGATGTTTACCATTTTCCCGCGCCTGCGCGAGCGCAAGGACCAGCTGGCCGGCACCATGTCCGGCGGTGAGCAGCAGATGCTGGCGATGGGCCGCGCGCTGATGAGCCAGCCCAAGGTGTTGCTGCTGGACGAGCCCTCGATGGGCCTGTCGCCCATCATGGTGGACAAGATCTTTGAGGTGGTGCGCGACGTGTACGCCCTGGGCGTGACCATCGTGCTGGTGGAGCAGAACGCCAGCCGCGCGCTGGCGATTGCCGACCGTGGCTACGTCATGGAATCCGGCCTGATCACCATGTCGGGCCCCGGCCAGCAACTGCTCAACGACCCCAAGGTGCGTGCTGCCTACCTGGGCGAATAAGCGGCTGCAAGCCTGCGCACCGCTTGTGTGGTGCGGCTGCTTTCCAGCAAGGCACTCCCTCGGGAGTGCCTTTTTTTGTGCCTGGAGATGCTGTGGGTGGTGAAATAATTTGCTATTAAATATATAGCTGTCAAGGTATGTAACACCGGCGCAATCGGCTGATTTTGTTCATAATCTGCCGCTTCGTTCACCCACCCAGCCTGTCGCCCTCACATGAACGCGCTCCAATCTCTGCCCATTTCGCTGCAAACGGTGTTGCTGCTCACTGCCAGCAATATCTTCATGACCTTTGCCTGGTACGGCCACCTGAAGAACCTCGCGTCCTCGCCGTGGTACGTCGCCGCCCTTGTCAGCTGGGGCATTGCGCTGTTTGAGTACCTGCTGCAGGTGCCTGCCAACCGCATTGGCTTCACCCAGTTCAACGTGGGGCAGCTCAAGATCATGCAGGAGGTCATCACGCTGGGCGTGTTTGTACCCTTCGCCGTGTTCTACATGGGCCAACCCCTGAAATGGGACTACCTCTGGGCCGGGCTCTGCCTGGTAGGTGCGGTGTATTTCATCTTCCGGGGCGCCTGACGACAGAACATCCGAACGGCCGGCGCCCCGCCGCCTATCGCGCCATGCGCATGACTGTATGAGGCGGCGGCATCAGTCCCTGCAGGGCGCACGGTTAAACTCGTCATGTCACGAAAGCGTCATGGTTTTGTCATGGCGCGGCCTTTTCTCACCATTCGTTCCCGATCCAGGAGTTTTCATGCTGTTTGCCAAGCTGTTGCCACGCGAAGGCAATTTTTTCGAAATGTTCAACCAGCATGCGGACCGCATCGTCGAGGCGGCCCGGGCCTTCTCGCAACTGGTGGCCAACTACAGCGACCCGCACCTGCGCGACAAGTACAACCAGGATGTGGACAACGCCGAGCGTGCCGCCGACCGTGTGACGCACGAGGTGAACAAGGCCATCCACAAGACCTTCATCACCCCCATCGACCGCGAGCAGATCCACACGCTGATCAACACCATGGACGATGTGGCCGACCTGATCCAGGACTCGGCTGAAACCATGGCGCTGTACGACGTGCGCCACATGACGGAAGAAATCACGCGCCTCACGGACCTGAGCCTCAAGTGCTGCGAACGTCTGCGCGATGCCGTCAAGCTGCTGGACAAGATCGCCGACCCGGCCGTGGCCGAGGCCGCGCTCAAGACCTGCGAAGAAATCGACAGGCTCGAATCCGACGCCGACCGCGTGATGCGCAGCGCCATGAGCAAGCTGTTCCGCGAGGAGCCTGATGTGCGCGAGGTGATCAAGCTCAAGGCCATCTACGAGCTGCTGGAGACGATCACCGACAAGTGCGAGGACGTGGCCAACTGCATCGAGGGCATCGTCCTCGAGAACTCCTGATCCGCGCAGGCTGACCAGTATGGAAACCGTACAGACGGCCCTCTGGGTTGTGGTTCTGCTTGTGGCCCTGGCAATCCTGTTCGACTTCATGAACGGGTTCCACGACGCGGCCAATTCGATCGCCACGGTGGTCTCCACCGGCGTGCTCAAGCCCGCTCAGGCGGTGCTGTTTGCCGCCTTCTTCAACTTTGTGGCGATCTTTGTCTTTCATCTGAGCGTGGCAGCGACGGTGGGCAAGGGCATCGTGCAGCCCGGCATTGTGGACACGCACGTGGTGTTTGGCGCCCTGGTGGGCGCGATCACCTGGAACGTGATCACCTGGTACTACGGTATCCCCAGCAGCTCCTCGCACGCGCTCATCGGCGGCATCGTGGGGGCCGTGATTGCCAAGGCTGGTGCGGGCGCGCTGATCTCGGCGGGCATCCTCAAGACCGTGGCGTTCATCTTTGTCTCTCCGCTGCTGGGGTTTGCGCTGGGCTCGCTCATGATGGTGGCCGTGGCCTGGATCTTCCGGCGCACGCGCCCGAGCAAGGTGGACAAATGGTTCCGCCGGTTGCAGCTGGTATCTGCAGGCGCCTACAGCCTGGGGCATGGCGGCAACGACGCGCAAAAGACCATTGGCATCATCTGGCTGCTGCTGATTGCCACGGGGTACTCGTCGGCGTCTGACGCTTCGCCCCCTACCTGGGCCATCATCAGCTGCTACGTGGCCATTGGCCTGGGCACCATGTTTGGCGGCTGGCGCATTGTGAAGACCATGGGCCAGAAGATTACCAAGCTCAAGCCAGTGGGCGGCTTCTGTGCCGAAACGGGCGGGGCGCTGACCTTGTTCCTGGCCACCACGCTGGGTATTCCTGTGTCCACCACGCACACCATCACGGGCGCCATCGTCGGTGTGGGCTCCACCCAGCGCGCCAGCGCCGTGCGCTGGGGCGTGGCGGGCAACATCATCTGGGCGTGGATTCTGACCATCCCGGCGAGCGCATTTGTGGCCGCCGTTGCTTACTGGATCAGCCTGCAGTTGTTCTGATGGCCGAGTGGTCCTGAATGCTATTGAATAAATAGCAGGCCAGGCAATCAGTACTAGCGCATACGCCCCATTGAGTGTGAATTCGATGGGGCGTTTGCGTATGTGTCTGCCAGCAGATCACTGCGAGATCTTGCGCGCTTCCTCGATCTGGTACTCGAAGTACCGCTGGAAACTGAACGCCAGGCTGGCCATCAGCACCGTGGTGCCTATCAGCAGGGACACCACGATGGCGCCCACCGTGATCCATTGCGTCCTGCCCGGCGCGGCATCGGGTGCTGCGCTGGGGTTGTAGCGTGCATTCCATGTCTCGGGTGTCATCAGCGCGTACAGGATGGCACGCAACGCACATGCGGCAATCGTGAAGCCCAGCAGCGGAATCAGCACCCAGCTGTAGTGGTCGTCCTGGCCGAGTTGCTGCACCCGCTGGATGCCATAGATGCCCAGCGCAGTGGGGATCGGCAACAACCAGCCGAGCATGTCGGACAGGCCATGCAGGTAAAAGCGGTGCAGGCCCAAAGGCCCGCCCACGAAGGCGAGCCAGGCCGCCACAGTTTTGTTTTTCATGGAGTGCTGCTTTATTCGGGGGAGGTGGTGTCGCCCGCGCCCAGGGTCTTTTCCATGAGCACGATGTCGCGCCAGGCGCCGAACTTCCAGCCCACCGAGCGCATGATGCCCACATCGGTGAAGCCCAGGGCCCGGTGCACGCCGATCGAGCCTGCGTTGGCAGAGTCTCCAATCACCGCCAGCAGCTTGCGCACGCCAGCCGCTTCGGCCTGTACCGCCAGCTCGGCCAGCAGCTTGCGGCCCAGGCCCATGCCGCGGGCCTGGTCGGCCACGTAGATCGAGTCTTCGGCCGAGAAGCGGTAGGCCGGGCGGGGCTTGAACCAGTTGGCATAGGCAAAGCCCAGCACTTGACCGTCTTTCTCCGCAACCAGCCAGGGCAGGCCACGCGCCAGCACGTCAGCGCGGCGGCTTGCCATGTCGGCTTCGGAGGGGGGATCTATCTCGAAGGTGCCCGTGCCGTGGAGCACATGGTGTTGGTAAATGGCCGTGATGGCAGGAATATCGCTGTCAGTGCTGGGGCGGATAGAGGGCATTTTGGGGAAATGGATATAATCGCAGGCTTTGCAGCGTGTCGCTGGCCGGGTGGCCATGTCGCGTGTCTCAAGCGTTGCGAATATGGTTGCGAACACTGTGGCTTACGGCAAATGTTGCCGGAGTTCACCACCCGAAGGATAAATCATGGTCGTCATTCGACTCTCCCGCGGCGGCTCCAAGGGCCGTCCTTTCTTCAATATCGTCGTTGCTGACAAGCGCGTGCGCCGTGATGGCCGCTTCATCGAGCGCATCGGCTTCTACAACCCCACCGCCAAGGAATCCGAAGAAGGCCTGCGCATCGTGCAAGACCGCCTGGCTTACTGGGTGGGCGTTGGCGCACAGTCCTCCCCCACGGTGGACCGCCTGATCAAGCAAGCCGCCAAGAAGGCTGCTTAAAGCTCCCTGAAAAGGGCGGGTTCCGTCGGCTGGTCTGGCGGAACCCGCCCTTTTCTCATTCTGGATTCACTGCCATGGCCACCACACCGTTGACCCTCGAACCCGCAGAACTGCCTGCCGATGCCGTTGAAGTGGGGCGCATCGCGGATGCCTGGGGCGTCAAGGGCTGGTTCAAGGTGCTGCCGCACAGCAGCAATCCCGAGGCGCTTTTTTCGTCCAAACGCTGGTACCTGCAGCCCTCCGAGCGGGGTGCCAAGACCTTCAGTGGCACCGTGTTGCTGCCCATCCGCCAGGCCAAGGACCATTCGGACTCCGTAGTGGCCTGGGCGCAGGGCATTGACGACCGCAATGGCGCGGAGGCACTGCGGGGTGCGCGGATTTTTGTGCCACGGTCCAGTTTTCCATCCACCTCCGAAGACGAGTACTACTGGGTCGATCTGATCGGCCTGTCGGTCTTCAACCGTGAAGGTGTGGCGCTGGGTGAGGTGCGCGAGTTGATGTCTACCGGCCCCCAGACCGTGCTGGTGCTGGCCTATGAGCAGGACGGCAAGGCACAGGAGCGCATGATTCCGTTTGTCTCGGCCTTCGTGGACAAGGTGGATCTGGCCGAAAAACGCATCACCGTGGACTGGCAGCCCGACTACTGACCGCGCCGTCACGAGCCGCGCCCTATGCGCTTTGACATCATCACCCTCTTTCCCGAGCTGTTCGCGCCCTTCCTGGCGAGCGGTGTGACCCGGCGCGCCTACGCGAGCGGCCAGGTCGATGTGCGCCTGTGGAACCCACGGGACTATGCCGACGGCAACTACCGCCGGGTGGATGACCGCCCGTTTGGCGGTGGCCCGGGCATGGTGATGATGGCTGAGCCCTTGGCGCGGTGTCTTGCGGCCATCCGGGCAGAGCGTGGTGAGCCCGAGGGCGGCGAGGCGCCGCTGGTTCTTTTTTCTCCCATTGGCGAGTCGCTGAACCACGCCGCCGTGGAGCGCTGGTCTGCCAGCGAGGGGGCCGTGTTGCTGTGTGGACGCTATGAAGGCATCGACCAGCGGTTCATTGACACCCATGTGAATGTCCAGATGAGCCTGGGCGACTTCGTGCTCTCGGGCGGCGAGATTGCCGCCATGGCCCTGCTGGACGCCGTGGCGCGCCTGCAGCCCGGGGTGCTCAACGACGAGGGCAGCCACCAGCTCGACAGCTTCAATCCCGCGCTCGATGGCCTGCTGGACTGCCCGCATTACACGCGGCCCGAAGAGTGGGCGGGGCAGCAGGTACCTGCTGCCCTCCTGTCGGGCCACCATGCGCAGATCGAACGCTGGCGGCGTGATCAGCGCCTGGCCACCACGGCCCGCCACCGGCCTGATCTCATCGATGCTGCGCGCAAAGCGGGGCGTTTGGCACCCGCCGATGAGGCGGTATTGGCCAAGCTCGGCTAAATTGCTATAATCAAAGGCTTTTCGATCCTCTGGCCGGCCGTTTTGCCTGGGAGTTCTCCCGCAAAACACTGAGACGTCAATCCCGATGCAGCCATTTTTGGCGCGGACAAGATCACTAGGAAACTCACATGAACCTGATCCAGACCCTGGAAGCGGAAGAAATCGCCCGCTTGAACAAGACCATCCCCGAATTCGCCCCTGGTGACACCGTCATCGTGAGCGTGAACGTGGTGGAAGGTACCCGCAAGCGCGTGCAGGCTTACGAAGGTGTGGTGATTGCCAAGCGCAATCGCGGCCTGAACAGCGGCTTCACCGTGCGCAAGATCTCCAGCGGCGAAGGCGTGGAACGTACGTTCCAGACCTACAGCCCGTTGATCGCCGGCATCGAAGTCAAGCGCCGCGGCGACGTGCGCCGTGCGAAGCTGTACTACCTGCGTGACCGCAGCGGCAAGTCGGCACGTATCAAGGAAAAGCTGCCACAACGCGTCAAGGTTGCTGCCGCCACCGCCGCTTAATTCAAGCAAGGCGAGGGCCTGTCCTGACAAGCCGCTACAGCATCAGCCTGTAGCGGCTTTTTGCTTTTTTGGTCCGTGGAACCTGCTTCTTGTGAACCCTACTTCTCCTCCTGCCGTGTCGTCGGTCATTGCGCCTTTGTCGAGCCTGCCCGATTTTGACCCCCGCATGGTGCCGGTGGTGGGTGTGGATGCCCACCTGCCCGCCGTGTCACTGGCTGCGCAAACGCCCGATGCTTTGCGCGCGCGTTTTGCGCAACCACCCCAGTGGGAGCCAGAGGTGGTGCTGGAGAAGCAATTCATGAACCGCGAGCCAGCCCATGCGTCCGTGTTGCTGGCTATCGTGTTGCGCGAGCAGCCCGTGGTGCTGTTGACGGAGCGCACTGCACACCTGTCCACGCATTCCGGGCAGGTCGCTTTCCCGGGTGGTCGCGCCGATCCGGAAGATGCCAGCCCTGCCGAAACCGCCTTGCGCGAAGCACAGGAGGAAGTGGGGCTGGACCGGGAGTTTGTCGAGGTGCTGGGAATCTTGCCAACCTATGTGACTGGATCGTCGTTCATCATCACTCCAGTGGTCGCCCTGGTGCGGCCAGACTGCGTGCTTCGGCCCAACCCGTATGAAGTGGCCGACCTGTTCGAGGTGCCGCTGGCCTTCCTGCTCGATCCGGCCCACCACCGCCGCCATGTGTTCGACCGCGATGGCGTGCACCGTGAATGGTTCTCCATGCCCTATCAGAAGGGCGACAAAACCCATTTCATCTGGGGCGCTACGGCTGGCATGCTGCGCAATTTCTACCGGTTCATGATGGCTGAATGAACCCCCTTGAGTCGCTTTGGCGGCTTCCTCCGCTGGGGGGCGCCTCCGGTTTGGCGGGGCGGCCCTTGCGCAGGGG
Organism: Acidovorax sp. GW835-FHT14G06; assembly: GCF_058793595.1. Lineage (NCBI taxonomy): Bacteria > Pseudomonadati > Pseudomonadota > Betaproteobacteria > Burkholderiales > Comamonadaceae > Acidovorax > Acidovorax sp. GW835-FHT14G06. The sequence goes on from NZ_JBXAGA010000004.1 coordinate 64,176, forward strand.
CACTGGCTCAGGCTGTGCCGGTTTCTAGGGTTGCGAGCGTGTTGCGCTCTTCGTGGTGCATGTGTCGCTGAGGTTCGGCGGAATCACGTGCTCCGGTGGCTTGGCGCCAGTATCATTGCCCCCCATGAGTTTCTTCGCCATCCTGTTCGCTCTGCTGATCGAGCAGGCCCGCCCTCTGGCTCGCAGCAATCCTATCCATGCGGGGCTGCGTGCATGGGCGCTGTCCGTAAGCCGCAATTTCGATGCGGGCAAGTCGCACCACGGCTGGGTGGCGTGGAGCCTCGCGGTACTCGTCCCCGCTCTGGTCACACTGGCCATCCACTGGCTGTTGTTGTGGGGCCTTGGTTGGCCGTTTGCTGTGCTCTGGAGCGTCGCCGTGCTGTACGTCACGCTGGGGTTTCGGCAGTTCAGTCACCACTTCACTGGCATTCGCGATGCGCTGGAGGAGGGCGATGAAGATTCGGCGCGCGAGCGTTTGGCGCACTGGCAGCAGGTGGACGTAGGCGCGCTGCCGCGCAGCGAAATCGTGCGCCATGTGATTGAGTATTCGGTGCTGGCAGCCCACCGGCACGTGTTTGGCGTGCTGGCCTGGTTCTCGGTGCTGGCTGCACTGGGTTTGGGGCCGACGGGGGCGGTGCTTTATCGCCTGGCTGAATTTGTCTCGCGCTACTGGCATTACAAGCAGCGCACGGGCGCCTTGCCCGCTAGCGAATCCCTGCAACAGGCCTCAGCACAGGCCTGGACCGCCATCGACTGGTTGCCCGCTCGGCTCACGGCATTGAGCTTTGCGGTGGTCGGTAGCTTTGAAGAAGCGATTGAAGGCTGGCGTTTTCACGCGCAGCGATTTCCCAACGACAACGATGGTGTGGTGCTCGCCGCGACGGCAGGTGCCATCAATGTGCGCCTGGGCGGTGAGGCGTTGAAGGCACGTACCGAGCTGCATGCGCCGCAAGGCCTGGAGATTGACGCCGACATGGGCGACAGCGATTCCACCCCCGGTCGCGAGCCCGAGGTGGGTCACCTGCGCAGCGTGGTGGGCCTGGTGTGGCGCTCGGTGGTGGTCTGGATGCTGCTGCTGGCACTGCTGACGCTGGCGCGTTTGCTGGGCTAGCCAGTTTTTGTGGCGTTATTTGGCGCAGCGCTGCTGGCAGATGCCAGTCAATACCGGGTGTGACTCAGCTCTTCAAATAAATCGCTATATATTTTGTAGCGAGAGGGGCTTATTCCTCCAGCACCTGGGCCCTGTTTGACGGCGTCCAGCACACCACACCCTGGTTCATGCAGGTGGGTGCAGTTGTAGAACTTGCAGGCTGTTGCGTGCTCGGCGATGTCGGGCATGCAGGCCGCCAATTGCATGGGGGCGATGTGGTGCAGCCCGAATTCCTGGAATCCTGGCGAGTCGATCAGCGCTGTGGTGCGCGCTGCATCCATCCAGTACCAGTGGGTGCTGGTGGTGGTGTGTTTGCCCGAGTTCAGCGCCTGTGAAATTTCGCCGGTCAGTACCGAGGCGCCTGGCACCAGCAGGTTGATCAACGTGCTCTTGCCGGACCCCGACGGGCCCAGCACCAGCGTGGTCTTGCCCTGCAGGTGTTCCATGAGCAGGGCGCGGTCCACATCGCTGGACAGCGTCAGCGACAGCGGCAGTACGCCATAGTGTTTGCCTGCGCCCATGTGCCGGTAGGGCAACAGGCGCTCCCACGCACGGGCAAAGGGCTCGACCAAATCACTCTTGTTGAGGGCAATGATGGGTTTGATGCCCTCGGCCTCTGCCGCAATCAGCGCGCGGGCGAGCTGGCTTTCGGAGAACACCGGTTCCGCCGCAATCAGGATGAGCACCTGATCGAGGTTGGCAGCAAATGACTTGGTGCGGATCTCGTCCTGTCGGTAAAACAGGTTGCGCCGCTCCTTGACCTTTTCGATGGTACCTTCTTCGCCTTGGCCGGGCGGCGGTGCTTGCCACAGCACATGGTCGCCGACGACGGCCTGGCTTTTTTTACCACGGGGGTGGCAGATGCGGCGCTCCCCATCGGGGGTCTCGACCATGCAGTGGCGGCCATGGCTGGCCACCACGGTGCCTTCCATGAGGGCGCTGCGTTCAGCCATGGTGGGCCTGTGTCACAGCGAGACCAGCGCGTCGAACTGGGTGGCACACTCGAAGTCGGTGCTTGAGATGCCGTGCACGTCGTGCGTGTTCAGTCGCACCACGCAACGGTTGTAGTGCACCGACAGATCAGGGTGGTGGTCTTGCGCGTTGGCGATGAAAGCCAGGGCGTTCACGAACGAGATCGTCTCGTAGTAATTGGCAAAGTGGTAGGTCTTCTCGATGGCGACGTTGGCACCGTCACCACTGAGGCTCCAGCCCTCCAGCTTGGCTAGGTTTGCTACTACTTCTGTAGCTGTCAGGGCCCGGCGTATCAGCGTGGACCAATCTTTTTTCTTCAACATGGTAGTCATGGGTGGACAGGGGTTTGCATGCGCGCCAGTCGTTCAGTGGCGGGCGGATGCGAGTAGTAAAACTTCACGTATACCGGATCGGGTGTCAGCGTGGAGGCATTGTCTTCGTACAGCTTGAGCAAGGCCGACGACAGGTCGGCGCCGCTGGCCTGGGCTACGGCATACGCGTCCGCCTGGAATTCATGGCGACGCGATTGTTGCGAAAACAGCGGCGAGATGAAGAAGGTGAACACCGGCACGACGAGCATGAACAGTAACAGTGCCAGCGCATCATTGGGTGCGGCGGCGATGACAGGGTCGAGCGAGATGTTGGGTCGCACGCCCAGCCCGGTGTAGAACCACACCTGGGTGGAGAGCCAGCCCAGCAACGCAAAGCCCGCCAGGCTCAGTGCGAACAAGGTCACGATGCGCTGGATGATGTGGCGGTGCTTGAAGTGGCCCAGCTCATGGGCGAGCACGGCTTCGACCTCGCCAGGCGCCAGCTGGCGCAGCAGGGTGTCGTAAAACACCACGCGCTTGGCGGCACCAAAACCGGTGAAATAGGCGTTGGCGTGCGCGCTGCGGCGGCTGCCATCCATCACGAACAGCCCCTTGGCCGAGAAGCCGCAACGCTGCATCAGCGCAGTCACGCGGGTCTTGAGCGACTCGTCTTCGAGCGGCTGAAATTTATTGAACAACGGTGCAATGAAGGTGGGGTAGATCACCATCAGCAGCAGGTTGAAACCCATCCAGAAACACCAGGCCCACAGCCACCACAGCGGGCCTGCAGCGCCCATCAACCAGAGGATCAGCGCGGCAATGGGCAGCCCGATGATCGCGCCCACCAGCAGCCCCTTGAGCGCGTCCGCCAACCACAGGCGCCAGGTCATCTTGTTGAAGCCAAACCGTTCTTCCACCACGAAGGTCTGGTACAGCGACAGGGGCAGGTCGATCAGGCCACTGATGGCGGCAAAGGCCACCAGCAATGCTATCTGTTGCCACATGCCGCCGCCCAGTGCGGCAAGCAGTGTCTGGTTCAAAGAGTCCAGACCGCCCAGCAAGGTCCAGCCCAGCAGCACGGCCGCGCCCAGCGCCATCTCCAGCATGCCCAGCCGGGCCTTGGTGATGGTGTAGTCGGCCGCCTTTTGGTGCGCCGCCAGGGCGATGCGCTCGGCAAACGGTACCGGGACCGCAGCGCGATGGCGTGCTACATGCCGGACCTGGCGCGTCGCCAGCCAGAACTTGAGGGCCAGGCCCAGCAGCAGCGCGGCTGCAAAGGCCAGGGTGAACAGCAAAGAGGGGGAAATGTCGTCAGAGGTGGGCATGTGCGGCGAGTTTAGGCCATCGGCGACAATGCGCGCCATGTCAGAAGCCAACAACCCCACCCCTGCCACGCTTGCCAAATCCGACCAGAACCTGGTCTGGCTGGACTGTGAAATGACCGGCCTGGAGCCCGACACCGACCGCCTGCTGGAGATCGCCGTGGTTGTGACCGGTCCGAGCCTGGAACCCCGCGTCGAAGGCCCCGTGTTCGCCATTCACCAGCCGGATGAATTGCTGAACAAGATGGATGCCTGGAACAAAGGCACGCACGGCCGCAGCGGCCTGATCGACAAGGTGAAGGCGTCCACGGTGACGGAGGAGGAAGCGGAGCAGAAGATCCTTGCTTTCCTGGCCCAGTACGTCCCCAAGGGCACCGCGCCCATGTGCGGCAACAGCATTGGCCAGGACCGGCGGTTTCTGGTCCGCTACATGCCCAAGCTCGAACGGTTCTTTCACTATCGCAACGTAGATGTGAGCACGCTCAAGGAGCTGGCCAAGCGCTGGAAGCCTGAGGCTTACACCAGCTTCAAGAAGGCGCAAAAACACACGGCCCTGGCAGATGTCCACGAGTCCATCGACGAGCTGGCGCATTACCGCCAGCACCTATTGGCCGTGGATGTGAAAACGTCCTAAGTTGCTGCTCCTCTTTCTTGGTGGGGAAGGGAGGAGGGCAGTAGTTCCGCGTGATGTCCGCCCCTGGGCGCGCGTGCATTACGAAGGCGCGCGAAAGAATTCGGCGCAATCGAGGTGGTTCCCCCGGTAAAAGCAAAGGGGGTATTGCGGGCAAACCCTTAATCGTGCAATAATCGCTGGCTGCGCAGGAATTCCTCGCAGATTGTGCATCTCCCCTCACACACCGGGCTTGCCAGCCGACTGTCCATCGACAGTGCAGGACTGGCGAATAATGCCCACCCGCTCCGGCCTTTTCTGCGCCAGCGCAGGTTTCGTTTGATGGTTGATGTTTTTTAACCATTTGACGAAGCCAATCGTGGGCTGCGCCCGCGACCGTCTTCGTGAGAGAAAAATCATGACCGACACCTCTTTGGTGCAGGGCGAATTCGCGCCTGCAGATACTTCCTTTGCTGCCGACATTTCCGTGCAGTCTTCCCCCCTGGACGCCGTGGCATCTGCTGTCGAAGCCGACGCTTCCGTGACCGCTGAACCCAACGGCTTCATTGAGCTGGGCCTGGCCCCTGAACTCGTGCAAGCTGTGGCTGACCTCGGCTACACCCAACCCACCAGCGTGCAGCTCAAGGCCATCCCCCTGGCGATGGGCGGTGGCAATGACTCCACCAAGTTCATTGACCTCATGGTCTCCAGCCAGACTGGCAGCGGCAAGACCGCCGCCTTCCTGCTGCCCGTGCTGCACACGCTGATCAACCAGCAAGCCGCTGCCGAAGCCGAAGAGCGCGCCGCTTTTGAACGCGCCGTGGCCGAAGCCGCTGCCCGTGGCGAACCTGCTCCCAAGCGTGCCAAGCGCAAGGACCCCACAAGCTCGCGCAACTTCAAGGCCGCCACCCCTGGTGCCCTGATCCTGTGCCCCACGCGTGAACTGGCTCAGCAAGTTGCGCACGACGCCATCGACTTGGTCAAGCATTGCCGCGGCCTGCGCGTGGCCAACGTGGTGGGTGGCATGCCCTACCAGCTGCAGATCGCCAAGCTGCAGAACGCTGACCTCGTGGTGGCAACACCCGGCCGTCTGCTGGACCTGCAGCGCTCGATGCAGATCAAGCTCGACAAGGTGCAGTTCCTGGTCGTTGACGAAGCCGACCGCATGCTCGACCTGGGCTTCTCGGACGACCTGGCCGAACTGAACCAGCTGACCGCTCAGCGCAAGCAGACCATGATGTTCAGCGCCACCTTCGCGCCCCGCATCCAGCAACTGGCCATGCGCGTGATGCACGATGGTGGTTCGTCTGTGCAAAAGGTGACCATCGATTCTCCGCAAGAGAAGCACGCCAACATCAAGCAGGTGCTGTACTGGGCCGACAACGCCCAGCACAAGCGCAAGATGCTGGACCACTGGCTGCGTGACACCACGATCAACCAAGCCATCGTATTCGCCAGTACCCAGGTGGAGTGTGACGGTTTGGCCAACGACCTGCAGCAAGAAGGCTTCTCGGCCGTGGCGCTGCACGGCGCCCTGAGCCAGGGCCTGCGCAATCGCCGTTTGATGGCGTTGCGCGCTGGTCAGGTTCAGATCCTGGTGGCCACCGACGTGGCCGCGCGTGGTATCGACGTGCCCACCATCACCCACGTGTTCAACTTCGGCCTGCCCATGAAGGCTGAGGACTACACCCACCGCATTGGTCGTACCGGCCGTGCGGGCCGCGATGGCCTGGCCATCACGTTTGCCGAGTTCCGCGATCGCCGCAAGATCTACGACATTGAGTCGTACAGCCGCCAGCAGTTCAAGGCCGAAGTGATTCCGGGCATGGAGCCCTCGCAGCGCGCGCCGCAGGCACCTCGCGGTGGCGATTTCGGTGGTGGCCGTGGCGCCCCAGGCCGTTCATATGACAACCGTGACAACCAGTCGCGCGGTCGCTTCGGTGGTCCCGCACGCGGTGGCAATGATCGTGGTGGTTTTGGCGGTGGGTTTGCTGGTCGTGACAACCGTGGCGCCCCTGCCCGTGGTGAAGGCGGCGGCGGTTTTGCTGGCCGCGATGACCGTGGCGGCGACCGTGGTTTTGCGCCGCGTCGTGACGGTGAGGGTTATGGCCGCAAGCCTGGCTTTGGTGACGCGGGCCGTGGTGGCTTTGCTCCCCGTGGCGATGCGGGTGCACCGCGCGGCGATTTCGCTCCTCGCAAGCCGGCGTTTGCCAAGCCTGCTGGTGGTGCTGGCAAGCCCTTCGTGGCCCACGACGCCCGCAAGCGTCCTGCACGCCCCGCGCGCTGATCGCTGACAGTTTGGTGGCCTAGCGCCACCGCTGTTGCAAAGGCTGGTACCGCAAGGTGCTGGCCTTTTTTCATGGTAGACGCCTTTTCAGCCGCAGATGCCATCGGCGACTCGTCAATAATGGCCGCCGGAGGAATCTGCTGTGTCGTCTTCTTTATCTTCGAGTGCGGACTTTGAGCACATGTTCGGGCTGGCGCCAGTGTCGCTCTGGTTGGAGGACTACAGTGCGCTCAAGCAGCTATTTGACCAGTGGCGCGCCGAAGGCGTGACTGATATCCGCACGTATCTGGCCCAAGATCCGGCCCGCCTGCGGGCCTGCAGCTCCGCACTCAAGGTGCTCAAGGTCAATCAGCGCACACTGGACCTGTTTGCCGCCGAGAACCAGCGGGTTCTGGAGGCCAACCTGGACAAGGTGTTCCGTGACGACATGCACGACGCGGTGGCGCATGAACTGTCACAGCTGTGGGACGGACAGCTGGAGTTTTCCAACCAGACTGTGAACTACGCGCTCGACGGGCGGCGGCTGGATGTGCAGATCCGTGCGCGTATCTTGCCCGGGTATGAGGACAACTGGAGTCGTGTGCTGGTGTCGCTTGAGGATGTGACGGGCACTGTACGCGCTGGTGCTGAACTGCGCCGCAGCGAGCAGTATGCGCGTGACCTGTTCGAGCATTCCCCGGTGTCCTTGTGGGTAGAGGATTTCAGCGCGGTCAAGAACCTGCTCGATGGCGTGCGTGCCCAGGGTATCGACGATTTCAAGACTTTCATCCGGGTGCATCCTGAGTTCGTGACGCGCTGCATGCACGAAATTCGGGTGATCGATGTCAACCAGCAGACACTGCGCATGTTTGGTGCCGCGAGCAAGGAAATGCTGCTGAACAATATCAGTCGAGTGTTTCGCGGAGAGATGCATGAGTCCTTTGCAGAGCAGCTGCTGGACCTGTGGGAAGGCAAGACCTTCCAGCAGCGGGAGGTGGTCAACTACTCCTTGTCTGGCGACGCGGTGCATATACACATGCAGTTCTCGGTGCTGGCCGACCACATGAGCGACTGGGGCCTGGTGCTGCTGTCGCTGGTGGACATCACGGCGCGCAAAAAGGCCGAGGCTTATCTGGAGTACCTGGGCAAGCACGATGTACTCACGCAGTTGCGCAACCGCGCCTTTTACGCGGAAGAGCTCAACCGCCTGACCCGCAAGGGCCCTTGGCCGCTGTCCGTTATCGCCATTGATCTCAATGGTCTCAAGGTCGTGAACGACGAGCAGGGCCACGCAGCGGGGGACTCCCTGCTGCGCCGTGCCGGCGAGGTGTTGGCCAAGGCCGTGGATACCCCGGCCTGCGCAGCCCGCATTGGTGGAGATGAGTTCATGGTGTTGCTGCCTGGAACGGACGAGCGCGGGGCCATGGCATTGCAGGAACGCATTTTGTCGATGCTTGAACTCAACAACCAGTTCTACCCCGGCCAGCATCTGAGCCTGGCCATGGGGATTGCCTGTTGCCAGTCGGGAGATGCGGTGGAGGCAGCGATCCACCGCGCAGACCAGGCGATGTATGCAGAAAAGAACCGGTATTACCAGCAAAAGAACGTGGACCGGCGTCAGTCCAGTCCTTGATCAGTGTCCTGATCAGAGGTGGACTGGCGTACGACCTATCTCGGGCCAGCGATGGTGCAGATAGATCCAGGAAAGCATGCCGATGCACAACATCAGCAGCGATGACAGTGCCAGTAAAACGGTGGAGTGCATCACCAGCGGTGCTATGAGGCCCGCCACCAGCCCATTGGCCGAAGAACCGACAAACGCCTGCATGGACGAGGCCATGCCCCGACGCTCCGGGTAGAGGTCCAATACCAGCAAAGTCACCACGGGCACCATCAGCGCCCAGCCAAAAGAGAACATCGCGATGGGTGCCAGTGCCCACCAGGCGTGGGCGGTGAACAGCAGATTGGCTGCCAGGTTCAGTACAGCCACCGAAAACATGATGACAAACCCGTGGCGGATCTGGCGCTTGGGGGGGATACGCCCCGCGAGCCGTCCACTTAGCCACGCGCCGCCCATGATCCCCGAGATGGTGAGCACAAAAAACCAGAAAAATTGCGTGGGTGCCAGCGACAGGTGCTCTCCCAGAAATGCAGGGGCCGAGAGCACGTACAGGAACATGCCATTGAAGGGCACGCCACTGGCCAGAGCCAGCAGCACAAAGCGCGCACTGGTGCCCAGCTGTACGTAGCCGCGCATCAGGTGGCGCACATGAAAGGGCTGGCGCTGCTCCACATGCAGGGTCTCGGGCAGCAGTCGGAAGTTGGCCGTCCACAGCGCAACCCCCACCAGGGTCAGGAACCAGAAGATGCTGTGCCACCCAGTGTGGACAAACAGCCAGCCTCCGATGATGGGAGCAATTGCTGGAGCCACTCCAAAGTAGATGGTCACCTGGCTCATAACCTTCTGCGCTTGTGCAGGAGGGAACATGTCGCGGATCACCGCGCGGGAGACCACGATGCCTGCCCCCGTGGACAAACCTTGCAGGGCGCGAAAAAAGACCAATTGACCAATCGTTTGTGACAGTGCGCACCCGGCGGATGCCAGCGTGAACACGGCAATGCCCCACAAGATCACGGGCCTGCGCCCGAAGCTGTCCGCTAGCGCGCCATGGAACAGACTCATGAACGCAAAGCCGAACAGGTAGGCGGACAGCGTCTGCTGCATTTCCACCGGCGTGGCTCCCAGTGCCGCAGCGATGCCCGAGAAGGCGGGGATGTAGGTATCGATAGAGAAAGGCCCGAGCATGCCCAGCACAGCCAACAGGATCGCGAGCGCCCAGCGGGGTGCTTTCCAGAGCAGATGGGCTTGTGGGTTCATGGGTGGTGGCAGATGGGTGTTAAGGGCACGCGAAAGGACATCGCACCTCCGCAGCATCGCAGGATGGTGCGAGGTGCGGATAGATTATGCGGGACGTATGCGGCCGCTTGTCGAAGAGGGGGGGGCTGTTGCGCAACCCCTCGTCACGCGCCCTTCAGGCTTTATGCCAACGCCGTCAATAGTTGTAGGGAACCCATTCGCCGTTCCCCGAGCGCATCAGGTACTTGCCCTCCATGTTGCGCATGACGATCACATCGGCGTTCTCTGACACAAAGGGGGTGGTGACCGGGGCCGCAAGCCGTTCCGCCAACGGGCGTGCGGAGTCGGCGTAAGGGTTATCGCGAATCAGATCGCCCAGCAGGGTGTACAAGCCCAAGTAGCTCATCGGCTGGTTCACGACTAGGGGGCCGGAGGGGGCGGATGCCTCCGACGGCTTCATGCCCACCAGCTTCACTGCCGCAGGGACAAGGGTGATGCGGGGGCCCGGAATCTCCCGCATGCCAGACATCTGCATCTTGTCTCCGCGCAGCGATGCTCCATGCTCGGGGACCAGCACCACGACCACAGGGCGGCCTGCTGCCTCCAGTTCGGCAATGAACTTGTCGAAGTCAGCCAACAGCTGCACCAGACGGGGCTTGAACGTCTCCAGGCTGTTGCGCGAAGCCATGCCAGGCACCCTGTTGCCATCGTGCAGGGATATGGTGTTGTAGTAGAGTGCCACGGGCCCTGCGCTTCGGTCATTGCTGCGCTTCTTCCACCACTGCGCCAGCAGGGCGTGGTCGTTATAGATGGGCGAGCCATCAAAATTCTGCATGTGCACAGGTGCGCCCTGATTGGACTGCAGCTTGCCAGCAAGGCCTCCGCGCTGTTCTAGCGCATGGGCAAACTCTTCGTACACACCGTCGTGGTTGAGCAGCGCAGCGGTCTGGTAACCCACTTTTTCCAGGTTGGGAAACACATAGCACTGCGGATCAATGCCCTCGTACAGCTTGTTGTGCGGCGTTTGCCCGCAGGTGCCGTGCAATACCCGCAGCGAGGCCGGCCCGCTGTAGCTGGCGGCACTGTTGAAGTTGGTGAACAGCACATCAAAACGCTTGAGGAACGGGTTGTCCCGCTGTCCTACAAAGTCCATGTCATCCCACGACAAGGAGCACACATGCAGAAGGATGATGTCGAATGCCGGGGGCGCATTGGGCGCGGTGAACTGGACGCGCCTTTGGCTTTCGCTGGCGTAAAAGCGCAGTAGTAGGGCATCAGGCGAGGTGTCCTGGCTGGCGTTGGGTGCGGCGCCTCGGTTCTTGCCGTCTGCCGTGGCCACGGTGGCCTGCGGGGTGGCTGCCTGCTCCTGCAAGGCCGCTACCACCGGCACACTCAACAGGGCCAGCAGTGCGAAGGTCCCTGCACGTACCCGTCGGGCCAATGCCAAATAAAGCACGATACCGACCAACCCCGCCACCAGCATTTCAGGGTTGAAAACCCGCTGGGCGAGCTCCAGCCAATAGTCTGCGCTGAATCCGCTCAGCGCTTTGAGCTGTGACAGCACGCGCCCTGGGCTGGGCAGGTACGAGTCTGCATACAGGAGCGCTACCGCTGCTGGCAGGGCAACTGCAGTGCGTGCACGTCGCCACCCAGCGTGTGGAATGGGGGGCAGCATGGATAGCCACAGCAGGAGGTTCAACCACCAGTTCAGGCCAATATAGCCACCGAAGTACAGCCCCACCTTGGCAAGGAAAATCAGGTGCCAGAAGCTCATGCCTGCAGCCCTTCCTGACTGCGCTGTTTGCTAAAGGGCCATCGGCTGCGTGCCGAATCTATCAGCGAAATCCAGAACTTGCGGTAGCCCAGCACACCCAGTTGCGCGATTTCCTGCAAGCCGTGCAGGGGGCGGTCGGTGTCATGGCTGTCGTTCCATTGCCGCCAGGTGTCTGGTCGAGCAAAGGTGCATTGCACCAGGTCGATTTGTTGTTCGCGCGTCATGGGGTCGAACTGAAAACCGGTGGAGCTCTGCCCCCTGTGCAGCATCGCCGTGGCAGGAAAGGTGCATTCCGTGTCGCTGCGCCACAGTCCAATCTGCACTTTGTCCCCCACGACCAGCGGGGTGCCTTCTGGCAGTTGTAGTCCCACGCCGGTCATAGAGAAGTCGATGCAAAGGGCCTGCAACACAGTGCCATCGTCCTTGTACAAGGTCGCAGGCAACTGCGTGGCGACGCGGTGCATTCGCCGCACCTGGCGCGCCTCGGACGCAACACCCAATGCAGCACCTAGCATGAGAATGCTGTACACCGTCCACAGCAGATTGAGGAGTACGGTGGCCGTTTCCTCGGTGTTCCAGAAGAACAAGCGGAGGAGTCCCATGCCAAAGGCCGCAAAGTTGAGCAGCACCAGCACGGTGTATGGGCGGGAGATCACCCAGTCGAAGTACGGCTCATCCACCAGCCCGCCCTTGGCAGTCACGTTGAACTTGCCCAGACGCGGGTTGATAAGCGCCACCGTGGTGGGCAGTGCCACGTACCAGGCCAGCACGGTTTCATAGACCTCGGCCCAGAAAGTGTGTCGGTGCTCGCCTTGCAAGTGCGCGTTGGCAATGTTCGATTGCAAGATGTAGGGCAGCACATACAGGGCGATCATGATGGCGCCCGCGTTGATGATGTGCCATTCAAAGAACAGGAAGGCCATGGGAGCGGTGAGGAACACCAGCCTCGGAAGCCCGAAAAAGAAGTGCACCATGGCGTTGGCATAGCAGATGCGTTGCCAGACCGTGAGCCCCTTGCCCAGAAAGGGGTTGTCCACACGGAAGATCTGCGCCATGCCGCGCGCCCAGCGGATGCGTTGGCCTACATGGGCCGACAGGCTTTCTGTGGCCAGGCCAGCGGCCTGCGTCTCATTGATGTAGGCCGTGGTGTAGCCGCGCCGATGTAGTTTGAGCGCGGTGTGGGCGTCCTCGGTCACCGTTTCCACGGCGATGCCACCCACTTCCATCAGAGGGCCGCGGCGGATCACCGCGCACGATCCGCAGAAGAAGGTCGCGTTCCAGAAATCGTTGCCGTCCTGGATCAGGCCATAGAACAAAGCGCCTTCATTGGGCACGCGCCGGAAGGTGCCCAGATTGCGCTCGAACGGGTCGGGCGAGAAGAAGTGGTGCGGCGTTTGAAGCATGGCGCACTTCGGATCGCGCTGAAACCAGCCCACGGCCGTGGTCAGGAAGGATCGCGTGGGGATATGGTCGCAGTCGAAGATGGCGACCAGCTCGCCATCGGTTTTGCCCAGCGCATGGTTCAGGTTGCCTGCCTTGGCGTGGTTGTTGTCAGGTCGCACGATGTAACCCACACCCATCGATTCGGCGAATGCACGGAATTCCTCGCGCCGGCCGTCGTCCAGGATGAAGACCTTGACCTTCTCCCTGGGCCAATCCAACGCCATCGACGCCAGCACTGTGGTGCGCACCACGCTCAGCGGCTCGTTGTAAGTGGGGATGTACACGTCTACGGTGGGCCAAGACGCAGGCGTGCCTTGCAGTTCGGCTGGACGGCGGTGAAGGGGCCAGGCAGTCTGTATGAAGCCTAGCACCACCACAAGCCAGGTGTAGGCCTCTGCAGCCAGCAGGCCGTAGCCCAGGAAGGATTCGATGACCGAATCGAATTCGATGGAAGAGGTCAGTCGCCACCAAGCATAGCGCCCCATCGCGAGCAGGCTGATGGCGGCAAGCGCCAGCGATGGATAACGGCCTGGCAGGCGCCGCAGCACCAGGGACAGTCCCCAGCAAAGCAGCATGAACAACAGTTGCCCAAACCAGTTGAAGGGGGTGGTCATGACCACCAAGCCCGTCACCGCGCCCACGGCCAGGATCACCCAGCGCAGACCAGGGATTTCGAGGGCAGGTGTGAGCCACTGGTCGGCCAGCCGCATGCCCTTTCCCACGTTGACGTGGGTGGCCAGACGGTCCATGGCGCGCAGAAAAAGCCGGATGGGCCAGAAAAGCAGTGTCAGCGCCAGTGCCAGGGTTCTCCAGAGCCAGCGCATGGTTGAGCAAAGTCCTGCCCAAAGCCCGCGCACTGGGCGCAGCAACCAGGGCCGCAGCGCGCGCTGCGGCGAGGGAGGCAGGACAAAGCAGCGCCAGAGCCACATCCACCAGGGAGCTCCGGGGTCAACCTCCAGCCAGCCTCGGAGCCAAACCAGCGCCCTGTGTGCGGAAGCTGGGTCTGTCATGGTTTGGCGGCTCCAGCAGCGGGTGTCGGCAGCGGCTGCAACGGGGGCGCCGCGGACAGCCAACGGAAGATGCCCTGGAGATCGTGCGAGGACTGCGCGTGCGGTGCCATGCTGTTCACGCACTGCGATGTTGCAAGCGCACGTGAGAGGTTTTCGTCTTCGTGCACGGTGTAGGGCAGCAATTGGCCTCCCCACTGCTGTCGCAGTGTGCTGAGCGCCTCACGGTGCGATGTCCGGCGTGGGTCAAAACGCGCCACCGCGATGCCCTGTGCATGGGGAGCTGCTGGTGATGTCTTCAGCATGGTGTTTACATTGTCAGCACTGGCGCATCCGCGTGCGGATGCTTCCAGTACCACCAACACCGTGTCTGCGCAGCGCAGCGCAGCATCCGCAAGAGGCGAGGGCCATTGCGGTGTGTCCAGCAGTACCGTGCAGTGTTCCGGCACGTCGAGCAGTTCCATCTGTTCTTGCAGCCACTGCGGGTTGGCCTCCAGCAGCTTGTGAAGCGACGTGATGGTTTTCGGCGCAGCCGGACCGAATGGCAGAACGCTGACGCCGTCAGCGTTGTCGAAGCTGCCGTCCGCCCACCATGAGCCCTGGGCTGCGAGTGCCGCCCACCCTTGTGTGGCGGGGCGGGGCATGCCCAGGTGAATGCCCAGCAGATTCTGGGCACAGAGTTCCACGGCCAACATGTTCTGGCCTTGATGGGCGCCCAGGGACGCCAGGTGTGCGACCAAGGTGGTACGCCCGGACCCACCGAGCGGCGAAACGACAGCAATCACACGCATGCAAACTCTTTGTTCATGGGGCCTTGTGCATCCCGCCTTGCGGAGGAATGAGGGATTCGCTTGGCGGTAGGTGGGGACGATATGGCTGTACGCAGCGCAGCGGTTGGCGAGCCTGCAGGACGCGGCGCAGGAGCCAGGCGCAAGGCCAGGCCAGCAGAGCACCCAGCAGCATGTAGACAAACATCCATCCTGTCATGTGGATGTCCTCCCAAGGGGGCGCGGAACGACACGCCGTCCGATGGGATGGAGGCGCATGGGCAGTCTTGTTGCAACTAGAGGCAAGGCTGTGGGCTGCAGGCTCTCTGCGCTGGCGTGCGAAGGCAGTGCGGGTACGTCCGCTGGTACCTGCGCCACAGGCTGTGCAGGAGGATGCACCAGAGCTGCAGGTGCGGGCGCGCTGATGGCGATCAGGATGGCACTGTAGTCCTGCACACCCTTGCGCAGGGACTCCTGTAACTGGTCGGCCATCGCGCGTATGCCGGTCTCTGAGCAGTCCGTAGCCTGCGAGGTGAACAGCTGGGTCAGCGGCAGCGCAAATACACGCTGCAGTGCCAGCTCCACATCGGGCTCCCGGCAGGCAAACAGGAACACGTAGACAGCTTCGTGGTCCGCAGTGAACAGGTCACCGTCGCGCGAGGTATGGCATGCGCGCAACGCATCGAGGTGCGGAATCTGGTCCAACATGTTCAGCCGCACCAGGCTGTGTGACAGACCAATGCCTTGGGTACGGTCGAGCATGCCGCGTACCAGCGCGCAGAACCGTGCCGGGGCCTGGTAGCCGCGCTCGCGGGGAGGCATGAAGCTGTCAAGCGCCTGTGCGTAGTCAGGGTGCACTCTGCGGGTGTGGCTCTGTGTACTGATGTCTTGCAGTAGTTGCAGTAGTCTTGAGAACCCCACCTCTTTGTAGACCACCACGGTGGCGCCCAGATGCAGCAGGGCCTGTTCGCTGTGGGTGCGCAACTTGCCCAGGTTTTCGCGCACCACGATCTTGAGGGTGGGGGGGCGCGAAAGACGCAACTGGTGCACCAGGCGGGCGCGGGCTTCAAAGTCGCTAGCCGCGCCCGCGTCGATCAGCACAGTGGACGCCACGCTGGTGGCTGCCGCCACTTCGATGTCCTCCAGGTCGTCCACGATGCGCCAGTGGCCAGGCACACCGCGCTGACCCTCTACCGATGCCCGGGTTGCCAACACACTCCACTGGTCTGCTGCAGTGACCAGCTCGGGTATGGCACCCTGGGTACGGGTGCCGTCCGCTGTAAGGCGGTGTGTGCTGACGTCGTGGACCAAGCCAAAGGCGGTCTGAAAAAGGGCCCCCATGTCCGAACCCCAGCGGTCCAGATTGAGACGCCAGCGGTCAGCGTCGGCGTTCAGGGTGGCGATGTGCATGGACATCTGGCACAGGTTGCGCAGCGTTGGCAAAAGCGCAGTGGTGTCCAGCGGTGGCGAGAACGCTAACACCACCGGGCGCTGTCGCTGGCGGCACAGGGCGCTGAGCTGGTCACTGACCCGGGCGAGTTGGGTCATGCTCAATCCGGACAACAGGTTTTGTGCGTCGCAGAGATAGAGTGCGTGCTGTGGCAGCAGGCCAGTGCGTTCAAGCTCCTGCATCAGTGGGAGGAGACCATGGCGCTGGACGTGCACCTGCATGCCAGGCGATAGTACCCAGAGCTTGATCTTGCCCGAGCAGTAGGCCGCCCGCACTGCGGGGCGTTCCAGGAGTTCGTCCAACCACTGCGTGCTGGACGCCACCAGCCCCAAGGGGCCAGCGGCCAAAGCGTCTTCGATCAGCGCAGGGAACCATACCGCAGCGCTTCCGCTGTCGGCGGCAACCAGAGAGACGGGTACATGGGAGGGCAAGTGGCCAATGCCATCTGGCAGGTCTGCAATGCCGATGGTCGTCGTCGGTTGGACGGCGCTGGCAGTGCCCAACGAGGGCCTGAGGCGCATGGCGAGCGAGCGCAGAACACCCGGTGCAGGGGGGCTCTTGCGTTGTGATGCAGATGCAAAGGACATGTCAGAAGCTCGAATAGGTCTGCACCGGCCGTGGGCGGTTGTCCAGCGGAGCCCCGCCAGGTTCGAAACGGTAGCGGCCGTACACCATGAAATTAGTGGGTGCGTAGTAGGCCGAGCGGTCCAGCTCCAGCTGCGCACCCAGTGCGAGGTGTGACGTGACCTGGTACTCCAGCGCACCCCGGAACGACCGCCCGAAACCCGAGCCCGAACTGCCCGCATAGACCGGAACGCTACCGTCGGTCGCCAGCCGCGCACGTGCCAGGGACTGCAGAAGTGCGCTTTGCGGAAAGTAGTCGCTATCGCCACTGCTGCTGCGTGAAACAGAAACGGATCCGCGAGCCAGCCAGGTCAATGCGCCGCGGCGTCCGCTCCACTCCAAAGGCAGTGCGATGGACGCGTAGTTGCGCGGACTGTAATAGCCCCCGTGGCCGAAGCTGTATTCGGACAGGTCCTTGCCATAGTGCCACGCTGACACGGCAACACCGAGGTTGACCACGCCATCGCGGTGGCGCCACACATCGCGGTCCAGTGCCCATCGCAGCTGGACGCGGGTGTTGGTTGCCACATTTTTGCCGGTGAGGGCTGCCAGGCTCAGGCTCAGCGAGGTGTTGTAGGGCCCAATGTCGGTGGAAAGGCGGCCCGCAGCGCCAGTCGCTACCACGCCGCCCCACACCTGGCCGGTGATGGGGTCGCGTGCCCCCGCATACGACAGCAGGCTGCCGGTGATGGGGCGCCGATACGCTTCAAGCTTGTAGCTGTAGCGGCCCAGATCACCGGTCTTGGCCAGGCCACCCACCACATTGGTCACCGGAAAGCCGACCCCGGTGGTCCCAATGTCCCACTCGAGGTCATCCCCCACATAGCCGAAACCAAGGTTGGTGCCCTGGCCGCGTTGGCGCCGTTCAGTGGCAAAAGGGGATCCTGGTGGCAATGCCGCCACTTGCCCAAAGGTGAGCAAGTCTGAGCCGTCAGTAGGGAGGTCACCCGCATCAAGCTGCACCCGATCCACGTGCAAGAAATAGTGTCCGTCATAGCCTCGCGGCATCCACGCCACTACGGGACGTTCCCAGCCGTGCAGGCTGGAGATGCCGTCGGTGGAGCGCTTGTTCAGTGCCTGGTGCCCTGCTTCGATCCGCGGCTGGCGCCTCGCCTCGATAGCGTCGATCTCGCCTTGGATCTTGGCGATAACGGCGGGATCTGCGGGCACGGACAGTGTGTAGCTCTGCTGAAGAACCAGTGGGCGCTCTGAGTCAGTGGATGCCTGGGCTTGGATGTCAGGTGCCGTGGCGGGTGCAGCGTCCTTTCCGCGTGTCTCCAGCATGAGTGCGCTGCGGAAGAACACCATGGCCTGCGCGTAGTTGCGGTTGGCCCGCTCCAGGCGAGCCGCATGCAGCAGCACGTCGCTGTCCTGCGGGAAGGCCTCCAGCAATCGGGTCGCCATTGTCCGCGCCTCGTCCATGCGGCCGATACGTTGCCATATGCGCAGCAGCGCCAGTTGTTGCCCCGCATCGCCGGTTGGGATGTGCTCCTTCAACCACGTGGCTTCGTCGGCTGCGGCCCGCGTGTCGCCTGAGCCCTGGAGGCGTGACAGGGCGTCAGCCAGCGATATGCGAACAGACAGGTCATCGGGTTGCGCGGATGCCAGAGGTTTGAGCAACTGTGCGGCATCGGCATATTCGGCCGCAGCTATGAGCAACCGGGCCTGGGCCTGGGTGCGTTGGCGCGGCGTAGAAAGTGTGTCAGGCAGCGGCAACGCCTTGCGCGCCAGACGCGAGGCTTCACTTGTTCGACCGGCCTGGCGCTGCTGTTCGATGAGCCGCTCCTGGTGCGCTGTGTACAGCGCAACCAGCCGGGCTTCTTGCTCGGTGGTCCAGTCCGTGGCTTGCAGCAGGCGGGGCAATTGCTCGGCCAGAACGGAATCGTCCTCCGCCCGGTTGAGCAATTGGGCGTAGTCCAGTTGGGTGTCCAGCGTCAGCGCGGGTACGCGGGCCGCCAAGCGGGTGAAAACCGCTACGCCTCTTGCAGGCTGCGCACGGCGCAACCAGGCATTGCCCACGGTGTAGAGCAGGTCTGCTTCATTGCCTGCTGTTTCCTCTGCCTGGCGTAGCAATTCCTCGACGTCTGCTGGGGGCAGCGTCGTCAGGGCTTTGGTGACCAGCGACTTGACGCTCGAGAGCCGTACCAGCGCGCGCATGGAGTCTGTCTGATCGACGGTAGGTATCCGCTTCATGTCTGCCAGGGCTGCGCTGTCATCGTCCAGGGCCGAACGTATCAGGGCACGGGCATACAACATCTCGGCGTTGACTGCGCCTGACGGAATACGCGCAACTCCCTCATCCATGGCGTGCAGCGCTTCCTGGGGTCGCCCCAGGCGAATGTAAACACGCGCGAGGCGGTGCCGTATCCACGCATCGTCGGGGGCGAGCACCACTGCAGATTCCAGCGCACGCAGTGCGGGGCCGAGGCGCTGTGCCTGAAGGTCGTCCTCCGCTTGGGCCACCAGCACATCAGCCTGGGCGCTGGATAGTTTTGTGGCGAGTGTTGCATCGCGTGCGGCGGCCTCAGCCAGCAGTGCCAACGCTTGGGTGACGCGACCGGTGCGGGCATAGAGACTCGCCAGACCTTTGATGGCGGATGTGCCGTCTGGCTCCTGCCGCAGTGCTTGTTGGTAGAGGTTTTGCGCCAGCGCATGGTCGCCCTGCAGGTCGCGAATGCCGGCCAGAGTGGTCAATGCGTCGGCACTTTGGGGTTGCATCTGCAACGCACGCTCGGCCAGGTTGGCGGCGGTGCCCAGTTCATTTTGTTCGATAGCCCTGTCGGCCTGTCGCAACAGTCCCCAGAACCTGGCGGTGGCCTGTAGCTCCTGCCATCGGCCTTGGCGCGTCAGCATATAGGCTTGGCTGAACAGTTCCTGCGCCTGCGCATGCTGACCCTGGCGCAAGCGGATCAACCCCAGGTTGCCCCGGCTCTCGCCATCTTGGGGCCGCAACGCCAGCGTTGCCTGGATCTGTTCTTCAGCCAAGTCAATGTTGCCCTGGTCAAGGGCGGTGCGTGCTGCCTGGCGGGCTATGTTGGCCGGGTCACGGGCCAGGCGCGCTGCGCGTTCGACTGCTTGCTGCATGGCAGCCAGTCGTTCCACCATCGCGTTGTCGGCCGGGTAGCGCTGCAGGAATGCGCGCACACGGGGCAGGTTGGCTGGAGTGTTGGCCAGCCGGTCCAGGGCGCGACGCCACAGGTCTTGCAGTTGCTGGGCATTCGTGTCGGGCTGCTTTGCCAGCGCCTCGATTTCCTGTACCACGGCCGTTGGGTTTTCGCCCTGGTACATGCGCAACTCCAGTTGTGCCAGTCGGTAGCGAGACTCCCCGGTCTGCTGGTACAGCCTGGCCAACTGGCGTTGGGACTCGGTGCTCTTCTTGGCCGTCGATCCCATGATCTGATGATATTCCAGTGCCAGCCCGCCGAGCGTGGGTGGACCTTGTGGAAACAGCTCGCGCGCCAGGTCGGCGGCCTCGGCCTTGCGGCCTGCACGCGCCATCAGGCGCATCTGGGCGAGTTTTTCGCGGTCGGGGCCATACACGCGCACCAGGGTTTCCAGTTCCTGGGTCAGTACGTGACCCGGATGGCGTGCACGCAAGGTGGCCAGTACACGCTGGGCCTCATCAGTTTTCTTTTCGCGCAGTGCCAGATCACCCAGTGTGGCCAGGCCTTCCGGAGAGTTGGGGTCCATCGCCAGCAGCTTGTCCACCAACTGGCGGGCCATATCGGGGCGGTTTTTGCTGGCCCACATGCGCGCGCCGCTCAGCAATTCTGCTTCGATGGCGGGCGGAGTACTGGCAAGCACACCTTGCTGCGCGGGCAGGCAGGCCGCTGCAAGCAAGGTCAGTGACGGCAGCCAATGACGGGTGTGGTGTTTCACGGTGTCCACCGTACAGTAAGCTGCCCGCTTGCCGTGAAGCGATATTGCCCCTCCATGGCGCCGAGCCCAAACAAGCCCAGCACCTGCTCGTAGTAGGCGGTAGGGCGCAATGGGCGGGCCTCCAGGCGCATGCGCTGCGATTGCAGGGTACGGTCGTCCCCCACGGCCCGCAAGAACGGCAGCACCGCTGCAGAGAACCCTGAGGGTGCAGGGCCCGAGGCCTGTGCCGTCTGAATGTCGATGTACTCTGGCGGGTAACCCTGCTCGCGCACAAAACGTGCCATGGGCTGCAGGTTATCCAGCAGGGCCTTGCGGCCTGGTGCGTTGGCGTGCAGCGTGCCAGCCCATAGATAGACACGGATCGCGTTGTAGCTGCCCTGGCCTTTTTCCTTGCCCTTGTCGTCCACCAGAAAACCCCGCTTGGCGTCGTACACAGTCCAGTCGGGGGCAAAGCCCTTGGGCGATGCGCCCTGGATGACCTTGAGCGAGCTGTCCGCCAGTTGCTTCCATTCGGGCTGCGGGTCCACAGCCGCCAGCCAGTGCATCAGGTGCATGGGCATGTAGCTAGGGTTCAGGCGCCAGCGTCCGTCTCCTTGCACAAATCCCTGGGGCGCCGGTAGAAGGGTCAGCCCAAGGCCCGGCAGGTTGGCAGTTTCTTCGCGCAGGATACGGGCAGCCAGCAGGGCCGAGAGTGCGCGGAAACTACGCACGTTCCACAGACGACCTGCCTCGCCCAGTGCGTAGGCAATCCAGAGGTCGGCGTCAGAGGCTGCGTTGCTGTCGATGACCCCCCAGGTGCCATCGGGGCGTTTGCCCCATAGCCAGGCAGGCAGCCGGGCTGTCATGTCTCCGTCGCACAGGTTGTTTTCGGTCCATCGCAGCAACTTGTCAAAGGTGGCACGGTCATTGGCCACCAAAGCAAAAAACAAGGCGTATGCCTGACCTTCGGAGTAGGTCTGCCCGCCCTCGGCATCGTCGGAAACAACGCGGCCGCCTTCGTTGATGAACTGTGCCTTGAACGCTTCCCAGGCAGGCCACCCGAGTCGGTCTGCACTGGGTTTGGGCTGTGCGCGGAGGCTGGGCAGCCAGGACAGCAGCGCGGCACCACCGCCTGCTTGCAAGGCGGTACGCCGACGAATGGGATCAGTCATGCTGGGAGGCCAGTCGGCGGCGCGCCATGGTACGCAGGGCGCCATAGACAATGAATGTCAGCAGAAGGCCAGTGGCAATACCCGCCAACGCTAGCAGCAAGGGGTGGCTGTGCAGGTGGAACCACAGGCGTTGCCACCACGGCAGGTCGCCCACGTAGTAGACCGGCTTGATGCGAAAGCTCTCGATGGCGTCGCCCCGCATCAGGCCCAGATCGCCGCGCAGGCTCTTGATCTTGCCCGCATCGTTCAGGCTCTGGCTCAACAGCCCCATGGCTTCCTTGTCGGTGGCCGTGAGCGCCACCACACTGCGTCCGCTGTGCAAGGGCGACTCGAACCCTGTGACCGCCGCCAGCGGTCCCGTGCCCTGCAGCACGGCCTGTCCTCCGGAGGCGGACAGACGGTGCTCGGACTCCAGGTTGAACAGCTCGATGAACGAGCCCAGCGCGCGTTCCAGGGGCTGCACCGACCGGGCGCCAGCGGCCAGCAGGGCTGGCAGGTGGTTCTTCCATTGCTCCAGCAAACCATCGGCGTCTGCCTGCGACACGATCAGGATGTCTGTGTCACCCGCCTTGTTGGCGTCCGCAGCGCGCAGCAGCTGAAAACGGGTGCCTGGATAGCCAGTCGAGGCGCTCATGCGGCCTACGGAGGTCAGGAAGACCTCGATGTCTGCGGTGCTGGGCTGGTTGGGCAAGATGATGGAGGTCTGGGCCAGGTCGGGCACCCGGGTGAAGGGAAAGCCGCTGTTGGCATAGGCCGCCAGATTGGGCATGGCCAGGTAGTGGCGAAAACCTGTCAGGTCGATGGTGGACTGCGGATCAATGGCCGCAAACAGTTCGGTGGGGGGCGCGGACTTGCAGCGGCCCAGGTCGTTGGGTGGGATCTGGAACGCGAACTGCAGCTGGTTGTCGCCGCCGATCATGAAGGCGGGGATCTTCAGGTCCGAACGGTTTTGCGCGTTGCCATCGTCGAACAGGGGCAGCATCACGGTGTTCTTGCCGCTGGTGCGCTCATCGCGCGACTGCAGCGGGTAGGACTGGATGAACTGGTTGTTGATGGAGATGTTCAGGCTGCCATTGTCCGAAACGCTGCTGGGGGTGTAGCGGTAGGCCAGGTCCAGTGGCACGCCCTTGGCGTTCCAGGTGAACAGGTCTGGGGCCATGCGGGTGTAGATGTTCACCGTGTCATTGAGCACCGTGCCGCGCAGTTGCAGGTCCGAGGGGCTGCCCACAAGCTCGGCCAGCTTCACGGGCCGCTGGGTGGTTATCCAGCGCGGGGCGTCGTAGGGCTTGGTTAGTGCGGGATAGTC
Organism: Acidovorax sp. GW835-FHT14G06; assembly: GCF_058793595.1. Lineage (NCBI taxonomy): Bacteria > Pseudomonadati > Pseudomonadota > Betaproteobacteria > Burkholderiales > Comamonadaceae > Acidovorax > Acidovorax sp. GW835-FHT14G06. Next base: position 87,065 of record NZ_JBXAGA010000004.1, read on the forward strand.
CAGCGATTTGACTGCAATGGTTTGCCCAGACAAAACCGCTTTGCCCAGGGCCAAGGCGTCGGCCGCCATCTGCAGCTGGGCGTCGTCCTTGCCCAGCACCAGCAGCAGTTTGGCCCCCGGCACTTCGGGGTGGTTGACCATGGAGATCGTAGGCTCGGTCACCGGCGCCATGTCCTGCAGGAACGCGGGGCGTTGGCCATTGGTGGCCAGCACCACGGCATGCGAGCGCGGCAACTGGTTCTCCAGCACGGGGAACTGGTTGCCTCGGTAGCCTGCGAGCATGCCGATCCAGCTGGCGATGGAGCCCGATGCCTTGAGCGTGCCGGTGCTGGGTTGGCTACCGAACACAAATGGCAGCTTCACGGGGCGGTTGTCGCGGGGGTCGAAGAACGGAGCAGGCAGCAGCGCGAGGTCGTTGCGCAGGGGGATCTGCCTCAACGAAAGCTCCAGCTGGCTGTCGTTGCTGATGGTGGCCCACAGGCTTGAATGGGTGGGCGTCTCGCATTCCATCGTGTAGTGGCCGATGAACTGGAAGCGGAACCGGTTGTAGTCGGTGAAATAGCGCGGGTCAATGTTGAGTTCGACCGTCTGCGGCGTGCCCAGCCGCTCCTTGTCCAGCACCACGGTCTGCAAGGTTTCGTCGTTGAGCATCAGCTTGAGATGCGACAGTGACGGGATCAATGCGGGCGACAGCGTGAAGGTCAGGCGCAGTTTGGCGGCTTCCACGACCTCGTCACGCCTTACGCCCACCCCCACGCTGGCTTCACTCTCCACGCCGCGCAATGCGATTGGGCGCCCAACGCCCAGTTCCTTCAGGCTGACTTTCCACTGCCGTGCGGGTAGCGCAGGAGTGGTCAATGGATTGGTTTCGCGCGCGCTGTCGCTGGTCTGCACTGCGCGGGCAACCTCACGCTCCTGGCTTACCAGTGCCTTCTCTTTGGCAGCAGTGTTGCGGGCCTTGATTGTCTGGGCGTTGGCTTGCGGGGTGGGGGCAGAAATCAGCCCGGCAGTGATCAGCGCGATAAAAAGGGGGAGTGCACGGGTGGCGGAAATGGATTTCACAGTGTTCTTTTTACTGGCTCGTACCTGGCGGATGGGCGCATCGGATCCATGCCTGGATGGTGTCACTTGTATGACAAAGTGTATCGACGGGAGCGTGCCGTGCCGCTTCGCAAGACATTTGTTTGCAATTGCTGCCTCAGCATTGTTGCTGCCCGACTGCAACAGATACGCGAAGAGTAGATGCCTGGATTCATGGTTCGAAAAATCGGTGCGCATCCGTGGCGCTGCCTGGTCACCATGGCATGGTGGGCTGACAGCGGGCAGAGCACGCGGCGGTTCTCGCAAAGACACATCCGTTGCCACCCGTGGAGGGCGGACACCGGGGCCGTGGGCCCCAGGCGGCCAGACGATGGTGCTGCCGGCGGACGACTCCGTGCCATGGGGCCGGGCTGCCGCGAGCGGGGAAGCAATCGGTCTGAAAACAAAAAAGCCTGCTACTTATGGGTAACAGGCTTTTTGTGCCTTGCGGCTTGATTTGGTGGGTCCTGAGTGACTCGAACACTCGACCTACGGATTAAGAGTCCGCTGCTCTACCAACTGAGCTAAGAACCCAAATCTTTTAAATTTGTCTGCATTGCTGCAGAGCCTCGAATTATGCACTAATTTTTTAGCACTCTGCAAGTCGTGCTCAAAAATTATTGCATTGCGTTGCGACTGGCCAGTTCTACAAAGAGACCGCTGTGGTCCAGTTCGCCCAGACCGTGGTCCACACCCTCGGCATACAGCGCCTCGAACAGTGCGGTGATGGGGGCGTCGAAACCCGTCTCCCTGGCCGTGGCCAGAGCATTGCGCATGTCCTTGAGCTGGACAGCCATGCGGCCCCGGGGCGCAAAGTCGCGTTCCACCATGCGCTGACCATGCAACTGCAGGATGCGGCTGTCGGCAAAACCACCACTGATGGCCTCGCGGACCTTAGCCATATCGGCACCACCCTTGGCGGCAAAAAGCAGCGCTTCGGCCACGGCGCCAATCGTGATGCCCACGATCATCTGGTTGGCAAGTTTGGCCAGTTGCCCAGCGCCGTGTGGCCCCACATGCGTGGCGCGCCCCAGGCAGGCGAACACGGGCCGGGCACGGGCAAAGTCTTCAGGCCGTCCGCCAGCCATGATGGCCAGGGTGCCAGCTTCGGCACCGACGGTGCCACCCGATACCGGTGCGTCCAGGTGGGTCAGGCCCAGCTCGCCCAGGCGGGCCGCGTGGTCGCGGGCCTCGCTGGGCTGTATGGAGGCCATGTCAATGAAAAGAGCGCCTGGGCGCATCGCCCGGGCAGTGCCCTGTTCAAACAGGACCTGGCCCACGACCGGGCCGTTCTCAAGCAGACTGATGGCAATGTCGGCGTCCTTGACGGCATCGGCAGGGCTGCCGTGCACGGTCACACCCCATTGCGTCAGCGGTTCTGCCTTGGCGCGGGTCCGGTTCCATGCCTGCACCTGGTGGCCTGCTTCGCTGAGCCGCCTGGCCATGGGCAACCCCATCATGCCAATGCCAAGAACGGCGATGCGAAGCGGTGTGGTGGTCATGGCGTTGCTCTGCTGCGAAAAGGTATTCAAGGGCGTGTCTGTTGGCATCATGTGCCTTTTTGGCGCTGCAGCCTGTCACGGAGCTTGCAGCGTACGGCGATTGGCCAGATGATTCTGTAGCACCAGCGTCATTTCTGTGCCTGCCGAGCCTTCAGAGGGCGCACCCCACCGCGCGGAATGTAGCCTGCACTACACGGAGACCACTGCCCATGACCTTGCCCCTGTATGACCCCGCCTGGCTGGAGCGCATGTACAACAACCGCGCCCTTGTCCCTGACTACATGGACTACTTCCAGCGTTGGGCGCAAGACTCGGCCCAGGTACGCGCCAATGTCCCCTGTGCGCTGGATGTGACCTATGGCACAGGTGTCGGGGAAACCCTGGACGTGTTTCCGTCCACCCGCACCGCGGGTGGGCCGGTGCCGGTACTGGTGTTCATCCACGGCGGTTACTGGCGGTCGCTCGACAAATCCGATCACTCGTTCATCGCTCCGCCCTTTACCCAGGCCGGGTTTTGTGTGGTGGTGGTGAACTACGCGCTGTGCCCGGGCACTCCGCAGGCGCCGGTGACCATTCCTCACATCGCGCGGCAGATGGAGAAGGCTCTGGGTTGGGTGTGGCACCACATTGCTGCCCATGGTGGCGACCCCCAGCGGATCACCGTGGCGGGGCATTCTGCTGGCGGGCAACTGGCGGCGCTGCTGCTCACCAGCGTGTGGTCGCTCATCGGCAAGGGCTTGCCAGATGGCTTGGTGCGCAATGCGCTGTCGATCTCTGGGGTGCACGATCTCGAACCCGTCATGCATACGCCCATGTACCAGTCGGTGTTGCACCTGACCGAGCAGCAGGTACTGCAATGCAGCCCTGCGCGTTTGCTGGAGCCGCCCACCGGCACACTGTATTGCGCCGTCGGGGCCGATGAAAGCCCCGAGTTCCTGCGCCAGAACCAGCTCATGCAGCACGCCTGGGGCAGCCATTTCGTGCCCCGCAGCGTGGCCTTGCCGGGGTTGAATCACTTCAGCATCGTGGATGCCCTGGCCAAGCCCGGCCATGACCTGCACCACATGGCGCAGAACCTGCTGCGGGCCTGACCGCGCCGGAATCCGCGCCCGGCTTCTGGGTTACATCAGCAGGTGTTCGCCTGCGTTGTCGCCGCCCAGGATCACATAGTTGACCTTGCGCACGTCCATCAGCTTGGTGCCGCCCGAGTAGCTGATGGAGCTTTGCACGTCCTGCTCCATCTCGATCAGCGTCTCGGCCAGTTTGCCCTTGATAGGTTCGAGGATGCGCTTGCCTTCGACATGCTTGTATTCGCCTTTGTTGAAGTCGCTGGCCGAGCCGTAGTACTCCTTGAACAGCGCGCCGTCCACTTCCACCGTTTTGCCTGGTGACTCCTCGTGGCCCGCAAACAGCGAGCCGATCATCACCATGCTGGCGCCAAAGCGGATGCTCTTGGCGATGTCGCCGTGGCTGCGGATGCCGCCATCGGCAATGATGGGCTTGGTGGCCACGCGGGCACACCACTTGAGCGCGCTGAGCTGCCAGCCACCCGTGCCAAAACCGGTCTTGAGCTTGGTGATGCACACCTTGCCCGGGCCTACGCCCACCTTGGTGGCATCGGCGCCCCAGTTTTCCAGGTCGATGATGGCTTCGGGTGTGGCTACGTTACCCGCGATCACAAACGACTGGGGCAGGTGCTTTTTGAGGTAGCCAATCATGTTCTTCACACTGTCGGCATGGCCATGGGCGATGTCGATGGTGATGTATTCGGGCGTGAGTCCCAAGGCCACCAGCTGGTCCACCGTGTCGTAGTCGGGTTGCTTGACGCCGAGCGAGATCGACGCGTAGCAGCCCTTGGCGTGCATGTCCTTGACGAACTGGATGTTGTCCAGGTCAAAGCGGTGCATGACGTAGAAGTAACCGTTCTGCGCCATCCAGGTGCAGATGGTTTCGTCCACCACGGTCTTCATGTTGGCGGGCACCACCGGCAGGCGAAAGCGGCGGCCGCCCAGCTCCACGCTGGCGTCGCATTCCGAGCGGCTTTCCACGCGGCACTTGCGAGGCAGCAGCAGGATGTTGTCGTAGTCGAAGATTTCCATGAGATTCCAAGCTCCATAAAGGGGCGCCGCCAAACTATTTCGACGGCGGTGGGCGCTTGGCTGTCAGACCGGCTTTGCGAGAGTGAACGTGAGAGTCACTCCGAACCCTGCTGAGCGCAGGCACAAAAAACCGGGCGTCAAGAAACTTGGGCCCGGTGCTTGATTCTACCCGCCTGCCAAATGGCCGTCATAACGGCCCCGGTATTACCTGCATACGGATTGGGCGGCCGCCACGATGCTGCCCGAGGCATCTTGCACCCAGCCGACCAGATGCAGCCGCTCGGCCTGCGCGCCATCGGGGATGCGCATGGAGCGGGTCTCCATCCATGCCCACGGCTTGCCTTTGCTGCTTGCGGCCCGGTATGCCTGGGGCCAGGTGCCCTCGAACTGGTTGCGCACGATGAAACGGGGCACCACCGTGCCGTCGGTGCCTGTGGGGATGGCCTCCACCAGCAGCAGGCGAAAGGCAAGGGGCGTGGCAGCAGCCTTGCGCTGTGGCGCCACGGGGGAGGGGGTGAAGTTGATACCTGTGCCCACATAGTCATTGAACGCCACCCCGTGGGCCACGCGCAACCGGCCGCGTGCCGCTCCATCCACTGGTGTGACATACACATCGGTGGAAATGGGCGGCTTGCGCCCCAGGGCCTTCAGGCGCGGCAGAGCATCGGTTGTGGCCGCAGCCGACAAGGGGGCTTCATCGCCCGTCTTGCCGGGCACGATCCAGTCCAGCACCATGGCACCTGCGTTGGCCGACGGTGCCGGGGTGGCAGCATCGCCCCAGCAGGCCTCGCAGTCGGCGCTGATGAATCGCTCGAACACGGCCAAAGGCCTGGGGGTGCCGTCGCTGCTGCAACTGGCCTGGGCCAGCGCCTGGGGGGCATGCGCCAGTGCAAGCCACAGGCTGGCCAGGGTGAGGGCAATGTTTTTCATGGTGTGGGGCAGCGTGGGGCAGGGGCTTTCTACAATGGCTGGATGTTCCCACAAGACCCGTTTTCGGGTGTGCCAGATGCGCTGGTGCCCCCACACTCCGGTGCGCCCTCGGCTGCATCCCCCCTTCTGACTAACCTGAATGACGAGCAACTGGCTGCGGTGACGCTGCCCGCAGGCCATGCCCTCATCCTGGCGGGGGCCGGGTCGGGCAAGACCCGGGTGCTTACCACCCGCATCGCCTGGCTGCTGCAGAACGGCTACGCCACGCCGGGCGGTATCCTGGCCGTCACCTTCACCAACAAGGCCGCCAAGGAGATGGTGGCCCGTCTGTCGGCCATGTTGCCGGTGAACGTGCGCGGCATGTGGATCGGTACCTTCCACGGCTTGTGCAACCGGCTGCTGCGCGCGCACCACAAGGCGGCGGGGCTGTCGCAGTCGTTCCAGATCCTCGACACCCAGGACCAGCTCTCGGCTATCAAGCGCCTTTGCAAGCAGCACAACGTGGACGATGAGCGTTTTCCACCCAAGCAGCTGGCGTATTTCATTGCCAATTGCAAGGAAGAAGGCCTGCGCCCCGCCAACGTGGAGGCGCACGACAGCGACGCCCGCAAGAAGGTCGAGATCTATCAGCTGTACGAAGAGCAATGCCAGCGCGAGGGCGTGGTGGACTTTGGCGAACTGATGCTGCGCAGCTACGAGCTGCTGCGCGACAACGACCCCATTCGCGAGCATTACCAGCGCCGCTTTGCGCACATCCTGGTCGATGAGTTCCAGGACACCAACAAGCTGCAGTACGCCTGGCTCAAGCAGCTGGCGGGTAACGACGTGGGCGGGCGCTTTGAAGCGCGCGGCAGCGTGATCGCAGTGGGCGACGACGACCAGAGCATCTACGCCTTCCGTGGCGCGCGCGTGGGCAACATGACCGACTTTGTGCGCGAGTTCGATGTGCAACGCCAGATCAAGCTGGAGCAGAACTACCGCAGCTACAGCAACATCCTTGACTCGGCCAATGCCCTCATCAGCCACAACAGCCGCCGCCTGGGCAAGAACCTGCGCACCACGCAGGGCGCAGGCGAGCCCGTGCGCGTGTACGAGGCCAGCTCGGACCTGGCCGAGGCGCAGTGGATGGTCGACGAGATCAAGCAGCTGGTGCGCAACGACGGCTTTGAGCGCAAAGAGATTGCAGTGCTTTATCGCAGCAATGCGCAAAGCCGGGTGATCGAATCGGCGCTGTTCAATGCCAGCGTGCCCTACCGCGTGTACGGCGGCCTGCGGTTTTTTGAACGTGCAGAAATCAAGCACGCGCTGGCGTATTTGCGCCTGTTGGAGAACCCGCACGACGACACCAGCTTCACGCGCGTCGTCAACTTTCCTCCGCGCGGCATTGGCGCGCGCAGCATCGAGGTGCTGCAGGACGCGGCCCGCGCCGCAGGCTGCTCGTTGCACGATGCGGTGAGCGCTGTGCCCGGCAAGGCGGGGGCCAACCTGGGCGCGTTTGTGGCCATGGTGGATGTGCTGCGCGAGCAGACCCAGGGCCTGAACCTGCGCGGCATCATCGAGCAGATGCTCGAATCCACGGGGCTGGTGGAGCACTTTCGCACCGAGAAGGAAGGCGCCGACCGCATCGAGAACTTGGAGGAACTGGTCAACGCCGCCGAGAGCTTTGTCACGCAAGAGGGCTTTGGCCGTGACGCGGTGGCGCTGCCGCTGGACGAGCACGGCACGCCGCTCACCCAAAGCGTGGTCAGCCAAGGGCTGGACCCGAACGCGCCCGTACTCGACGAGCCTTTGAAACCCGCTGTGCCCGGCATTGTGGATGCCGACACCGGCGAAACCCTCTCGCCCCTGGCCGCCTTCCTGACCCACGCCGCGCTCGAAGCCGGTGACAACCAGGCCCAGGCTGGGCAGGACGCTGTGCAGCTCATGACGGTGCACGCCAGCAAGGGGCTGGAGTTTGACTGCGTGTTCATCGGCGGCATGGAGGAGGGCCTGTTCCCCCACGAGAACTCCGCCAGCGACCGCGACGGCCTGGAGGAAGAGCGTCGCCTGATGTACGTGGCCATCACCCGCGCCCGCAAGCGCCTGTACCTGAGTCACTCGCAAACGCGCATGCTGCACGGGCAGACGCGCTACAACATCAAGAGCCGGTTTTTTGACGAACTGCCCGAAGCGGCCCTCAAGTGGATCACGCCCAAGCAGCAGGGCTTTGGCTCGTATACGCCCAGTTTCGCTACTAATTCAGGAGCTGGTAGCGCATATGGATCTAGCGCTAGAGGCCAATTTGGCTTCAAATCCGAGACGTTTGCCAGCCCCCCAGTGCCTGCGCAGAAGGCGGCGCCCTCGCACGGCCTGCGCGCGGGCATTGCCGTGTTCCACACCAAGTTTGGCGAGGGCAAGGTGCTGGCCATTGAAGGCACCGGCGACGACGCACGTGCACAGGTCAACTTTCCGCGCCACGGCACCAAGTGGCTGGCGCTGTCGGTGGCCAAGCTGACGGTGGTCGAATAGCGCGTTTTGAGCTAGATCGCCTGCTAGCGCTAGTACCTTATGCCCTGGTAGCTATTGTTTGTATAGCAAACCGGGGCCGCCAATGATAACGGGGCCCTCGGGCCCCGTTGGTTTTTGAAGCGGGCCGCACCGGGTGCAGCCCTGTTGGCCTCTAGCTCAGGCTGGTTTCAGGCTGAGTTCAGGCCTGGTTCAGGCTGGGCTGCTTGGCCGCTGCCGTCAGGTAGCCCACGGCCGCGCCGTTCTTGTTCTTGTAGTTGGCCTTGATCATCGGGTCCAGCGTGTCCTTGACCACGCTGTGGATGGCGCCCCAGTCACCGGCGTGCTGGAAGTTGCTCATGATGTACGTCCAGCCGTTGATCTCGTCCACGGCGTGCAGGCCGGTGGACTCGCCGCCCGAGGGGATCGACATCACGCGCGACAGCTGCTTGGTGTCCACGTTGTAGGCCCACAGGAAGTTGTTGACGTGCTGGCTGCTGTCTTCGCCGATGAACAGGGTGCGCATCTTTTCGGAGAACTTGAGGTTGTCCGGGTTGGCGATGTTGTTGGGGTTGGCGGTGTTGCCCAGGGCGTCGGCGGTGATGTCTTCACCGGCCAGCAGCACCTTGGTGTCCACGGGCATCCATTCGCTGTTGATGGTGCCGCCAGCGGTGTCCTTCTGGCCACCCTTGAGGTTCAGCGCCATCACGGCGCCGGCCACCAGTTGCTTGGGCACCGAGATGCCGTTGCCCGGCACGTTGGCGGCGTTGCCTGCCACCATGGACGACTGGATGTTCTGCAGCGCAGAGTAGGCAATCTTGTCCTTGGCGTTGACCGTGGTGCCTTCCATCTTGGTGAAGCCCAGGCTGGCGCCGAGGTAGGCGGCGTAGCGGTGGGTTTCCAGGAAGGCAGCGGCCTTTTCCATGCCAGGGTTCAGCTTGATCCACTCGGTCTTGCCGTTGGCCACGATCTTGGTGTAGCTGGCATCGGCCGGGTCGGTGGTCTTCACGGTCATGATGTCCGTGGGCTTGAGCGTGTTGGCCAGGTTCTCGATCTCGGCGCTGGTGGCCGAGCCCATCTTGATCCAGGTGAGGGGCGCTGCTGTGCCGACCTTGGGGTCGATGGAGAAGCCGCTGCCCACCTTGGCAACGTACAGCGTGCCGGACGACAGGTCTTTTTCCTTGTCGGCCACGAACACGAAGTAGCCGCTGTTGGTGGCGTCGTCGCCCATCAGCGCCGTGCGGTTGTCAGGCATCACCTGCACCAGCTCGTGCGAGATGCGGCCCATGCAGAAGTGCTTCTTGATGCTGGCGGTGCCATCGGGGTTCACCGTCACTTCGGGCATGTGGCCGTAGTGGTAGGGATTGGCCTTGGTTTCGTCGCCATACAAGTTCTTGCTGTAGGCCTTGAACATGGCGTTGCTGGCGATGCTGAACGCATCGGGTTCGTATTCTTCGCTCGACAGGTGGGTGCCCCAGGGCGACAGGCTCGCGCCGCAGGTGATCCACAGGCCGTGCACCTTGGAGGTGTCCACGTTGTGGTACTTCACCAGGCTCAGCTTGCCGGTGGTCTGGTCCTGGTCCAGCGTCAGCACGGCGATGGGCGAGGGCAGCTTGCCGTACATGTCGGTCTTGCCGTCTTGCGCCCAGGTGGTGTATTCAAACTGCACCACGGCAAACACGGCCTTGCCCTTGAGGCCAGTCACGGTGGGGTTGGCCACGGTCAGCAGCGAGGTGCCGTCGGGCGAGTCCGAGAAGTACTGGCGTTCCTTGCCAGCCACCGTGGCGTCGATGATGGGTTTGTTGTTGATGTCGTAGTAGCCACCCGACAGGATGGTGCCGCCCTTGCCGTCGGACACCATGTCGCCCGTCACGAAGAACGGCTGGTAAGCCAGCTGGTACGAGCGCACCGAGTCGTCGCTGAGCTTGATGTTGAGCGTGGAGCCCACGGTGGTCGTGGCCATGGCAGCGGCGTTGGCCAGGGTGGGGGCTGCCATCGACGTGAAGCTGGCCGACACATAGCCGGGCGCGGCGGAGTCGCTGCCACCGCAGGCGGTCAGCAGGGCGGCCGAGGCGCTGGCGCTGAGCGGCAGCATGGGAACGCCGGCCAGCAGTTGCAGGGCCTTGCGGCGGGTGGGCATCGTCGGTTGGGTCATTTTCGGAGTGTTTCCAAGTGGGTATGCGAACGGGCATGCCACGCCCTGATCCGACCGGGAACCTTGTTGGAAAGGCGTGTGGGGCGGGTGGCATGGAATCCAGCCCGCGATCCTAGGAACGCCCCGTGACAGTGGTTTGACGTTTGTGTGACGGTTTGACGCAGTGCCTGACGCACTGCGTAACGGCACCTCAATGCGCGCCGCGCAGCCATCGCGGCGCGCTGCGGCTCAGCGCGGCAGAGTACCGCTGAGCAGCGTTCAGTCCCGGGAGCCGGGCGGGCCGTAGGAGTTGCCGCTTCCGTAACTGTTGGCCGGTGCGGCCGCGCCGCCGCTGCCGTCCTTGACGCCCTTGCGGCCCGACACCTGCCACGCGGTGCGCTGGTTGACCAGCCCCGCCAAGAACTCCATCTCTTCGTCCGTGTGGTTGATGGCACCGGCCGGAGTCAGCAGCCGGCCATTGCGGGGTGCGGGCTCAGCCCAGAACGACTGGTGGTAGCTGGACTGGCTCACCAGGCGCTCGCCGCCTGCCGTCAGCTCCACCGTGCCATAACAGTTGCAAAGGTAGCCGCGCTGGTCCTGGTCGGCAAACACCTCGGCGTACACGCCGGTACCTCGAATGCCTGCGGTAGCCGTGGGCAGCGCAATCTGCCGGTCGGGGCCGCGCCCCCACACCGTGGCCACCGCACCGCTGAGCAGGCGCAGCAGCTTGACGGCCGTGGGGGTGTCGCTCTCCATCGCCATGCGTGAGTTCTGCCGCACCATGAAGGCGCTGTCGCCCACCGAGAACACCAGGCTGGCACCGGGCCCAGTTTCGATGTGGTCGTTGGCGCTGATGGTGTGCTGCGCGGTCAGGGGCTCGCCATTGCGCAGCACCTCGCCCCGCACCTCCACGATGTTGCTGCGCGCCTGGGCATGGGCGGCGGCCCAACCACCGCCTGCCACCCACAGCGCGGCGGCCTGTACCACGCTGCGCCGCTGGAACCAGACCAGCTCGTCGTCAGAGCGGCCCTGCAGGGGGGGTGTCGGGTGGATTGGGGGGCGGGTTGTCATGGGGCGCCTCTTCTTGCGCAGGGGTGGATGGGGGCTCGAAGCAGTCGCGGAAGGTGAAGACCACCGAGGTGAAGAACATCGCCGCCATCATCATGGCGGCGCCCACCATGATGCCACCGGCCATCGATCCCGCCAGCCCCGCCACGGCCAGCAGTGCAGACACGATGCTGACCACCAACCCGCCCAGCAGAAACACCCCCAGCCAGCCCAGCCCATAAACCAGGAACGCGCCAAAGTTGCGCACGCAGGCCACGATGCTGAAGAACAGTGCCTTGACCGGCGGCACACCATGCCAGTGCACCAGCCCCGGTGCATGCCAGAACAGCAGCGACAGCGGCAGGTACAGCACCATCGACAGCCACATGGCGCGCTGGAAGTCCGGGTTCTCGGCAATCTCCCGGGTCATGGGCGCGCCACCCAGGTACACCTGTGCAAACTGCCCGCCGTCGAGCAGGGCCGACAGGCCCATGATGCCGAGGAAAGCCACCGCATACAGCACACCCAGTGTCAGCATGTCGCGCAGCCGCTCGCGCCCGGTGCGAAACGCCACCAGCAGCACCGTGGGCATCGGAAACCGCCCTTGCGATGCCTGCGCCGCCGCCACCATCATGGCCAGTGTTGCCGACGGCAGCAGTACCAGTGCAATGGCTGGGCCCACCAGCGGGATCATCGTGGCCAGCGACATCGCCGCCATGGTCATGAAGAACAGCGCAGCCAGCGCCATGGGCTGCCGCCAGAACGCCCGGACGCCGAGCTTGACCCAGGCCATGCCGGTGCGTGCGGGAACGATGTGGAGTTTCATGAATACGTTGGAAAGGAGGAGAGGCCCAGCACCGCTGGCTGCGCCCCGGCGCCAATAAGGGGCGCCGAGCGGCTTTCGATGCCGAGTGGGCGAATAAGGTCGAATTTACCCCACTGCCCCAAACCGGTGGCTGGGCCAGGGGTTAGAGGCTGCCCGTCCGTTGTGGGATCAGCCCGCGTGCACGGGCAGGGCCAGTCGCCCGCGCAGCACGCGCTCGAAGTGCGTGGGGTCGTGGGGCTTGAGCATGGAGGCCTCGCGCGGCAGGTAAAAGTCCCACAGGCGCGAGATCCAGAACCGCAGCGCCCCGGCGCGCAGCATGGCGGGCAGCAGCTCGCGCTCGGCGGCCGTCAGCGGGCGCACGGCCTGGTAGGCGTCCAGCATGCGCGTGGCGCGCTCAGCATCGTGTGCGCCGGTGGGCAGGTCGATGCACCAGTCGTTCAGGCACACGGCCAGGTCAAACAGCCAGGTGTCCACACCTGCAAAGTAGAAGTCGAAGAAGCCGGTCAGCTCTTCACCCTCGAACATCACGTTGTCGCGGAACAGGTCTGCATGCACGGGCCCGCGCGGCAGGGCGGCATAGGCGGAGCTGGCGGCCACGTGGTTCTGGTAGGCCAGCTCGGACCGCAGCAGCGCCGCCTGCGCGTTGTCAATGTGGGGCAGCACCACCGGCACGGTCTCGTTCCACCAGGGTAGGCCGCGCAGGTTGGGCTGGTGGCGGTCAAAGTCGCGGCCTGCCAGGTGCATGCGGGCCAGCATGGTGCCCACTGCGGCGCAGTGCACGCCTTGTGGCGCCAGCTGGCTCTTGCCGCGCAGCTTGTTGACCACGGCGGCAGGCTTGCCACACACGGTGTGCAGGATGTCGCCGTTCTTGTCGGCACGCGGGTCAGGCACGGGCACACCGCCGTGCGCCAGGTGCTTCATCAGGTACAGGTAAAACGGTAGCTGCTCGGCCGTCAGGCGCTCGAACAGCGTCAGCACGAACTCGCCCTGGTCGCTGGTCAGAAAGTAGTTGGTGTTCTCGATGCCACCCTCAATGCCGCGCAGCTCCACCAGCTCGCCCAGTTGCAAACGGCGCAGCAACTCGCGCGCCTCGGGATTGGAGACTTCGGTAAAAACGGCCATCGCTCAGGGGGTCGAAGAAATGAGAAGGGGAGGGGCTAAACAGCAGGCGGCGGGAGGAGGCTTAACCGGTGGCAGCGCAGTGTGTGCGTGCCACCCTGCAGGCCATCAGAACTTGAACACGTTCCAGACGCGGGGTGCCGTGGTGGTCTCTGCGCCATTGTTGCCGCCAGCGCGGCTGCGCGCGCCGTCAGGCGACTGCACTTCGTAGGCGGGCAGGCTGCCGGTTTTGGGCTGCACCGAGATATTTTGGGTCTGCCCGCCTACCCGCAGCTCATCCACACGGCTGCCTGCGTCTTCGATCTGGATGCGCTCCGTGCGCTGGTTGGTGCGGCCAGACAGGGGCTCGGGATCGGGCAGCGCCTCGCGCTGTGCGCCAGTGCCTGAGGCGGTCGGGGCAGGGGATGGAGACGGGGTTTGGGCCAGGGCATTGCCGCAGGCCATGCCCAGCAGCAGGAGAAGGTGAACAGCGCGCATCGGGCGATTGTAGAGCGCCGCCCGGCGGGCGCTGCCCGTGCACAATTGCCGCATGAGCAACAAAAAGACCCTGGTGCTGGTGGATGGCTCCAGCTACCTCTACCGCGCCTTCCACGCCATGCCCGACCTGCGGGCCGTGCCGGGCGACCCCACAAGCCCTGCCACCGGTGCCATTCGCGGCATGATCAACATGATGCAGGCCCTGCGCAAAGAGGTGGTGGCCGACTACGCCGTCTGCGTGTTCGACGCCTCGGGCCCCACCTTCCGCGACGCCCTGTACACCGAATACAAGGCCACGCGCTCGCCCATGCCCGACGACCTGCGCAGCCAGATCGAGCCCATCCACCAGGTGGTGGACCTGCTGGGCTGGAAGGTAGTGGCCGTGCCCGGCGTGGAGGCCGACGACGTGATCGCCACCCTGGCCCACATGGCCGCAGCGCAGGGCATTGAAGTCATCGTGTCCAGCGGCGACAAAGACTTGAGCCAGCTGGTCAACGAGCACATCACCATCATCGACACCATGAGCGGCAAGCGCCGCGATGTGGCGGGCGTGACGGCAGAGTTTGGCGTGCCACCCACGCTGATGGTGGACTACCAGGCCCTGGTGGGCGACACCGTGGACAACGTGCCCGGCGTGACCAAGGTAGGGCCCAAGACGGCCGCCAAGTGGCTGGAAGAATACGGCTCGCTCGACAACCTGATTGCCAACGCCGACGCCATCAAGGGCGTGGCGGGCAACAACCTGCGCGAGGCGATTGCCAGCGGCCAGCTGGCCTTGAGCCGCCAGCTCGTCACCATGAAGACCGACTGCGCGCTGGCCGACTACATCCCCGGCCTGCCTGGGTTTGATGACATCACGCTCGACGCGCCAGACAACGCCGGCCTGCTGCCGTTTTACGAACAATACGGCTTCAAGGGCCTGGCCGCCGCCATCAAGGGTGCATCGGCCCCCGCAGCCACCGCTCCCACCGTTGCCATGCCCGGCCAAAGCGGCGATTTGTTTGCCGATCATTCCGCCAGCACCGTGGCTGAGGAAGCCCAGCACCGCACCGTGGTGTACGACACCATCCTCAACTGGGCCGACTTTGACCAGTGGCTGGAGCGCCTGCACAAGGCCCCGCTCACGGCCATCGACACCGAGACCGACTCCCTCGACGAAATGCGTGCGCAAATCGTCGGCATCAGCTTCAGCGTACAGCCCGGCGAGGCCGCCTACATCCCCCTGCGCCACGAAGGCCCCGATGCCCCCGCGCAACTGCCGCTGGACGAAGTGCTCGCCCGCCTCAAGCCCTGGTTGGAAAACCCTAAGCACCACAAGCTGGGCCAGCACATCAAATACGACCGCCATGTGTTCGCCAACCACGGCATCGAGGTGCAGGGCTACGCGCACGACACCATGCTGCAAAGCTACGTGCTCGAAGTGCACAAGCCCCACAACCTGACCAGCCTGGCCGAGCGCCACACCGGCCGCAAGGGCATCACGTATGAGGACCTGTGCGGCAAGGGGGCGCACCAGATTCCGTTTGCGCAAGTGCCGGTCGACAAGGCCGCCGCCTACTCGTGCGAAGACTCCGACCAGACCCTGGACGTGCACAACGCCCTGTGGCCCCTGCTGCAGGCGGATGACAAGCTGCGCTTCATCTACGAGTTGGAGATGCAGAGCAGCGAGGCCCTGTACCGCATCGAACGCAACGGCGTGCTGATTGACGCCCCCACGCTGGCCGCGCAAAGCCACGAGCTGGGCCAGCGCATCCTGCAGCTCGAAACCGAGGCGTACGAAATTGCGGGCCAGCCCTTCAACCTGAGCAGCCCCAAGCAGCTGGGCGAAATCTTCTTCGACAAGCTGGGCATGCCCGTGGTGAAGAAGACCGCCACCGGCGCCCGCAGCACCGACGAAGAAGTGCTGGAAAAGCTGGCCGAGGACTACCCCCTGCCCGCCAAGCTGCTGGAGCACCGCAGCCTCGTCAAGCTCAAAGGCACCTACACCGACAAGCTGGCCCAGCTGGCGCTGCCACGCACAGGCCGCGTGCACACGCACTACGCGCAGGCTGTGGCCGTCACAGGCCGTCTGTCCAGCAACGACCCCAACCTACAGAACATCCCCATCCGCACCCCCGAAGGCCGCCGCGTGCGCGAGGCCTTTGTGGCCCCCGCAGGCCGTGTGATCGCCAGCGCCGACTACTCACAGATCGAGCTGCGCATCATGGCCCACCTGAGCGGCGACCACTCGCTGCTGCACGCCTTCCACGCCGGGCTTGACGTGCACCGCGCCACCGCTGCCGAGGTGTTTGGTGTGGAGGTCGATCAGGTCACCAGCGAGCAACGCCGCTACGCCAAGGTCATCAACTTTGGCCTCATCTACGGCATGAGCAGCTTTGGCCTGGCCAAGAACTTAGGGATAGAGACCAAGGCCGCAGCCGCCTACATCGACAAATACTTCCAGCGCTACCCCGGCGTGAAGCAGTACATGGACGAGACCAAGGCCGCCGCCAAATCCATGGGCTATGTCGAAACCGTGTTTGGCCGCCGCCTGTACCTGCCCGAGATCAACTCCCCCAACGGCCCCCGCCGCGCCGGCGCCGAGCGCGCTGCCATCAACGCGCCCATGCAGGGCACGGCGGCAGACCTCATCAAGCTGGCCATGGTGGCGGTGCAAAAAGAGCTGGACGCCCACAAGCCGGACATCAAGATGATCATGCAGGTGCACGACGAACTGGTGTTCGAGCTACCCGAGAGCGAGGTGGACTGGCTCAAGACCCACATCCCGCGCTTGATGGCGGAAGTGGCTGCGCTGAAGGTGCCGCTGTTGGCGGAGGTCGGTGTAGGGTTGAACTGGGATAAGGCGCACTGAACCAAAGACAGGCGGGCTGGAGACCAGAATTTATGGTGTTTTGGCATCTAGCGCTTACTAGGTAAGCGCTGTAAGCTATAAAATTTGTAGCAATCGGCCATGTTGCCCCTGCGCGGCTGCACGGCGCCAGGCACCGCCATAGCTGGTGCTATGGCAAGCGGCGTCTCCTCGGCGCGTCTTCTCCAAATTCCTGCTGCAACACAAGCGACAGCACGGCCGACTTTCGGTATTGGGCTGTCCTTTTTCCGGTAGAAGCCGTGGCAGCTTCTGCCGACACTGAGTGCTCCGCGATTCACAACATCGACACTCAGGAGACAAGATGATCCACCCTCAATCGACTCGCAGAGGCTTTTTGGCACTTGGTAGCAGCTTGGTTGCAACATCGGCAGGCCTGGTCGCCGGCTGTGGGTCCGCTGAAGCCGCGGCCTCTTCATGGAACACCGCGCTGCCGCTCAAGCAAGTCAGCCTCTCCAATGGCGCGCTGGTCAGCGGTTACGTGAGTGATCGATTCATGCCGGTTTTTGATGAGTTTGTCCGCAACTTTGAGCAACGCGGAGAAATTGGCGCATCTCTGGCAATGACCCACAAGGGCCTGCCAGCGCTCGAAGCCTGGGGGGGCTTTGCCGACACGCTCTCCGCCAAGCCAAGTCGGCCCTGGCAGCGCGATCAACTATCGCTCGTGTTTTCCTGCACCAAGGCCGCGACCGCGTTGTGCGCACACATCCTCATTGCCGAGGGAGTACTGGATCTGAACCGTCCCATCGCGCACTATTGGCCCGAATTTGCGGCCCAGGGCAAAGGGGCGGCCACGGTACGGATGGCCTTGCATCACTCCGCAGGAGTCCCCGCAATTCCGTTTGCAACCCCTGTTCCTGACCAGGCCTGGGCCGATGTGGACTACATGACCAAAGCCATCGCACAGATGAGCCCCTGGTGGGAGCCGGGCACCATGCAGGGCTACCATGCCCTTACCTTTGGCTGGTTGATAGGGGAACTGATACGCCGTGTTTCCGGTGTCTCTCTCGGAAAGTTCTTTCATGATCGTGTCGCAAATCCATTGGGAATGGACTTCTGGATTGGGTTGCCGTCGGAGCATCTGGAACGCGTGGCTCCGATGCTTGGCACCAATGAAACGCTTCCAGGGGATCCCTTCATGTCCAGGATCGGGCTTGATCCCACAGGTTTGCAAGCGGCGGTCTTCTTCAACGCGGGGGGGTGGTTTGGTACGCCTCCCAGTACCCCGCCGGCCTACAACTCTCGGCTGTCGCTTCAGTCAGAAATAGGCGCAGCAGGCGGCGTGACCAACGGAAGAGGCCTTGCGACCATGTATGCGGCGTTGGTGAATGCCGGTGGTTTTAATGGCGTTCGGCTCCTTCCCGACGACTACGCGGCGCAGCTCGGTACGATTCACGCTGCCACCGCAATAGATCAAACGTTTCGCATGTCCAGCCGCTTCGGGCTGGGCTTCCACGGCGCGATGGACAACCGGCAGCACGTTGCCAATGCCTCCATTGCCCTCGGAACTACCGCCTACGGCCACGCCGGTTTTGGCGGAAGTATCGGGTTTGGTGATCCGGCAGAGCAGATGTCCTTCGGATATCACATGACACGCATGGCCCCTGGTGCGGCATTGAATGAACGCGGCCAATCGCTGGTCGACGCTGCCTATGCGGCGCTACGCTATCGCTCCAAGCGCAACGGGTTTTGGGTGTAGGCCCCGTTGTCTCAGTACCATCCCTGATAGAGAAACGGGCGGTTCGGAGACACAGTTGGGCATGTCCTCCGAGTTCATTCCCTTAGACGGTGCGCCTGGCGGTTGGCCTGCAACCACCCGATGGCGCACCGTGTTGGAGACCCAAACCGCTGACCGCGCAATGGAACTTCTCCAGAGTGTTTACACCCCCCACGCGCTCAACATCCCGCGCGACAAGCGTGTTCGATTCAGCTACCGTGAGTTTGAACTTGGCGCATTGCATTGCGGCTCGGTCGAATACGGCTGCGACGTGTCGTTCGCGACGACAGTGCCGACTGACTATTTGAATCTCAGCATGCTGTGCCGGGGGTATGCAAAGACGGATGACCGTGTCTTCAGCGCTGGCGATGCCGCAGCGATCAATATCGGCGACCAGCCTGCCATGCGCCTTTCTGCGGACTCGCGAATCGTCAACTTGAAGATACCCGCCTCCGATTTGATGAAGACTTGCAAGATGCTATACGGGCATTCTTGGGACGGAGACACACCGAGGTTCAAAACCTGGATGGATGCCCAATCCCCTGAATCACGCTGGCTGCAATCTGCGGTAGCTTGCTTGGCCCAGGTGCCGCATACGGGGCATAGCTCCGATGTGGACCTTGCAAGCAGAGTGAGTGAAGGGCTCCTGATGCAGCTTGTGCTGACCTGGCCAACTGACAACCATCCGTACAAGTCGCAGGACCTGGCGACGGCATCGATTGTGAAACGAGCAATGGACTACATTGAAAGTTCGTTGGACCAGGCCCCTCGGCTGGAGGACCTCGCCCAGGTGACGGGTGTAGGGATACGTACCCTGCACCGCGCTTTTTCAAACCATGTCGGCATATCGCCGATACGCTACGCACTCAAAAGACGGCTGGAAAAAGCCCATCTCATGCTGACCACGTCGCCTTGCTCGCTCACCGTGGCAGAAGTCGCCACAGCAGCGGGGTTTCACAACTTCGGAGACTTCTCCGCGAGTTATCGCCAGCATTTTGGCGAACTGCCCAGTGCCGCGCGAAAGCGACGGAAGCCGCGGTAGGTGCAGACTTTACGGACACCCGTGGCGCTTGCCGGAATCGCGCGTGCACAGGCGCGCATCGACTGGTGGTGCTGGGGTCGACCGCCTTTTTCAGCGTTTTTCAGCCCTGCCGTGGCGCGGCAGGCTTGGGGTAGGCGTATCACGTCACGGATGAGCCTACGGTCTATGATTTCGCTGCGTGTCAAACGACACAGTTTTGGCCGTGAGCCGGAGCACTATTGAGTCGACACCAACCCATTTGAAGCCGTTCACTGAGCGTAGTCAAAGCGCCGCGCAAGGCTTCGACAGGCTCAGCCCGAAGGGTTGTTTCAAGTTCAATGATGCCGACTCAATAACGCTTCCGGCAAAGGCCATTCCGCTCTTCATCCACATCATTTGCTTGGAGCCCCTCCGCATGTCTGATCCCACCCCCTACACCCCACCCGCCATCTGGCAATGGAACAAAGAAAACGGCGGCCAGTTCGCCAGCATCAACCGGCCGATTGCCGGAGCCACACACGACAAAGAGCTGCCCGTAGGCCGCCACCCGCTGCAGCTGTATTCGCTGGGCACGCCCAATGGCGTCAAAGTCACGGTGATGCTGGAAGAGCTGCTGGCCCAAGGCCACAGCGGGGCGGAGTACGACGCGTGGCTGATTCGCATCAACGAGGGTGAGCAGTTCGGCAGCGGGTTCGTGTCTGTCAACCCCAACTCCAAGATCCCGGCGCTGCTGGACCGTACCGACCCGGCCAACCCGGTGCGGGTGTTCGAGTCCGGCGCCATCCTGATGTACCTGGCCGAGAAGTTTGGTAGCGCCTTTTTGCCCAAAGACGGCGCGGCGCGGGCCGAATGCCTGTCTTGGCTGTTCTGGCAAATGGGCAGTGCACCTTTCGTGGGCGGCGGGTTTGGTCATTTTTATGCCTATGCGCCGGTCAAGATCGAGTACGCGATCGACCGCTATGCGATGGAGGCCAAGCGCCAGCTCGATGTGCTGAACCAGCGCCTGGCCGTGACCGAGTACGTGGCGGGCAATGAGTACACGGTGGCGGACATCGCGATCTGGCCCTGGTACGGCTTGTTGGTGAAAGGCCAAGCCTACAACGCGGGCGAGTTTTTACAGGTGCACGAATACACGCATGTGGTGCGCTGGGCCGAGCAGGTGGCCAAGCGCCCTGCTGTGCAGCGCGGGCGCAAGGTGAACCGTGTTCAGGGCGACCTGGCCAGCCAGTTGCGCGAGCGGCATGACGCCAGCGACTTTGACACCAAAACGCAGGACAAGATCGAGGCGGCGGCAGCGGCAGCAGCTTCTTCCCCCGCACGCTGAGTGTTTTTGCAAGGCGTCACCATGATCACTTTGTACGACTGCGCCACGGCGCCCAGCCCGCGCCGGGCGCGCATCCTGCTGGCAGAAAAGGGCGTGGCCCACGACACCGTGCAGGTGGACCTGCGCAGCGGCGAGCAACTGGGCGAGGCCTACCGCCAGATCAACCCGCAGTGCACGGTACCCGCGTTGCGCAGCGAAGAAGGTCTGCTGCTGACCGACAACGCGGCGATCACGGCGTATCTAGAAGCGCGCTACCCGCAGCCTGCACTGCTGGGCGAGACGCCTGCAGAAAAGGCCGAGATTGCGAGCTGGAACTGGCGCATGGAGTTCGAGGGCCTGCAGGCCATTGCCGAGGCGCTGCGCAACAGCGCACCCGCCATGGCCAACCGGGCGCTGCCCGGCGCGGTGGACTACCCGCAAATCCCGGCCCTGGCCGAGCGCGGGCTGGTGCGCGTGGGGCAGTTTTTTGCCCTGCTCAACGAGCGCCTGGCAGACCGCGACTTCATTGCCACTGACCGCTTCAGCGTGGCCGACATCACGGCCGTGGTAGCGGTGGACTTTGCGCGTGTGGTCAAGCACAAGCCGGGCGAGCAGCAACCGCACCTGCTGCGCTGGCGCGCGGCCATGGCGGCGCGCCCGTCGATGTCGTTGTAGCGGTGTCAGCGCATGGCCGGATGTGCCATGCGGTGCAGCTGACGGTTGCTGCCGCGCTGCTCTGAATGCTATAAATGCTATCGATTGGATAGCTGTTAGCGCTTTACTGATAAGCGCTACAGGGCGTTTTTGCTTGAAATTTTGGCGCGAAGAAGCTCGGCCTTCTGCCGCGCGTGGCGTTCGTCACCTCATCAGCGCCAGGCGCTGGCCACCAGCTGGCTGTAGTGCACGCCTTTGCGCCCCAGTAACTGCTCGAAAACGGCCGGATTGCCCACGTTGTCGCTGCCCAGCATGCTCAGGGTTTCGGTGCACCAGGGCACGCTGGGCACTGCGTCGCCCAGGCGGGCGCTCAGGTGGGTCAGCGGGTCGGGCAGGCGCAGCACATGGGCCTTGCCGTGGCCCAGTTGCTGGCGCAGGCTGGCAATGAAGTCGCCCATGGTCAGGGCCTCGGGTCCGGCGCACTCGACGATCCCTTGGGTGGCGATGGCGGGCCCCAGAAGTGCAACGATGGCGGCGGCCAGGTCGTGCACCGACACCGGCTGCACCCGCGCCGTGAGCATGGGGCCGGGGAACAGTGCCACCGGCAGGCGTGCCAGGTTCATGAACAGCGCGCTGCTGTCGCCGCCTTTGCCAAACACCACGCTGGGCCGCAGGATGGCGGGGTGCAATGCCCCTTGACCAGCCAACGCCAGCAGGTGGTTGTCTGCAGCGCGTTTGGTGGTGGCGTAGCGGGTGGCGCTGCCTTCAATGCCCAATGCCGAGATGTGCACGACACGCCGCACGCCCGCCTGGGCGCAGGCATCAAACAGGGCCATGGGCGTGTGCTGGTGCACGGCGTCGATGGGGCGGGCCCGGCTGTCGCGCAGCACCCCTACGGCGTTGACCACGGCATCGATGCCTGCCAGACGGGGTAGCCAGGCTTGGGCGGTGGTGTCGCGTGCAAAGTCCATGGGCACCTGCAGGGCGCCGGGCAACCGGTGCCGGGGAGAGACGCCACCATGCACCTGGTGCCCCGCACGGGTAAGTGCTGCGGCCACGGTGCGGCCCACGAAACCGGTGGAGCCGGTGAGCAAAATGTTCATCAGCGTTGTCCTGCGAAGAATGCGAAGTGTGCAAAAAACGGAGAGGTCCTGCGCGGACCTCCTGAGGCCTTCGGCACACCCGCAGGCAACTGGGTCACTGCGGAGGTGTGAAGACCTCGAAGCGGTTGCGGCCTCCGTACTTGGCGCGGTACAGGGCTGCATCTGCCGCGTGCACGAGTGTGTCAGAACTGGTGCCGGGGCGTGGCACCAGGCTGGCAATGCCCATGCTGAGCGTGATGTAGGGCGCCGTGGGGGAGCGGGGGTGGGCCAAGGCCGCCTCGCGCAGGCTGGCCATGCAGCGCTCTGCCACCGTCACGGCCTCGGGCAGTGGCACGTCGGGCAGCAGCAGCACAAATTCTTCGCCGCCGTAGCGTGCGGCCACCTCGTCGGCCCGGCGGATGGTGCCCTGCAGCAGCTGCGCCACGCGGCGCAGGCATTCGTCGCCGGCCAGGTGGCCATAGTGATCGTTGTAGAGCTTGAAGTGGTCGATGTCGATCAGGATCACAGCCAGCGGCAGCTGGTGCCGCCCGCAGCGCATCCATTCGGTGGCCAGCCGTTCGTCAAAGCGCCGGCGGTTGCCAATGCCGGTCACACCGTCGGTGGTGGACAGCAGCGCCAGCTTGGCGTTGGCAGCGGCCAGTTCCTGCTCCTTGCGCACCAGTTGCGTCACGTCGGTGCGCACACCGGCGATGCCGCCCTGCGGCGTGCGCCGCTCGTCGGCCTGCAGCCAGCGGCCCTCGGGTAGGCGCTGCAGCACTGCGTGGTTGGCGGACCGGTGGTCGGTCATGCGCTGGGCCAGCCATGCGTCTTCGTTGCCGATGGCGTCGGGGTACTGTCCGCGCTCGGCGCCGTAGCGTGCGATCTGTTCAAACGTGTTGCCGGGCACGATCATGGGGGCCGCAATGGGGTAGAGGCACCGGTACTGTGCGTTGCACACCACCAGTTTGTCGTCGGCATCGAACAGGGCAAAACCTTCGGGCAGTGATTCCACGGCGTCTTGCAGCAGCTGGCGGGCCTGCTGGGCGGCCTGCTGGGCGGCCTCCAGGGCCTGGCGTTGCTCGATGAGGTTGGTGATGTCCAGCCGCACGGCCACCACGTAGTTCTCGGGGGTGCGGGTTTCGTAGATGTTGATCCAGCGGCCATCATTCAGGCGCTGCACCAGGGTGGAGGTGCTGCTGCCATGCTCTGACAGGCGCTCTGCGATCCAGGCCTCTTCGCGCCCCTGCGCCGACGGGATCAGCCCGCGCGAGACCGAATAACGCAGGATGTCCGCAAAGCCCTTGCCCAGGTGGTCCGCGTAGTTGATGTGCGGGTACATGCGCGACAACTGCTGGTTGTAGAGCACCAGCCGGTCCTGCTCGTCGAAGATTTCGATGCCCACGGGCAGGGCCTCCACCGCGCGCTCCAACAGCTGGCGCATGCGCTGGCTCTCCTGGCGGGCGGCCTCGACCTTCTGGCGTTGTTCGATCAGGTCGCTGATGTCCAGCCGCACGCACACGGTCATTCCTGACGGCGTGCGGCATTCGTGCATGTGCATCCACGTGCCGTTGGGGTAGTGGCGCACTTCGGGGCCGGGCCGGTGGCCCCGGATGGCCAGCTCATGCGCCAGCCAGAGTTCTTCCTGGCCCTTGGCCTCTTCGGGGATGCCGTAGCGCAGGCCTTCGCGCAGCAGTTCTTCGTAGGTCTTGCCCAGGGACTCGGCCACCGGCAGGTGGGAGCGCAGCCGGGCCATCTGGTCATTGCACAGCACCAGCCTGTCTTGCTCGTCGTAGATGTCCAGCCCGGCAGGCATGGCGTTGACTGCTTCGCGCAGGCTGCGCTCTGCGCGCTCGGCGTCGTGCAGGGCCTGTTTGAGCGCGCGCTCCTTGTGCACCGCGTCGGTGATGTCTGCGCGCAGCACCACCATGCCGCCCCCGTCTTGCAGCCGCTCGGTGATCAGCATCCAGCGGTCACCCTCGACCTCTTGCACCTCGGGGTGGCCGGGGGACCGGTGGCGGGCCATGCGGTCGGCCAGCCAGGCATGGGTGTCCTGCCGTGCGGCCACGATATGGCCCGATCCGGCAGCGCGGCGCAGCACGTCTTCAAAGCGGGTGCCGTAGTCCACCGCCATGGTGGCGCCAGGGCTCACCTCCCGGTACTGGGCATTGCACAGCACCAGGCGGTCGTCGGCGTCGTAGATTGCCAGGCCGTCGGGCAGGATGTCGAGCGTGGCGCACAGCTGGGCGGTAGCCCGCTGCGCGTCCTCCTGCGCAGCTTTGGTCGTTGCAAGCACCGCCTGCAGCCTGAGGCAGAGCCACCAGCACAGCGCAGCGCTGGCCACCAGCCCCAGCCCGGCCCCTACGCTGGCCAGGCGCATGGCGGGGTCCATGCTTTGGCGCGCCAGGGCCCATGTCAGCAACCCGAGTCCACCCGCGCCGCAAATTCCGGCCACCAGCCGGACCAGCAGCTGTCCGCGCAGGGGGAGTGGTGTGGGGAGAGGGGGCATGCGCTCGGGTCGGTGCGGGTAGTCTGCGGGATGTGGTCGGGCGGGTGGTTGAAAGAAAAAAGTTAAAAGAGGCAGGCAAGCAGACGTGTGCTCGGTGGCAGGCCAGCGGCTTGGCCCATAGCGACGGTGCTCACAGAAAGTCTAGCAGTGCTCCCCGTTTTCCGGTATCCGAGAATGCGGATGCCGTGCAAACCCCATAGACTCCAGGTCTGGCACTATCCACCCCGTGGCCTATCCCCCCTTTTTTTGGAGAAAACCGATGTTCAATGACGACCTCCATACCGACGCTCAGGCGCTGTTGCCCGGCCGCACCACTGAAGCGGGCGCTACGCGCCGCACTGCGCTGCAGGCAGCGTTGGGCCTGGGTTATGCGGCGGCGGCCACCCCCATCATGGCGCAGACAGCCATTGCCACGCCGGCAGACGGTCTTACGGTGGGGGAAGTGAGCTTCACGGTCAATGGTTTCAAGGTGCCTGCCTACCGCGCGGCACCGGCGGGCAAGACCGGCCTGCCCGTGGTGCTGGTGATCCAGGAAATTTTTGGCGTGCACGAGTACATCGCCGACACCTGCCGTCGCTTTGCCAAGGCGGGCTACCTGGCCATTGCCCCACAGCTGTACGCGCGCCAGGGCGACGCCACCACCTATACCGACATTGCCAAGCTGATGGCTGAAGTGGTGTCCAAGGTGCCCGATGCCCAGGTGATGGCCGACCTGGACGGCGCTGTGGCATGGGCCGCAGCCAACGGGGGCGATGGCGCCCGGGTGGGGATCACCGGCTTTTGCTGGGGTGGCCGCATCACCTGGCTGTATGCCGCACACGGCCCTGTCAAGGCCGGCGTGGCATGGTACGGGCGGCTGGTGGGGCAGGCGAGCGAGCTCACCCCCAAGCACCCCGTGGACCTGGCGCCCATCCTCAAGGCGCCAGTGCTAGGCCTGTATGGCGAAAAAGACACCGGCATCCCCCTTGACACGGTTGATAAGATGAAAGCGGCCTTGTCCAGTGGCTCGCCACAGGCCAAGGCGTCGGAATTTGTGGTGTACCCCGATGCACCGCATGCCTTCCATGCCGACTACCGCGCCAGCTACCGCAAGGATGCGGCCGAAGACGGCTGGAAGCGTGCGCTGGCCTGGTTCAAGACGCACGGTGTGGTTTGATTCACAAACCCCCGGCCCACCAGGCCACCCGCAGCCGCCCCATACCCGGGGCGGCTTTTTTCATCTTGCATCGGGCGTGCAGAGCTTGAACAGGTTCTTTGGCTTACAGATAAAGCGCAAAAAGCTATGACTTTGGTAGCAATCATCCTGGCCACGCTGGCCGCTGGTATCGGCAGTGTGTGGCTGGCCGCCTTGCTCATGCGGCTGGGCCTGGGTGGCCGGGCCGACAGTGTGGGCCCGCAGCATCTGCTCAGCCTGGCGGCGGGCGCCTTGCTGGCCACGGCCTTCATGCACCTGCTGCCCGAGGCGTTCGAGAGCCAGGCGGGCGCCCACGACCTGTTTGCAACCCTGTTGGTGGGTGTGGTGTTTTTCTTTTTGCTGGACAAGGCTGAGCTGTGGCACCACGGACATGAGCACAGCCATGCAGAGCCCGCCGCACACGGCCATGCTCATCACGATCACGCCCATGACCACGGCCATGCGCACCACCACCACGGCCCGCGTGCGGGCGGCTGGGCGGTGCTGACGGGCGACAGCGTGCATTGTTTTGGCGACGGCATCCTGATCGCCTCGGCCTTCATGGCCGATATCCGCCTGGGCGTGATCGCTGCCGTGTCGGTGCTGGCGCACGAGGTGCCGCACCACATGGGCGACCTGGTGGTGCTGCGCCAGACCAGCCCCAACCGCCGCATGGCGCTGGTCAAAGTGTCGTTGGCAGGTGCCGTGACGGCGCTGGGTGGGGTGGTGGGCTACTTCCTGGTGGGTCAGCTGCAAGACTTTCTGCCGTACTTCCTGGCCGTGGCCTCGAGCAGTTTTGTGTACGTGGCGCTGGCCGACTTGATTCCCCAGTTGCAAAAGCGCCTGACGGCGCGAGAAACCTTTGCGCAGATTGCATGGCTGATTGCGGGCATGGTGGTGGTCACGATGGTGAGTGGGGCAGCGCACAGCCACTGAGGCTGTTGAACGGGTTGGGCGGGCCGAAGGCTCAGCCTGTGCGCAGTGCCTGGGTCAGAAACGCCAGGCAGTCCTGCACCAGCGGGGGCCGGGTCTCCTTGGCGGCGTGCACCATGAGCGCCACCTTGCGCGAGATCACCGGGGCTTGCAGCGGGCACACCTTCACGGCGTCTTCGTGCAGGCTGTGGGTGTACAGCCGCGAGATCACCCCCACCGCCAGCCCGCAACGCACCAGGCTGTAGAGCGACTCGCTGTATAGCAGCTGGTCGGCACGTGCCAGGTCGGCCCCGTGCTGGCGCAAGGTTGCCATGGCCAGCTCGTAGGTGCTGCCGCGCGCAAACAGTGCCAGCCGCTCGCCCGCCAGGTCTTGCCAGGTCAGGCGTGCCCGGTGTGCCAGCCGGTGGCCCACGGGCAGCACCGCCACCAAGTCGTCTTGCGCCACGGCGATGGCTTCAATCTGTGGCGGCAAGTCCAGCGCCACCCCCAGCGCCAGGTCCACTTCACCGCGCTGCAGCGCGGCCAGCAGATCGTCGTTGAGCGGGTCGTACAGGCGCAGGTCCACATCGGGGTGCTGCGCCAGCCATTGACGCAGAGGCTCGGCCAGCAGGTGCATGGCCGAGGGCAGGGCGGCCACGCGCAGGACGCGCTTGCCATCGTGCAGCGTGCGAAACAGCCCATCCACCCCTTGCTCATAGCCATTGATAAGGCGCTCGACCTGCGGCAACAGCAGGGCGCCCTGCGGGGTGAGGCGCACATGGTGCGTGCTGCGCTCCAGCACCGGGGCGCCCAGCACGGTCTCCAGCTCGCGGATGGAGGCCGACAGCGCGGGCTGCGTGAGCGACAGGGCCTCGGCCGCCTGCCGAAAGCTCATGGCCCTGGCCACCGCCTGAAAGCTGCGCAACTGGCGCAGCGTGGGGGTGCAGTGTGCTGGTGTGGGCTCTGCTGCGGGGGGTGTTGAAGGGGGTTTGCTCATCAATTGCTTTTATTGCGCCATCAAATTAAATCACTTCCGTTATCACCCCGCGCTGCATAGCATGCGGCCATGCCCACCTTCGCCGCGCCCGCAGACCCGCTGTACACCTTTCTCCACGCCCTGCCCAAGGTCGAGCTGCACTGCCATTTGCTGGGCACCGTGCGGCGCGATACGTTCACCCACCTGGTGCGCCGGGCGGGCGCGGCCATCAGCGATGCCGAGATCGAGGCCTTCTACACCCGGGGCGAAAAGCCCGTCGGCGTGCTGCGGGTGCTGCGTGCGCTGGACGCTGAACTGATCCGCACCCCCGACGACCTGCACCGCCTGACCTACGAATACCTGCAGGATGCCGCTGCGCACCAGGTGCGCTATGCCGAGTTCTTCTGGAACCCCACGGGCACCGCCCAGCAGTCGGGCCTGGCCTACCCGCAGGCGCTGGGCGGCATCTTGCGCGCCATTGCCGATGCCGAAGCCGATTTCGGCATCACCGGCCGTTTGATTGCAGCGATTGACCGCGAGGCCCCGCCCGCAGCCGCCACCGAGATGGTCGAATGGGTGCTGGCCCACCGGCGCGAAGAGGTGATTGGCATTGGCATTGATTACCGCGAGGTAGACCACCCGCCCGAGTGGTTTGCGCCAGCCTATGCACTGGCGCGCCGGGGCGGGCTCAAGACCACAGCCCATGCCGGCGAGTTCGGCATGCCCTGGAACAACGTGCGTACGGCCATCGATGTGTTGCAGGTGGACCGCATCGACCACGGCTACACGGTGCTCGACAACCCGGCCCTGGTGCGCGAATGCGCAGACCGGGGCATCGTCTTTACCGTGGTGCCCACCAACTCGTATTACCTGCGCACCCTGGCCCCCGAGCGCTGGGCGCTGGACCACCCCATTCGCCACATGCCAGCAGCGGGCCTGCGCATCCACCCCA
Source organism: Acidovorax sp. GW835-FHT14G06 (assembly GCF_058793595.1). Lineage (NCBI taxonomy): Bacteria > Pseudomonadati > Pseudomonadota > Betaproteobacteria > Burkholderiales > Comamonadaceae > Acidovorax > Acidovorax sp. GW835-FHT14G06. Next base: position 115,926 of record NZ_JBXAGA010000004.1, read on the forward strand.
ACACCGATGACCCGACGCTGCACCACGTGAACCCCACACAGGCCTGGGCCATGATGGTGCGCGACTTTGGTTTTGGCGCGGCCGACCTGCGCAGCTTTCTGGTTAACGGCCTGGATGCCGCCTGGATCGACGATGGCACGCGCCGTGCATGGCATGCGCAGTGGTTGGCCGCGTTTGACCAGCAACTGGCGCAGACCTCTGCTTTTTCTGCCGCACCGCTCTGAAGGAGTTTCTTGATGTCTTCCCGTTTGTCGCGCCTATCGGCACTGTCTTCGTCGCAATCTGCCGTGCCTTCCCGCACCCGGCGCCTAACGGTGCACCTCGCCGCAGCCTTGCTGGCGGGCGGCTGCGGCGTGGCCGTGCAGGCGCAGCCCGCCTGGCCTGCCGCCAAGCCCATCACGCTCATCGTGCCGTTCAGCGCTGGGGGCAATGTGGATGTGACGGCGCGGCTGATTGCCCAGAAGCTGGGTGAGCGCCTCAAGCAGAGCGTGGTGATTGAGAACGTGGCGGGGGCTGGGGGCGTGATCGGCATGGAGAAGGCCGTCAAGGCCGCGCCGGACGGCTACACCTTCGTCCTGGGGGCCGACAGTCCTGTCGCCATTGCGCGGCTGGTGAACCCGGTGGCGGTGCGCTACGACACCCTCAAGGACCTGGCCCCGGTGGGCTTGGTGACCACGGCCCCCATGGTGATCGTGGCGCGCCCCGGCCTGCCTGCCAACAACCTGGCCGACGTGATCCGCCTGGCGCGCGAAAAGCCGGGGCAGCTGAGCTATGCCACGTCGGGCGTGGGCACGGTGCTGCACCTGGCCATGGAGCGCGTCAAGGGCCAGAGCAAGACCTTCATGGTGCATGTGCCGTACCGGGGCGGCGCCCAGATCGTGACCGATGTGATCGGCAACCAGGTGGACCTGGCCGTGCTCATCAGCGTGACGGCAGCGCCGCACATCCACAGCAAGAAGCTCAAGGCCATTGCCCTGACGGACGGCCAGCGCCTGCCTTCGCTGCCCGACGTGCCGACCGTGGCCGAGACCGCAGGCTTCAAAGGGTTTGACATGGTCTCGTGGACGGGCCTGTTTGCTCCCGCGCAGACGCCCCCCGCCGTGGTGGAACGCCTGAACCGCGAGCTGGGCGAAGTGCTGCGCATGGACGATGTGCGCACCAAACTGGCCGATGGCGGCGCCGTGGCGGGCAAAGGCAGTGCGGCGGAGTTTGCGCGGTTTGTGCAGACCGAAAGCGCCCGGTACGCCGCGATCGTGAAGGCCGCGAACATCAAGGAATAAACTGCCGACGGCGGTGGAGTCTGCGGTGCAGCACACAGTGCCAACTGGCTCTTGATGCAGGTCAATGGGCTGGCGGTTGTGGAGGGCTGGGTGTGATTTGCGCCAGACAAAAGGTGGGGTGCTGTGCCATGCTGATCGCATGAACACCTCTGTATCTGTCTCGCCCCATTCCGCCGTGGTTCGTCTGGGCCTGCTCGCACAGCCCACGCGGTTCCTGTTCTTCACCGGCAAGGGCGGGGTGGGCAAGACGTCGTTGTCCACTGCGGCGGCCATTGCCCTGGCAGATGCGGGCAGGCAGGTGTTGCTGGTCAGCACCGATGCAGCCTCCAACCTCGATGAAATGCTGGGCGTCCCGCTGTCCAACCAGCCGGTGGCGGTGCCCGGTGTGCCGGGGCTGCACATGCTCAACATCGACCCCGATACCGCCGCCGAGGCCTACCGCCAGCGCGTGCTGGCGCAGCTGGAGGCCACCGCCACCAGCGATGAACGCGCCACGGTGCGCGAGCAACTCTCGGGCGCCTGCACCACCGAGATCGCTGCGTTCGACGAATTTGCCGCGCTGCTGGCCAGCGAGGGCAGCGACATCGGCCATGTGTTCGACCATGTGGTGTTCGACACCGCGCCCACCGGCCACACGCTGCGCCTGCTGAGCCTGCCCAAGGCCTGGACCGGATTCCTGGCGGGCAACGACCGGGGGGCGTCGTGCCTGGGCCCGCACTCGGGTCTGAAGATGCAGGAGGCGCGCTTCAACGCCGCCCTGGCCGCGCTGAGTGACCCGGCCCTGACCACCGTGGTGCTGGTCACCCGCCCCGATCCCCGCCCCATGCAAGAGGCCGCGCGCACGGCGCTGGAGCTGCGCGCCCTGGGTCTTGCCAACCAGCGCCTGGCCATCAACGGTGTGTTCCATGCCAGCCAGCCGGGGCAGGACGGCGTGGCCGACGCCATCGAAGCGCTGGGCCGCGAGGCCATGGACCAGATGCCCGATGCGCTGGCCCAGCTGCCGCGCGACGAGGTGCCGCTGCGCGCCTTTGACACCGTGGGCCTGGCGGCGCTGCGGGGCCTGCTGGGTGGGGGCGATGTGCCATTGGGTGCACCCGCCGCTGTTGCGGGTGTTTCGCTGCAGGCCGAGCCGCTGTCGGCTATGGCCGACGCCTTGGCTGCCAAAGGCCACGGCCTCATCATGGTGATGGGCAAGGGCGGCGTGGGCAAGACCACCATCGCCGCCGCGCTGGCGGTGGGCCTGGTGCAGCGCGGGCACAGCGTGCACCTCACCACCACCGACCCGGCAGCCCATGTGCAAAGCCAGCTGGACGGCAGCCTGCCGGGGCTGAAGGTGGGGCGCATTGATCCGCACGCCGAAATCCAGGCCTACATCGACAAGATCATGGCCACGCGCGGCAAGGCCTTGGACGACGCGGGCCGCGCCCTGCTGCTGGAAGACCTGCAATCACCGTGCACCGAAGAGGTGGCCGTGTTCCACGCCTTCAGCCGCGTGGTGAACGAGGCCCGCAGCGCCTTTGTGGTGCTGGACACGGCGCCCACAGGCCACAGCCTGCTGCTGATGGACGCCACCGGCGCCTACCACCGGCAGATGACGCAGCAGTACGAGGGCAGCGCAAACTCCAAACACATCATCACCCCGCTCATGCGACTGCAGGACGCTGACATGACCCATGTGGTCATCGTCACGCTGCCCGAGGTCACTCCCGTGAGCCAGGCGGCCGCGCTGCAGGACGACCTGCGCCGTGCCCACATCGAGCCCTGGGCCTGGGTCATCAACAAAAGCGTGGCCGCCACCGGCACCAGCGACCCGCTGCTGCAGGCCCGCCTGGTGGGTGAACAGCGGCAGGCCGCACGCATTGCCAACGGCCTGGCGCAGCGTACCTACGTGTTGCCCTGGTTGGCACAGCCGCCTGTGGGCGTGGAGGCATTGGGGCGGCTGGTGGCCGTACCTCCTGCAGTCACAGGAGATCTGCTATCTCATTGATAGCTGTTCAGGCATGTTGAACTAGCGCTAGCGGCCAAAAAGACCAAAAACTGCTTGAAAACGCCCTCAAGGGCCTGCGAGGGCCTGTTTCTAGCGAGCCAGCTCCTCGCGCACGGCCGCCACCTGCCGCCGCGACACTGCCAGCAGTTCGGTCGAGCCCTGCAGCCGCACGGCCCAGCCTTCGCCTTCCTCGGGGTCATAGTGTTTTTCCAGCGCGCGCACGGCGCGGCGCGCCACCAGCGCGTTGCGGTGGATGCGCAGGAAGCGCGGCGCAAACTTGGCTTCGAGCTCGCTCAGCGAGCCGTCCATGATGTAGCTGCGCGTGGTGGTGCGCACGGTCACGTACTTCTGCTCGGCCTTGAAGTACAGCACCTCGGCCAGGGGCAGGCGTTCGGTGCGGCCCCGGTCCTGGATCAGCAGGGTTTCGCCCTCGGGCAGGCTGGGCACGGCACTGGGCCCTGCGGGGCGGCTGGTGCGCTGCACCTTGGCCAGGGCCTGCTGCAGGCGCTCGCGGCGCACGGGTTTGGTCAGGTAGTCCACGGCATCCAGCTCGAACGCGCTCACCGCGTGGTCTGCATGGGCTGTCACAAACACCACGGCCGGGGGCTGGGGCAGGGCCTGCAGCGCATGGGCCAGCGCCAGGCCGTCCTGGCCGGGCATGTGGATGTCCAGCAGCACCAGGTCGTACGCACGTCCCCCCGTGGGGCCCAGCAGCGCCATGGTCTCGGCGGCGTTGGAGGCCTCGGCCACCGTGCAGCGCTGGATGTCCGAGCAGTCGGACAGCAGGGTGCGCAAGCGGCTGCGCGCCAGGGCTTCGTCGTCAACGATCAGGATGTTCATGGGGTTTGGAGGGGGTAGGTTCGGTCGGGGCCACCGCGCCACGGCGGTAACCGCCCCGCAGGTCGCCGCGCCCGCGCAAGGGCGTGCGCGGGCGGGCGGCAGGGGTGGGGTCGGCTGCGGGCAGGGTGATGCGCACCTGGTACAGCCCGTCCTGCACGCCAGCGGTGAACTCGCCCTGCACATCGTGCAGCAAGGCCAGCCGCGCACGCACATTGGCCAGCGCGATGCCATGGCCCCGGGTGCTGGGTTCGTCGTGCCTGCCGGTTTTGCCCTCTTTGGGGGGCAGGGTGTTGGTGATGCGCACCACCACGCGGGTGCCGCGCAGCTCGGTCAGCACGCGCAGCTTGCCACCCCGTGCGCTGGGCTCCACGCCATGTTTGACGGCGTTTTCCACCAGCGGCTGCAGCAGCAGCGGGGGCAGGCGCGCGCTGTCGGTGCGCGGGTCCAGGTTCCATTGCACCTGCAGGCGTTTGCCAAAGCGCACCTGCTCAATGCCCAGGTAGCGCCGCGCCAGGGTGATCTCTTCGGCCAGTGTGGTGGATTCGCCTTGCTCGACGAGTGCCACGCGAAACAGGTCCGACAGGTCTTCGAGCAGCGACTCGGCCTTGGCCGGCTCCTCACGCACCAGCGCAATGGCGCTGTTGAGTGTGTTGAACAAAAAATGCGGGCGGATGCGCGACTGCAGCTCGGTCAGGCGCGCCGTGGTGGCGGCCGGAGTGCGGCCCCGGGCACGCAGCACCAGCGCGGCCACCAGCATGGCCGCCAGCAACGCGCCCGTGGCGGCACTGGCCAGCCAGGGGGGCGATGCAGACAGGCCCACCAGCGCCAGCATGGCGCAGGCGTAGGCACCGGCCACGGCCCCCAGCAGCACCCCGGCGGCATATTGCTGCGCGGTGGACAGGCGCTGCAGCACCGTCTTGAGGCTGCAGGCCGTGATCAGCCACACCAGCGTGGCCGGCAGCGCACCGCCGGTCAGCAGCGCCAGGCTGGCCAGCCATTCAATGGGGCTGCTGGCGCCATACATGGCACCCACGCCCACCACCACCTCTACAAACAGCACGGCCCGCAGCACCACACCGACCTGGCAGGCATCAAACACCAGGGCTCGCCCGCGTGGCGGCTGCCCGCCCGGCCCGGCGCCTGCAGCGGCCCGCACGCTGCGCGCTGGCCTGTCTGGCAGGGCGGAATCCGGCGGCGGGGGCTGGGTCGATAAAATTTGGGTGTTTTGCATTGCGGCATCCGGGCAGTCCGGGTGTCTGAACCACCGGATTATTGCCCTCCTTATGTCCAAAGCCCAAGCCACCAGCGCCGACTCTGCGCCGTCCCACAACCAGCTCGACACCAAGGCCCAGGCCTGGTCTGCGTTGTTTTCTGAGCCCATGAGCGACCTGGTCAAGCGCTACACCTCCAGCGTTTTCTTCGACAAGCGCCTGTGGCAGGCCGATATTGCGGGCAGCTTGGCGCACGCTGAAATGCTCGCCGCGCAGGGCATCATCAGTGCCGAAGACCACGCCTCCATCCAGCGCGGCATGGCGCAGATCACGTCGGAAATCGAGTCCGGCGCCTTCGAGTGGAAGCTGGACCTGGAAGACGTGCACCTGAACATCGAAGCCCGCCTGACGCAGCTGGTGGGCGACGCAGGCAAGCGCCTGCACACCGGCCGCAGCCGCAACGACCAGGTGGCCACCGACGTGCGCCTGTGGCTGCGCGGCGAGATCGACCTGATCGGCGACCTGCTGAAAGAACTGCAGGTGTCGCTGGTGGATGTGGCCGAGCAGAACGTCGAGGTGATCCTGCCTGGCTTCACCCACCTGCAGGTGGCCCAGCCTGTGAGCTTTGGCCACCACATGCTGGCCTATGTGGAAATGTTCAAGCGCGATGCCGAGCGCATGGCCGACGTGCGCCGCCGCACCAACGTGCTGCCACTGGGCAGCGCGGCCCTGGCCGGCACCACCTACCCGCTGGACCGCGAGCGCGTGGCCAAGACGCTGGGCATGGTGGATGCGAACGGGTCCCCAGTGGTGTGCCAGAACAGCCTGGACGCCGTGAGCGACCGCGACTTCGCCATCGAGTTCACCGCCGCGGCCAGCTTGTGCATGGTGCACGTGAGCCGCCTGTCCGAGGAACTCATCATCTGGATGAGCCAGAACTTCGGCTTCATCAAGATCGCCGACCGCTTCACCACCGGCTCGTCGATCATGCCGCAGAAGAAAAACCCCGACGTGCCCGAACTCGCGCGCGGCAAGACCGGCCGTGTGGTCGGCCACCTGATGGGCCTCATCACGCTGATGAAGGGCCAGCCCCTGGCCTACAACAAGGACAACCAGGAAGACAAGGAGCCGCTGTTCGACACCGTGGACACGCTCAAGGACACGCTGCGCATCTTTGCCGAGATGGTCGGCGGCCAGTTGAACCCCGCCACGGGCAAGAAAGAGGGCGGCATCACCGTCAACGCCCAGGCCATGGAGCAGGCCGCACTCAAGGGCTATGCCACGGCCACCGACCTGGCCGACTACCTGGTCAAGAAGGGCCTGCCCTTCCGCGATGCGCACGAGACGGTGGCCCACGCCGTGAAGGCTGCCACCACCCATGCGTGTGACCTGTCGGAGCTGCCCCTGACCGTGCTGCAGGGCTTTCACCCCGCCATCGAGAAGGATGTGTACGAGTGCCTGAGCCTGCGCGGCTCGCTCAACGCCCGCAACACGCTGGGCGGCACGGCCCCGGCGCAGGTGCGTGCCCAGCTGGCGCGCCACCGCGCCCGCCTGGCCTGATCTTTGCACCGCCTGTTGACCCTCTACCCTGGAGCTTTTTCATGACAACTTCCCGCCGCAGCCTGCTGTCCCGCCTTGTGCGCACTGGTGCTTTTGTGGGGGCCGCGTTGGCCGTGGGCCTGGCGTCCGCCCAGCAGGCCAAGCCCATCCGCCTGCTTGTGGGTTTTCCGCCCGGCGGCGGTACGGACGCCATTGCGCGCACGCTGTCCGAGAAGCTCAAGGATGAGCTGGGCCAGCCTGTGGTGGTCGAAAACCGCCCCGGCGCGGGCGGCCAGATTGCCGCGCAGGCACTCAAGGCCTCGGCGCCCGACGGCACCACGCTGTTCCTCACGCACGACCACACCATCTCCATCCTGCCCCAGGTGGTGAAGAACCCCGGCTACGAACCCGCGCGCGACTTTGTGGCGGTGGGCGGTTTTGCCACGTTTGTGAATGCGTTTGCCGTGTCGGGCGGCACGCCGGCCAAGTCGTTCACCGAATACGTGCAGTGGGTCAAGACGGCCGGTGGCAGCAAGGGCGCGGTGGGTATTCCTGCGCCAGCGTCCACTCCAGAGTTCCTGGTCAAGCTGGTGGGGCAAAAGTACCAGCTGGACCTGGTCTCGGCACCGTACCGGGGCAGCGCCCCCATGATGGCTGACATGCTGGGCAACCAGATCAGCGCGGGCGTGGCCTCGGTGCAGGACTTCATGGAAAACCACAAGGCCGGCAAGGTGCGCGTGGTGGGCGTGCTGGGCACCAAGCGCCAGGCTTCCATGCCCGACGTGCCCACGTTCGACGAGATGGGCCTCAAGGGCTTTGAAGACCTGCCGTACTACGGCATCTACGCACCCACCGGCACGCCGCAAAAGTTCATCACCGACTTCTCGAACGCGCTGGCCAAGGTCGTGGCCCAGCCTGATGTGCGCGAACACCTCACCGCCATGGGCCTCACAGTGGGCTACATGTCGCCCCAGCAGCTGGCCACGCGCGAAAAGGCCTACACCGAAGCCTGGACGCGCATCATCAAGACCAGCGGGTTTGTAGCGCAGTAAAGGACGGGCGAGGGCTGCTGCGAAGCCGCCTGACCCCAGCCCGCGTTCGCATTAACAGCGGTGCGTGTGGTACGTGCTGTCCGTGCCGTGGGGCTGTGGCCACAAGTGGCCGTCTCACCGACCGGCCGGGGTGTCTCCAAAGCGGCCAGCCCCAGCGCAGTCGGTGCTGGCCGGTCTGCACAGACCATGGCACCATCCGGCACCCATCCCGGACCTCATTCATGCCCACCAGCCGCCTTCCTTCGAACTGGATCCATCACCGGTACCTGCCCCTCGCGGTGGGTGTGTGCAGCAGCATGCTGGCCGCCTTGCTGGCCTGGGTGGTCATCGATATCTCTCACACCAAGGCGCGGGCCGAGATTGCTGCGCAGGCGCAAAGCCACCTGCTGCAGATCCGCGACCGCCTGGACAGGCAATTGCAGAGCACGCTGTCGGTGCCCGAAACGGTGTCCGCCTTCATTGCCGCACAAGGCAGCATGTCGCCCGACATCTTTGCCACCGTGGTGGGCCGCCTGCTGGAGCACCAGCGCAATATCCGCAACCTGGCTCTGGCGCCCGACAACGTCATCAGCGATGTGTACCCGCGCGTGGGCAATGAGCGAGCGATTGGCCTGCGGTACCTGGACAACCCGCAGCAGCGTGGCGCGGTGGAGCGGGCCATCCAGACCCGTCGCACCGTCGTTGCGGGTCCCATCCCGCTGGTGCAAGGGGGGCTCGGCATCATCAGCCGCACGCCGGTGTTTCTGGCGCATCCGCCGGGGCGTGCACCGGTGGGTGGGCCCCGTTACTGGGGCATCGTGTCGCTCACCGTCAATGCCGACACCCTGTTCGCCGACGTGGGCCTGAACTCGGACCAGATGGGTTTTCAGGTGGCGGCACGTGGACTGGACGCCATGGGCGCGCAGGGCGCGGTGTTCATCGGCCGCCCTCAGTTGTTCGACGAGGAGCCGGCCACGCTCGATGTGCCCTTGCCGGGTGGCGGCAGCTGGATCCTGGGCGCGGTCCCCACGGGCGGGTGGGGGGCCGCAGGCCGTGCACCTGCGCTGGTGGTGATGCTGGCCTACGCGTTCGCGCTGGTGCTGGGGCTGTTGAGCGCTCGGCTGGTGCGCGCCCACCAGCAGGTGCTGTCCCTGGCCAGCCATGACCGCCTGACGGGGCTGCCCAACCGGCGCCTGTTTGAAGACCGCTTGTCGCAGGCGGTGCTGACGGCCTACCGTGACCACCGCGCTGGCGCGTTGTTGCTGGTGGACCTGGATGGTTTCAAGGCGGTCAATGACAGTCTGGGGCACGGCAGTGGCGATCAGGTGCTGGTGCGTGTGGCGCAGCGTCTGGCCGGGCTGGCCCGTGCCAATGACACCGCCGCCCGCCTGGGCGGCGACGAATTTGCACTGGTGCTGAACGCTGTGGCGTCCCCGGAGGCCGCCATGGAACTGGCCCACAATGTGCTGGCAGCGCTGGTGGCGCCCATCGGACTCGACAGTGGCCAACACGTGCTGACTGGCGCAAGCGTTGGGGTCGCTTTGTTCCAGGGCCCTGCTGTGGAATCCATGCCCGCGCTCATGGACCGGGCGGACCGGGCGCTGTACACCAGCAAGCGCAGCGGCAAAGGGCTGGCCACATTGGCCGAAGCCCCCGGCGCTGCAGAGTTGCCGCAGGAGACCCCGCCGCCGTTGGCCTGAGAAGCATGTTTTGCATGGAAATCAAGCAAAAATAGCTGCTGGCGCTAGTACATAAAGCGCTTGCAGCTATATTTTTAGGAGCGTTTGCTGCCACAGGGCCTGCCGTGCGGCCCCTGAACCCGGTCACAGCATGGCCGTGCGCTGTTGCTCGGCGCGCGATGCGCCAATGGCGGTCTCCACGTTCTTGACCTCCTCGGGCGGGGGCAGCACGGCGGGCATGCCCAGGGCCTGAATGGCCAGCTCGCGGCACCAGCCTTTGGTGTGGTACAGGTGGTGGTCCTCGTCTTTTTCCACGGCCTTGTGCGCTACCTTGAGGGTGTGGCCCACATCGCCCGTGGCCACCTTGGCGACCTGGCCCAGCAGCTCCCAGTTGGCGTGGTCCTTGGTCTCCGCGTGCACCACACATTCGCAGGCCACCAGCTGCGCGGCGTCCGGGCTGCCAGACTTTTTGGCCAGCTGCATCGCCTGCACCAGGGATGTGCCAATGTGCTTGACCACGGCCCGGGTGGGCGACTGCGTATCAGGGTCCAGGCCCAGCGCATCGCAGATGCCGCGCACCACGTTCTGGTGCGCCAGCGTTTCTTCGAGATAGCCTTGCCACTCCTTCTTCAGGTCGGGGTTAATGGCACAGGTGAGGGCGGTGCGGTACACCTGTTCGCCGCCGAGTTCGGTCTCCATCATCTGCAGGACGAGGTCGTCGAGTTGGTGGCTGTCGTAGTGGCTTTTGGGCATGGTGACTCCTTGTGTTGGTGGGGTGAACGAAAAGGTGGGGCTTCAGGCCAGGGTGCGCACTTTGGGTTCGCGCTCCCACTGGCGGGTCTGGGCAGCGGCGATGAAGCCCTGGGCATCGGCCGGGTCCACCACGCCTGCATCGGGCTCGATGCCACCGGCCTGCAGGATGGCCCGGGTGCCCTTGCAGGCGGCAATGGCCTTGAGGTGGCCGAACGCGTCGCGGAACCAGTCGACGGCCGCCGCCTCCTTGGCCAGTTGTGCGCCCATGTCGGGCGACAGGATGGAGGCCACGGCGTCAAACACCACCGATGGTGTGCCCGCCAGCTGACCGTCGGCGGGCAGCAGCGTGCCGTCTTTCAGCACGGCACCGCCCACCTTGGGGGCCACGATCTTCACGGTGGCGCCGACTTTCTCCAGCGCCTTGCGCAGGTTGGCCACCGAGGCGCCGTTGGAGCCGTCGGCCACCAGAATGCCGATGGAGCGGCCCTGCAGCGTGGGCTTCATGCGGTCGATGATGCGCAGGGCGGGCGACAGGGGCAGGTCCTGCACCGGCTCGGTGGTGGCCGGGGCAGGGGGCAGGGCTGGGAGCCCCAGGCCGTCGGCCACGCGCTGGGCCAGGTCTGCGTCCACATGCAGCAGATGGCCCACCACCGCTTCGCGCACATGGGGTGTGCCGACCTTGGACAGCTCGAACACCAGCGCCGAGGCCATGTGGGCCTGCTCCAGCGGGCTCTGGCTGCGGTAGAACATGCGCGCCTGGCTGTAGTGGTCGGCAAAACTCTCGGCCCGCACGCGGCCCTTCACGCCATCGTCGGCCTGCGCGAAGTGGCGAAAGCCTTGTGCCAGCGAGGCGCGGGGCGTGTCAGGCTGCAGGCTGCTGGGTTCGTAGTTGACGCGGCCCTTGGGCACCTGCATCTGCATGTGGCCGTCGCGCTGCATGTTGTGGAACGGGCACTTGGGGGCATTGATGGGGATCTGCGCAAAGTTGGGCCCGCCCAGGCGCGACAGCTGCGTGTCCAGGTACGAGAACAGGCGGCCCTGCAGCAGGGGGTCGTTGCTGAAGTCGATGCCGGGCGGCACGTTGGCTGGGCAGAACGCCACCTGCTCGGTCTCGGCGAAAAAGTTGTCGGGCCAGCGGTTGAGCACCATGCGGCCGATGGGCTGCAGGGGCACCAGTTCTTCGGGGATGAGCTTGGTGGGGTCGAGATGGTCAAACGGAAAGCGTTCGGCATCCTGCTCAGTGAACAGCTGCACCGACAGCTCCCACTCGGGAAAGTCCCCCGCCTCGATGGCTTCGAACAGGTCGCGCCGGTGGTAGTCGTTGTCGGCCGATTGCAGCTTGACGGCCTCGTCCCACACGGTGGACTGGATGCCCAGCTTGGGCCGCCAGTGGAACTTCACAAACGTGCTCTCGCCCGCCGCGTTCAGCAGGCGGAAGCTGTGCACGCCAAAACCTTCGATCATGCGCAGGCTGCGGGGAATGGTGCGGTCGCTCATGGCCCACATCACCATGTGCAGGGTTTCGGGCATCAGCGAGACAAAGTCCCAGAAGGTGTCGTGCGCGCTACCTGCTTGCGGAAAGCCCCGGTCCGGCTCCATCTTCACGGCGTGTACCAGGTCCGGGAACTTCATAGCATCCTGAATGAAGAACACGGGGATGTTGTTACCCACCAGGTCCCAGTTGCCCTCGGGCGTGTAGAACTTGACGGCAAAGCCGCGCACGTCGCGCGGTGTATCTACCGAACCCGCCCCACCGGCTACGGTGGAAAAGCGCGTGAACACCGGGATTTGCACACCGATGTCGGTCAACACCTTGGCGGTGGTGTATTTTTTGAGCGAGTGCGTCAGCTCAAAAAAGCCATGGGCTGCCGTCCCTCGTGCATGCACGATGCGCTCGGGGATGCGTTCATGGTCAAAGTGCGTGATCTTCTCGCGCAGGATGAAGTCTTCCAGCAGCGTGGGGCCGCGCGGCGCAGTGCGCAGCGAATTCTGGTTGTCGGCGACCGGGATGCCCTGCTGGGTGGTCAGCACCGGGTGTTTGCCGCCCGCCTGCTGCTGCAGCTCGCCCGCGTTGCCGCGAAAGTTATCGGACTGGGTGGAAGAAGGCAGGGCAGACGGCGATTTGTGGGCCGCGCTGCGCGAGGTAGGGGGTCGTGCCATGGGCGCTCCTGGGTGGTGCGTGGGGTAAAACGAAGCCACCATCTTTGGGCGCTGAGCGTTCCCAGCGGGTAGGACATGGCCCCATCGGCGCGTCGTCGGGCGCGCGTGATGACGGCTTGCCCGGCCGATACGTAAGTGCTTGCAACACACACCCGGGCGACATGGCACTTTGTTACGCTTGCTGGTTCCTTCGGAGGGGATAGCGTGAACGCAAAAAAATGGATGTTGGCCGCCAGCCTGTCTCTGGTGGCCTGGGGGGCCCAGGCCCTGCAGATCACCAGCTTCTCGCCCCAGGGCGAGGTGGCGCGCGTGCGCCAGGCGGTGGCCAAGTTCGACGCTGCTGCGGTCAATTTTGGGGACCCCAAGGCGCCCGCGCCGCTGAGCCTGAGCTGCAGCGACGCCAGTGTGACCAAGGGCACGGGCCGCTGGACTGGCGAGCGCGAGTGGGTGTTTGACTTCGAGCGCGACCTGCCGCCAGGCGTGCGTTGCACCGCCAGCGTCAAGCCGGGCTTCAAATCGCCCGCTGGCGCAGAACTGACGGGCGCCAAGAGCTATCAGTTCAATAGCGGCGGGCCATTTGTGCAGAACCTCCGCCCCAGCACCTACGAGCAGATCGACGAAGAGCAGTTCTTTGTGCTGTTCCTCAATGGTCCGGCCACCACGGCCAGCGTGCAGAGCAACGTGTGGTGCACGGCCGAAGGCGTGGGCGAGCGCATCCCCGTGCGTTTGATCGAGGGGGCGCAGCGCGCCGAAATCCTCAAGGGCCTGGGCCTGGAGAAAGACGCAGCACGCGAGCCCCTGTCCTTTGCCACACTGGCCTGCAACCGCCGGTTCACCTCGGGCTCGCGCATGCAGATCGTGTTCGGCAAGGGGGTGGCCACCCCCAGCGGAGTCGCCAACACGGTGGAAAAACGCTTTGACTTCAAGGTGCGTGAGCCGTTCTCGGCCGAGTTCAGCTGCGAGCGCGAAAACGCCCAGGCTGCCTGCCTGCCGATCCGGCCGATGATGCTGTCGTTCAATGCGCCCGTGCCGCGCAATCTGGCGGCGGCCATCCGCTTGAAATCTGGCAAGGAAACCCTCAAGCCCCAGATCGATGGCGGCGCAGAGGGCGCCCAGGCCGATGCCCTGGTCAACAGCCTGCAGTTCAACGCGCCGTTGTCCGAAAACACGGCCTTCACCATCGAGCTGCCCAAGGACTTCAAGGACGCCTCGGGGCGCCCGCTGCGCAATGCCGACAACTTCCCGCTCAAGGTGTCTACCGGCGGCATGCCGCCGCTGGCCAAGTTTGCGGCCGCGCCCTTTGGCATCGTGGAACGGTTTGCAGAAGGCCCCGCGTCGGACAACCCGCCTTCGTTGCTGCCCGTGACGCTGCGCAACGTGGAGGCTGCCCTGCGCGTGCAGGGGCTGCAAGCGGGTGTGGCGACAGCCACCGTACCGGCTGGCAAGGTGAGCACACTCAAGCCCCGCACCGACGCAGACGTCATTGCCTGGTTCCGCAAGGTGCAGCGCTATGACAGCTATGTGGTGGATCGCAAGCAGGCGCGCCAGGACGTGACCGGCCCTCTGCCCAAGGTGCTCGACAACGACAAGGACTACGTGCAGTCACGCATGCTGTCGCTGCTGGCAGGCAAGGGCGGTGTCAAGACGCTGGACCTGCCCAAGCCCGCGAGCAACGACCCGCGCCCGTTCGAGGTGGTGGGCATTCCGCTCACGCCCGGCTTCCATGTGGTGGAGATTGCATCGCAAAAGCTCGGCGCCTCGCTGCTGGACGACCGCCATGGCGAAGGCCGCACCATGTATGTGCGCACCTCGGCGCTGGTGACCAATCTGGGCGTGCATTTCAAGCTGGGCCGTGAAAACGCGATGGCCTGGGTCACCACGCTGGACAAGGGCCAGCCCGTGCAGGGCGCCACGGTGCGCGTGTCGGACTGCAGGGGCAATGAGCTGGCGCAGGCCGTGACCGACGCACAGGGTATTGCCCGTGTGGAGGGCCTTTCGTCCGAACCCCCCGGCTGCAATTCCAATTCTGAGGACGAGGTCGGCCAGTCGTACTTTGTGAGCGCACGCCACAAGGGCGCGGATGGCGTGGAGGACATGGCCTTCACCTGGAGCGACTGGCAGCGCGGCATCGAGCCCTGGCGCTTCAATGTGCCCACCAGCCGGGCTCCCGCGCCTGACGAACGTGCCCACACCATCTTCGACCGCACGCTGTTCCGCGCTGGCGAAACCGTGTCGATGAAGCACCTGCTGCGCGCCGAAACGCGCCAGGGATTTGCTCTCTCAGCCTCGCGCCCCGACACCCTCGTCATCACCCACCTGGGCAGCGGCCAGCAGTTCACCCAGCCCTTGGTGTGGCGCGGCACGGCCACGGGGGGGCTCAGTGCGCAAAGCACCTTTGCCATCCCGCCCGCCGCCAAGCTGGGCGTGTACCAGGTCGAGCTGGGAGGCAACGGCACGGTGAACGGCAGCCTGGCGTCGGGCTCGTTCCGCGTGGAGGAGTTCCGCCTGCCGGTGCTGGAAGGGCGCATTGCCCCGGTCGAGAAAAAGGCGCTGGTGCGCGTGCGCTCTGTGCCCACCGACGTGCAGATCAACTACGTGGCCGGCGGTGGCGCCGCCAACCTGCCGGTGCGCGTGTCGGCCCTGGTGCGCGGCAAGTCCCTGCAGTTCAGCGACTACGACACGTTCAGCTTCAACCCGCCCCGCAAGCGTGAGCAGAGCAACGCCGGCAGCGACGACGAAGAAGCCACCGCCAGCCAGGATGCGCGCGTGATCGCCGACAAGCTGCCGCTCACCCTCGACAAGAACGGTGCAGGCAAGGTCACCATCGACAACGTGCCCCAGGCACGCCAGCCGCAGGAGCTGCTGCTGGAGGCCACTTACGCCGACCCCAATGGCGAGGTGCAGACCATCCGCAGCACACAAGCGCTGTGGCCTGCCGGTGTGGTGGCGGGCATCAAGACCGAGGGCTGGGTGTCTGCGCGTCAGAAGATCCGCTTCCAGGCCCTGGCGCTGCAGCACAACGGCAAGCCTGCGGCCGACACTTCGCTGCAGGTGCAGGCCATGGCCCGCATCACCACCACCACGCGCAAGCGCATGGTGGGTGGCTTTTACAGCTACGACAACCAGACCGACACCAAGGATCTGGGCACGCTGTGCAGCGGCAAGAGCGACGCGCGCGGCCTGTTGCTGTGCGAATCCAAGCTCGACGAAGCGGGCGAGGTGGAGCTGGTGGTCACCGCCACTGACAAGGACGGCAACACCAGCGTGGCTGCCTCGTCGGTGTGGGTCACGCGCCAGGGCGAGCTGTGGTTTGGCGGTGAAGACCACGACCGCATCGACCTGCTGCCCGAAAAGAAGAGCTACCAGCCTGGCGAGACCGCCAAGTTCCAGGTGCGCATGCCGTTCCGTTTTGCCACCGCGCTGGTGGCTGTGGAGCGCGAAGGCATCATCGAAACCCAGGTGGTGCAGCTGAACGGCCAGGACCCCACGGTGAGCCTGAAGGTGCAGCCCGACTGGGGGCCGAACGTGTACGTGAGTGTGCTGGCCCTGCGCGGCCGCCTGCGCGAGGTGCCGTGGTACAGCTTCTTCACCTGGGGTTTCAAGGCGCCGCGTGAGTGGTGGGCCTCGTTCTGGTACGAAGGCAAGGAATACCAGGCGCCTACGGCGCTGGTGGATTTGTCCAAGCCCGCGTTCCGCCTGGGCCTGGCCGAGATCCGCGTGGGCACAGCGGCCCATCAGATCGACGTGAAAGTCACCACCGACAAGGAAAGCTACGCCGTGCGTGGCAAGGCCCAGGTCACCATCACCGCCATGCTGCCCGGTGGCAAGCCCGCGGCCAATGCCGAGGTGGCACTGGCCGCGGTGGACCAGGCCCTGCTGGAGCTGATGCCCAACAACAGCTGGAACCTGCTCGAAGCCATGCTGCAGCGGCGCAGCTGGGGCGTGGAGACGTCGACGGCGCAGATGGAAATCATCGGCCGACGCCACTACGGCAAGAAGGCCGTACCCGCTGGCGGTGGTGGGGGCAAGTCACCCACGCGCGAGTTGCTGGACACCCTGCTGCTGTGGGAGCCCGCGCTCAAGCTCGACGCCAACGGCCAGGCCAAGGTCACCGTGCCGCTCAACGATGCGCTGACCACCTTCAAGATCGTGGCGGTGGCCGATGCGTCCACCGGGCTGTTTGGCACCGGCAGCACCAGCATCCGCGCCACGCAGGACCTGCAGATCATCAGCGGCCTGCCGCCGCTGGTGCGCGAGGACGACCAGTTCCGCGCGCAGATCACGCTGCGCAACACCACCAAGGCCGCCATGAAGGTCGAGGTGGCACCGCGCGCCACACTGCTGGACCTGAAGCCACAAACCATCGACATCCTGCCTGGAGAGGCGCGCGAAGTGGCCTGGGACGTGACGGCCCCCGCGCAGCTGGCGCAAACTCGCGCTGAGGCCATCCTGTGGGAGATTGAAGCCAAGGACCAGGTCAGCGGCGCCCGCGACGCCCTCAAGGCCCGCCAGCGCATCGTGCCGGCCGTGCCACTCACGGTGCAGCAGGCCACTCTGGTGCAGGTGGACGGCAGCTACAGCCTGGACGTGAACCCGCCCGCCGATGCTTTGCCCGGCCGAGGCGGTCTCAAGATGTCGCTACAGCCCAAGCTGGCCGAAGGCCTGCCTGGCGTGCGCGACTGGTGGGCTCGCTACCCGTTTGCCTGCCTGGAGCAAAAGACCAGCAAGGCCGTGGGCCTGCGCGACGGAGCGTTGTGGCAGACGGTGGTGGCGCAGTTGCCCACCTACCTCGACAGCGATGGTCTGGCCAACTACTTCCCGCCGCGTGATGGCGACGGGAACCGGGGCAGCGACACCCTCACGGCCTATGTACTGGCCGCCACGCACGAAGCCGCCAGCATCAACCCCGCGTTTGCCTTGCCCGATGAAGCCCGTGCGCCCATGGAGCGTGGCCTGATCGCGTTTGTGGAGGGCCGCATCCAGCGCAACTTCTGGAGCCCGCGCAAGGACCTGGACATGCGCAAGGTGGCCGCGCTGGAGGCGCTGTCGCGCTACGGCAAGGCCCAGGGTCGGATGGTGAGCAGCATCACCATCGCGCCCAACCAGTGGCCCACGCACACGGTGATCGACTGGGTCAACATCTTGAAGCGCGTGGCAGATGTGCCCGAGCGCGACAAGCGCCTGGCCGAGGCCATGCAGATCCTGCGCAGCCGCCTGTCGTTCCAGGGCACCAAGCTCATCTTCAGCAACGAGCAGGACGACTACTGGTGGTGGCTGATGCAGAACGGCGACGTGAACACCGCGCGCCTGATGCTCGCCGTGATGGACGACCCGGCGTGGAAGGACGATATGGGTCGCCTGGCCAACGGCTTCATCAGCCGCCAGCAGGCGGGAGCCTGGCACACCACCACCGCCAACTTGTGGGGTGGGCTGGCGTTGGAGAAGTTCAGCGCCAAGTTTGAGGCTGTGCCGGTCTCAGGCTCCACCAAGGCCAGCATGGGTGGCAACACCGCCAGCGTGGACTGGAGCAAGGTCGAGCGCGTGAAGGCATCGGACGCCACCGGCGCCCCCAACCAGATCACCTGGTTTGGTGCACCCGCATCGCCCGGCAACCTCAAGAACAACGGCATGTTCCTGCCCTGGGCATCCGGCGCGGGTCGGGCGGGTGGCAAGGAGCAGCTGGCCGTCACGCACCAGGGCCCAGGCAAGCCCTGGCTCACGCTGCAGTCGGTGGCGGCCATCGATCTCAAGGCGCCGTTCGCAGCGGGTTATGCGATCAAGAAGACCATCACCCCCGTGGAGCAGGCCAACAAGTCGCTGCCCGCCGGCCAGTACACGCGGGGCGACGTGCTGCGCGTGACGCTGGAGGTCAACGCCAGCGCCGACATGACGTGGGTGGCCATCACCGACCCCATCCCGGGCGGGGCCACCATCCTGGGCAGCGGCCTGGGCCGCGATTCCGAGATCGCCACGCAGGGCGAAAAGAAGAGCGGCGCAGGCTGGCCCGCGTTCGAGGAGCGCAGTTTTGAGTCCTTCCGCAGCTACTACGAGTACTTGCCCAAGGGCTCGGTCAAGATGGAGTACACCGTGCGCCTGAACAACGCGGGCGACTTTGCACTGCCACCGAGCCGGGTCGAGGCCATGTATGCGCCCGAGATGTTTGGCGAGTCGCCCAACGCACGGGTGAAGGTGCAGGTGGCCAAATAAGCCCCAACGTCCCAACGCCCCAAAGTCGCCATGCACCGCCTCGCCCATCGTCCACTCCAGGCCTGCACGCCATGAGTCTCAGCGTCTTTCTGGAGCTGCGGTTCTGGCTGCTGGTCGGCTTCTCGCTGGTGCTGCCGGTGGGCATCTATGCGCTGCTGCTCGTCACGCGGTCGATCTCCCGCTGGGCGGTGCTGGGGTTTGGCGTGGCGCTGGTGCTGGTCGCGGGGGTGGATGTGTACCTGCTGCAGTCCATGGCGGCGCAGGCCAAAAGCACGCCGTCTCTGGCTGACGATGCGTGGTTCAGTTCCGAGCTGACGATTGCGCTGTACCTCCTGCCGGTGGTGTTTGGCGGTATAGGCGTCAATCTGATCTCACATGTGCTGCTGCGCCACCTGACCGAGGCCGAGGGGCGTTTTGACCGTGAGCACTCCGATCGCTGAGTCGTCTGGGGTTTACGATGCTCCGATCCCTTCGATTTCAGAAAGTCAACCCGCCATGATCCTGGGTCTCGCTGCCAACCGCTTGCACCACCACACCGAAGATGCGGCGCTCTTTTCCTGGTTGCGCGCCTGCGAGGCCGGTATCCGGGAACTGCAGCTGGGGTTGCACGCCGTGGGCCGCACGCACGATGCCATCGTCGCTGCGGGCATGCTGCAGGGGTACCGGCCGCTGGTGCGTTACCCCTACGGGCGCGACGGTGGGCTGATGAAAGTGGTGGCAGAGGTGGTGGGCATGGGGGAAGGGCGCACGCTCGATGGCGCGATCTACCTTACCGACCCCGTGGACCCTTCTTCCATCTTCCCCGAGGCGCTGGCCCTCAAGCGGCAGTGCGTGATCCATGGCAAGCCGTTTCTCTCCACCGTGGCTAGCGCGCGCGACTGGATCGAGATGGAGCGCATCCACGCCGGGCTGCCGCGCGACCCGCAGGCCGACCGGTTTCATGACCATGGTACCCAGACGCTGGCCCTGATTGCGCACGACGCGTGCAAGCAGGCCATGCTCGACTTTGCGGATCGCAACTTTGATGTGCTGTCGCAGTTTCGCCATCGGGTGGCCACCGGCACCACGGGCCAGCGACTGAACGCCCTGGCGTGGAGCAAGGGCTGGCCCGAAGGGCAGCCCTGGGTGCAGCGTTTTAACAGCGGGCCGCTGGGTGGCGATGCGCAGATTGCCGACCTGGTGCTAGAGCGCCGTTGCCACCGCGCCGTTTTTTTTGAGGACCCGCATGTGGCGCGCCAGCACGAGGCCGACATTCAGCTGCTGGAGCGCGCCGTGACCACCGCCACGCACGACGCGGTGTGTGTCACCGTGCCAGGCGTGGCGCAGCGCTGGTGCGACGCCGTGCGCCTGCGCGCAGCGCGCTGATGGCACTTTTTTCTCTGTGCGTTTGTGTTCCTTCCTTTCGCTTCCTTCCCCACCTTGCGCATGCGCACACAGGCCATCGCTCTGGTGCTGGCGGCCTGCGCCTCGGGCGCCTGGGCCATTCCCACGTTTGACGAGGTGCGCGCGGACTTCAAGCCCTCGGACACCCTGATCCTCTCGCGCGAAGGCGAGGTGCTGCAGCGCTTGCGCACCGACGCCACCGTGCGGCGTGGCCAGTGGGTGCCACTGGCCGATGTGTCGCCCGCGCTGCGCCAGGCGCTCGTGCTCAGCGAAGACAAGTGGTTTTTTGAACACAGCGGCGTGGACTGGCGTGCGGCCTCGGCCGCCGCCTGGGGCAACCTGTGGAACCAGCGTACACGCGGGGCCAGCACCATCACCATGCAGCTCGCGGGTCTGCTGGATGGGGACTGGCGCCAGGGTCCCGGGGGGCGCACGGTGGTGCAGAAGGTCGGCCAGACCGTGGCCGCCCAGGTGCTGGACCGGCGCTGGCGCAAGGACCAGATCCTGGAGGCGTACCTCAACCTCGTGCCGTTTCGCAGTGAGCTGGTGGGTATCGACGCGCTGAGCCGCACCCTGTTTGGCAAGGCAGCCCATGGCCTGGATGACCGCGAGGCAGCGGTGGCGGCGGCCCTGGTGCGTGCGCCCAATGCCCGGCCTGCACTGGTGGCGCAGCGCGCCTGCGGGGTTCTGCGCGAGATGCAGCAGCGCGCTGGTGCCGGGGCGCTGCGTGTGAACTGCAATGCGCTGGACCTGTTCACCACGGCCGCATTGCAACGCCGTGCCTTCGATGCCAGCGAGGGTGTGGCACCACACTTTGCGCGCTACCTGCTGCGCCAGCGGGATAAGGACAGCGTTGTGCCCGAGCGGGTGGCCAGCACGCTGCGCGCGCCGTTGCAACGGTTTGCCATGCAGAGCCTGCAGCAGCACCTGCGCGAGTTGCGCGGGCGCCATGTGGAGGACGGCGCGGTGCTGGTGCTGGACAACGCCACGGGCGCTGTGCTGGCATGGGTCGGCTCGTCCGGCCAGCTCAGCCAGGCCAGCGAGGTCGATGGGGTGCTGGCGTTGCGCCAGCCGGGCTCCACGCTCAAGCCGTTCTTGTATGCCCAGGCGATTGCAGAACGGCGGCTCACGGCGGCCTCGCTGGTAGAGGATTCGCCCGCGCAGATCACCACGGCCGCGGGGCTCTACATTCCGCAGAACTACGACCGACAGTTCAAGGGCTGGGTGTCAGTGCGCACGGCGCTGGCAGCGTCGCTCAACGTGCCCGCCGTGCGCACGCTGGTCATGGTCACGCCCGACGCGTTCCACCGCCAGCTCGGGGCGGTGGGTTTGCCGCTGCGCGAAAGCGGTGATTATTTTGGCTACAGCCTGGCGCTGGGCAGCCCCGAGGTGCCGCTGCTGCACCTGACCAATGCCTACCGCACGCTCGCCAACGGCGGGCGGGCCAGTCCTGTTGCAGTCACGCTCGCCAACGGCGGGCGGCTGACCGATGTGGCGCTGGCCGATGCCAAGCCCCGCTTCACGCCCGCCATGGATGCGAACGCTGCCTTTATCGTGGGAGACATCCTGTCCGACGGCAATGCACGAGCCCGCACCTTTGGCACCGACAGCGTGCTGGCCACGCGGTTCTGGACGGCGGTGAAAACCGGCACCAGCAAGGACATGCGCGACAACTGGGCAGTGGGCTGGTCCGAGCGCTACACCGTGGGCGTATGGGTGGGCAATGCCAGCGGCGCTGCGATGCATGAGGTCAGCGGCACCAGCGGTGCTGCGCCCATCTGGGCGGCGGTGATGGGTTTCCTGCATGCCCGCGAGCCCAGCCGGGCGCCCAAGGCCCCTCAGGGCTTGGTGCGGGCGGCAGTGCGGTTTGGCCCGGGGCAGCCGCCGTCTGCAGGTGTCCCCCAGCCGTTGGAAGCCGCGCGCGACGAATGGTTTGTGCCTGGCACGCAGCAGTCTTTATTTGCTATTGATTCAATAGCTTCAGAGCCATATTCCACTAGCGCATTTGGCCAAAAATTCTCTAAAAACACTGCCACCACCCCTACGGCGCCTCCTGCGGGTGCCTCCGCCCGCATCACCGCCCCGGCGTCCGGCACGGTGATCGCGCTGGACCCGGACATCCCGCCCATGCGCCAGCGCCTGCAGTTCACCGCCACGGGCGATGCGGTGCAGTGGCGGCTGGACGGCAAAACTCTGGGCCGTGGGCCTCGGTTGGCCTGGTTGCCCTGGCCCGGGCGGCATGTGGTGCAACTCACCGACGGGCAGGGTAAGGTGCTGGACGAGGTCCGGCTGGAGGTGCGTGGCGCAGGTGTGGTGGCCGCAACTCTCCGGGCAGGTGCGCATTGACGCTATCAATTCCGAGGAATACGGTGTGACTTGGCGGTGCTGTACCGTTCAGGTCGCTGTTTAAAATAGTTACAAACTATCTGTATGTTCTCGTTCCGCCAGTTTTTCTCTCACCGCCTGATCTGGCTGGCTTTGCTGGTGGCCTTGGGCATCGGTGCGTTGTTTGCCCGCACCATCTGGACCATTCGCAACGACGAGTGGACCTACGCGGAGCAGACCAGTACCAACCTGGCCCGCACCTTGGAGCAGGGGCTGGCTTGGTCGCTGGACTCGTTCGACAAATCCCTCGAGGGCGTGGCCCGCGAGGTGGCGCAGCCCGAGGTGTGGGCGCTGCCGCCTGACCTGCGCTCGCGCGTAGTGTTTGACAACTCGCTGCGTGCGCGCGGCGCGGGCGATGTGCTGGTGCTGGACGCTCAGGGCAACGTCATTCTGGACTCAGGCTCCCTGACTCCCCGCCGCGCCAACCTGGGCGACCGCGACTACTTTCTGGCTTTTCGCGACCAGGGCCAGCGCGGGTTATTTGTTGGCAAGCCTGTGCCTTCACGGGTGACCGGCCTGAACATCCTGCCCATCTCGCGCGCTTACTACCATGCAGACGGCAGCTTTGCGGGGGTCGTAGTGGGCGCCCTCCGCCTGAGCTATTTCAACGAACTTTTTGGCTCAGTGAACCTGGGTCCCAGCAGCGGCATCAACATGTTCCGACAGGACGGGGTGGTGATCTCCCGCTTTCCGTATGGCGATGCTGATGTAGGAAAAAACCTTGCGGGCACGCCCAATATGGTGCGCATGCAGCAAGAGGGCTCTGGCTCGTTTGTTGGCGTAGCCGCGCTGGATGGAGTGGAGCGCCTGTATTCGTTCCGGCCAGTGGGCAACTACCCCTTGATCCTGAACGTGGCCCAGTCCACCGAAACCATCCTGGCCAAGTGGAGACGCAGCGCCTGGGTGCTGGGAGGGTTTGCCGTACTGTTGATGCTCGCATGCCTGGGGCTGGCCATGCTCTTTGTGCGGGAACTGGTGCTGCGCCAGCATGTGTCTGCGCGGCTGACCGAGGCCGAGCACGACCTGCGCACCACGCTAGACAACGTTCCCTCGATGATTGCGTACTGGGATGCTGGTATGCGCAACCGTTTTGCCAACCGCGCAGCTCTGGAGGAGTTTGGTACCTTCCCTGCACCGGTCCGCGGCCGCCACATCAGCGCGTTGCTGAGCGAGGCCCGCTACGCGGCCAGCAAGCCCTACTACGACTTGGCGCTATCGGGTGCGCCGCAACGGTTTGAACGCACGGACGAGGGCCCCCAGGGACTGCCGCGTCACAGCATCGTGTCCTATCTGCCCGACACCGACGCGCGTGGCGTCGTTACCGGGCTCTTTGTGCAAGTGACGGACATCACCGAGCGCAAGCGCATGGAGAACGAGCTGTTCGACGAGAAGGAGCGTGTGCGCCTCACGCTGCAATCCATCGGCGATGCCGTGGTCTGTTCGGACGTCAACGGTTTGGTGACCTACCTCAATCCTGTGGCAGAGCGCCTCACAGGCTGGCAGGCGTTTGACGCGGCTGGGCACAACGTCGACGAGGTGGTGAGTCTGCGCAGCCCCGACAACGACGAACCCTTGCCCAACACGCTGCGCACCGCGATACAGCAGGGTGCAGGCACGGACCCCGTGCGCGGCGTGCTGGTGCACCGCGCCAGCGGCCAGCGCTTCCTGGTGGAGGAGACGGCCAGTGCCATCACCGACCGCCATGGCACGGTGACAGGCGCAGTGGCGGTGCTGCGCGATGTGACCGAGGCTGTGGCCATGGCTGAGCGCATGGCGCACCTGGCTCAGTATGACGCACTGACGGACTTGCCCAACCGCGTGCTGCTGCAGGACCGTGCACAGCTGGCCATGGCGCAGGCGCGGCGCGAAGGCAAGTCGCTGGCGGTGATGTACCTGGACCTTGATGGCTTCAAGGAGGTTAACGACCGTCTGGGCCACGATGTGGGCGATGTCCTGCTGGTGCAGTTTGCCCATCGCCTGCAGGCAGCGGTGCGTGCATCCGACACGGTGTGCCGGCAGGGGGGCGATGAGTTTGTGGTGCTCCTGCCGGGGCTGGATGGGGTGGAGCACGCCTGCCTGGTGGCGCGCAAGATCCTGGCGGCCTGTGACGCGGCGTTTGCCCTCGCGGGGCAGCCGGTGCGGGTGGGCGTGAGCGGCGGCATTGCGCTGTTCCCGCAGCACGGCAGCACGTTCGATGAGCTGTCGCGCCATGCTGACGGCGCCATGTATGCGGCCAAGCGCGGCGGGCGCATGCGCTTCATGCTGTACCAGGGCCCGGATGCCGATCCCGAGGTGGTGTTGCCCGAGTCCTCTCAAGTGGCCGCGGCCCAGTAGTCCATCTGCTGAAGTCGGGCGTCCGGGTGGCATGGCGCTGTCCGTCGCTGGAAATTTGTTGCAAGCCGTCGAAAAAATTTTGATGGCTGGCCTCCGCGCCACCGCCTACCATTCGGCGCATTCCCCATCCTGGAGAGCCTGCGTGCCCAATCTGTCCAAAATCACCTGCATCGAAGACCTGCGTGTCATTGCCCAGCGCCGCGTGCCGCGCATGTTCTATGACTACGCCGATTCGGGCTCGTACACCGAGGGCACCTACCGCGCCAACGAGAGCGACTTCCAGCGCATCAAGCTGCGCCAGCGCGTGGCCGTGAACATGGAAGGCCGCACGACCCGCACCACCATGGTGGGGCAGGACGTGGCCATGCCCGTGGCCATTGCACCCACCGGCCTCACCGGCATGCAACATGCCGACGGCGAGATCCTGGGGGCCAAGGCGGCCAAGGCGTTTGGCATCCCGTTCACCCTCTCGACCATGAGCATCTGCTCCATCGAAGACGTGGCCGAACACACGGGCCGCCACCCGTTCTGGTTCCAGGTGTATGTCATGCGCGATCGCGACTTCATCGAACGCCTGATCGACCGCGCCAAGGCGGCCAATTGTTCGGCGCTGCAGCTCACGCTGGACCTGCAGATCCTGGGCCAGCGCCACAAGGACATCAAGAACGGCCTCTCGGCCCCGCCCAAGCCCACCATCGCCAACCTCATCAACCTGGCCACCAAGCCGCGCTGGTGCCTGGGCATGCTGGGCACCCAGCGCCGCAGTTTTGGCAATATCGTGGGCCACGCCAAGGGCGTGGGCGACCTGTCGTCGCTGTCGTCATGGACGGCAGAGCAGTTCGACCCGCAGCTCAACTGGGGAGATGTGGAATGGATCAAGAAGCGCTGGGGCGGCAAGCTGATCCTCAAAGGCATCATGGACGCTGAGGACGCCCGCCTGGCCGTCAACAGCGGTGCCGATGCGCTCATCGTCAGCAACCATGGTGGCCGCCAGCTCGACGGCGCGCCGTCCTCCATCGCCGCGCTGCCCGGCATTGCTTCAGCGGCGGGCAAAGGCATCGAGGTGTGGATGGACGGCGGCATACGCAGCGGGCAAGACGTGCTCAAGGCCCGCGCTTTGGGCGCTCAGGGCACGCTGATTGGTCGCAGCTTCTTGTACGGCCTGGGGGCCTACGGCGAGGCGGGCGTTACGCGTGCGCTGCAGATCATCCAGAAAGAGCTGGACATCACCATGGCGTTCTGTGGCCATACCAACATCAACAACGTCGATTCGTCGATCCTGCTGCCCGGTACCTTTCCCACGGCCTGAGCGGCTGAAAGCCCTCTACCGCGCGGCCGTCGTCGGCGCCGGTAGGCGCTTGAGCGTGGCCAGGTAGGCCACCACGTCCTCGCGGCCCTGCGCATTGTCGAGCTGGTAGTCCATGCCCTGGCCGGGGATCAGCGCCTCGGGGTCGGTCAGCCAGGCCTTGAGCGTGGCACGCGTCCACAGCAGCTTGCTTGCGCGCAGCGCGGGCGAGTAGTCAAAATCCTTTAGCGCGCCCGCGCGGCGCCCCACCACGCCCCGGTGCGCCGGGCCGTCGCCATGCTGGTCCGGGCTGTGGCAGCTGCTGCAATGCGCCGCGTACAGCGCAGCGCCACGCTCCACCGACTGGGCCGCAGCGGGGCTGTGGGCCCCCCACAGCAAGGTGGCCGCAACGGCAACCCAATGAACAGGGAACAGTGGGCGAGGCAGAGGCATGGCGGGCAGCATGGGGTGGAAAGTGCGAGCGTTGTGGGCAGAGGGGACTCTGGCAGTACGGACAATCCCGCTGTCTGGATTCATGCCCGTCGCGGTTGGGGTGCCCGACACCTCAGCTACACCAATTTACGGAGCCGGGGCACCGTTTTTGTGCCCGGCTACATCCAAAGTGCCTGCTGTGGCGTATTCACCCACAGCAAAGCCCCGCAGGGCCTGCCAACCCGATCAATCCAAGACAATGGGCGCATGAGCACCCTCCACCCAGACAGTGAACTGATGGACCTCCTTGACCGCATCGCCGCGCAGGACGATTCCGCGCTGAAAAGACTGTACGAGCGCACCTCGTCGCAGCTTTTTGGCCTGGCCTTGCGCATCGTCCGTAACCGCGACGCGGCGGAGGATGTGCTTCAGGAGGCGTTTTTGACCATCTGGCGCGGCGCGGGCAACTACCGCGCATCGCTGAGTCCGCCCATGGCGTGGATGGGTTTGATCGTGCGCAGCCGGGCGCTGGACGCCCTGCGCAAGCGCTCCACCGACCGGGCCGATCTCATGAATGAGCTGGATGACGAGATGGCGCAGACGCTGGAGGGAGATACGCCCAACCCCATGGACGCCGCCGATGCCAGCGAGCAGGCCTTTGCACTGCACCACTGCCTGGGCAAGCTCGATCACAAGCAGCGCGAAGTGGTGAGCCTGGCCTACCTGCGCGACCAGAGCCACGGCGAGCTGGCCGAGCAACTCAAGCTGCCGCTGGGCACCGTCAAGACCTGGATTCGCCGGGG
Source organism: Acidovorax sp. GW835-FHT14G06 (assembly GCF_058793595.1). NCBI lineage: Bacteria > Pseudomonadati > Pseudomonadota > Betaproteobacteria > Burkholderiales > Comamonadaceae > Acidovorax > Acidovorax sp. GW835-FHT14G06. The sequence continues at coordinate 143,235 of NZ_JBXAGA010000004.1, forward strand.
CCTGGAACAGCTGCGCACCTGCATGGCGCGTTTCGCGTGAGGTTGCCATGAACATTACCCAACACCCCGAACTGCTCGACCGTCTGGCTGCCAGCTATGCCCTGGGCACGCTGCGTGGCGGCGCCCGCCGCCGATTTGAAAGCTTGGCACGCGAACACGCCACCGTGCGCGCTGCCGCCCTGGTCTGGCAGACCCGCTGGTCCGGCCTGACCGAGTTGCAGCCCGCCACCAGCCCCGCGCCCGCCGTGTGGACGCGCATCGACAACCTGGTGCAGGCCGACCGGGCTGCTGCAGCCATGCTGGCTGCCCGTGTTCCACAGGCCGCTGAGGCACCAGGAGGTTGGTGGCGCAACCTGCTGGTGTGGCGCGGTGCGGCGGCTGCGGGCGCCATCGCCACCCTGGCGGCTGTGGTGGTGGGGGTGCAGGTCAATGGAGGCCTGCGTGCCACCACGGGCGCGCAGATCGCCACGCTGCAACAACAACTGCAAGCCACGCCCCAGATCCAGTACGTGGCCGTGCTGGCAGATGACAAGGCCGATGCGTCGATGTTGGTGACTTTCGACCCCAAGAACAACCAGCTGGTGCTGCAGCGCGTGGGCGGCTTTCAGGAGGGTACGGACAAGTCCCTCCAACTGTGGGCGCTGCCGCCCGCTGGCGGCCCGCGCTCATTGGGCGTGCTGGGGCAGGACAAGTTGCTCAAGCTGGTGGCCCAGGAGGGCGATGTGAAAGAAGTGCCCACGCTGGCCATCAGCTTGGAGCCACGCGGCGGCGTGCCCAGCGCTACCGGCCCCACCGGCCCGGTGCTGTTCAAGGGCGCACTCATCCGCAAGGCGACCTGATCGCCTGCGCTGATGCAGCACTGCGCTGCCACAGGCCCCGTGCTGTGCCGCTCATCGGCCGCACGGGGCCTTTTTGATGGGCCCTGCCTTTTGGCTGGCAGGGCGGGTGCCGATGGGGCAACCTCCGGGGCAGCGTTGGCGCCCTGGGGTTTCACGGTCTGCCGACCTGTGCGGCGCTATCCAGGCACGGATGCATGAAGCTATTTTGGGCGCCGCAGGCACGCCCCGCTACGCGCGCCCGTCAAGTAGGCAGCATTCAATACAAAATGATAATTGTGATGTAAATACTATTGCATTTCTATTTTTGCTGTTTAAAAATGATTTCCGGGGGTTTGAATCCAGCGGCACCGCCTCGGCGTATTGAGGGTGGGGCGCTCGCTCCCCACCACCATCTACGAGGAGATTTCCATGCCATTGAAAAAACTCAGTCTGGCCGTGCTGGCCATGCTGGCCGCAGGTACCGCCGGTGTCAGCCTGGCTTCCAGTCACCGCGAGGCGCCGTTCATCACAACCCAGCCCAAGGTTGACGGCAGTGACTTCTACCTGTTCAACAGCTACGAACCGGGTCGAGCGGGCTTTGTCACCATGATCGCCAACTACCTGCCCCTGCAGGATGCCTATGGCGGCCCCAACTACTTCAGCCTGGACTCGAATGCGCTGTACGAGATCCACATCGACAACAACGGCGACGCGGCGGAGGACATCACCTTTCAGTTCCGTTTCAAGAACACGCTGAACAACGGTGGCAATGGCATCACCCTCGATATCGGCCCTGACGGTGCCCGCAAGAAGGTGGCGATCCCGCTGCGCAATGCCGGTGGCATCAGCGGCGCGGCGGGCGACCCGCTGGCCTACCGCGAAGAGTATGAGATGTTCATCGTGCGCGGTGACCGCCGTACCGGCAAGCGCGAGCAGATCACCATGGCCGGTGGGGGCGCTACCTTCACCAAGCCCATCGACTACATCGGAGAAAAATCGCTGGGCAATGCGGCCGCCTACGACGCCTATGCCGGCAAGTATGTGTATGGCATCAACATCCCCGGCTGCTCCACCCCCGGCAAGGTGTTTGTGGGCCAGCGGCAGGACCCGTTCCCGGTGTCGCTGGGCACCATCTTTGACCTGGTGAATGCGCCTGCCGCCGTCATCACCAGCGAGTCGAATGCTGCGGCCTTCGGCGCTGGCCAGATCGCCAACAAGAACGTGACTTCGCTCGCGGTGGAAGTGCCCACCAATTGCCTCACGGCAGCGTCGGGCGAGAAGGTCATTGGCGGCTGGACCACTGCCAGCCTGCGCCAGGCCCGCTTGCTCAATGGCAAGCCCGAATCGGGCCTGCAGGCCAGCGAGAAGGCTGGTGGCGCATGGACGCAGGTCTCGCGCCTGGGCATGCCGCTGGTCAACGAGGTGGTGATTGGTCTCAAGGACAAGGACAAGTTCAACGCGTCCAAGCCCAAGGATGATGCTGCCAACTTTGCGGACTACGTGACGCACCCCACGCTGCCCGCGCTGGTCGAGACGCTGTTTGGCGCCAAGGCCCCCACCAACTTCCCGCGCACCGACCTGATGACGGCGTTCCTTACCGGGCTGCCCACCGTCAACCGCCCCGGCAACATCACCGGCCTGGGTGCAGGCGGTCCCCTGGCCGAAATGCTGCGCCTGAACACAGGCATTGCCGCCACGGCTGCACCTGCGCAGAATCCGCTGGGGGTGGTGGCAGGGGACGCGGCAGGCTTCCCCAACGGACGCCGCCTGGGTGACGATGTGGTGGACGTATCGCTGCGCGTGGCCATGGGGGCACTGTGCACAGTGACGGGTGCCACGGACACGCTCAAGGTGGGCTGCAAGCCGGGTGATGCCCCTGCGGGAGGCGTAGCGTTTGTGGACGGCTCGCGCACCAAGGCCACCGACTACCGTACAGCTTTCCCTTATGTGAATCCACCGCTGCCCGGTGCCAAGAACTTCTGATCCGAAGGAGCCACACCATGCAAAAGAACCTTCGGATTCAGCGCCTGGCCCTTGCTTCGGTGGCGGCATTGGCCATCACCGGTTGCGGCGGGGGCGGTAGCGGCGACAACACGGCAGACCCTGGCAATGGGGGCCCCGTGATGGTGAATGCGTTCGCGTATGTGCAGCCCATTGTGGCCAGCGGTGCGTCGGACACCACCGAGCCTCAGGCGGTGGACCAGCTGGTGCTGTCCAGCACCGAGACTGAAGAGCCCGATTCGCGGCTCTGACCCTAGCGCGATGACCTGGCTGCGCCCTGAATGGGCGCGGCCAGGAACATCCGTGGGTGAGTGCGTCTACCCCGATATCCGTTGTTGTCACGAGCCCATGAAGAAATCTCCTCACTGTTTGTGCGCGGCCTTGTGCCTGGTGTTCTGGGCGGGCACGGCCATGGCTGCCTTGCCGCAGGACTTGACCCCCAGCCTGGATGCCGAGGTGGTCGAGCGCCTGCCCGAGCGTGTGAGCGCAGCTCCCGCCACACCCCAGGCCGCCGCCACCACGGCGCGGCGATGGATCACGTTGTCACGTGAGACGGCTGACCCGCGATACCTGGGCCGGGCTCAAGCGGCGCTGGCAAGCTGGTGGGGCCAGGCGGACGCCCCGGCCGATCTGCTGGTGTTGCAAGCCACCGTGGAGCAAGGGCGCCATGAATTTTCAGCAGCGCGCGCCACGCTGGAGCGCGCCTTGCAAACCAACCCCGCACAGGTGCAGGGCTGGCTCACGTTGGCCACGCTGGAGCGTGTGGCCGCGCGCTATGAGGCCGCCGAGGCCGCCTGCCGCAACGTAGCCCGCCACGGTGCTGCGCTGTATGCCACCGCCTGCCTGCTCGAAACCCGTTCACTTCAAGGCCAGCACGATGCCGCACGCAATGGCTTCACCGCCCTGCGGCAGCAGGTTGCGGGGGATGCTGCCCAGCGGGCCTGGATCGGGTCGCTGCTGGCCGAGAGCGAAGAGCGCGCAGGGCGCGATGACGCTGCCGACGCGGCCTACCGCCGCAGCCTGGCCGATGCCCCCGACGGCTACACCGCGCTGGCCTATGCCGACCAGCTGTTGCGCCGCAATCGTGCGAGCGCCGCGCTGGAGGTGCTCAGGCACCAGCCCGACAGCGACTCCGTGCTGCTGCGGCGCGCGCAGGCCTTGCGGCTGATGGGGGACGCCGCGTGGCAGCCCCTGGTGCGCGACCTGGAAGCGCGTTTTGCCGCCATCGCGGCGCGCGGAGAGGGGCTGGACGCCCACGCCCGGGAGCGTGCCTTGCTGGCACTGTGGTTGCAGGGGCAACCCGCCGCCGCATGGAAGGCGGCCCGCACCAACCTTGCCCTGCAAAAAGAGCCACTCGACTGGTGGCTTGCACTGCAGACCTCTGAGCAGTCGGGCGATGCTGCTGCCCACCAGGCCGTGCGGCAGGCCCTGCAGCAAGCAGGACTGCAAGACCTGCGCCTGGCGCGCTGGCAGACCCGGGGAGCCCAATGATGCGCTGCATGCACTGGATAACGGGCCTCCTGCGCCCACACGGGCGTTCCCTGCGGGCCATGGTGGCTGTCGCGTTGACTGCCGCAGCACTGGCGCCCAGCGCCTGGGCCCACAAGGCCAGCGACGCCTATCTGCGGGTGGCGGATGCGCCGGCATCCCTGGGCACTGCAGGGGCGGGCGCATCGATAGGCCTTGTGTTGTCGGTGGCATTGAAGGATGTGGATGCCGCGCTGGAGCAGCTCGATGCCGATGGCGACCGCCAGCTCACATGGGGCGAGGTGCGGCAGTCCATGCCCGCCATCGTCCAGTGGGTGGGCCAGGGCATGTTGTGGCAGTGCGACGGCACGGCGACGGTGCCTGCCTGGCGCTTTGAAGCGTTGGAGCAGCGCACCGATGGGCGTTACGCGCGACTGGCTGCCACGCTGCCCTGTGCGCCAGCCCAGGCGGTCACCCTGCGCTACGGCCTGATGCAGGGCATCGACCCCACACACCGACTGCTGGTGGGCGGCGCGTTGAGCGGCCAGACGCTGGCAGCCGTGCTGGCCCCTGACGGGCGCTCCGGCACCGACCTGCGCTCCGCGGGCGGCCGCGCCGTACAAGCGGGGGGGGAAGGCGCGGAAGGGGCTCAAGATGCGGACGCAACAGAGCCGGGGACCCCACGCGGCGGGTTGGCCACGCTGCTGCACTTTGTGACCGAGGGGGTGTACCACATCCTGTCTGGCTACGACCACCTGGCCTTTTTGCTGGCACTGTTGCTGCCCATCTCCCTGGCGCGGCCGCAGTCTCGTCGCCATCGCGATCTGCCTTCGCATACGGAGTCCGGCACAACGCCAACCGCTGAAACCCCGCCTTCCGGCGCCAGCGACCGCCTTGCCGGGATCAAGGCGTTGCTCATCACGGTGACCTGTTTCACGGTGGGCCACTCCATCACGCTGGCACTGGCGGGCCTGGGCTGGGTCACCGTGTCGGGCAACTGGGTGGAGCCCGCCATTGCCATCAGCATCGGCATCTCGGCGTTGCTGAACCTGTTTCCTGTCAACGGCCTTCGCGGTAGCTGGCTTGCTCTGGGATTTGGGCTGGTGCACGGGCTGGGTTTTTCCGGGGTACTGGTGGAAGCTGGCGTGTCGGGGGCTTCGCTGCTGTGGGCCTTGGCAGGGTTCAACCTGGGGGTCGAAATGGGCCAACTCTTGGTCGTAGCCCTGTGGTGCGCTGTCTCGGTGGTGCTGGCGCGCTGGGCCTGGTATCGCTCGGTGGTGGTGCGTGGCGGCTCGATTGCGCTGCTGGTGCTGTCGCTGTACTGGACCGTGCAGCGCTTGGCCTTCGCTGGCTGAAGACACCGGTGGTCGGTCCAGCGGGTTGGCCAGACCCTGTTGATGCGCCAAAGACCCTGCGCGGCACTCTGGGATTCGCATCCAGATGCTGCCTGTGTGCGTAATGAAGCTGTCGTAGCATTTATTTACAAACACAAGGAGCATCCCATGAAGAGTCCCCTTTCCATTGCCGCGTTGGCGGGCGTTGCGCTGGCCTGCGGGGCGGCCCAGGCCGACACCGGCAAGCTGCTGCTCACCGGCGGTGTCAGCACCATTGCCGGGTCGGCGGGCGGCGGTTTGACCCCCTGGGCGGTGATTGGCAGCAACGCCACCGAGGGCGAGGTGGGCGTCAGCGCCCACGCCACCCGCGCTGCCACGCAGGACTACAGCCTGAACGGCTATGGCGTGGCCCTGGGCCTGCACGACCGCCTGGAGCTGTCGCTGGCGCGCCAGGACTTTGATGCCTCGCCCGCGATCGCGCTCAACGGCATTGCGCCGTTTGGCGTGACACCCGGCCAGCACATCAAGATGGACGTGCTGGGTATCAAGCTCAAAGTGGCGGGCGACGCGGTGCTCAACAGCGACAGCTGGATGCCCCAGATTGCGGTGGGGCTGGAGCACAAGCGGGTGCACCCGGGCTCCATCGGCTCGGTGCTGGATTTTCTGGGCACCAAAACCAGCGGCACCGATGTGTACGTGAGCGCCACCAAGCTGCTGCTGGCGCAAAGCGTGCTGGTCAATGGCACGCTGCGCTACACCAACGCCAACCAGAACGGCCTGCTGGGCTTTGGCTCGGCCGTGCCCGGCAAGAACAGCCGCAGCCTGCAGCCCGAGTTCTCGGTGGCGTACCTGATCAACAAGAACCTGGCGGTGGGTGCCGAATACCGCTTCAAGCCCAACAACCTGCAGGCGCTGGGCGCTGCGGCAGGCCTGGGCACTGCCCTGCGCGAAGACGACTGGAAGGACATCTTTGTGGCCTGGGCGCCCAGCAAGAACGTATCGCTCACGCTGGCCTATGTGGACCTGGGCCGCATCGTGCCCGGCGTCACCAACAACCGCCGCCAGACCGGTTACTACCTGTCGGCCCAAGTCGCTTTCTGAGGAGATTGTCATGACGCACCCCAAAACCCTCATGGCACTGGCCATCGCTCTGAGCGGTTTGCTTGCTGCCCCGGCCTTTGCGCAGACCGCTGCGGCTCCAGCGGCGACCACCACCACCACCCCTGCAGGCCTGTACCAGGCCCTGGGTGAAAAGCCCGGAATCACCCGCCTGGTGGACGATTTCGTGAACCGTCTGGTAAAGGACCCACGCATCGGCAGCCACTTCAAGGACACCAAACCAGCCGCCCTGAAGGAAAGCCTGACCGACCAGTTCTGCCAGTTGAGCGGCGGCCCTTGCAAATATGAAGGCGCTGACATGAAATCGGCCCATGCCGACATGGACATCAACAAGGGCCACTTCAACGCCCTGGTGGAGGTGCTGCAAAGCGCCATGGATGCCCAGGGCATACCGTTCGCTCAACAAAACCGCCTGCTGGCCTTGTTGGCGCCCATGCACCGTGATGTGATCACCAAGCGGTAAGACAATGAAAAACGCTATTTTTTTCATAGCGGCTAGCGCAATATTCACCAGCGCTTCCGCCGGAAATGTCCAGATCCAGGTGCTGGACCGCGATGGCAAGCCCGTGCCCGACGCGGTGGTGGTGGTCTACCCCAGTGCCACTGCGGGCGCGGCCCCCAGCCTGTTGCAGCCCAGCCCCACCATCGAGCAGGAGCGCATGCGTTTTGTGCCCGCCGTCACGGTGGTGATGCCGGGCTCCACCGTGCGGTTTACCAACCAGGACCGGTGGGACCACCACGTGCGCGGCAACCCCACTGGTGCGTCCGCCGCAGCAGCACCGGCTGCAGCGACTTCCAACTTTGAGCTGCGCCTCGCGGGCAAGGCCGATGGCAAGCCCGCCAACTTTGCGGACGTCAAACTCGACACCCCTGGCGTGGTGCTGCTGGGCTGCCACCTGCACGGTTCCATGCGCGGCCACGTGTTTGTGACCGATTCGGCCTGGACACTCAAGACCGACAACGATGGCATTGCCCGATTTGCCAGCGTGCCGGATGGCGCCGCACAGGTGCGCGTGTGGCACGCCGAGCAACTGGTGGACCTGCCGCGCAAGGCGCTGAATGTGGTGCCCGGCCCGGTGCTGGATACCGTGCAGCTCAGCGTGGTGCCACGGGTGCGCCGTGCACCGCCAGCCGCGCCCGCAGGCCCTGGCAACAGCCCCGGTGGGCCCATGGGGTCGTACAGCCTGGCGCCCGTCTCGCCTCCCCAGGCACATCAGCACCCGGGCAGCTGACCCGCCACCACAGCGGGTGGTCCAAGGGGGGGTCAGCAGGGCAGCGATTTTTGAGGGCGTGGTCCGTCGCCCGCTCTTTCGTCTGAGTGTCTGCGGGCGTCCCCTGCGGGGTCGTCCACAAGCTCTCAAGTCAGCCCGGCAGTTTGAGCCCGCCCGGCCCGGAGGGCACGCTGTTGGCGCTGCTCTTTTGGCTGCCGGCCGTTGCGCCGCCCACGTCCTGCTTCACGCTGCCAGGGGGTGCGTTCAGGTACAGGTACAGCGCCTGCGCATCCACATCGCTGAGTTGCCCGAGCGACTCGAAGGGCATCACCTGGATCGGTGTGCCGTCAGGCCGCTTGCCCGTGCGCAGCATGGCCACAAAGCTTGCGGCGTTGGGGTAGCGTGCCAGGGCGCTGTCGGCACTGTGTGTGCCAGGGCGGATGTCTGCCGCCGCAGGCCAGTCTGGCGGGCCGCCCGGGATCTTGCCGCCCGACAGGTCGGCACCATGGCAGCCGATGCACATGTTGGCCACGTACTGGCCGTTGGCCAGCGTCACTCCGGCAGCCGTCGGCCGTGAGGGGGCCAGCTGGTGGTCAATGCGCGAGGCCGCGTCGGGAATGGCACCCAGCCCATACAGCACCCAGGCAGGGTGCGGCAGATCGATCACGGCCTGCGTGCCCTCCTTGGGGGGGAACTGGCGCACATACGACACCAGGGCGTTCAGGTCTTCGTTGGTGAAGCGGTTGTAGTCCTCGCTGGGCATGACCAGCACCGGGCGGCCATTGGGCTTGACGCCGTGGCGGATCACGCTGTTCCAGTCCTCGGGCTGGTAGCGCGCCACCACGCCAGCCGGCGTGATGTTAGGCCCTACGATGCGCGTGCCCTTGCCATCGTTGACGAACTCGCGGCCCGTGCCTTGTGCGCCATGGCAGTCGGTGCAGCCACGCGATGCATACAGATAGCGCCCACGTTCGATGGTCTGCGCATCGGTGGTGTAGGCCACGGGGCGGGGTTTGATGTCGATGTAGCGGTTGCGTTTTTGCTCGGCCAGGTACAGGCCGCTGGCGGCGGTGGCGACAACGATCACGCCCAGCAGCAGCGCGCTGCCTGCGGTCCATTTGATCCAGCGTTTCATGGTGGTATCCCTCTTCTTCGAATGGTGGCGGACGGGCTGAACGAATCAGCATGCCCAGGCGCCGGATTCTGAAGTCGAAGAAGCGGTTTGTGGCACCCCACCACCGCAGGGTATGGCGGGGCCGGTGACATTTGTCACAAACGGCCCGCCGGTGTGAGCAGGCGTAGCGCGCTCACACGTTCTCCATATCCTCTCAGCGCTCGATGGTCTTGTTCCAGCGCGCGTTCCACGCCGGGCGGTTGGCGTTCACGCTGTCCCAGTCCAGCGTCACGGCGTTTTTCATCCACTGGCTGATCTGCGCCACCTGGGCGGCACCTTCACCCACGGCAGGCGCCTTGGGGTTGGTGGGGATCTGCGCGCCAAACTGCAGCACGTTGGCCTGGGCCAGCGGGCTCAGCAGAAATTCGGCCAGCTTTTGCGCCAGTTCGGGCTCGCTGTTCTTGGCGATCACGCATTGGCCGGTCATCAGCACCACCGAGCCCTCCTTGGGCTGTGCGTATTCCACCGGAATGCCCTTGGCCTTCAAGGCCGCCACGCTGGTCGGCGTGAGCGGGAAGATCGCCGCTTCGCCCGTCTGCACCATCTCCGAAATTTTGGCTGAGCTGGGGATGTACTCCAGCACGTTGGGGCCGATGGTCTTGGCCCAGTTGTTGAAGCCAGGCTCCACGTTCTTGTCGTTGCCGCCCTGGATGCGGTTGAACATCAAGAAGCCGTGCAGCCCGAACGACGACGACGGCATGGACTGGAACACCACCTTGCCCTTGTACTTGGGTTCGGCAAAGTCCATCCACGACGTAGGCGCGGCCCAGCCCTTTTCGGCAAACATCTTGGTGTTGTAGGCGATGCCGGTCATGCCCAGGCTCACGCCGCTGGCCAGGTCGTCCTTGAAGCGCGCGGCGGGGTAGATGTCGTTCAGGTGCGGGTTGGGCTTTTGCTTTTCGCACAGGCCCATGCCCATGGCGCGCACCATGATGCCGTCGTCCAGAAACATCACGTGCATCTGCGGCTTGTCCTTGTTGGCCTGGGCCTTCGCCAGGATGTCTGAGGACGTGCCAGGCACCACCACCACCTTCACGCCATGCAGCTTCTCGAACGCCGGGAACACGTACTGCGTGTACGCCTTCTCCATGGTGCCGCCATTCATGCCGATGTACAGCGTTTTGGTCTGCGCGGTGGCGGTGCCTGCGGCGGCCACGGCGGTCAGTGCGGCGGCCGTCACAAGGGCGCGGCGGGTGCGGCTGGCAAAGCGGGGGGAGAAGGTCATGGTGGTTTCCTTTCTGGTGGGGAGGGGAGTTTTGTCGGTGGCAAACGGGGTCAGTGGGCAGCGGCAGTGCTGGCCACGTCAGCCACCGTCGTTGGGAGAAATCGCTCAATCGCAAAGGCATCAATCGGCGTGGTGCTGCGGCCATCGCGTGCCAGCTCGGCCAGCACCTCACCCACGCCGGGGCCAATCTGAAAGCCCGCGCCGGCAAAGCCAAAGCCATGGATCAAGCCGGGCGTGGTGTGGCTCTTGCCCAGCACCGGCTGGCGGTCAGGCAGGTAGCCCTCGGTGCCGCTCCAGGTGCGAATGAAATGTGCGTTCTTGAGGGCGGGCAGCAGCTCCACCGCCTGCACTGCCAGGGTAGCGATGGCGCTGCGCTCGGAGCGGGCGCGGTCGGCATCCAGCGCCACACCTGCGCCGCCGCCCAGCACCAGATTGCCGCGCTCTACTTGTCGGCAGTAGATGCCGCCGCCTTCCACACCCAGGCTCCAGTGCATGAAAAAGGGCAGGGGCTCGGTCACGGCCATGGCCGGATGGCCGGAGTGAATGGGAACGGCCTCGCCAAACTGCGCGGCCAGCGCACCGGCCCAGGCTCCTGCGCAGTTGATGAGCACGGGCGCACGCACCGCCACGGTGGTGCCCGAGCGCACGGTAAACAGCTGCCCGTCGTGCTCCACCGAGGTCATCGGTGTGCGCTCCAGAATCTGCGCACCCGCGCGCTTGGCCGCCAGCGCAAACGCGGGCGACACCAGGCGCGGGTTGGCCTGGCCGTCGTCGGGGCACAGCGAGCCACCCACGGCACGCCCGCCCAGCCAAGGGCAGCGCTCGCGCAGCGTGGTGCCGGAGATCAGTTGAATGCCCAGGTCGAAGTCACGGCTCAGGGTGGCATAGGCTTCCAGCGAAGCCATGTCCGCCTCACTGCGCCCGATCTTGAAGTGCCCGCTGCGCTGGTATTCGCCATCGGTGCCAATCAGCGCGGGCAGGTCGGCCCACACCTGGTGGGCGCGCTGCGCCAGCGGCAGCTGACTCACAGGGCGGCCCTGGCGGCGCACGCCGCCGTAGTTCACGCCGCTGGAGCGCGAGCCGCACAGGTCGCGCTCCAGCAGCACCACCGCCACACCTTTGCGGCGCAGTGCCAGTGCGGCCGATGCGCCCATGATGCCGCCGCCCACAATGGCAACGTCGGTGTCGATGGTTCGGGTGGTCGTGGTCATGCGCTGGCCTCCGCCTGGGCTTGCAGGTGGATGGGAATGGGCTTGATCGGCGCCTGTCCGCGCAGCCGCCCCACCTGGTCGATGGGCTTGCCTGTAGCCTGGGCCAGGATTTCTGCCGCAGCCACACCGCACATGCGGCCTTGGCAGCGGCCCATGCCGACGCGGGTCAGGGCTTTAAGACGGTTCATCTCGTCTGCGCCCGCATCGCGCGCACAGGCGCGCAGCTCACCGGCTGTGATGTTCTCGCAGCGGCACACCACCAGCGCGTCGGGCGCGTGGTCCGCCCAGTTGGTGGGGAAGGGGAAGGCGTGCTCCAGCCCTTGGCGAAACGTCATCAGCTTGGTCGGCTTGCGTTCCAGCTCCGCCGCGCGTGCAGTGTCCACCTTCACGCCGTGGTCAGCCAGCAGCGCCAGCGCAGCGCGCTCACCCGCCCATTCGGCCGCATCAGCGCCCATGATGCCCGCGCCATCGCCCGCCAGGTACACGCCGGCCACGCTGGTGCGGCCTGCCCCGTCGCGCTCGGGCAGGTGGGCGCGGTGCATCGGTGCCCAGGCAAAGCGGCAGCCCAGCAGGTCTGCCAGTTGGGTTTCGGACCGCAGGGCGTAGCCAAAGCCCACAGCATCGCAGGGCACGGTGTGCTCGGCCGCGCCATCGGTCCACACCACGGCGTTGACCCGTGTTTCGCCCTCCACGCGCACAGGCCGCACGCCGGTGTGCACCGCCACGCCATGCGCGCGCAACCAGCCCACGTAGTACATCCCTTTGGCCAGCACGGCGGGCTGCGTCAGCATGCCGGGCAGGGCAGCCAGTTGGTCGGCAAAGCGGGCGGTGTCCAGCACCGCTGCAACCGTCGCGCCCGCCTTGGCATATTGGTACGCCACCAGATACAGCAGCGGCCCGGTGCCCATCAGCACCACGTTGCGGCCGATGGTGCAGCCCTGGAACTTGAGCGCCACCTGCGCTCCCCCCAGCGTGTACACGCCAGGCAGCGTCCAGCCCGGCACGGGCAGCACGCGGTCGGTGGCGCCGCTGGCCACGATGAGCTGGCCGTAGGGCACCGCGCGCGTGGTCTGTGTGGGGCTGTGCAGCACATCAAGCTGGCCGCCCTGGGCGTTCCACACCAGGCTGTCAGGTTGGTAGTCGATGTGGGCGGCAAGGCCATCCAGCGTGCTGTGCAATGCCGTGGCGCGTGATGCTTCGGTGCCGTACAGCGTTTGCGGGCTGCGGGCAAAGTGGGCAGGCGGGCGGCGGTAGATTTGTCCGCCACCCCGTGCGGCCTCGTCGATCACGGTGGGCCGCACACCATGCGCCGCCAGGGTTTGCGCCGCGCGGATGCCCGCGGGGCCTGCGCCCACGATCACGGGTTGCAAGGTGGGGGCGGTCATGCGGCCCCTCCGGTAGTCAGTTGCATGCCTGTCTGGATGAAGGTGGCGCAAGACCGTAGGCGTTCGCCGGTAGCCGTCATCACCCAGCAGTCCTGGCACGCGCCCATCAGGCAAAAGCCGGCACGGGGCTCATGACTGAATTCGTTGCGGCGCAATTGGGCGCGGTGGGTGAGGATGGCCGTGAGCACCGTGTCGCCTTCAAGCGCGGTGGCGGGTTCGCCATCGAGCACGAAGGGCACGGGCGCGCGGTCTTTTTCGGCCACGCGGTGGAGCAGGGCTGTGTTCACAGTCATGGAAGTCGTGCCCATTTATTTGCGCCCTACGAGCACGCGGTCCAGGCCATACACCCGGTCGAGAATCACCATCGCGCAGGCCGTCAGGGCCACCATCAGTGCCGACACCGCAGCCATCAGCGGGTCAATCGACTCGGTGGCGTACATGTACATGCGCACCGGCAGCGTCACCGTGCTGGGCGAGGTGACAAAGATCGACATGGTCACTTCGTCAAAGCTGTTGATGAAGGCCAGCATCCACCCGCCCGTCACGCCGGGCAGGATCATCGGCAGCGTGATGCGCGTGAACACCGTGGCCTGGCTGGCGCCCAGCGACAGGGCTGCATGCTCGGCACTGCGGTCAAAGCCCACCAGCGCCGCCACCACCAGCCGCAGCGTGTAGGGCGTGACGATGAGCGCATGCGCAAACACCAGCCAGCCAAAGCTGCCTGTGCCGCCCAGCAGCGCAAACAGGCGCAGCAGGGCCACGCCCAGCACCAGGTGCGGAATGATCAGTGGCGATAGGAACAAGCCATTCAAAAAGCCGCGCCCCGCAAATTCGTAGCGCGTGATGGCAATGCCCGCAGGCACGGCTAGCACTGTGGCCAGCGTGGCCGATGCCAGCGCCAGCCACAGACTGTTCCAGAACGACTGCACGAAGTCCGGATGTTCGAACACCGCCTTGAACCAGCGCAGCGAGAACTCGGTGGTGGGCAGCGTCAGCGTGTTGTGCGGCGTGAACGCCACGATGCACACCACCAGCAAGGGGGCGAGCATGAAGGTGATGACCAGCGCGTTGAACGCGAGGGCTAAAGGTCCGTTCTTCTGCATAGTTTCAGCCCAACGCTTTCTTGTAGCGGCCTTCAACCAAGCGGTTGTAGCTCAGCATGACCACGAGGTTGGCCACCAGCAGCGTCAGCGCAATGGCGGCGCCCAGGGGCCAGTTCAGCTCGTGCAGGTACTCGTCGTACACCACGGTGGCCACCATCTTCAGCCGCCGCCCGCCCAGCAGGCCGGGAATGGCGAACGAACTGGCCGCCAGGCCGAACACGATGAGGCTGCCGGACAGGATGCCAGGCAGCACCTGCGGCAACACAATGCGCCGCAACGTGGTGAACGGCGTGGCCTGCAGCGACAGGGCGGCGTTCTCCACACCCGGGTCCAGCTTCTGCAGCGATGTCCACACGGGGATCACCATGAAGGGCAGCATCACATGCACCAGCGCAATCACCACGGCAATCTCGGTGTAGAGCATCTTCACGGGGCCAATGCCAAGCCACTGCAGTGCGCCATTCACCAGCCCCTCGGGGCCCAGCAGCATGCTCCAGCCAAAGGCCCGCACCACCACCGACACCAGCAGTGGCGCCAGCACCACCAGCAGCAAGATGGAGCGCCACGGGTTGCCCATGCGGCTCAGGATGTAGGCCTCGGGTGCGCCAATCGCCACGCAGATCAGCGTGACCAGCCCGGCAATCCAGAACGTGCGCCAGAAGATGGTGTGGTAATACGAATCGGTGAACACATGGGCGTAATGCTCCAGCGTGAACTCGCCCGCCTTCACCCCTGCGGCCGGGTCGAACGCGTTGAACGACAGCACCGCCGTGAGCGCCAGCGGTACCAGCAGCAGCACCGTGAACAGCACCACCGCCGGGCCTGACAGCCACCAGGGTGCGGCCTTTTTGTGCAGCAAGGTGGTGGCCAAGTTCATGGCGCCACCTCGGCGATTTCTTTGGCCTCCGGCTCGGCCAGGGCGGTCTCATCGGCGGGCAGCAGGCGCATGCAGTGGTCGGGCCAGTCCACGCCCGTGCGCTCGCCCTCGGCCAGGTCGGGGCGGCCGTCGTTGGGCGCCAACACCATCAGGTCGCCCACGGGGGTGCCCACGCGGTACAGCCACTGGCTGCCCAGAAAGAATCGCTCGTACACCTGGCCATCCATCCGGCCTTGCACGGCGGGCACCAGTTGCACTTTTTCAGGCCGCACGCTCAGCAGCACGGCGGCGCCGGGGCGGTAGCGGGCGCCGTTGATTTCCACCGTCAGCCCACCCACGGCCACATGCGTGTGGGTGCCACTGGCATGCGTCACCTTGCCCGGCAACAGGTTGGCCTTGCCCACAAAGGTCGAGATAAAGCGCGTGCGTGGGTGTTCGTACACGCGGTGCGGGTGGTCGATCTGCGTGGCGCGCCCAGCTTCCATCACCACCACGCGGTCGCTGATGGACATGGCCTCGCTCTGGTCGTGCGTGACCATGATGGTGGTGGTGCCCACCTTGCGCTGAATCTGCCGCAGTTCAAACTGCATCTCCTCACGCAGCTTGGCGTCGAGGTTGGACAGGGGCTCGTCCAGCAGCAGCACGGGCGGCTCGATCACCAGCGCACGTGCCAGCGCCACCCGCTGGCGCTGGCCGCCCGACAACTCGCGCGGGTAGCGCGTGGCATGCTTTTCCAGGTGCACCAGCGCCAGCGCCTGGGCCACGCGCTCGGCGCGTTCGGCCTTGGGCACCTTGCGCATCTCCAGCCCAAAGCTTACGTTGGCCGCCACCGTCATGTGCGGGAACAGCGCATAGCTCTGGAACACGATGCCCAGGCCGCGCGTGTTGGCCTTGGCGTGGGTGATGTCCTTGCCATCGAGTTCGATGCGCCCGCTGGTCACGGCCTCAAACCCCGCCACCATCTGCAGCGTGGTCGTCTTGCCGCAGCCCGACGGGCCCAGCAACGACACAAATTCACCCTTTTGCACCGTGAGGTTCATGGACTGCACCGCGCAGGTGCCGCCATAGAACTTGGTCACATCCGTGAGCTTGAGAAACGACATGGCGAAAGCCTTTCCGGTGGTGGCATCGCACGGTTTGCCTGGGGGCTGTGCGTGTCACCTGCTGTGGAGTTGCATGGATGGGCTGCGGGCCTTCGGTGTGCTTGCACCTGGGTGGTGCAAGTGCCGCACAAAGGCTGGAACAGCCGCTCGATTCAATTGAATCTATTGCAATAAACAAACCAGAATGCTTCGGGTATTCCATTAATCAGAATTTTTATTGAATTTATTCCGCTCAATGAAATATGATGCTTTCAATTTGATCAACGAATTCCACAGGAGCGAGGTATGGAAGCCGCATCCACCGCCACCGGCGGCGTACCCCGGGTGTTTGCCGTCATCCGGGCCCTGTCGGCCGTGCAGGCCGAGGGCGGGCGAGTCACCCAATTGGCGCGTGCCGTGGGCCTCACGCAAGGCACCACGCACCGTTTGCTGCAATCGCTGGTGGCAGAGGGCATGGTCGAGCAGGACGAGCGCAGCAAGCTCTACCGACTGAGCATGGACTTCTTCGCCCTGGCTGCCAAAGCGGGCAACCCCGGCGACCTGCGCAGCCTGTGCCGCCCCGCGCTGCTGCGCCTGTGCGCCAGCCTGGGCGACAGCATCTTTCTGTTGGTGCGCAGCGGGTTCGATGCCGTGTGCCTGGACCGCAGCGAGGGGCCGTTCCCCATCCGCTCGTTCACTGGCGACATCGGCGGCCGCGTGGCCCTGGGCGTGGGGCAGGGCGCGCTGGCCATCCTGGCGTTTTTGCCCGAGGCAGAGCGCGAAGAGGTCATCCGCTTCAACCTGTCGCGTGTTCGCGAATACGGCGTGTTTGACGAGGTCTATCTGCGCACCGAAATCGAGCGTGTGCGCCAACTGGGCTATGCGGGCCGCAATACTGGGTTGCTGGAAGGCATGGCTGGCGTGGCCGTACCCATCCTGGACCGCGAAGGGCGCGCGGTGGCGGCGCTGAGCGTGGGCACCATTTCTGCGCGGCTCAATGACGACCGGTTACCCACCGTGGTGGAACTGCTCAAGCGCGAAGCTTTGGCAGTGGGGCCCAAGATCAATCCGTTTGATGTGACGCTGCGGCGGCCGGCACAAAGCCTGTCGAGCGTGCGCCCCGACCAGGCCATTCAGCCCGCGGGACAGGAGCAGAAGTAGGCGGCCTGAATCTCGGCCTGGGGGGCCTGGGGTGTGGTACTGAGAGTCACACCTCTTCTATGCGAGATTCGGTGAGGGGCAGGCCCCAGCGGCCCATGGCCGTCTTCTTGATCCACAGGTAACCTAGGGCCAGAGCCGCATCCTTTTGGAGGGATGCAGCGCATACCCATGGAACCACCTTGCCGCATACATCACCCGCACCAACCTCCTTATCAGCGAAGCCGGACTTGCCCTACTGTTTTGGCCATCCCGTATCTCTGTCCACCAACGGCTGCATGACGTTGTGGGTCGCCAGTGCCATCGCTTTCGTGTTGTTGTTGACGATGCCGGGCTGGGACCCGAGCCCGTGGACCGGGGCGTTGGCAGCAGTGCTGTTTGTGGGCGTGCAGTGGGCAGGATTGCGCGTCGCCGTGGGCCCAGACTGGGTTGCCCTTTTCAGACGCCCCCGCTGGCGCGACGTGGCGTTGGCATTGGCTGCCGTGCCACTGGTGTTGGGCTTGCCTGGGCTGGTGGCTGTGTATGGGCTTGGCATGTCGCACCTCAGTGCCAACGCCAGTGTGGATGCCGTTGCGGGCCTGACATCTGCACAACTGGTAGCGCGGTTTGCGCTGGTGGCTGTGCAATTGCTGGGTGAGGAGCTGGTCACTATTCTCCCGCTGCTGGCCACCGTCGCCTTGCTGCACCGCGTCGGCATGCCTGCCCGCTGGGCAATTGCTGTGGCGTGGGTGGCCACGGCGTTGCTGTTTGGTGCGCTGCACCTGCCCACCTACCAATGGCATGTCGGCCAGGCCTTGCTGGTCATCGGCACCGCGCGCCTGGTGCTGACGGCGGTATTTCTCTACACCCGCAATCTGTGGGCCAGCACCATCGCTCACATCGCTAACGACTGGGCGATCATGGCCTTTGCGCTGGCCTTTTCACGCAGCGTGGGCCCCTGACTGGATGCGCCCAAGGCCTGAAGGAGTTGTTTGTGGACTTTCTCAAAATCCTCAAGTCGTTTGAAGACTTTGTGTATGAAGCCCTGATCTGGCTGGTGTTGTTGCCCAAGACCTTGTGGCGCATCGTGCGGCGCCCGCGCCAGATGGTCACTTATGTGCAGGCGGAGCAAGACCGCGAAGGCGATGACCTCTACGGCGATGCGATCAGCCCGCCGCTTTTGCTCATCCTGTGCGTGCTGGTGGCTCATGTGCTCGATCTGGCTCTGCGTAAGCAGGGAGCGCCTCCGATGGGCACGCTCGCGGGCGCGTTGCTGAAGTCCGAGGAGAACCTGCTGCTGTATCGCACCATGGCTTTTGGCATCTGGTCGCTGGCCGGGGCTGTGTGGTATCTGCGCCATAGCCGCCAACCCATTCACCGTCTCAACCTGCGCAACCCGTTTTACGAGCAGTGCTACCTGGTCGCACCCTTTGCGCTGGCCGTGTCGATCAGCACGTCGCTGGCCCTGGTGGGCGGGGTGCTGTCTGCGGTCGGCGTGGGGCTGTTTCTGCTGGCTCTGCTGTGGTTTTGTATCGCCGAATGGCACTGGGTGCGCGAGCGCGCAGCCCTCGGCAAGGTACATGCGGCCGGGGTAGCCGGTGGGCTGGTGCTGGTGGGGCTGTTGGCCAATACCGGGTTGGGGTATGTGCTCCGACATCTTTGAGGGGTACGGGGTGGTGGCGTGGCATTGAGGCCCACGGCGTTCCGCAGATGATGGGGTGTTTTTTCGGTCATAGCACTGCGAGCGCCTGTGTGACCTGTGCGTAGGCATGGTTGTCCAGCACTTGGTTATGGGCCGTCACTACCCGCTCAAAGGGCCAGCGCAGCACGCGCTCAGCGCTGCGGGCTGCGGCACCACGGTCACGCACCAGCGCGCGCACCGTGAGCGGAACGGCCAGTTGCCGTCTCACCCCGGTCAGCGTGGCATAGACACGCGTGGACCAAGACAGGTCACCCGCCATCCACTGCAGCAGGTCTGTCACGATGAGCGTGGCCGACGTTCGGTGGAACCATACCGACTCATTGCCTGCGGGAATGCCCTCAAAAGCCAAATGCTCCAGGTCTGGCAGCCATTCCGGCAGGTCGCCTGCGGGCAGTTCATGCAGTTTGGCCGCAAGGTCTGGGCGCTTCTGTACCAGGCCCTTGGGGCCAAACACCCTGGCGTTCGGGAAGGCTTGGGCGCAAGGCGCCAGAAACAGGTGGTGCATCTTGTTCGGCGCCACGATGAAAGCTACCGTGCCAAGTGCCTGCAGCTGCCCCAGCAGTGCACTGCCGGCGGGCATCGGAATCGGTGAGTGGACGAGAAGCTGGTGCCCCGGCAGGCGCACCACCGTCATGCGTGTGGTGATGGGAAGGCCATTGGCCTTGAAGGCGTGGGTGGCGTGCCAGAGATGGGTGTCGAGGGATTCAAGTTGCATGACGCAGGATGGTGCCCTGGCCCTGGGGGCGGCGTCTTGAACGAATTCGACATGCTGGTGGTCGCTGCCGCCGTCATCCTTTCCCCAACCTCTGCACTGCGCACTCCCCCACCACCCAATCCCTGAACGCCTTCACCAGCGGCGTCTGCGCCCGCGCTTCCGGGTACACAAGGTAATACGCATCGGTGCTCGTCAGCACCTGGTCTGACAGCTCCACCAGGCTCCCTGCTGCCAGCTCCTGCTCGATCAAAAAGCGCGGCAGTAGCGCCGCGCCCAGGTGGGACACAGCGGCCTGCGCGATCATGGCGAAGTGCTCTGACTGCGGGCCGCGCAGGGCCAGGGCGGTGGGGGCGCCCACCAGCTCGAACCATTCGGCCCATTGGGTGGGGCGGGTGCTTTGCTGCAGCAGCACCACGCGCGTGAGGTCTTGCGGTGTGTGAATGTTGTGGCGGTCGCGGTAAGCGGGGCTGCACACGGGCACGGTTTCTTCGTGCATCAGGTATTCGCACACGGCGCCTGCCCAGTGCGGCGTGCCGAAGTGGATGGCAGCGTCAAACGGTGTGCCTGCAAAGTCAAACGGCTCGGTGCGGGCCGAGAAGTTGACCAGTGCCTCAGGGTGCAGCGCCATGAAGCCGCCCAGTCGCGGGATGAGCCAGCGCGTGCCCAGCGTGGGCAGCACGGCCAGGTTGAGCAGGCCGTCGGTGCTGGAGAACGCCATGGCCTTTTGTGTGCTGGCAGACAGCTGTTGCAGCACGTTTTGTACGTCGGCCGCGTAGACGCGGCCCGCGTCGGTCAGCACCACGCGCTGGCGCACACGGTGGAAGAGGGCGGTGCCGATCTGCTCCTCCAACTGGCGGATCTGGCGCGACACGGCACTTTGGGTGAGGTGCAGCTCTTCGGCCGCGCGCGACACGCTCTGGTGGCGTGCCGCCGCCTCAAAGGCCAGCAGGTCGGCGGTGGAGGGCAGGAAGGCGCGGCGCAGCAGGGTCATGGTGGCAAATGGGATCAATCATGCGCAGAGGGAATGAGCGGCTCTGTCAGGTTGGGCATGGTTTTGGGCTGTGGCGCTAGTACATCAAGCTCGGGTAGCTCTGCCATTTTCAGGTACTTCATGCTGATTTGTGATTAAGTAGTTCCATTTTTTTGCTATCCAGCACGGTGCGATTGGCGGATATTGGCACATTGATCGCGCGTTTTCTCCCACGCTGCTTCCTTCTATTCGCCTCCACTCACCTTTGCGAGCCGCCATGTCTGCCACCCCTGCCGCCACCCCCCTTGTGTCCGAAGTCGATCAACTGCTGCAACGCCTGGGCGTGCCCCGCGCCGCCTACACCGGCGGCACGCTGGCGGCACGTTCGCCCATCACGGGCGAGGTGCTGGCCCAGGTGCCACAGCAAAGCCCGACCGATGCCACCGCTGCCATCGGCCGCGCGCATGCAGCCTTTTTGGCATGGCGCAATGTGCCCGCACCGCGCCGGGGCGAGCTGGTGCGCCTGCTGGGTGAAGAGCTGCGCGCCGCCAAGGCGGACCTCGGCCTGCTGGTGACCATCGAGGCGGGCAAGATCCCGTCCGAAGGCCTGGGCGAGGTGCAGGAGATGATCGACATCTGCGACTTTGCCGTGGGCCTGTCGCGCCAGCTGTACGGCCTGACGATTGCCACCGAGCGCCCCGGCCACCGCATGATGGAAACCTGGCACCCGCTGGGCGTGTGCGGCGTGATCTCGGCCTTCAACTTCCCTGTGGCCGTGTGGTCGTGGAACGCGGCGCTGGCGCTGGTGTGCGGTGATTCGGTGGTGTGGAAGCCTTCGGAAAAGACCCCGCTCACGGCCCTGGCCACGCACGCGATTGCGCAGCGCGCCATCGCACGCTTTGGAAGCGACGCGCCCGAGGGCTTGCTGGAGCTGATCGTGGGCCAGCGTGACCTTGGCGAGGTGCTGGTAGACGACGCCCGCGTGCCCGTGCTGTCGGCCACAGGCTCTACCGCCATGGGCCGTGCCGTGGGCCCGCGCCTGGCAGCGCGTTTTGCGCGCGGCATCTTGGAGCTGGGTGGCAACAACGCCGCCATCGTCGCCCCCACGGCAGACCTGGACCTGGCGCTGCGCGGCATTGCGTTTGCCGCCATGGGCACGGCGGGCCAGCGCTGCACCACGCTGCGCCGCCTGTTTGTGCACGAAAGCATTTACGACCAGCTGGTGCCCCAGCTGGCCAAGGTGTACGCCAACGTGCAGGTGGGCGACCCGCGCACCGCTGGCACGCTGGTAGGCCCGCTGATTGACCGCCCTGCATTTGACGGCATGCAAAAAGCGCTGGAGCAAAGCCGCGCGCTGGGTGCCACGGTGCACGGCGGTGGCCGCGTGGAAGGCCTGGGCGGTGCAGATGCGTACTACGTGCGCCCCGCGCTGGTAGAGCTGCAAAAGCACGAAGGCCCCGCGCTGCACGAAACCTTTGCGCCCATCCTGTACGTGGTGCGCTATCAACTTATCGACGAAGCCATTGCCATGAACAACGCCGTGGGCGCGGGACTGTCGTCGTCCATCTTCACGCTGAATGTGCGCGAGGCTGAACAGTTCATGTCGGCCGCGGGCTCGGACTGCGGCATTGCCAACGTGAATATTGGGCCGAGCGGCGCCGAAATTGGCGGCGCGTTTGGCGGTGAGAAAGAAACCGGCGGTGGCCGCGAGGCGGGGTCGGACAGCTGGAAGGCCTACATGCGCCGGGCGACGAACACCATCAACTACTCCACCGCATTGCCGTTGGCGCAGGGCGTGACGTTTGACGTGTAACCCACGCGCTGGTTGCCCCGTTCATGTTGATCGCTAAGGAATCACACCCCATCGTCATCATCGGCGGTGGTGTCATTGGCAGTGCGATTGCGTACTTCCTCACGCTGCAGCAACCGGGCAGCGAGGTGGTGGTGGTTGAGCGCGACCCGACCTATGCACGTGCATCGTCGGCGCTGTCGGCCAGCTCCATCCGCCAGCAGTTCTCGACGGACATCAACATCCAGATATCGGCGTTTGGCATCGGCTTCTTGCGCAACGTGGGCACGCTGCTGGCCTGCAACGGCGATGTGCCGGACATCGGTCTGCACGAAGGCGGCTACCTGTATCTGGCCACCCAGGCAGGCGAGGCCACGCTGCGCGAGAACTATGCGTTGCAAAGGCAGTACGGTGCCGACGTGGCGCTGCTCAGCCCGCGTGAATTGGCCGAGCGCTTTCCGTGGCTGGCACTGCGGGATGTGGCGCTGGGATCGCTGGGCCTGTCGGGCGAGGGGTGGTTTGACGGCTACCTGCTGTTGACCGCGCTGCGCAAGAAGGCACAGAGCCAGGGCGTGCGCTATGTGGCCGACGAGGCGGTGGGCCTCGACACGGCGGCCAGCGATGGCGTGTTGCATGTGAACGCGGTGCGCTTGCAAAGCGGCGCCGTGCTGCCTTGCCGCTACGCCGTGAACGCCGGTGGCCCCTGGGCGGCAGCCATTGCGGGCTGGGCGGGAATTGATTTGCCCGTGGTGGGCAAGCGTCGCACCGTCTTTAACCTGGGCAGCCCAGCAGCGCTGCCGGGCTGCCCACTGCTCATCGACACCAGCGGCATCTGGCTGCGGCCCGAGGGCAAGGGCTTTATCTGCGGCTTTGCGCCTGCAGCCGACAACGACGCCGACTTTGCCCCACTGGAGCCTGAGTACGCCGCGTTCGAGGACCACATCTGGCCCACCTTGGCCGAACGCGTCCCGGGCTTTGAGGCGCTGCGCATGCAGGGCGCCTGGGCGGGCTATTACGAGATGAACACCTTCGACCACAACGCCATCGTGGGCCTGCACCCGGCGTGCGACAACTTGGTGTTTGTCAACGGCTTTTCGGGCCATGGCCTGCAGCAGTGCCCGGCTGTGGGCCGGGGCGTGGCCGAGCTGTTGCTGACGGGCAGATACCGGAGCCTGGACCTGTCGCCGCTGTCCATTGAACGCATTGCGCGCAACGCACCACTGCTCGAAAAGAATGTGATCTGAGCAGCATCGTTGCTGCCAGTTTTTCCTCACCCCTTTCTCAACCTGCCAACCACAAAACATACGGAGACAACGACATGGCAATTTCCCGCAAGACCTTCACAGCGCTCGCCGCAGGCCTGGCCCTGGCCTGCATGGCCACGGCCCCCGCGCAGGCGCAGACGGTCACCCAGCCCACGCTGGAGAAGATCAAGGCATCGGGCAAGGCCGTGCTGGGCGTGCGCGAGACTTCGCCGCCCATGGCCTACGCGCTGGGCGCCAATGAGAAATACGTGGGCTACCACGTGGAGTTGTGCGAGCGCGTGCTGAAAGAAATCGCGCCTGACGCCAAGCTCGAATACATGGCCGTGACGGCGCAGAACACGCTGCCCCTGGTGCAGAACGGTACGCTGGACATCGGCTGCGGCCCCACCACCAACAACACCGCGCGCCAGCAGCAGGTGGCCTTTGCGGTGACCACTTACGTGAGCGAAGTACGCATGGCGGTACGCAAGGATTCGGACCTGAAGTCCGTCAGCCAGCTCGCAGGCCGCACCATTGCGGCATCCACCGGCACCACCGCCGTGCAATTGCTGCGCAAGCAAGAGCGCGCGCTGGGTGGCGCGTCCATCAAGACTGTGCTGGGTAAGGACCACCATGAGAGCTTCTTGCTGCTTGAAACCGGCCGCGCCGATGCTTTTGTGCTCGATGACAACCTGCTGGCCGGGATGATTGCCAACTCCAAGGACCCATCGGCCTACCGCATCGTGGGCGAGCCGCTGGGCGCTGAGCCGATTGCGCTGCTGTTCCGCAAGGACGACCCCACGTTCAAGGCGGCGGTGGACGGTGTGCTGACCAAGCTGATGCAAAGCGGCGAGATGGAAAAGATCTACACCAAGTGGTTTGTGAACCCCATTCCGCCCAAGAACATGAGCCTGAACCTTCCACTGGGCACCACGCTGCGCCAGCTGTTCGCCACCCCCAACGACAAGCCCCTGGAGACCTACCAGCAATGAACGCTGCCATCCCCGCCACGGCCTTCCGCGCGGCCGACCGCCTCGGCGCCATCGGCGTCTCGGAAATCGTGCGCCTGACGCAAGAGGCCAACCAGCTCAAGCGCCAGGGCCAGCCCGTGATCGTGCTGGGCCTGGGCGAGCCCGACTTCGACACGCCCGCGCACATCCTGGAGGCCGCGCAGCAGGCCATGGCGCGGGGGGAGACGCACTACACGGTGCTGGATGGCACGGCCGAACTAAAGGCCGCCATTCAGCACAAGTTCAAGCACGACAACGGGCTGGACTTTCAGCTCAACGAGATCACCGCAGGCGCGGGTGCCAAGCAGATCCTTTACAACGCGCTGATGGCCTCGGTGAACCCTGGCGACGAGGTGATCCTGCCCGCGCCGTACTGGACCTCGTATGCCGACATGGTGCTGATTGCGGGCGGCGTGCCGGTGGTGGTGCCCTGCACCGAGGCCAACGGTTTTCGCATCACGCCCGAGCAGCTGGAGGCGGCCATCACGCCGCGCACGCGCTGGGTGTTCATCAACTCGCCCTCCAACCCCAGCGGGGCCGCCTACAGTGCCGAGCAGCTGCGGCCCGTGCTGGAAGTGGTGGAGCGCCACCCGCAGGTGTGGCTGCTGGCGGACGACATCTACGAACACATCCTGTACGACGGCCGGGCTTTTGCCACGCCCGCCGCTGTGCTGCCCTCGCTGCGCGATCGCACGCTGACGGTGAATGGTGTCTCCAAGTCGTATGCCATGACCGGCTGGCGTCTGGGTTACGGTGCTGGCCCCAAGGCGCTCATCGCTGCCATGGCCGTGGTGCAGAGCCAGGCTACATCGTGCCCTTCGTCCATCAGCCAGGCTGCTGCCGTGGCGGCACTGACGGGGCCGCAAGACGTGGTGCGCGAGCGCTGCCAAGCGTTCCAGGACCGGCGTGACCTGGTCGTGGCCGCGCTCAATGCTTCGCCAGGCCTGCGCTGCCGCGTGCCGGAGGGCGCGTTCTACACCTTTGCCAGTTGCGAAGGTGTGCTGGGCCGCACCACGCCGGGCGGCATGCTGCTGCGCACCGATGCCGACTTCTGCGCCTACCTGCTGCGCGAGCACCATGTGGCGGTGGTGCCCGGTGGGGTGCTGGGGCTGGCACCGTACTTCCGTATCTCGTACGCTGCATCCACGGCTGACTTGCAAGAGGCCTGCGCGCGCATTCAGCGTGCATGCCATGCACTGTTTTGACGTTTTCTGATTACCATTTTTGACCCGTCACCGCTGACATGAACACCACGCCCTCCACCCCCCGCACCGGCGGCCAGATCCTGGTCCAGCAGCTCATCACGCATGGCGTGAAGCAATTGTTTTGTGTGCCCGGCGAAAGCTACCTGGCTGTGCTCGATGCGCTGCACGATGCCGACATCGGCGTGACCGTGTGCCGCCAGGAGGGCGGGGCGGCCATGATGGCCGAGGCGCAGGGCAAGCTCACCGGCCAGCCCGGCATTTGTTTTGTGACGCGCGGGCCCGGCGCCACCAATGCCTCGGCCGGTGTGCACATTGCCCACCAGGACTCGACGCCGATGATCCTGTTCGTGGGCCAGGTGGCGCGCGGGGCCATGGGGCGCGAGGCGTTCCAGGAGTTGGACTACAGCGCGGTGTTCGGCACCATGGCCAAGTGGGTGGTGCAGATCGACGACCCGGCGCGTGTGCCCGAGCTGATCTCGCGCGCCTTCCACATTGCCACATCCGGCCGCCCCGGCCCCGTGGTGGTGGCGCTGCCCGAAGACATGCTGACCGAAGCCGCCACGGTGGCCGACGCGTTGCCCTACCAGGTGACGGAGACCCACCCTGGCACTGCGCAGATGGCCGAGCTGGCCCAGCGCCTGCAAGCCGCCAAAAATCCCGTGGCCATCCTGGGCGGCAGCCGCTGGTCTGAGCAGGCGGTGCGCGAGTTCACCGCGTTTGCCGAAGCGTGGTCCATCCCGGTGTACTGCTCGTTCCGCCGCCAGATGCTGTTCCCGGCCACACATGCCTGCTACGGCGGTGACCTGGGTCTGGGCGTCAACCCCAAGCTGCTGGCGCGCATCAAGGCGTCGGACCTGGTGCTGGTGGTGGGTGGGCGGCTGTCAGAAGTGCCCTCGCAGGGATACGAGCTGTTCGACATTCCCACCCCCGTGCAGCCCCTGGTGCATGTGCATGCCGATGCGGATGAACTGGGCAAGCTGTATCGCCCCACCCAGGCCATCCACGCCACGCCCCAGGCTTTCGCTTCTGCGTTGAATTCTGTGCGACCCACGGCGGCCGTGCCCTGGAAGGCGCACGCTGAAGCTGCCCATGCCGAGTACTTGGCCTGGAGCGATCCGGCGCCCATCCGCATCCCTGGCAGCTTGCAAATGGGCCAGGTGATGCAGCACCTCAAAGACGTGCTGCCTGCCGACACCATCTTCTGCAACGGCGCTGGCAACTTTGCCACCTGGATTCACCGCTTCTGGCCTTTCACCACCTACGCGAGCCAGCTGGCGCCCACCAGCGGGTCGATGGGCTACGGTCTGCCCGCAGGCGTGGGCGGCAAGCGCCTGTGGCCGCAGCGCGAGGTGGTGATCTTTGCGGGCGATGGCGACTTTTTGATGCACGGTCAGGAATTTGCGACCGCCGTTCAGTACGGTCTGCCCATCATCGTGGTGCTGCTGGACAACGCCATGTACGGCACCATTCGCATGCACCAGGAGCGCGAATACCCCGGCCGCATCAGCGCTACGCAGCTCAAGAACCCCGACTTCAAGGCCTACGCCCAGGCCTTTGGGGGCCACGGCGAGCGGGTGGAGCGGACGGAAGACTTTGCCCCCGCTTTGGCGCGCGCCCGTGCCAGCGGCCTGCCCAGCGTGCTGCACTGCCTGATCGACCCCGAGGCGATCACGCCCACGGGCACGCTGCAGGGCATCCGCAGCGCTGCACTCTCCAAGAAGTAGGCTCCCGTTTCGTAAGTAGGCGCTAGGCGTTCAGCCGGTCACGCGGGCGCCGCCTGATTGCCTCAGGGTCTGCACCAGCAGGTTCTGCAGGTTGTCCACCGCCTTGGAGCCGCGCGATGCGCGGCTGCGGTACACCGCTACCTCCATGGGCGCCAGAGGCCCCAGTCCCTGTTCCGTGCCGAGCACCTGCAGCTGCGGTGGCACGCTGCAGTGGGTGAGGGCGGCCACGGCCAGACCGCTTTCTACCGCTGCAATTTGCCCGGCCAGGCTGGAGCTGTGATAGACCACCTTGTAGCGGCGCCCCTGCTGCGCCAGCGCGTGGATGGCGCCGCGCCGCGCCAGGCTGGCCGATTCGTACACCGCAATCGGCAGCGGGTCACGCCTCCACAACTCGAACTGCGCCGACCCCACCCACACCATGGGCTCATGGAACAGCAGCGTGCCCCGGCGTGCGTGGTCGCGCGAGATCAGGGCCAGGTCCAGGCCACCATTGGCCACGCGCGGGATGAGTGCGGTGGACTGCTCGCAGTCCAGCTCAATCTCCACCGCGCTATGCCGGGGCGCAAAGCGTTTGAGTACGGGCGTGAGGTAGCGCGCTGCGTAGTCATCCGGCACCCCCAGCCGCACCCGGCCTGTGAGGGCGTCGCCGTTCAGTGCGTCATGTGCTTCCGCATGCAGTTCCAGAATGCGGCGCGCATAGCCCAGCAGGGTTTCACCCTCGGGCGTGAGGTGCTGCTTGCGGGCATCGCGCTCCAGCAGGCGGTGGCCGACGGCGTCTTCGAGCTTTTTGAGTTGCATGCTGACCGCCGACTGGGATCGGTGCACCTCGGCCGCCGCGCCGGAGAGCGAGCCTGCATCCACCACAGCCACCAGGCACTGAAGCCAGTCGAATTGCAAATCGCGGTAGCTCATGGATTGCCCTAGTGATGATGTATTCGATAATCGAATTATTGGTGCTCAAATTATGCGCTTTGGATGGCATGGACTGGCAGCCACACTGCGGATATGCAGCAGTCTTCCCCTACCGTTTCAGGTACATCCGAACCCGTGGTTCCAGCGTCCGCTTCACCTGTGGCCGTTGCCCACATGCTGCCGGATGCCCGCCGGCTGGATGGCTGGGTCGCATTCGTGCTGGGCAACGCGCTGCTGGGCACCATCGGTGTGTTTGTGAACGAGGCGCAGGCGGCGCCGTTGACAGTGACCTGGTTCCGGTGCGCGTTTGGCCTCATGGGGCTCACGTTGTGGATGGCCTGGCGCAACCAGTCTTGGGTGGGACTGTGGCGGGGGCTCTGGGTGGGCTGGGCTGCTTTGCCGTGGGTGTTGCTGCTCAGCGGGCTCATGTTGGCGAGCTGGTGGCTGTTTTTCACCGCAATCCAGCAGGTGCCCACCGGGGTGGCGGTGGTGCTGTTCCATGTGCAACCGCTGTGGGTGTTGCTGCTGGGGGCCTGGTGGTTGAAAGAGTCCGTGCCCCGGCAGCGCGTGGTGTCGGTGCTGGTCGCCATGGTGGGGCTGGTGCTGGCCACGGGCGTGGCCGAGGGGTTGGCTCCATCGGGCGGTAGCCACACGCCAGGCTACTGGGTGGGCGTGGGCCTGTGCCTGATAGGTGCGCTGTGCACAGCCACCGTCACCGTGGTCGCCAAGCGCTTGGGGGTGCTGCCGCTGGGGACCCTGGCGTGGTGGCAATGTGCGCTGGGTGCGGCCGTGCTGTGGGTGGCCCCTGTGGGACACGGTTGGCCTGCCTGGGGTGTCTCTTGGGCATGGCTGGCTGGGCTGGGGCTGATCCACACCGGCTTGGCGTATACCTTGATGTACGCGGGCATGGCCCGCCTGGCGACGGCCCGGGTGGCGGTGCTGCAGTTCGCCTATCCGACGGTCGCTATCGTGGTGGACTGGGTGTACTTTCAGCACACCTTGGGCGGTTGGCAGCTGGGGGGTGTGGTGTTGATGCTGGGGGCCATCGGAGCCGGGGAGCGCAGCGCGCGGCGCAATCGCTAATCATCCGTCTGCGGTAGGAGGGCGCCGCCCCGCACAATACCGGGTGTGACCGCCACCGAGCCCGATTCTTCTGAAACCCCACCTCCTGCGCAGGCTGCCCCTACCGGCAAGCTGCGCCGTATCGCGCACCTGGACATGGACGCGTTCTTCGCGTCCGTCGAGCTGCTTCGCTATCCGCAGCTCAAGGGCTTGCCTGTGGTGATCGGCGGGGGGCGGCGCAAGGTGGACGAGCTGCTGCTGCGCGGGCCAGACGGCACCGCGGAGCGCGAGCGGCGCTTCATCCCGGTGGAAGATTTTCCGCTGCTCAAGGACTACGTGGGCCGGGGGGTCATTACTACTGCCACCTACCCCGCACGGCAGTTCGGCGTGGGCTCGGCCATGGGCATGATGAAGGCGGCCAAGCTGTGCCCGCAGGCCATTGTGCTGCCGGTGGATTTTGAGGAGGTGCGGCGGTTCTCGCGCCTGTTCAAAAGTACCATCACCGAGATTGCACCGGTGATGCAGGACCGGGGGGTGGACGAGGTCTACATCGACTTCACCGACGTGCCCGGCGGGCAGCGCGAAGGCGGGCGGGTGCTGGCGAGGCTCATCCAGAAAAGCATCTTTGACAGGACCGGGCTGACCTGTTCCATCGGCGTGGCGCCCAACCGGCTGCTGGCCAAGATGGCCAGCGAGTTCAACAAGCCCAACGGCATCTCCATCGTTTACGAGGAAGACCTGCAGAGCAAGATCTGGCCCTTGAACGTGCGCAAGATCAATGGCATCGGTCCCAAGGCGGGCGAGAAGCTAGCGCGGCTGGGCATTGAGAGCATCGGGCAGCTTGCTGCGCAGGATGAGCAATGGCTGATGGGCCACTTTGGCAAGTCCACCGGGGCGTGGATGCACCGTGTGGCCTGGGGCCGCGACGACAGCCCGGTGGTGACTGAGAGCGAGCCGGTGAGCATGAGCCGTGAGACCACCTTCGACCGCGACCTGCATGCGGTGCGCGACCGGGCCGAACTGGGCGCGATCTTCACTGACCTGTGTTTGCGCCTGGCCGATGACCTGCAGCGCAAGGGCTATGTGGCGCGCACCATCGGCATCAAGCTGCGCTACGACGACTTCAAGATCGCGACGCGTGACCACACCGCCGACAGCTACACCGCCGACGGAGCCACCATCCGGCAGCTGGCCGGGCAATGCCTCAAGCGCGTGCCGTTGGACAAGCGCCTGCGGCTGCTGGGCGTGCGGGCCAGCACGCTGGCGCGGCGGGGAGAGGAGCCAGCGCTGGAGCCGCGTGCCACTGTGGCTGCCGATGGGCGTCGGCGCGGGCCGCAGGCGGAAGTGGCCCTGGAAACCGGGCAGCTTTTTTAACGCAGCGGATTCCAAAAAGGCTCTGAACAGGTTCAAAGTGTTAGCGCATTAACGGGCGTGGGGAGGCACCTTTTGGAGCCAAGCGGGGGAATGAGCAGTTAGACTTGATTCGTATCAAGCGGTTACAACAACACCCCACCAAAAGCCGCGCTGCCTGCCCCTGCCGCAGGCCCTTCAGGAGCTTCGAGTGCGCATCAACCTTCCCGTAACCCAGCAGAATTTTGACTACCCCGGTGATGAGCTGCTGGTGTCCAGCACCAACACCAAGGGCGAGATCACCCACTGCAATCCGGCGTTTGTGCGCGTCAGCGGCTTCAGTTACGACGAGCTCATCGGCCAGCCCCACAACATCATCCGCCACCCCGACATGCCCGCCGATGCCTACAAGGACATGTGGCGCACCATTGGCCGGGGGGAGCCCTGGACGGGCTTGGTCAAGAACCGCCGCAAGAACGGCGACCACTATTGGGTGCGCGCCAATGTCACCCCCATCATGGAAGGCGGCAAGCCACGTGCCTACATGTCGGTGCGCACCAAGCCCAGCGCGGCAGAAATTTCTGCTGCAGAAGCCCTGTATGCCCAGATGCGCAGTGAGGCGGCCTCGGGCGCAAGCAGCTTTTACCTGGACTCGGGCAACGTGCGCTACCGCGGAGTGCGTGGCTGGCAGCAGCGCCTGGCGCAGATGGCGTTGCTGCCCCGCATGGCGATCCTGCTGCTGGTGACGGTGCTGCTGGCCTTGTTGCCCGATGTGATGGGTCTGCAAGGCACCACCGCCTGGGTGGCCCGCCTGGTGCTGCTGTTGCTGGGGGCGGGGTGGACGCTGTGGCGCTTTCAGGCCACCGTGCTGCAGGGCGTGCACGATGCCACCCGCTTCGCGTCCGACATCTCGGCCTGCAACCTCGCCACGTCGGTGGGCACCGACTACCCCCAGCCCCTGGGTGCGCTGATGCAGCGCCTGCAGCAGACCCAGGTCAACCTGCGCGCCGTGGTGGGCGACGTGCGCACCGAGGTGCGCAACTTCATCGAATCGGCCGATGAAATCGCGCGCGGCGGGATGGACCTGTCCGCCCGTACCGAGTCACAGGCGAGCAGCCTGGAAGAAACCGCCGCTGCGATGGAGCAACTGGCCAGCACGGTGCTGCAGACGTCGGAGACAGCAGCCAAGGTGTCGCACGAGAGCGCACAAAGCAGCGACATCGCCACGCGCGGTGGCCAGGCGGTGCAGGAGGTGGGGGCGGCCATGCAGCAGATGAAGCTGTCGTCCACCAAGATCAGCGAGATCGTGGGCGTGATCGAGGGCATTGCCTTTCAGACCAACCTGCTGGCGCTCAACGCCGCTGTGGAAGCTGCCCGTGCGGGCGAGCAGGGCAGGGGCTTTGCGGTGGTGGCTGGCGAGGTGCGGGCACTGGCGCAACGCAGTGCCAGCTCGGCCAAGGAGATCAGCGGCCTGATCGGCGTCACTGTGAACCAGATCGCCAGCGGCGCGCAGCAGATGGACCATGCGGGCACCACCATCGAGGGTGTCGTGCACGCCGTGGAGCGCGTGAGCACGCTGGTCCAGCAGATCAGCAGTGCCACCAAGGAGCAGTCGCAAGGCATTGCCCAGGTGAACGAGGCAGTGACCCAGCTCGATACCGTGACGCAGCAGAACGCTGCGCTGGTGGAGGAGTCGGCCGCTGCAGCCCAGGGGCTCAAGGAGAGCGCGGTGTCGCTGGGCCGCTCGGTGGATGTGTTCCGGCTGGGGTGAACGGCGCTGCAATGAGCCGCCAAGTGACACTCGCACCTTGACGAATTCTTACTCGTAACTTACAGTGATTTTCCCGTTGTCCGGGAGATCACCATGACCCTCGACGAGCTGCAGCGCATCAAGCAGTGGCATGTGGCGCACAAGGCCGACCACCCGCTCGAATACCACCTGTGGGACCTGGTGCTGACGGTCTGGATGCTGGGCTGGGTGGGCTGGTTTCCCATCTGCGCTTTTGGCGAGCCCTGCGCTGCGCCGGTCTGCCTGATCGGCATTTTTGTCCCCAGCCTGTATGTCGCCTGGCGCACCCGCGCGCACCTGCGCCACACCCTGCGGTGCGATTGGATCGATGCGCGCAACTGACGGATGCGGTCGGTTGACGGGCGGCGGGGGCAGGCCTACTGCCGGGCAGTGCGCACGTTGCGCGGCAGGGCCTGCGGGTGGCTGGTGCGCAGGGGGTTGATGTCCAGCCCGCCGCGGCGCGTGTAGCGTGCATACACCGTGAGCTTGATGGGTTTGCAGCGGGTCCACACGTCCATGAAGATGCGTTCCACACACTGCTCATGAAACTCGTTGTGGTTGCGAAAGCTCACCAGGTATTGCAGCAGCCCTTCCTGGTTGATCTGCGGGCCGCTGTAGCTGATCTGCACGCTGCCCCAGTCGGGCTGTCCGGTCACCAGACAGTTGCTTTTGAGCAGGTTGCTGGTGAGGGTCTCGGTCACGGGCGCTTCGTTGAATGTGGCCGTCAGCAGGTCGGGCGCAGGCTGGTAGCGCGTGCATTCCACGTCCAGCCGGTCCAGGCTCAGGCCGTCCAGCTCGTGCACGGGCTCCTGGTCGAACAGCTCTGGTGCGATGAGCTTCACGCCCACGGTGGCGGGGTGTTCGGCGCCACGCCACACGGCTTCGCTGATGTCGGCGCGGATGCGTGCCTGCACTTCGGCAGCGTCGGCAAAGCGGGTGTTGTTGAAGCTGTTGAGGTACAGCTTGAACGACTTGCTCTCGACGATGTTGGGCGTCTCGCAGGGCACGGTGATGTGCGCCAGCGCCACCTGCGGCTTGCCCCGCTGGTTGAGCCATGACAGCTCGAACGCCGTCCACAGATCAGCCCCGAAGAAGGGCGCCGCGCCGGTGATGCCGATCTCCGCACGCTTGCCCGCGCGCGGGATGGGGAACAGCAGCGAGGCGTCGTACTGGTCGATATAGGCCGATGCCTTGCCGAGTTGCGATTGTTCTGGCGTGTTCATGGCCTGGTCTTTCGGGTGTGTGGGTTCCAAGGGGGGGCTGTGCTGTTGCTACTATTTTTATAGCTGTTGGCGCATGTTCGACTAGCGCATGCCGGGTTTTTACTGAAACTCCCGCTCGCGCAGCCATTTGGTGGCAATCCATTTGTCCCCGGCGATCACCGGGGCGCCGCCGTGCAGGGTGCGGGTGGACGGGTGTGGCCGCTCGTAGCTGAAGAACACAGCATTGCCGCGCTGCGGCGCGACCTCCAGGTGCACGTCTGGGAAGGTGGTGCCGCCGCCTTTGTCGGGCGTGTTCAGGTACATCACCAGGGTGCCCACGCGCTGGCCGCCGCGCTGGATGATGCTGGGCGTGCCAGGCTCGGCGGGGTCGAAATAGTCGTAGTGGGGCTTGTATTCGGCACCCGGGCGGTAGTGCAGCACCTGCAGGCCTTCGCCGTTTTCGATGGGCCACTGGAGCAGGCGTGCAATGCGCTCCTCGATGCGCTGGATCAACGGGCTTTGGCCGCGCTGGAAAAACATGCCGTCGCTGGTGCGGTCGGCGTTGATCTCCTCGCCCCCGGTCTTGGTGGCCACGGTGAGCGAACGTGCCATGCGGGGCTCTGCAGCGGCGATCAGTGCATCGCACTCCTCGGGCGACAGCAGATTGCCAAACACCACGATGCGCGGCTGTGCCATGGCCAGCAGCACATTCACGGTGCGGTCTCCGCAGTCCACCTGCGCGGGGGATTCATCCAGCCGGGGCTCGGGCACTCGCACGGCCGAGGGCAGGCCCTGCTGCACGGCCAGATCGTTCAGGTGCTCCTGCAGCGTGATCTCCAGCGCATCCGCCGCCACGTCTTCGTCCCAGCCTGCGTCACGCATGGACTGCAGCACCACGGGCGCGGCGTAGCCCGCCTGGGCCTGCTCGATGATCCAGCGGCGCAACTCGGGGGTGATGGCCTGCCGCGCTGCGCTGGCGTGCTGGGTGGTGGTAGTGCTGTCCGGGTGCTGGTCAGAACGCGATGCCATGGCGGTCCTTCAACAAGAGCAGGGTGGTGGGCGGATTTATGCGGAGGCCGGGGTCTTGCGCCGGAAGACCAGGCGCTCGGGCTCGGAGGATGCCGGGGCAAAGGCATAGCCGTCCAGATCAAACCCTTCGAGCTGGTGGGGCGTGGCAAGGCGATGGGTGATGGCGTAGCGCGCCATCAGGCCGCGTGCGCGCTTGGCATAAAAGCTGATGATCTTGTAGCCGCCGCCCTTCCAGTCTTCGAACACGCATTCGATCACGCGGGCCTTGAGCGCCTTGCGGTCCACGGCTTTGAAGTATTCCTGCGACGCGAGATTGACGACCACGGGCGTGGTGTCGGATCGCAGGCGGACATTCAGGTGCTCGGCAATCTGGCGGCCCCAGAACTGGTACAGGTTGCTGCCCGCGTCGGTGGCCAGGCGCGTGCCCATCTCCAGGCGGTAGGGCTGCATGCGGTCCAGCGGCCGCAGCACGCCATACAGGCCACTGAGGATGGCGACATGGCTCTGGGACCAGTCTAGGTCGTCAGCGCTCAGGCTGCGGGCTTGCAGCCCCTCGTACACGTCGCCATTGAAGGCCAGCACCGCCTGGCGCGAGTTGGTGGCCGTGAAGCGGGGGCGCCAGGCCTGGTAGCGTGCCACGTTCAGGGCCGCGAGCGCATCGCTCAGTTCCATCAGCGAGGCAATCTGCTGCGGCGACTGCTCGCGCAGCACCTCGATGAGCGCGGTGGACTGCGGCACAAACTGGGGTGTGGTGTGCGGCAGGCTCTCGGGCACGGGCGTGTCGTAGTCGAGCGATTTGGCGGGAGACAGCAGGAACAGCATGGGGGGCGAAGGGTTCGTGGACCTCGGAGGGTTAAGCGGGGCCTGGAAAGTGCGGGTTGCTGGCTGCACCCACGGCCTGAAATGGTACCTGCTGGACGACCGTCTTCTGTCGCTTGCGGGTATTGGTGCCCAGTACGGTGCTTGCTCAGTTGCCCAAAAAAAGAAGGCGGCCTGAGCCGCCTTCTTTGCGCAGGCTGCGGCCCTGGGGGCAGCAGCCACTGCAGCGTATCAGGCTGCTGGGGGCTGCTCAAACGGCAGCGTCATGGCAGACAGGTCGCGGCGGGTTTCCACCAGCACCAGCGGGCCTTCGTCCAGCACCACGGCCGGGGGCCGCTCGCGGGGCACGCGGATGGGCTTGGGCTCGGCAGCGATGGCGGCCTGCACGGCAGCGATCTTGTCGGCGTCCGAGTTCACCCACTGCAGACCCGATGCAGCAGCCACTTGCTGCAGTTCATCGATGGGCAGCGTGAACGCCTGAACGCGGGGCAGTCCCTTGGCTTGTGCAGCTGTCGCCACGGGAGCCTGGGCGGCTACCGCCGGTGCGGGTGCTGCGACAGGCGCCGGTGCAGCCACCGGGGCGGCTGCAGGGTTTGCAACGGGCGCTGCAACAGGTGCCGTGGTAACAGGCGCTGCGGCTGGCTCAGTGGCTGAAGCGGCTGGTGCTGCAACAGGGGCTGCGACAGGGCTTGCAGCCGGTGCCACGGGCTCGGCGGCGGGCGCGTTGCTGAAGTAGCTGCGGCGCGGCGCCTCGTCCTGTGCCGGTGTGGGCTCGGCCTGGGTGGGGTCAAAGTCCAGCATCGCTGGTGCAGCCGCTTCGGCGTTGCCGTTGTTGTCGCGCGGGCCACGCTCGCCACGTTCGCGGCGATCACGGCCATAGCGGTCGCGGGAGCGGCGCTCGCGGCGCTGCTCTTCGGTGGCGCCATTGCCGTTGGCTGCTGCGTCATTGCCACTCAGGTCCAGGTCCGGCAGCGATGCCAGTGGGGCGGTGTCGACAAAGTCGCCAGCGGCGGCTGGGGCGCCTGCCTCCTGGGCCTCGACCGCGCGGGGAGCGCGTTCACCGCGTTCGCCACGGTTGCCACCGCGATCACCGCGTTCGCGGCGTGGGCCGCGTTCGCCACGGGGTTGCTGCGCTGGTTGGCCTTCTGCGCCACCGGTGTTGCCCGCGTTGGGGCCATCCACCTGAGCGGTTGCGGCGGTGGCGTTGTCACCGTTCATGCCAGCGTTCTGGTTGCGCGGCTCGCTGTCGCGGCGGGCACGGCCACCTTCACGGCCTTCGCCACGTCCGTTGCGGCCACCTTCACGGCCTTCGCCGCGGGCTTCGCCTTCGGGGCGGCGCTCTGCGTCGCGTGGCGGGCGGCTGTCTGCATCGCGGGGCGCGCGGCCTTCGGCCGAGCGTTCGCCACGGCGGCCACGGCCTTCGCCAGAGCTGCCTTCGCGGTTGCCATCACGTGGTGCGCCTTCGCGCTGACCGTCCCGGTTGCCATCGCGGCCACCACGGCGGCCACGGCTTTCACCGTTGCGGCCTTCGCGGCGGGGTTCGCCACGGCCGGTGGTTTCAGCAGCGGCAGGTGCGGCTGCGGGCGATGCCGTTGTGACCGGGGTGGGGGCTGCCGGTGCGCTGCCAAAGCCAAACAGGCTCTTGAGCCAGGCGAAGAAGCCTTGCTCTTGCGGTGCAGCAGGGGCGGGCGCCGGAGCGGCTACTGGTGCAGGTGCAGGGGTGGCAGCGGCTGCAGGGCGTTGGCCACCACGGGGTGGGCGTGCAGCGCCTTCGGGGCGGGGCTCGGCCACTGGGGCGGGTGCGTCAGGCAGTACGCCCTTGATCACCGGGGTCTGCTTGTTGGTGGGCTCTTGCGAGCGGCGCGTCACGGCCGTGGGGTCTTCCACTTCTTCGGCGAGCTTGTAGCTGGCTTCGATGTGGTCCAGACGCGGGTCGTCGTGCTTGAGGCGTTCCAGGCGGTAGTTGGGGGTTTCCAGCGTCTTGTTGGGAACCATCAGCACGGCCACGCGTTGCTTGAGCTCGATCTTGGCGATCTCGGTGCGCTTTTCGTTCAGCAGGAATGAGGCCACTTCCACCGGCACTTGGCAGTGCACGGCGGCCGTGTTGTCCTTCATCGACTCTTCCTGGATGATGCGCAGAATCTGCAGCGCCGAGGATTCGGTGTCGCGGATGTGGCCCGAGCCGCCGCAGCGGGGGCAGGGGATGGACGAGCCTTCGGAGAGGGCGGGCTTCAGGCGCTGGCGGCTCATTTCCATGAGGCCGAACTTGCTGATGGTGCCGAACTGCACGCGGGCGCGGTCCTGGCGCAAGGCGTCGCGCAGGCGGTTTTCCACTTCGCGGCGGTTCTTGCTCTCCTCCATGTCGATGAAGTCGATGACGATCAGGCCGCCGAGGTCGCGCAGGCGCATCTGGCGAGCCACTTCGTCGGCGGCTTCCAGGTTGGTGCGGGTGGCGGTTTCCTCGATGTCACCGCCTTTGATGGCGCGGGCCGAGTTCACGTCCACGCTGACGAGCGCTTCGGTGTGGTCGATCACGATGGCGCCGCCCGAAGGCAGTTGCACGGTGCGAGCGTAGGCCGATTCGATCTGGTGCTCGATCTGGAAGCGGCTGAACAGGGCGGCGTCGTCGCGGTAGCGCTTCACGCGGGCGGCATGCTCGGGCATGACGTGCGCCATGAACTGCTGCGCCTGTTCGTAGATGTCGTCGGTATCGATGAGGATGTCACCGATGTCGTTGTTGAAGTAGTCGCGGATCGCGCGGATCACCAGGCTCGATTCCTGGTAGATCAGGAAGGCGCCCTTGCCACCCTTGGCGGCGCCGTCGATGGCGTTCCACAGCTTGAGGAGGTAGTTCAGATCCCACTGCAGCTCGGGCGCGGTGCGGCCAATGCCGGCGGTGCGCGCGATGATGGACATGCCGTTCGGGTATTCGAGCTGGTCCATCGCCTCCTTGAGCTCGGCGCGGTCTTCGCCCTCGATGCGGCGCGAGACGCCACCGCCCCGGGGGTTATTGGGCATCAGCACCACATAGCGGCCCGCCAGCGATACAAAAGTGGTCAGGGCTGCGCCCTTGTTGCCGCGTTCTTCCTTTTCGACCTGGACCAGCAGTTCCTGGCCTTCCTTGATCACTTCATTGATGCGGGCCTGGCTGGGCGAGACACCAGGGGTGAAGTAGCTGCGCGAGATTTCCTTGAACGGCAGGAAGCCGTGGCGGTCTTCGCCGTAGTCCACAAAACAGGCTTCCAGCGAAGGCTCGACGCGTGTGACGACGGCTTTGTAGATATTGCCTTTGCGTTGTTCGCGCCCTTCGATTTCGATTTCGTAGTCGAGGAGCTTTTGTCCGTCGACGATGGCCAGGCGGCGTTCTTCGGGCTGCGTGGCGTTGATGAGCATCCGCTTCATGATGCGATTCCTTCAGTGTGTTGCGGACAGCAGCGGGGCAACCAACCCTCTCAGCAGGGAAAGCTGCGCGGGCTGCCGCCCACAGTTCCAAACCATTAACAACAAGCTCTACAGGAGCTGTGAATGCCTGGACTGACGCATCGAAACGAAGGGAATTGCCGGGAATGCCAATGATCTGCCGCGCTCTAGCGCAGCATCGTGAGGCAGGGGCGCGTGGATGGGGGCGAGTGGTAGGAGCGCAGTTTTGCTAGCAAAAAAGTAGCTGATTGCGCTTGCTGGCTGGGCGCTGGGGCCGAATTGGAGCGTGCAGCCGGGGGCATCAGCCACCGCCACAAGGTCACCATCCAGCTCATCAACAACCACATGCTCGCTTTGATCCGCTGACAGGCTGCGCCCGGGTAGGGAACATCTGCCAGCTTGGGGGATTCCGTATCAGTGTTTCAATCTGTCAGCCCGCCGCACGGCGTGCAGGCCATCACAGGCATCTGGCCTGCAATCTGCGCGCACGACGCCCGCTGGCATCGACCTGCCTGCGTGAGGGGTAAGGGCTGTGTGGACTAAACTCCAGACAAATCAACCACTTACATAACAACGCGCAGGTGAAACACATTATAGGGGCCAAACCGCCCACAGCCCCTGCGGGGCTTCCCGCAGCCCGCCTGGTGGAAGTGGATGCTGACTCCGCTGGCCAGCGGCTCGACAACTTTTTGATACGCCACTTGAAAGGCGTTCCAAAAACGCATGTCTACCGCATCATTCGCAGCGGCGAGGTCCGCATCAACAAAGGCCGCGTGAGTGCTGACACCCGTGTGGAAGCCGGCGACGTGGTGCGTCTGCCGCCCGTGCGCATTTCCGACAAGGTGGCCGAGAAGGCCGAGCGTCCCGCGCCCGCGCGCGAGTTTCCCATCCTGCTTGAAGACGAGCACCTGATCGCCATCGACAAACCCGCCGGTGTGGCGGTGCATGGCGGCAGTGGGGTGAGCTTTGGCGTGATCGAGCAGCTGCGCCAGGCGCGGCCGGGGTCCAAGTTTCTGGAGCTGGTGCATCGGCTGGACCGCGAGACTTCGGGCATCCTGCTGGTGGCCAAAAAGCGGTCAGCGCTCACTCACTTGCAGGACCAGTTCCGCGAGCGCGAAACGGGCAAGACCTATCTGGCGCTGGTCATCGGCACCTGGCCAGCCAACAAAAAAGTCATCGACCAGCCACTGCACAAG
Organism: Acidovorax sp. GW835-FHT14G06; assembly: GCF_058793595.1. Classification (NCBI taxonomy): domain Bacteria; kingdom Pseudomonadati; phylum Pseudomonadota; class Betaproteobacteria; order Burkholderiales; family Comamonadaceae; genus Acidovorax; species Acidovorax sp. GW835-FHT14G06. The sequence continues at coordinate 183,517 of NZ_JBXAGA010000004.1, forward strand.
TACCTGCAGGCCGATGGCGAGCGCCGCGTGCGTGTGACCACTGCCGATGACCCGGATGGCATGCGCTCCATCACGCTGGTCAAGGTGCGCAGCACCGTGCCCGCTCGCGCCGCTCAAGGCCTGCCGGCGATGTCCCTGCTGGAGGTGACCATCAAGACCGGTCGCACCCACCAGATCCGTGTGCACCTGGCCAGCCAGGGCCACGCCATTGTGGGTGACGATAAATACGGTGACTTTGACCTCAACAAGCGCCTGCAGAAGCTATCGATGAAGCGAATGTTCTTGCACGCATGGCGGTTACAGTTCAACCACCCCGCCTCGGGCGAGCGTGTGCAACTGATTGCCGAGCTACCCCCTGAGCTGGCCGATTTTGTGCCCACTGCCTGACGATCCTGCGCGAAGAACCCCCTCCATGTCTGCCAAAAACTTCCGTCCGCGCCGCTTCGACCTCATCGCCTTTGACTGGGATGGCACCCTGTTCGACTCCACCGCCATCATCGTGCGCTGCATCCAGGCAGCGGTGCGCGACGTGGGCGGCACGGTGCCCACCGACAAGGAGGCCGCCTATGTGATTGGCATGGGCCTGATGCAGGCGCTGGCCCATGCCGCCCCCGATGTGCCGCCCGAAAAGTACACCGAGCTGGGCAACCGTTACCGCTTCCACTACATCCAGCACCAGGACGACCTGAGCCTGTTCGACGGCGTGTTGCCGCTGCTGAACGATCTGCGCGAACGCGGCCACCTGCTGGCCGTGGCCACGGGCAAAAGCCGGCGTGGACTGGACGAGGCGCTGCATTCGGTGGACTTGCGCGGCGTGTTCGATGGCTCGCGTACCGCGGACCAGACCGCTGGCAAGCCGCACCCCCTGATGCTGCAGGAGCTGATGGCCGAATTTGACGTGGCGCCTGAGCGCCTGCTGATGATTGGCGACACCACACACGACCTGCAGATGGCCGTCAATGCAGGCTGTGTGAGCGTTGGGGTGAGCTATGGCGCCCACGAGCCCGACGCCTTTCACGCCCTCCAGCCGCTCGCGGTGGTGCATTCGGTGCGCGAACTGCACGACTGGCTGCTGCACAACGCTTGACGCCGGTACCGGAGCGGGACGAGCCCATGACCACACCCTCCCCTGATCAGTCCATCGCGCTGTGCAGCAGTGCTGACCTCGTCGATGGGGGGCTGGCTGTGCCGTTTGATGTGCAGTACGCAGGCCAGACCTGCCGGGCCTTTGCGATCCGCTACCAGGGCCTGCCGCACGCTTACCTCAACCGCTGCACCCATGTGGCGATGGAGATGGACTACCAGCCCAACCGTTTTTTTGACGACACGGGCCATTGGCTGTTGTGCGCCACCCACGGGGCGGCCTACTTGCCCCATACCGGCCAGTGCGCGGGCGGTCCCTGCCGCGGCGGGTTGGTGAAAATTGCCCTGTCGGAGAGCGATGGCGTAGTGCGCTGGCATACTGCCTACAACCTGCAGCCCGTAGAGTTCTAGAAAATGCAGATGAATTACCCGGATGTGCTGCCGCCCGGTGCGGGTCACCGCGACGCGCGGCCCGCAGCGGTGCAGTGCCCAGGACGCATGACATGACAGACCCCCAGCAGCCCGGTTCGTCGGGCTTTGACACCAAAAACAATTCCGCGCCCGATCTGTGGGCGCACGCAGCTACTAATTCAGGAGCACCTGTGAGCGATTCATCGCGTGAACCCGGGTGGGAACGCGCCACGCTGGAAAAGCTGGCCTTTGCCGCCCTCAACGAACAACGCAGCACCCGCCGCTGGAAGATATTTTTCCGCCTGGCGTGGCTGGTGTTGTTTGCCGCTGTTGCGTTCGTGGCCCTGCGCCAGGCATCGCCCAGCACCAGCAAAAGCACGCCGCACACGGCTGTGGTGGACATCAAGGGCGAGATCGCCAGCGGCGCCGAGGCCAGCGCCGAGTTTGTGGTGGCCGCCATGCGCAGTGCGCTGGAGGATGAGGGCTCGCAAGCGCTGGTGCTGCTCATCAACTCGCCCGGTGGCAGTCCGGTGCAGGCGGGCATCATCAACGACGAGATCGTGCGACTGAAAGCGAAGCACAACAAGCCGATCTACGCCGTGGTCGAAGAAACCTGTGCCTCGGCTGCGTACTACATCGCTGCCGCCGCTGACGATATCTATGTGGACAAGGCCAGCATCGTGGGCAGCATTGGCGTGCTGATGGACGGTTTTGGCTTTACTGGCGTGATGGAGAAGGTGGGCGTGGAGCGCCGCTTGCTCACGGCGGGTGAGAACAAGGGTTTTCTGGACCCCTTCAGCCCGCAGACCGAAAAGCAGCGCGCCTATGCACAGACCATGCTCGACCAAATCCATCAGCAGTTCATTGCCGTGGTGAAGGCCGGGCGGGGTGATCGTCTCAAGACCACGCCCGATACCTTCAGTGGATTGTTCTGGACCGGCCAGCAGGCCGTGGAAATGGGTCTGGCGGACAAGTTGGGCAACCTGGACTACGTGGCGCGCGAAGTGGTCAAGGCCGAAGACATCATCGACTACACCCGCCGTGACAACGTGGCCGAGCGCCTGGCCAAGCGGTTTGGCGCGGCCGTGGGCATGGGGGCCGTCAAGTCGCTGGCCGTATCGGGGCCGCAGTTGCGCTGATATCCGCGCTGGAAGCGGCAGGGGGGGGGCTCAAGCCCTTGATCCCCGATAGATAGCTATTCAAAGCCCCGGCAGAGGTATCTGCCGGGGCTTTTTTGTGGGGGCATTGTGCGCATGCCTTGGTCCTGGTGCGGAGGCAGTTGCGGGGCGGTTTAAGGTGTTTTGAGGCGATTGCGCTAGTGCGACATGCCTTGAGTGCTTCTAAATATGTAGCATTTCAGGCGAGGCCCCGTAAGATGATGTTGCGGCCTCAACGCCCCAGTGCAAACACCACGGGTGTGCGGTTGTCCGGTGGCGCTGGTTGCTGTTTCCACTGGCGTACCAGCTGACTTTGCACGCGCGCGTCGGGCAGGGTCAGGCCGCTGGCCAGCGCCAGGCGGGTGTGGGGCTGCAGGGTCTGTACCAATGCCTGCCACAGGGCAGGGTTGCGGTATGGGGTCTCGATGAACAGCTGGGTCTGGCCCGTGCGCAGCGCGATGCCTTCCAGCTCTTTAATGCGCTGCGTGCGCTCTTGTCCGTCTTGTGGAAGGTAGCCGACGAAGGCGAAGTTTTGTCCATTCAGGCCACTGGCTGCCAAGGCCAGCAGCAGCGACACCGGTCCCACCAGCGGCACCACGCGCAGGCCCAGGTCGTGCGCGGCCCGCACCACCGACGAGCCAGGGTCGGCCACTGCGGGCATGCCCGCTTCGCTGACCAGGCCAATGTCGTGCCCGTTCAGCGCCGCGGCAAGCAAAGGACGTGCGTCGAACGGGGCAGAGCCTTTGTCGCCATGGTCGCCCTTCTTGTGGACCTCGCGGGGCAGCTCGGTAATCTGTTGCTGCTGCAGGGAGGTTGCCAGGGGGTGCAGCGCGTCGATGCGCTTGAGGTATGCGCGCGTGCTCTTGGCGTTTTCGCACACCCAGTGGGTCAGGCGTGCAGCCGTCTGCAGGGTGGCCGAGGGCAGGGCGTCCTGCAGCGGGGCCTGGGTGTCGCAGCCAAAGTCGAGGGGGGCGGGCACCAGGTACAGCGTGCCGGTTTTTACGTTCATGGCAGCACCAGCCCTGCTGCGCGCAGCATGCGGCATGTGCGGATCAGTGGCAGCCCGATGAGTGCCGTGGGGTCGTCGCTGTGGATGGCGTCCAGCAGGGCAATGCCCAGGCCTTCGCTCTTGGCGCTGCCCGCGCAGTCGTAGGGCTGTTCGGCGCGCAGGTAGCGCTCTATTTCTTCGTCAGACAGGTCTCGGAACTTCACCTCCACCGGGGCGAGGTCCACCTGTTCAAAGCCGGTGGCCGCGCACACCACCGCCAGAGCGGTTTGGAACACCACCGTCTGGCCGCGCATCTGGCGCAACTGCTGCACCGCGCGATCGTGCTGGCCCGGTTTGCCCAGCGGCTCTCCGGCCAGGTCGGCCACCTGGTCGGACCCGATCACCACGGCTTCGGGGTGCTGCCGCGCCACAGCTTGCGCTTTGGCCAGAGCCAGGCGCAAGGCCAGGGCGCGGGGTGCTTCACCGGGCAGGGGGGTCTCATCGACATGGGGGGCGGTCACTTCGAAAGGCAGGTTCAGCCGTTCCAGCAATTCGCGCCGGTAGCGCGAGGTCGAGCCCAATACCAGAGGGCGTTGCGGGGAGGGGGATTGATGCATGCGCCGATTCTCTTACACTGCCGCCATGACCAAGGAATTCTCCGCACAGCGCCTCGACGTGAAAGCCTTTGCACAGGCAGGCGGTCGGCTGGCGGGCCACGACTCGCTGCTGAAGTACGAACGCCTGGCGCAAGAGGCCAAGGGCCTGCACCCCGATCTGTTGGTGGACTGGGAAGCGACGGGCGAGGTGCGCACTGCGCTGGGGGGCATGGGACAGGTCTGGTTGCACATCAAGGTGCGCGCCAGCTTCCCCATGGAGTGCCAGCGCTGCCTGACGCCGGTGGATGTGCCCCTGGAGGTGGATCGTGAGTTCCGCTTTGTGGCAGACGAAGCCACGGCCGAGGCTCTGGACGATGAGAGCGAAGAAGACCTGCTGGCCTTGAGTCGCGAGTTTGATCTGCACGAACTCATCGAAGACGAACTGTTGATGGCGTTGCCCGTGGTGCCCAAACACGACGAGTGCCCGACCTCCGTGCCGCTGGCGTCTTCGGACGACGATTTTGAAGAAGCCAACGCCGAAAAGCCCAACCCGTTTGCCGCGCTGGCTGCGCTGCGCAAGGACGCCAAAGACTGAGTCACCGACCCAAAAAGCATTTGGGTTATAATCGTGGGCTTCACGCGAACCCCATCGTGTCTTTTTGGGCTGATCGCGTTTTTACCAACCTATTCCAGATCAGGAGCCATCATGGCCGTTCAGCAAAACAAAAAGTCCCCTTCCAAGCGCGGCATGCACCGCTCGCACAATGCCCTGAACGTGCCAGGCATTGCTGTGGAACCTACCACCGGTGAAACGCACCTGCGTCACCACATCAGCCCCAACGGTTTCTACCGTGGCCGTCAGGTGCTGAAGAACAAGTCTGAAGCCTGACCTTCACTCCATCCAAAGGCCCGTTGCTACAAACCCTGTAGCGCGGGCCTTTGTTTTGACCGTCGTATTCATCTCTCGGCCCCTTGGGCCGGCCGGACAAGTCGCCCATGATCACACTGGCTGTTGACTGCATGGGGGGCGACCATGGCCCCCGCGTCACGCTCGCGGCGTGCCGCCAGTTTCTCGACCACCACCCCGATGCCCGCCTGCTGCTTGTTGGCCTGGCGGACAGCCTGCAGTCGTTCTCCCATGAACGAGCCACTATTGTTCCTGCTACCGAAGTGGTGGCTATGGATGATCCGGTGGAAGTGGCCTTGCGCAAGAAGAAGGATTCTTCGATGCGCGTGGCCATCCAGCAGGTCAAGGATGGCACGGCTTCGGCTGCTGTCTCTGCGGGTAATACCGGTGCCTTGATGGCCATTGCCCGCTATCTGCTCAAGACGTTGGACGGTATCGACCGTCCTGCCATCGCCACCCAGCTGCCCAACGCCACCGGCGGCGCCACCACGGTGCTGGACCTAGGAGCCAACGTCGATTGCTCGGCCGAGCACCTGCTGCAGTTTGCTGTGATGGGTTCTGCCCTGGTTTCTGTCCTTCAAGAGGGTGGCGAGCCCACCGTGGGGCTGCTGAACATCGGAGAAGAAGTCATCAAGGGCAGCGAAGTTATCAAAAAAGCAGGTGAATTGCTGCGATCTGCGGCTAATTCTGGTGATTTGAACTTCTATGGCAACGTTGAGGGCAACGATATCTTCAAGGGTACGGTGGACATCGTGGTCTGTGACGGTTTTGTGGGCAATGTGGCACTCAAGGCCAGCGAAGGTGTGGCCTCGATGATCATAGGGGCACTCAAAACCGAATTCTCGCGCCATATTTTTACCAAAATTGCTGCCATCGTCGCCTATCCGATCCTAAAAGCGTTGATGAAGCGCATGGACTACCGTCGTTACAACGGTGCGGCGCTGCTGGGCCTGCGCGGCCTGGTGTTCAAGAGCCACGGATCAGCGGACGCCATGGCTTTCGAGCAGGCGTTGAACCGGGCGTATGATGCAGCCCGCAACAACCTGCTCGACCGTGTCCGGACCCGGATTGCGCATGCGGCGCCACTGCTGGCGCCTGCAGATGCCCAGCCCCTGCCTGGCGTTGCGGCGACCGCACAATAATGAGACGTTATTCCCGCATTACCGGCACCGGCAGCTATTTGCCTCCCCGCCGGTTGACCAATGCCGATCTGGTCGCCGAACTGGGCCAGCGCGGTATAGAAACCTCCGACGAATGGATTGTGGAGCGCACCGGCATCCGGGCGCGCCACTTTGCTGCGCCCGACGTCACGGCGAGTGACCTGGGCCTGGAGGCTGCACGCAATGCTTTGCAGGCCGCCGGCTTGCAGCCAACTGATATCGATCTGATCATCGTGGCCACGTCCACGCCGGACATGGTGTTCCCGTCAGTTGCTTGCATCTTGCAGAACAAGCTGGGCGCCAATGGATGCCCTGCGTTTGACGTGCAAGCTGTGTGCAGCGGTTTTGTCTATGCCCTGTCGGTGGCGGACGCCATGATCCAAACCGGGGCTGCCAACCGTGCGCTAGTGATTGGTGCAGAGGTTTTCAGTCGCATCCTGGACTTCAACGACCGCACCACTTGTGTGTTGTTCGGTGACGGGGCTGGTGCCGTGGTACTGGAAGCTTCAGAGACGCCCGGCATCCTGTCGAGCGATCTGCACGCCGACGGCAAGCATGTCGATATTTTGTGTGTGCCCGGCAATGTATCCGGCGGCAAGGTGCTTGGCGACCCGGTCCTCAAGATGGACGGGCAGGCGGTCTTCAAGCTGGCAGTGGGTGTGCTGGAGAAGGCAGCCCACGCGGCCCTGGCCAAGGCCGGGCTGACCGAGGCCGATATCGACTGGCTGATTCCGCACCAGGCCAACATCCGCATCATGCAGGGCACCGCCCGTAAGCTGAAGATGTCCATGGACAAGGTGGTGGTCACGGTGGACCAACACGGCAACACCTCGGCAGCTTCCATTCCGCTGGCTTTGGACCATGGGGTGCGCACTGGTCAGGTCAAGAAAGGCGAAACCCTGCTGCTCGAAGGCGTGGGTGGTGGTTTTACCTGGGGCGCTGTGCTCCTGAAGTTGTAGCTGCTGGCGCAATAAGTACCTGCGCTACCGGCCAGTTTGATCATATTTCTGGATTTTTCATGAAGTCTTTTGCATTTGTCTTTCCGGGGCAAGGCTCGCAATCGGTCGGCATGCTCGATGGTTGGGGTGACCACCCGGTGGTGGCGCAGACCCTGCAGGAAGCCTCGGATGCTCTGGGTGAGGATGTCGGCCTGCTGATCAAGGAAGGCCCCAAGGAGGCTTTGGCCCTGACCACCAACACCCAGCCGGTGATGCTGGTCGCTGGCGTGGCGGCATGGCGGGTGTGGCGCGCAGAAGGCGGCGCAGCCCCGGTGGTCGTTGCCGGGCATTCGCTGGGTGAATACTCCGCCTTGGTGGCGGCGGGTGTGCTGACGCTCGCGCAGGCGGCCCCGCTGGTGCGGCTGCGTGCGGCGGCCATGCAAGAGGCGGTGCCTGTCGGCACCGGTGCCATGGCGGCCATTCTGGGCATGGAGGCTTCCAAGGTCATCGCTGGTTGTGCTGAGGCTTTGGCATCGTTCGGGCCAGGTACGGCCGAGGTGGTGGAGGCTGTCAATTTCAACGACCCGATCCAGACCGTGATCGCCGGTACCAAGGCGGGTGTGGACAAGGCCTGTGAGGTGCTCAAGGCGGCGGGCGCCAAGCGCGCATTGCCCCTGCCGGTGTCGGCGCCTTTCCATTCCAGCCTGATGAAGCCTGCGGCTGAAAAGCTGCGTATGGCGCTGGCGGAGGTTGCGCTTGCTACCCCTCAGATTCCGGTGATCAACAACGTGGACGTGGTGGTCCAGCAAGACGCTGATGCCATTCGCGAAGCGCTCTACCGTCAGGCATTTGGCCCCGTGCGCTGGGTGGAATGCGTGCGTGCGCTGAAAGGCCGCGGTGTGACGCACATCATTGAATGTGGCCCTGGCAAGGTGCTGGCAGGCCTCACCAAACGCATCGACCCAGAACTGGTCGGTGCAGCATTGTTTGACTCGGCCACGCTGGCTGAAACCCGGGAGTTGTTGGCATGACGGAATCGACCCAGACAGCAGCGCAAGTGGCGCTGGTGACCGGTGCATCGCGCGGCATCGGTGCTGCCATTGCCCTGGAGTTGGCGGTGCGCGGCTACCAGGTGGTAGGCACGGCCACCACGGATGAAGGCGCTGCGCGCATCAGCCAGGCGCTGTCGGCTTACCCTGGTTGCCGCGGTGCCAATCTGAACGTGAACGATGTGGCTGCGGTCGAGGCTCTGATGGACGCCATCGTCAAGCAGCAAGGTGGCCTGCATGTGCTGGTGAACAACGCGGGCATTACGCGCGACACTCTGGCCATGCGCATGAAGGACGACGACTGGGATGCCGTGCTGGACACCAATCTCAAGGCGGTATTCCGCACGAGCCGCGCCGCCATCCGGCCGATGATGAAGCAGCGCTTTGGGCGCATCATCAGCATCACCAGCGTGGTGGGTGCGTCGGGCAATCCAGGCCAGGCCAACTACGCAGCTGCTAAGGCGGGTGTGGCGGGCATGACGCGCGCATTGGCCCGTGAGCTGGGCAGCCGCAGCATCACCGTGAACTGCGTGGCACCCGGTTTCATCGAGACCGACATGACCTCCGTGTTGTCCGAAGACCAGCAAAAAGCGCTCAATGCGCAGATCCCGCTGGGTCACATGGGTAAGCCGGCCGACATCGCGCACGCGGTGGCGTACCTGGCCTCGCGCGAGGCGGGCTATGTGACGGGGCAGGAGTTGCACGTCAATGGCGGCATGTACATGTAATTAAGACAAGTTAACGCCGGTTCATCCGGACGGCGGGTCGTTTAGGGGCTTCTCCTTAAGCGGCTAGAATCGCGGATTCATTCACAACCCCCAGAGGGAAACCATGAGCGATATCGAAGCACGCGTCAAAAAAATCATTGCCGAACAACTCGGTGTGGAAGAGTCCCAAGTCACCAATGAAAAGGCCTTCGTGGCAGACCTCGGTGCCGACTCGCTCGACACGGTCGAACTGGTGATGGCTCTGGAAGACGAATTCGGCATCGAGATCCCGGACGAAGACGCCGAGAAGATCACCACGGTGCAAAACGCCATCGACTACGCCAACACCCACCAGAAGGCCTGAGCGGCGCCCTGCGCCTGACTCAAGCGATCAGCAGAAGGTTTTATACGCATGAGCCGTCGTCGCGTTGTCGTGACCGGCCTGGGTTGCGTCAGCCCCGTGGGTAACACGGTGGCCGAGTCCTGGGCCAATCTCCTTGCCGGCCAGTCCGGCATTGATCTCATCACCAAGTTCGATGCGTCGAACTTCGCCTGCAAGATTGCGGGAGAGGTCAAAGGTCTTGACCTGGAGTCGTACATCAGCGCCAAGGATGCGCGCGCGATGGACACCTTCATCCACTACGGCATCGCTGCTGCGGCTCAGGCCGTGCAGGACGCAGGGCTTCCCACGGGTGAAGCGCTCAGTGAGGAGTTCGCCACACGCATTGCCTGCGTGATCGGCTCCGGCATTGGCGGCCTCCCGCTGATCGAAAACACCCACGCCGAACTGGTGAGCCGCGGACCACGGCGCATCACGCCATTTTTTGTACCTGCATCCATCATCAACATGGTGGCAGGGCATGTGTCCATGCGCTTTGGCTTCAAGGGCCCCAACCTTGCTGTGGTGACGGCCTGCACAACGGGCTTGCACTGCATCGGCGAGGCGGGGCGCATGATCGAATACGGCGATGCAGACGTGGTCGTGGCAGGCGGTACCGAATCCACGGTATCCCCGCTGGGCATTGGCGGGTTTGCCGCCATGCGGGCCCTGTCCACCCGCAACGACGACCCCAAGACAGCATCCCGTCCCTGGGACAAGGATCGCGACGGATTTGTGCTGGGCGAAGGCGCCGGTGTGATGGTCCTGGAAGAGTACGAACATGCCAAAGCCCGGGGTGCGAAAATTTACGCTGAACTCAGCGGTTTTGGCATGAGTGCCGATGCAGGTCACATGACCGCCCCCAACATGGATGGACCCCGGCGCGCCATGCTTAGTGCGCTGCGCAATGCGGGGATCAATGCCGATCAGGTGGACTACCTCAACGCCCACGGCACGTCTACCCCCCTGGGTGACATCAACGAAACCAACGCTATCAAGGCGGCCTTGGGCGACCATGCCTACAAGACCGTTGTGAGTTCCACCAAATCCATGACGGGCCACTTGCTCGGCGGTGCGGGTGGGATTGAGAGTGTGTTCACCGTGCTGGCATTGCACGAACAAAAAGTGCCACCCACCATCAACCTGTTCAACCAGGATCCGGAGTGTGATCTCGACTACTGCGCCAATACGGCACGGGACATGAAGATCGATGTGGCCGTCAAGAACAATTTCGGCTTTGGCGGCACCAACGGAACGCTGGTGTTCAAACGCGTCTGATTGCGCGCAGATATCACGGGTTCATTTCCAGTACGTCTCGCTCGTGGGATTGCGGGTGGCGTGTCAGTAGCCGTTGTGTCGGTTCGGCATCAAGCTGGCGTTTGACCCACCCGTCGAAGGGGGCGGCCTTATGACACGGCTTTTGCGACAGCCTCCTTCCGTCCAATATCCGATGCAGCGCAGCCAGGTCTTGGGTGTGCTGTTGGCTGCTTGGGTGCTTGCTGGTGCTTCCGTTTTGGTTGCCTGGGTAGCGCAAGGGGGGCGGGCCGCACATCTGGCCATCGCAGTAGCTCTCTGCCTCTGGGTGCTTGCAGTCGCGGGTGCAACGCATTTTTGGTGGCGCCAACCCCGTGGGGTTTTGCGATTCGACGGCCAAGCCTGGACGCTGAATCTAGTGGCGCCGCCCACCAGTGCGCCGCTGGCGCTCTCTGCGCCCCCTGAGGTACTTCTGGATCTGCAGGCGTATCTATGGGTGCGCATCTTGCCCGTCGGGCTTTCACCCTTGTGGCTGTGGCTGGGTCGCTCCAGCCAGCCAGAGCGCTGGATGGACTTGCGCCGTGCGGTATATTCGCGCGCCAGATCGGGCGCTGACAACGCTGACGAAACCGCCCGGCAAGCTGCCGTAGGGCGTGAATCCTGAGTATCCATGACTGTAATTCCGCCTTCCCCCTCCGAAGACAGCGACCTCCAATTGGTGGAGCGCACGGTAGCGGGCGACCAGCGCGCCTATGAATTGCTGGTCATCAAGTACCAACGCCGCATCGAACGACTGATCGGGCGCATGGTGCGCGACACGGACCTGGTTCAGGACATTGCCCAGGAAACCTTCATTCGCGCCTACCGGGCGCTGCATCAGTTTCGCGGCGACGCCCAGTTCTACACCTGGCTTTACCGGATTGCTGTCAACACAGCCAAGAAGGCGCTGATGGACATGAAGCGCAACCCGGTCATTTCCGAAAATGCCTTCCGGGGCTCCGAGGATGAAGATGAAACTTCCCGCCTTGGACACGAACTAACCAGCGACGAAACCCCCGAAACTGTTCTTGCGGCCCAGGAAATCGCCCAGGTCGTGAATGCAGCCATGGAGGCTTTGCCCGATGATCTGCGCCAAGCTGTCACGCTGCGAGAGATCGAAGGGCTCAGTTACGAAGAAATTGCCACCGCGATGGGGTGCCCCATCGGTACGGTGAGGTCTCGAATTTTTCGGGCGCGTGAAGCCATTTCGGCCAAAGTGCGTCCCTTGCTCGAAAACCAGTCGGGCAAACGGTGGTGAGGTGATCGAATGAACAAGGCACAAACAGGTATCACCGCTTCGGCGGGTGTCAGCTTGCCCGGGGGGCGGGATGAGCAGCTATCGGCGCTGGCGGATGGTCAACTGAATGGCGATGAGTTTGCCGAAGCACTGGCTTGGGCGTCGGAAGACGAAGGCCGCTGCACATGGGAGGTTTATCACCTCGTCGGTGATGTGTTGCGCTCTTCTGACTTGGCGCGCCCAGCAAATCCGGTGTTTCTGTCCCGCTTGCGCGAAGAGCTTGCCAAGGAGGCTCTGCCGCAGCGTCCCCATGTTCCCGCGCAGTTGGGCAACGTAGCGGTCCACCTGCCTGTAGCAGCCAACGCTTCGGTATTCCGTTGGAAGATGGTTGCGGGTTTTGCGTCGCTGGCTGCAGTGGCAGCCATTGGCTGGACCTCGTTCTCCCAACTGCAGGGCGCAGGCGGGGCGGGTGCTCAGCTGGCTGTTGCTTCCCCTGAGCGTTCGGTAGCGCAAGGCGCGCCTGTCGTGGCAGTTACCGATGCGGACGGCCAGCAGGTGATGATCCGGGACCCTCGATTGGATGAGTTGCTGGCAGCCCATAAGCAGTTTGGCAGCACATCGGCCTTGCAGATGCCTGCTGGCTTTTTGCGCAACGCTACTTTTGAGACCCCTGGCCGCTGAAGTGTGGACGGCAATTTCTAGCGCTGAGATCGTGTGATGAACCTCTCTGGAGCAGCGAAGGTTTTTGGAGTTCACTGGGTTCGATGGTTTGGCTCGCTGATAGCTGCCGCGCTGTGCGGATTGTGCGCGGCGTCTGCGGCGGGGGCTCCTGCCTCGTCCTCCGATTCAACTAACAGCGCAGTGGCCGAGCGCGGTATGGCGCAGTGGATCGAGCGCATGCACAGCGCACCCTGCAGCCGAACCTATGCCGGGACCTTTGTGGTGTTGTCGGCCAACGGGGCCATGTCCAGTTCGCGCATCTGGCATGCATGCGAAGGCCAGCAACAACTGGAGCGGGTCGAGTCGCTCAGTGGCACACCGCGCACGGTCTATCGCCGCAATGACGAGGTTCGTACCTTCCTGCACCAGGCGCGTGTTGTGCGGTCAGACCGTCGCGATGCATCCGGGCTGTTTCCACGTGTACCTGTGGTCAGTGGCACATCGATCGCCCAGTTTTACACGCCCCGCCTGCTGGGGCAGGAGCGGGTGGCTGGCTTCGTGTCGGATGTGGTCTGGTTCCAGCCTTCAGACACCCTGCGCTTCGGTTACCGGCTCTGGAGCGAGCGCGAAACCGGGCTGGTGGTGAAGCTGCAGACGCTGGCGGCTGATGGTCGGGTCTTGGAGCAAGCGGCTTTCTCCGAGCTGGATCTCAATGCGCCAGTGAAGGTCGATCAGCTGTCGCGTCTGATGGACGCTACTTCGGGTTACAAGGTGGTAGCACCCTCGGTGGTCAAGACCACAGCCAAGGCCGAAGGTTGGGCCTTGCGCCAGCCCGTAGCGGGGTTTGTGCCTGTCAGTTGTCACCGAAGGGCGGTGTCTGACGCGCCAGATGCCTCCAGTGTCTTGCAGTGTCTTTACTCCGATGGGCTGGCCTCGGTATCGTTGTTTTTGGAGCCCTTCGATCCCCAGCGCCACCCCACTCAGCCCCAGGTGTCCAGCATGGGCGCCACACAGTTGGTGGCCCAGCGTGGGCCGTCAGACATGTGGTTGACCGCAGTGGGAGAGGTACCCCTGCAGACACTTCGCCTTTTTGTAGGTCAGCTGGAACGCCTGCGTTGACAGACGCAGGGCGGTCTGCCAGGCATATCGCATGGGGGCGTGCCTGGCTGTGTGGGCATGGAGGGCGCCACACATGCACGGAACCATTTGGCCTCACACTCTTCACAGTCTCACACAATTCGTGAACAGCATTCGCCAAGAATCAAGAAAGGTCGAAGATGCCGAAGTTTGATGGAAGTATGTTGCGTTCGTTGGCAGTGGCATGCCTGATGGGTGGTCTGGCCACAGTCTCGGTAGCGCCCCATGCGGCGTTGGCACAACCCGCCCCGCTGGTTCGCGGCTTGCCTGATTTCACCGATCTGGTGGATCAGGTGGGGCCTTCAGTGGTCAATATCCGCACCGTGGAGAAAGCGTCCAGTCGGGCCAATGCCAATGGCATGGACGAAGAGATGCTGGAATTCTTTCGCCGGTTTGGGGTGCCTATCCCCAATGTTCCTCGTCAGCAGAGGCCCCAGCGGCCTCAGCAGGAAGAAGAGGCTCAGCCGCGCGGCGTGGGCTCGGGGTTCATCTTGACCTCTGACGGGTTTGTGATGACCAACGCGCATGTGGTTGACGGCGCTGATGAGGTCATCGTGACCTTGACCGACAAGCGCGAGTTCAAGGCGCGCATCGTGGGCGCAGACAAGCGCACCGATGTTGCCGTTGTGAAAATTGAGGCATCTGGACTGCCTGCTGTGAAAGTGGGGGATGTGAGTCGCCTTCGAGTGGGTGAGTGGGTGATGGCGATTGGCTCGCCCTTTGGGCTGGAAAACACGGTCACTGCGGGCATCGTCAGTGCCAAGCAGCGCGATACGGGTGATTACCTTCCCTTCATCCAGACAGATGTTGCCATCAACCCCGGAAATTCTGGCGGGCCACTCATCAATATGCGTGGTGAGGTGGTGGGTATCAACAGCCAGATCTATTCCCGTTCGGGCGGGTTTATGGGTATCTCGTTCGCCATTCCCATGGACGAAGCCATCCGCGTGAGTGAGCAGCTGCGCGCGTCGGGGCGTGTGACGCGTGGCCGCATCGGTGTGCAGATCGGGCAAGTCACCAAGGATGTTGCTGAGTCGATTGGGCTGGGCAAGGCGCAAGGTGCTCTGGTGACTGGTGTGGAAGCAGGATCACCTGCCGACAAAGCTGGAGTGGAGGCGGGTGACATCATCACGCGCTTCGATGGCAAGCCCATCGAGAAGGTGGCAGACTTGCCACGCTTGGTCGGCAACACCAAACCAGGCAACCGTAGTTCGGTGACGGTGTTCCGTCGCGGTGCGTCCCGTGATCTGGCCATCACCATCGCGGAGATTGAGCCTGACAAGCCTGCCACCAAAGTGACCGAGCGCGAGGAGAAGCCCAAGGCCTCTGCCGCTGCGCAGCAGATCGGGTTGTCAGTGACGGACCTGACGGATGCACAGAAGAAAGAACTCAAGCTCAAGGGCGGTGTGGTAGTAGCTACCGCCACGGACGCGGCAGCACGCGCTGGCCTCCGCGAGGGGGACATCATCCTGTCGGTCGCCAACACCGAAGTGGCGGGCGTGAAGGAGTTTGAGTCCGTGTTGTCCAAGGCTGACAAGAGCAAGTCCATCAACGTGCTGTATCGCCGCGGTGAATGGGCGCAGTACGCGCTGATTCGCCCCGGCAGGTGATGCGCCATGAGACCCAGAGGGGATGGCCCCGCACGGGGCGATTCCCTACTTCGTGAGGGGGCCATTGCGGCAGGTGACGATTTTTTCGATGTGCAGTTTGCAGCGTCCGGATCTGTCTAGATGTTAGCTTTTGCTAACTTTTTAGAGATCCATCAACCAGTTTCGATAGAATAGAGACTTGCGTTCAACGCTTATCTGCATATCGACTGGCGCTCTGTTCACGATGTGGGATGTTTTTGTGCAATGCACAGTTGATCCACAGCTCACCCACAAGTTGTCCAGCGTTGTTCCTGTGCAGACTGTGCATAAACTGTGTATAAAATTCCTGTTGCACCCTGGCAACTTCCCTCGGATACCGAGGGGTGGGCTTTTTCAGGCGGCCTTTTTGCCTACAATGAAGCTCCAACTATCGCAGTTGCCAATGATTGTTGGTTCAGGGCGCGTCGCCACTCGACGCGCCCTTTTTTCTTGTGCGCGCTGTTTTAATTCAATCACTTGACGCTTTCCGTTGATGAATCACATCAGAAATTTTTCCATCATTGCGCACATCGACCATGGCAAGTCGACGCTTGCCGACCGCTTGATTCAGCGGTGCGGAGGTCTTGCTGATCGTGAGATGGAGGCCCAGGTTCTGGACTCGATGGATATCGAAAAAGAGCGTGGGATAACCATCAAGGCGCAGACCGCTGCGCTGCAGTACAAGGCCCAGGATGGGCAGGTCTACAACCTCAACTTGATCGACACGCCAGGGCATGTGGACTTCTCGTATGAGGTGAGTCGTTCGTTGTCTGCATGTGAGGGTGCGCTGTTGGTGGTGGATGCATCGCAAGGGGTAGAAGCGCAGACTGTGGCCAACTGCTACACCGCTCTGGACCTGGGTGTAGAAGTGGTGCCGGTGCTCAACAAGATGGATCTGCCCAACGCCGATCCAGACAACGCCAAGGCCGAAATCGAAGATGTGATCGGCATTGATGCCACCGACGCGATCCCTTGCTCTGCCAAGACCGGTATGGGTATCGATGAGATTCTGGAAGCGATTGTTGCCAAGGTGCCCGCACCACGTGGCAATGCCGATGGGCCACTGCGCGCGATGATCATCGACAGTTGGTTCGATAGCTATGTGGGCGTGGTCATGCTGGTGCGTGTGGTCGATGGCCGCTTGCTCAAGGGCGAGCGCATCAAGATGATGGCCACGGGCGCGGTGTACAACGCCGACAACCTGGGGGTGTTCACGCCCGCCAACGAACCGCGAAATTCCCTCGATGCGGGGCAGGTGGGCTACATCATTGCTGGTATCAAGGAGTTGCAGGCCGCCAAGGTAGGCGACACCATCACGCTTGAAAAGAAGCTCCCCAACAATGCAGGGCCCGCAACTGAAGCGCTGCCGGGTTTCAAGGAAATCCAGCCCCAGGTGTTTGCAGGTCTTTACCCCACCGAAGCCAGCGAGTACGACTCGTTGCGCGACGCGCTAGAGAAACTCAAGCTCAACGACGCCTCACTGCACTACGAGCCCGAGGTGAGTCAGGCGCTGGGATTTGGTTTCCGCTGTGGTTTCCTCGGACTGTTGCACATGGAGATCGTGCAAGAGCGACTGGAGCGCGAATTCGACCAGGACCTCATCACGACCGCCCCCAGTGTGGTTTATGAGGTGGTCAAGGCCGACGGCGAAGTGATCATGGTCGAGAACCCTTCCAAGATGCCTGACCAGGGGCGCCTGGAGGAAATCCGCGAGCCCATCGTGACGGTCCATCTGTACATGCCGCAGGACTATGTGGGCCCGGTGATGACGCTTGCCAACCAGAAGCGTGGTGTGCAAATGAATATGGCATATCACGGTCGCCAAGTGATGCTCACTTACGAAATGCCACTCGGCGAAATCGTGCTCGACTTCTTCGACAAGCTCAAATCGGTCTCGCGTGGCTATGCCTCCATGGACTATGAGTTCAAGGAGTACCGTGCCTCCGATGTGGTGAAGGTCGATATCCTGCTCAACGGCGAAAAGGTGGATGCCTTGTCCATCATCGTGCACCGCTCGCAGTCGCAGTACCGCGGCCGCGCGGTGGTCGCCAAGATGCGCGAGATCATCAGCCGTCAGATGTACGACGTGGCCATACAGGCGGCCATCGGGGCCAACATCATTGCGCGCGAGACCATCAAGGCATTGCGCAAGAACGTGTTGGCCAAATGTTATGGGGGCGACATCACCCGCAAACGCAAGCTTCTTGAGAAGCAGAAAGCAGGCAAAAAGCGCATGAAGCAGATCGGATCGGTCGAGGTGCCTCAAGAGGCGTTCCTGGCCATTTTGCAGGTGGAAGACTGATGCAATTCATGCAAATTTTGACGTCGCTGGTACTGACGGCCTTCGTCGGCTACATCGGTGCCTGGTATACCGGCGCTATCGAGGGCAACTTCGCGCTGCTCCTGTTTCTGGCGACGGTTGTCACCGGCGTCTACTGGCTGGCAGAGCGCATGTATTTTCTGCCCCGGCGGCGCCAAGCAGCGCAGGCCATCGAGGATGCTGCCACCGAGCGGCGTGCAGAGCTGGACCGCATGGGCATCCAGAAGGTGGATGTGGATGTACAGGAAGCCAAGGGCCGCATTCTCATGCAACCTTGGTGGTTGGACTGGACAGCTGGGCTGTTCCCGGTGATCGCGGCTGTGTTCTTCTTGCGCTCGTTTCTTTTCGAGCCCTTCAAGATTCCATCGGGCTCCATGATCCCAACCCTGCTCGTGGGCGACCTGATTTTGGTGAACAAATTCACCTATGGCATTCGGTTGCCTGTCATCAACACGCGCTTGACCGAGGGCACCGGGCCAGTGCGCGGCGATGTTCTGGTATTCCGCTATCCACCGCAGCCCAGCATGGACTACATCAAGCGTGTGGTGGGGGTGCCGGGCGATGAGGTGGCCTATATCAACAAGCGCCTCACCATCAACGGTAAAGCTGTTGACACCAAGGCATTGCCAGACTTCTTTGAAGAAGACTCGATGCGGTATTTCAAGCAATTTGAAGAGCAGCTGGGAGACCAGCCGCACCGGCTGTTGAACAACCCTGATGTGCCTGCCTTCGTGCAAGGGGCCAGCAATTTTGCCTATCGCGAAAACTGCCGCTACAGTGTGGAAGGTGTCACTTGCAAGGTGCCGGACGGGCACTACTTCATGATGGGCGACAACCGCGACAACTCGCTGGATTCCCGTTACTGGGGGTTTGTGCCGGAGGGCAACATCGTGGGCAAGGCCTTTTTTGTCTGGATGAATTTCGGTAATCTCAAGCGTATCGGCCCGTTCCATTGAGTGCGGGCGATTGCAAATTACATTGAGGGGGTGATTGATGAAGACATATCGCACTGCAAGCCGCTCAAGCCAACGCGGGCTGTCGTTTTTCGGGTTGATTTTTGTGGGGGTGATGGCTGTAGCCGCGTTTGCCATTGGCGGACAGTCGGTGCCGATCTTTCTGGAGTACGTATCTGCGAAGAAGGCCATTGAGAAGGCCAAGGTGGAGAGTACGGTGCCCGGGGTGCGCGCAGCGTTTGATCGTGCTGCGGCCATTGATGACATCAAGTCCATCAAGGGGTCTGACCTTGAGGTGACAAAGCGTGGCGACAAGGTGGTGGTGTCGTTCAAATACTCGCGCGAGATTGCTCTGGCGGGTCCAGCTTATCTGGTCTACCGCTTTGAAGCGCAGACCAACTAGGTGCAGCCCGGTCTTTTAGCGCTGCAGGGCCGCCTGCAGCATGTGTTTGCCGATCCTTCGCTGCTCCAGCGTGCCACCACGCACCGCAGTTTCTCAGCGGACCACAACGAGCGGCTTGAATTCCTGGGCGACTCCGTTTTGAACCTGGCGGTGGCCAGCCTGCTGTACCAGCGATTGTCAGAATTGCCAGAAGGCGATCTTTCGCGGGTGCGTGCCAACCTGGTCAAGCAGGACACCCTTCACCAGCTGGCCCTGCGGCTCAAAGTGTCCGAAGTGTTGCGTCTGGGCGAGGGTGAAGCCAAGTCGGGGGGGCAGCAGCGTCCTTCCATACTGGCGGACGCGTTGGAGGCCCTGATTGGGGCGGTGTATCTGGATGCTGGCTACGCCAGCGCAGAAGCGCTGGTGCACCGCCTTTTTCAGGGTGTGGAGATCAACCCGCAGATGCAGGCTGCGTCCAAGGACGCCAAAACCGCGTTGCAGGAGTGGCTCCAGGGTCGCAAAATGAAGCTGCCGCAGTACAAAGTGGTGGCGACGGTGGGTGCGGCCCACCGCCAGACCTTCGACGTCGAGTGCGATATTCCCGAACTGGGCCTGAGCGAGCGTGGCATTGGCGGTTCACGCAGGGCGGGTGAGCAAGCTGCCGCTGCAGCCATGCTGGCCACATTGAAAGCAAAGAATTTATGAATGACGCTACCAAAGATGTAGCTACTGACGCTGGTGCTGAAGGCGCCCCGGTGCAAAACGATCTGGAAGCCATGCTGGCTGCTGCGGGGGCTCCGGCTGCCGTGCCTGGCCAACGCTGTGGCGTGATCGCTATTGTTGGCAAGCCCAACGTGGGCAAGTCCACCCTGCTCAATGCCCTGGTGGGGCAGAAGATCAGCATCACCTCGCGCAAGGCGCAGACCACGCGCCACCGCATCACGGGCATTCGCACTCTGGAGCAGACGCAGTTCATTTTTGTGGACACCCCGGGCTTCCAGACCCGGCATGCCACCGCGCTCAACAAGTCGCTGAACAAGACCGTGATGGGTGCGATTGGCGACGTGGACCTGATCCTCTTTGTGGTGGAAGCCGGCAACTTCACCCTGGCTGACGCCAAAGTGCTGTCGCTGTTCAAACCGGGTATTCCCACGCTATTGCTGGCCAACAAGCTGGACATGGTGCACCGCCGTGCAGAGCTTGCCCCCTGGCTCAAGAGCATGCAGGAGCGCCACCCGTTTGCCGAGTTCGTGCCCATGTCGGCCAAGAACAAGGGCGACATCGAGCGCTTGTTTGGCATCTGCGCCAAATACCTGCCCGAGCAGGCCTGGTGGTACGGCGAGGACGAACTGACCGACCGCAGCGAGAAGTTCCTGGCCTCCGAAACCGTGCGCGAGAAGCTGTTTCGCTTCACGGGCGACGAACTGCCATATACCTCGACCGTGGTCATCGACAAGTTCGAGGAGGAAAAGAGCAAGCAGCACAAGCGCCTGGTCAAGATCGCCGCCACCATCGTGGTTGAGCGTGACAACCACAAGATGATGGTCATCGGTGACAAGGGCGAGCGCTTGAAGCGCATTGGCACCGAGGCCCGTCAGGAGCTGGAAAAGCTCATGGATGCCAAGGTGTTCCTGGAGCTGTGGGTCAAGGTCCGCTCTGGCTGGGCTGACGACGAAGCCCGTGTACGCTCCTTTGGCTACGAGTGAGTTCTGAACCCTGATCTTTCTGCCTGGCTGCCAGCCCACACGACGGCAGGTGTCAGTGGCGGTCCTATCACACCACCCCTTCCAGCAGCACCGTGGCCGTTGCCAAGCGCATCTCCGATGAACCCGCGTTCGTGCTGCACAGCTACGACTGGAGTGAATCCAGCCTGATCCTGGAGGTCTTCTGCCGCCGGCAAGGGCGAACCGCGCTGGTGGCCAAAGGGGCCAAGAAGCCCAGCTCCAACTTTCGCCCGGTGCTGCTGCCGCTGCAGCCCTTGCTGGTGACCTATACGCTCACGGGCGATGGCCATGCGGACATCCACACGCTCAAGGGCGCCGAATGGGTGGGGGGGCATGTGATGCCCACGGGCGATGCTCTGCTGTCGGGCATGTACCTCAACGAGCTGCTGCTGCGCCTGATGGCAAGGGCAGACCCGCACCCGGCATTGTTTGATGCCTACGCCGGGGTGGTGCGCGTGCTGGCCAGCGAACACGGCGATGCGCTGGAGGCGGTACTGCGCAGTTTTGAGCTCCTCCTCCTGCGCGAGATCGGCTTGTTGCCAGGCCTGGATGTGCAGACCATGACCTTCGCCCCTCTGAAACCCGATACCCGCTACACGCTGGTGCCCGAAGGGGGCTTGCGCGCGGCATCTGCAGCGGACCGCGCGGGCCTGCTGGGAAACCAGTGGCTGGCTTTGCAGCGTGGCCTGGATGATGTGGCCAGCTACACCGCCACCTTGCGCGCATGTGCCCCCGTGGCGACCGAACTCAAGCCGCAGCTGCGCGCCCTGCTGCAATACCATTGCGGCAGCCCGACGCTGCGTACCCGCCAGCTCATGATCGATTTGCAGGCCCTATGAATCCATCCTCCCACTCTCTCCAGCGCACCGCTTTGTCCGTGAACGTCAACAAGGTGGCCTTGGTACGCAACACGCGACACCTGGGCATTCCCAGCGTCACCCGCGCCGCCGAGTTGTGCCTGCAAGCGGGTGCGCAGGGCATCACGGTGCACCCCCGGCCCGACGAACGCCATATCCGCAGCCAGGACGTGCATGAGCTGGCGACGCTGATGAAGGCCTGGCCCGACCGCGAATTCAACATCGAGGGCAACCCGTCGCAGAATCTGATGGACTTCATCCGCCAGGTTCGCCCGCACCAGGCGACCTTTGTGCCCGACAGCGAAGACCAGTTCACCAGCGACCATGGCTGGAACTTTCCGCAAGATGCCGAGCGGCTGGCGCCCCTGGTGGCCGAATGCAAGGCGCTGGGCGTGCGCGTGAGCCTCTTCATGGACCCGGTGCCCGAGCAGATGGCAGCTGCCAAGGCCGTGGGAGCTGACCGGGTGGAGCTGTACACCGAGCCCTATGCCGCTGCCTGGGGCTCGGCGCAGCAGGCGGCCGAGCTCAAACGCTATGCCGCAGCCGCCCAGGCTGCGCGGGATGTCGGATTGGGCGTCAACGCTGGCCATGACCTCAACCGGGACAACCTTGCGGCTTTTGTGCGCGAAGTGCCGGGCGTTCTGGAGGTCTCGATTGGCCATGCGCTGATTGCCGATGCGCTGGAGCTGGGCTACGCAGCGACGGTGCAGGCGTACCTGGAGTGCATTGCCCAAGGGTTTGCAAGTGCTGATAACTCCTGATTTGATAGCTTTCGGTGCATATTCATCTAGCGCTACCGGTTGTTTTTACTGATATTTCATGATCTACGGCATCGGCACTGACATCTGCGACGTGCGTCGCATTGCGGCCAGCCTGGTGCGCCACGGCGACCGGTTTGCCGAAAAGGTGCTGGCCGAGGGCGAACTGGCCACCTGGCGCGAACGCAGCGCGCGCTGGCCCGACCGGGGTTTGCGTTATCTGGCCACGCGGTTCTCTGCCAAGGAGGCTTTCAGCAAGGCGATCGGCCTGGGCATGCGCATGCCCATGACATGGCGTCACTGCGAGGTGGCCAAACTGCGCAGTGGCCAGCCCGTGATCGTGCTGCACGGCGCGCTGAAGGACTGGTTTGAGGCCCAAGGCCTGCAGGCGCACTTGAGCGTGACCGATGAGACCGACTATGCCGCCAGCTTCTGCGTGGTAGAGAAAATTCAAGCCAAATAGCACTGAAGCGCTCGATTTATATGTGCTGGTAGCTATTGATAATGTAGCAAATTGACCTTGGAACGTCCCATGACTGAACACGCCCCCCTCATCCTCGACGTCGCTGGCACCACCCTCAATGCCGATGACCGCCGCCGCCTGGCGCACCCACTCACGGGTGGTGTCATCCTGTTTGCCCGCAACTGGGAAAACCGCGCACAGCTGCTGCAGCTCACCAGCAGCATCAAGGCGGTGCGCGACGACCTGCTGATCTGTGTGGACCACGAAGGCGGCCGCGTGCAGCGCTTTCGCACCGATGGTTTCACCCATCTGCCGCCCATGCGCGCGCTGGGACAGATGTGGATGGATGACGGCAAGGGCGCCAAGGCTGTGCCCGGCAGCGGCGCCCTGCGCGCCACCAATGCGGCCACGGCGGCGGGTTATGTGCTGGGTACCGAATTGCGCGCCTGCGGTGTGGACTTCAGCTTCACGCCCGTGCTCGACCTGGATTGGGGCGAAAGCGGAGTGATCGGAGACCGGTCCTTCCACCGCGACCCCCGTGTGGTGGCGCTGCTGGCCAAGAGCCTCATGCACGGCCTGCTGCAGGCGGGCATGGCCAACTGTGGCAAGCACTTTCCTGGCCACGGCTTTGTCAAGGCCGACTCGCACACCGAGGTGCCTGTGGACAAGCGCAGCCTCAAGGCGATCCTGGCCGACGACGCCGCGCCGTACCCCTGGCTCAGCAGCACGCTCACCAGCGTGATGCCTGCCCATGTGATCTACCCCAAGGTGGACAGCCGCCCCGCCGGTTTTTCGCAGCGCTGGCTGCAGGACATCCTGCGCCGCCAGATGCGTTTTGACGGCGCCATCTTCAGCGACGACCTCAGCATGGAAGGGGCCCGCCGCCTGGACGGCCAGGTGGTCAGCTACACCGATGCCGCCGTGGCGGCGTTGGAAGCGGGTTGCGACCTGGTGCTGCTGTGCAACCAGAGCGTGGGTGATGGCAAGGCGGTGGACGAACTCATCACGGGCCTTGACAACGCCCGTAACCAGGGGCGCTGGCAACCCAGTGTGGACAGCGAATCCCGCCGCCTGGCGTTGCTGCCCGAAACCCTGCCGCAAGCCTGGGATGAACTGATGTACCAGCCTGCCTACCTGCAGGCGCTGGACTTGTTGCCCTGACCTGCGTGTTTTGGTGTGTCCGGTACGGCGCCACCCCTTACGGTGCCGCGCGGCTACCCGCTAGGGCGTGTTGAAGGGCCCTGGCGTCACAGGCGTCGGTGCGGCCGGTGAGGCATTGGCTACCGCATCCGCAGTGGCCGCAGGCGGGGCAGGGGGCGGCGGCACCCCCTGAAACCTGCGCACCACGCGCTGGAACACCAGCGCATTCGGAATCTGCAGCCAAGCCACGTGACCGGCTGCTGCGCCGTGGTCTTCCAGCGTGGTGTAGAGCAGGTTGATGTCCACCACGCGCCCCTTGGCGCCGGGCTTTTCGGCAGTGTCCAGCACCTCGATGTAGTCGCCAATCCTGAAGGGCCGCACGGTGAAGATCAGCAGCGCACAGAACAGGTTGGACAACACGCTCCATGCTGCGAAAAACGCCACGGCTCCCACGGTGGCAAACCCGGTGAAGGCGGTCCAGAGCACGGTGGCCGACACCCCCATGCGCTCCAGCACCAGCAGCACGGCGCTTGCAATGATGAGCCAGCGGATCAGGCCGTTGATGGGCACCACCAACTCGTTGGGCAGTTGGTAGTGGGCACTCGCACGGCGTACCAGACGGCGCAGGGTGCGTTGCAGCAGCCACGCAGCGAACAGGATGAGCAGAATCTGCGATCCCGGGATGATGACTTCGAGCCAGTCCTGCATCCATTCGGGTAGTCGGGTTTTCAGAACTTGCATGCGGGAGACGGCGGTACGGGCGTTGCGTTCGGTCGCGTCAAACGAAAAGAAGTGGAAGAAACTCAATTGCGCAATTGCTCCACGGTGTCCATTTGCATTTCAAAACTGAAGAAGCGGTTGCGGCCCTGGGCCTTGGCAGCATAGAGCGCCTGGTCGGCACGCATGATCATGCTTTCGGCGTTGGTGCTGTCGTCTGGCACGCAGGTGGTAATGCCGCCCGACAGAGTCAGTCTGTCACCCAGCGGGGAGTCAGCGTGCGCAATCGCGCGCACCTTGAGCAGCTGCCCCAACGCGCGTGCAAAGGTCATGGCGCCCGAGCGGGGCGTGTTGGGCAGGATGAGGGCGAACTCTTCCCCTCCGTAGCGTGAGGCCACATCCCGGGGGCGCACGCAGACCTCGCGCAACAGGCGGCCTACCTCTTTCAGGCAGGCGTCGCCTTGCACATGGCCGCTGGCATCGTTGAAGAGCTTGAAGTGGTCCAGGTCGCACAGCATCAGGGTGAGCGGCGTGCCGTCACGCCGCGCGGCCAAGATCTCGTTGTGCAGGATGCGGTCGAACCCGCGGCGGTTGACGAGGCCTGTGAGGGCATCGATTTCCACCATCTCGTTGAGCCGCTGGTTGGCGGCATGCAACTCGGCCGACATCGACACCAGTCGGCGGCGCATGTCCAGCAGGCGCCGCATGGCGCGCAGCTTGGCCATCAGTACGATAGGCTTGACGGGTTTGACGAGGTAGTCGTCGCCGCCCACCTCAATGCCGCGCCAGACATCCAGCTCGTTGTCCAGGCCCGACAGGAAGATGATGGGCGTCCAGTCGCCCGCCTCGCTCTCGCGCATCTGCTGCGCCACCCAGTAGCCATCCTGGCCCGGCAGCTTGATGTCCAGCAGCACCAGATCGGGTCGATGCGTCTTGAACAGGTGTAGCGCGGCCTGACACTCGGGCGCCTCGAAGATGTCTGACACCCCTGCCCTCCGCAGTTCGGCCACCAGCGCCGCGCGCACGGAGCCCTGGTCTTCGACCACCAGCACCGAAAAAGCGTTGCCTGAGGGCAGGGGGGGCTCGTTGGAAGGGTAGGGGGCGTTGCTGGAGCTGAAGGGCACAGTGTGTCTCCTTGGTGCCTGTTGACTTGTAGAGGGGGCGGTCGCAGACCGCCCTCCGACGCAAATCAGGCCTCAGGACTCCCGGCGCAACGCAGGGAACAGAATCACGTCGCGAATGCTGGGGCTGTCAGTCAGCAGCATCATGAGGCGGTCAATACCAATGCCGCAACCCCCCGTGGGTGGCATGCCGTATTCCAGCGCGCGCACGAAATCATGGTCGTAGAACATGGCCTCGTCGTCACCGCTGTCTTTGGCGGCCACCTGGGCGTGGAAGCGCGCGGCCTGGTCTTCGGCGTCGTTCAGCTCGCTGAAGCCATTGCCGAACTCACGGCCGGTGATGTACAGCTCAAAACGCTCCGTGACCTCGGGGCGCGTGTCGTTGGCACGGGCCAGGGGCGAGATCTCAGTCGGGTGCTCCATGATGAAGGTGGGCTGCCACAGCTTGTCCTCCACCGTTTCTTCAAAGTACAGCACCTGCAGGCTGGCCAGCGTGCGGGCCGACAGCTTGTCCTTCTCTTCGGTCATGCCCAGTTTCTTGAGCGCGCTGATGAGCCAGGCGGCGTCGTCCACATGGGCACCAGCCTCGGTGTACTGGAAGATGGCTTCGCGGATGGTCAGTCGTGCAAAAGGCTGGGTCAGGTCCACCGCACGGCCCTGGTAGGTCATCTGCAGCGAGCCAGTGGCTTTGAGGGCCACTTCACGGATCAGCGTCTCGGTGAAGTCCATCAGGTCCAGGTAGTTCCAGTACGCCGCGTAGAACTCCATCATGGTGAACTCGGGGTTGTGGCGCACCGAGATACCCTCGTTGCGGTAGCTGCGGTTGATTTCGAACACGCGCTCGAAGCCGCCCACGATCAGGCGCTTCAGGTACAGCTCGGGCGCGATGCGCAGGTACATCTCCTGCTCCAAAGCATTGTGGTGCGTCACGAATGGCTTGGCATTGGCGCCGCCCGGGATGGGGTGCAGCATGGGCGTTTCGACTTCGAGGAAGCCGTGGCTCACCATGAACTCGCGCAGGCCGCTCACGGCCTTGCTGCGCGCCACGAAGCGCTTGCGGGCCTGCTCGTCGGTGATCAGGTCCACGTACCGCTGGCGGTACTTCTGTTCCTGGTCGGCCATGCCGTGGAATTTGTCGGGCAGGGGGCGCAGGCTCTTGGTCAGCAGCCGCAGGCTGGTCACCTTGACCGACAGCTCGCCGGTCTTGGTTTTCATCAGCGTACCTTCGGCGCCCACGATGTCGCCCAGGTCCCAGTGCTTGAAGGCGGCGTACAACTCTTCGCCCACCGCGTCACGGGTCACATAGAGCTGGATGCGCCCGCCCACTTCGCCCAGCGAGCCGTCCTGGATCGTCGCGAAGCTGGCCTTGCCCATCACGCGCTTGAGCATCATGCGGCCTGCCACGGAGACGTTCACTGGCGTGGCTTCCAGGGACTCGTTGGTGGCAGCGCTGTATTCCAGGTGCAACTGTGCTGCCTTGTGGCCGGGCTTGAAGTTGTTGGGGAAAGCAACGCCACCGCCGTTGGCCTGTGCCTCGCGCAGAGCGCGGAGCTTTTCGCGGCGCTCGGCGATGAGTTGGTTGTCGTCCTGAGGGGGGAGGGTTGTGGTGTTGTCAGACATGGAGAGCCGCCCGCAAATGGAGGCGTTCAGAGGCGTTGTTCGAACCAAAACCCGTGATTTTAGTTTTTTGCACGTGCCGTGGGGAGCTTGTGCCCGTCTGAGCCCGGATAATTTGCCGCATGTTCCTTAAAGCTGGCCTCCTCTCGCTGCTGTTGTTGCTGGCCAGTCGCGTATTGGGGGTGTTGCGCGAAACAGCACTGGCTGCGGCCTTTGGCAGCTCAGGCATGGCAGATGTGGCCATCGTGATGTTGACTCTGCCTGATTGGCTTGCGGGCGTGCTCGTCAGTGGTGCGTTGGCCTATGTTCTGCTGCCGCATTGGGCGAGAGAGTCGGTTGCCCAGCAAAATGCCACACAAAATCGGGTGGCCAGATACTTGCTGGGGGGGAGCATCCTGTTGGCCGGTGCGATGGTGGCTGCTCACGCTTCATTGGGGGCTTTGCTGGTGCCTGGGGTGCCTGCGTCCCTTGAGGGCTCGGTCAGTCAAGCGCTGGTCTGGAGTGCCGTTGCGTTGCCAGCTGCCATGCTGGCGGGTCTGTGGGCAACGCGGCTGCAGCATGAGAGGGATTTTCTGGGGCTGTATAGCGCGAACCTGGTGGTCAACGGTGTGTTGATCGCGGCGCTGGTCTTCTGGAGTACGCGTGGATCTGCGACGGGCGAGGGGGCGGTGCCAACGTTGGGTGTCTTTCTTTTGGTAGCGGTGTTCATCAGGCTGTTGTGGCAGGGCTGGCGCATGCGGCCGCTGTACCACCACGGCAACTCCCAAATCTCTTCTTCCGCCGCGCCTGGACCATTGCCCGGCTGGCGCATCTGGATGTGGGCGGCCTTGGGTGCAGGTCTGCCGCTGACCTTGCCCTTCGTGGCGCGTACTTTCGCCTCCGGTACGGGTGAGGGGGCTCTGGCCACCTTCAACTATGCGTGGAAACTGGTGGAGTTGCCGTTGGTTCTGGCCATCCAATTGGTCGCTTCGCTGGCTTTCCCCGCCATTGCCCACGCGTACGGGAGGCAAGCCGACTCTGACAACTCAAACGGGGAAGCAATGACATCCGCCGTACGCAGTGCCCTGATATTGGCCTGGACATTGGCCTGTGCAGCGGCAGCGGCGTTGTTGGTGGGGGCGCCCGCTATTGCCAGTGTGCTCTTCGGCTGGGGGCGCATGCACGCCTCAGCGTTGGTGCCGATTGCAGCCTGGGGTAGTGTGGGCGCCTGGGGCTTGTTGCCGCAAGCGCTTTTGGCTGTGGCTTTGACCATTTTGGCCACCGTGGGGCGCATGCGCTTTGCAGTGCTGGCCTATGCGCTGGCCCTGGCGGTCGTGCTCGTTGTTGGGGCCGTGGGTTACACGGCGGGGCATCAGCTGATGTGGGCACTCAATGCTGGGTTCCTTGCTGCTGCGGTGGTTGCCTGGGCCGCGCTGGGCATACCTGCCATACGGCGCTGGGTGCCGGTGAGAGCGTTGCTTGCGCCCTTTGTCGTGCTGATAGCCTTGGTGGCCTTGGCGCAATGGCTTGGCCTTGCGGGCGTCGGATCTTCTGCGGTTTCTGCATCAAAACAGGTTCAAGCGCTTTTTACATCTGTAGTTTCTGCTATTGTTGTTATAGCGTCCGGATGGTTCGTCGGCCCCGGATTGCGCCAGGCCCTGCGGTCATAATCCGACTCCAACCATGATGGATTTTCTGCAGATCACCAATGACCCAGATCTGGCGCGCCGTTGCGATGCGCTGCCCGGTATGCGCTTGTTTGTCGATCTGGAAAGGAATGGCAAGGCCGCACGCCAGGCTGGGCGGAACACTTTCATCAGCACGCACCAACCCGAAGATGTAGGCCGTATCAAGGCCCAGCTGCAGCGGTCGCAGCTCATGGTGCGGGTGAACCCGTTGCACGAAGGCACAGCCGTGGAGTTGGACACTGTGCTGGCGCAAGGTGCAGACTCGGTGATGCTGCCTATGTTTGATACCCCCGACGAGTTGCGCGCCTTCAGCCACATTGTGGCAGGGCGCGTTCCCATCGTTGCGCTTCTGGAGACGGCGGGTGCGCTGCATTCGCTGGAGTCTTGGGTTGATACCCCTGGTCTGCGTGAAGTGTTTGTGGGGTTGAACGACTTGCATCTGTCGCTGGGCTGCAGATTCATGTTCGAGCCCCTGGAGCAGGGCATGCTGGACAGCGTGGCACACAAGGCCCGTGCGTATGGCCTGCGCTTTGGCTTTGGCGGCATCGCACGGCTGGACGAGGGGCTTCTTCCGGGCCGTGATGTGTTGGCTGAGCATGTTCGCTTGGGCTCACAAGGCGTGATTTTGTCGCGCACTTTTCACCGGCCATATGAGCCGGGCGCAGCCCTGCACACCTTTGAGGCCGAGGTTGCAGCCCTGCGGCAGTCTGAGCAGACCTTGTCAACGCGTACGCCCGAGCAGGTCGCTGCAGACAGGCTGCGCATCAGCAGTGTGATACGTTCTATCGCAACGTCCATGTCCGTGCGGACTGTGGAGGCAGTGGATTGAAGCGGGGCGTGGATATCGTGCTTTCCTTGGTGGCGCTGCTGGTCCTGAGCCCGCTGCTGCTAGGTGCTGTGCTGGCGATTGCTTTAGAAACAGGATTCCCGGTGGTTTTCCGGCAGACCCGGCTAGGGCTGAATGGACGCGAATTTGGTATGTACAAATTTCGCAGCATGGTGACAAACGCTGCACAAATAGGCCCCTATTTCACTACCGACAAGGATCCGCGCATCACTCGCGTAGGTCGTTTCATCCGCAGCACCAGCATCGACGAGCTGCCTCAGCTTGTTAATGTGTTGAAGGGTGATATGAGCCTGGTTGGTCCGCGTCCGGATGTGCCGGCGCAGCGCAGCCTCTACACGGAAGCCGACTGGGCAGAGCGCTGCAGTGTGCGTCCCGGCGTCACGGGGCTTGCACAAGCTTTGTACCGGTCTGATGCGACTTATGAGCAGCGGCTCAACGCTGATCTGCGCTACGCCCGTGAAGCGAGCGTTTGGCTTGACCTCCAAATACTGGTCTGGACCATCAGGCGACTTGGGGGGGCGGCTTCGAATTAGTTTCGCCCTGCGGCAACGAGGAAGCTGTGCATGCTACTCTTGAAACCATGGGTTGAGGGTTCGTTACCTCGTGGTCTCGAAAGAGGTGCCTCCCTATAATCTTTCTACCCATTTTTTCGTCCAACTTCGCGCCTTTCAGCAGGTGCTTTGATCCCGTGAACCAAAGACAGAATGACTCTGTGACGCAGAGAACGCCCGTCGGCTTTAACGTGCACACGGGCTCGGATGTCGAAGCCATGCTGGAAGTGATGGGGCTTCATTCGATAGAGCAGCTGTTTGCTGATGTACCCGCGCAGGTGCGGTTGCGTCGTGCGCTCAGGTTGCCCCCCGCTCTCAGTGAATGGGAGCTCATGCGTGACGTCCGCGCCATGGCGGATATGAACGCCACAGTGCAGTCCCACTCTAGTTTCCTCGGCTGTGGTGCTTACGAGCACTACATTCCGGCAGTAGTGGATGCCATGGTCTCGCGCGGGGAGTTTTTGACCGCGTATACCCCCTATCAGCCTGAAATGA
This sequence comes from Acidovorax sp. GW835-FHT14G06, assembly GCF_058793595.1. NCBI lineage: Bacteria > Pseudomonadati > Pseudomonadota > Betaproteobacteria > Burkholderiales > Comamonadaceae > Acidovorax > Acidovorax sp. GW835-FHT14G06. Next base: position 214,459 of record NZ_JBXAGA010000004.1, read on the forward strand.
GTCAGGGTCTGCTCCAAGCGCTGTATGAGTTCCAGGTGCTGGTAGGGCGTCTTTTGGGGCAGGACTGTGTGAACTGCTCCGTCTACGACGGCGCCACCGCATTGGCCGAATCTTGCTGGATGATGTGCTCTGCCAGCGGCAAACGCCGTGTGGTGGTTGCTCAAGCTGTCTGGCAGCAATATCGCGAGGTACTCGACACCTACTTGATGCCCCGCGGCGTTCAGCTGGTGTATGTAGGACAGGATTTACACACTGGCATGGCAGACATCGCAGCGATTGCGGATATGGTCTTGGCTGGTGACGTGGCTGGTGTTGTCTTGCAAAGCCCGAATGCCTTGGGGGTGATTGAGGATGTCCAGGCGATTGCACAGGTTTGTCAATCGAACAATGTGCTGCTTGCAGTATGCGTTAATCCCTTGCTTTGCGGCTGGCTGGAAGCGCCTGGCACGCTTGGTGCAGACATCGTGGTGTGCGAAGGGCAGCCTCTGGGCTTGCCCCTGAGTGCTGGTGGGCCCTATGTTGGCATCATCGCGTGCGCCAAACCCCTTGAACGTTATCTGCCTGGTCGTCTGGTCGGCAGAGTGCATGACCTCAATGGAAAGCTTGGTTATGCATTGGTAAAGGAGGATCGAGAGCAGCATGTAGCCCGTGACAAGGCGACGAGCCACATCTGCTCCAACCAAGCCCTCAATGCTATTCGTGTGGCAATTTATCTGGCCTGTCTGGGCGAACGCAACTTCATGCGTATCGCTCAAACGAATGCAGCCAAAGCGTTACAGCTGCGTGAGCTGGTCACGGGGTTGGAGGGAGTCAAGTTACTGCGCAGCGGCGACCATTTCAACGAGTTTGCCGTCGAACTGCCAATGGATGCAGCCATGTTCTGTGCTCGCATGTGCAATCGCGGTGTTTTTGCAGGCGTGCCGATCGATAAGTTGCTCGTGGGTCATGAAAGAGGCTTGCTGATTGCCGCGACAGAGACCAAGAGTCATGCCGATTTACAGGCGTATGTGAAACACGCGAGTGCGTGCCTGCAGGAGTCCTGATATGTCAGCCACGTCTCCCTCTCAGTCCATTATTGATTTACATCGCCCTGGCTCGGCCAGCGACGTTTTTGCAGGCGGGGCTCTCATGGCACCAGTGCTGCCATCCTTTGCTCGTCAGCGCACTGCAATTGGCTTGCCCGAAGTGGGTGAAGTGGATGTCGTGCGTCACTTCACTCGCCTGAGCCAGGAATCCCATGGGGTGGACAACGGACCTTATCCACTGGGTTCGTGCACGATGAAGTACAACCCGAAGCGCAATGATGCGCTTGCTCATTTGCCTGGCTTCGAGAACGCCCATCCGATGCAGGATTCGGACACTTTGCGCGGTCTGTGGGAGTTGTATGAACGTCTTCAGGAAATGGTGAGTGAAATCACCGGCATGGACGCCTGCTGCTTGGCGCCTGCCGCTGGAGCCCATGGTGAGTTAGCGGGTCTGCTGGTAATCCGCAAACATTTTTCCCATATTGGCTCCCGACGTTCGGTGGTGTTAGTCCCTGATTCGGCCCATGGCACCAACCCCGCGTCAGCGGCCATGGCTGGGTTCGAGTGCCGGATCGTTCCTTCGGATATCAAGGGTCGCGTGGATATGGTGTCCCTGCGCGAGATGTTGACGCCTGATGTGGCAGCCTTCATGCTGACCAATCCTTCTACCTTGGGTTTGTTTGAAGATCAGATCGTGGATATCGCGGATGCCGTGCACGCCAACGGGTCACTGCTGTACTACGACGGCGCAAATCTGAATGCGTTGATGGGAATCGTCCGTCCTGGTGACATGGGGTTTGATGTGGTGCATGTGAATGTGCACAAGACGTTCTCTACGCCACATGGCGGAGGCGGCCCGGGGGCTGGCCCTGTGGCGGTGAAAGCCGCTCTTGCAGACTACTTGCCCGGCCCAGTCGTGACCCGCAAGAATGGCATTGCCCAGCCGGACAGCGATCGTTTGCTGTCCGTTGGCCGAATGAAGAGCTTTCATGGCCATGTGGGGGTGTTGCTGCGCGCCTATGGCTATCTGCGCACAATGGGGGCGCAGGGATTGCGCGAGGCTTCGGAGAATGCGGTACTCAATGCCAACTATCTGCAGCACCGGTTGGCACCCATGTTGCCGCCGGTATATCGCCAAGTCTGCAAGCATGAAACCTTGCTGTCCGGCGAAAGGCTCAATACTTCTGCTCGTCAGTTTGCCAAACGACTCATTGACTACGGCATTCATCCACCCACATTAGTGGGCGCGGGTTGCGTGTATTTCCCGGGTGATCTCAAGTCGGCCATGCTTATCGAGCCCACCGAGACTGAAACGAAAGCCAGTCTTGACCGTCAGGTTGAGATTTTCCAGCGCGTCTTCAATGAAGACGCGACAGATGAGGCATTGGTCGACAGAGCTCCCCTGAGCCGCAAGATTGCGCGACTCGATATCAAGACTTAAGGACTAGCCATGTGTGGAATAGCGGGTGTGGTTAACGCTGAAGGCGTGACCAAAGGCGACGTGTGGAAGATGATCGACAGTATCAAGTACCGCGGAGTTGATGAGCAAGGAGTCGAAGACTTGGGGGGGGCCGTTCTAGGGCATGCCCGCCTCGCCGTAGTTGATCCCGAGAATGGCATGCAGCCAATGTCGAGCACGGATGGCAAGGTCTGGGTCGTCTTCAATGGCGAGATTTTTAACTTCATCGAGTTGCGCGAACAACTAAAGGCCAAGGGTTACAAGTTCAAGTCGCGCTGCGACACCGAAGTGCTGGTGCACCTATGGTGTGAAAAGGGGGAAAAGATGCTTGACGATCTTGTCGGCATGTTCGCCTTCTTTATCTGGGACCAGCGCTCACAGACCGGTATGCTGGCCCGCGATCGCCAAGGTATCAAGCCCTGCTTTTATGCTCCGTACCAAGGCGGTATGGCATTTGCCAGTGAAATGAAAGCTATCCTTGCGCTGCCCAAATTCGAGCGCAAAGTGAATGAAGGTGCGCTGGGCAATGTATTCACCTTTAATTATTGCCCACCGCCGGAAACCTGCTTTGAGGGGATCCGCCACTTATCGCCCGGTACTTTCATCCGCTACGGTGGTGGCCACTTTTCCGAGCCCGTGCGCTACTGGAGTTGGCCGTTAGATGGGGAGCGAGTCGATGTGTCACAGGCCGACCTAGAGTGCGCCCTAGATGAAGCAGTCAATCTGCAGATGCGTTTCGATGTGGATGGTGGCCTTTTTCTCTCGGGCGGAGTGGACTCGTCGGTTGTTGCGAACCGACTAGTGCCTCAGTGGAATCGTCCTCGGCTGGATGCGATTGGACTGCGTATCGAAGACAAAGGTTTCTCAGAGTATGCCTACGCTGAGCGCGTGGCGGCGGACCTGAATATCAACCTGTGTGCACTGGATATCCGGCCTTCCGATATTCCAGAAATCGCTCATTCGGTGGTGAAGCATGCAGAGCAACCGCATGGAGATTTCTCCTTTTTCCTGTTTTACCTGCTGTCTCGCAAGGCGCACGAGATGGGCAAGATTGTCATGTTTACCGGCGACGGACCGGACGAAGTCATGCTGGGGTTCCGTCACAACGAGCAGTTCTTCTCAGAGATGACGCGTGCCAATTTTTCGATGCGCAGCTATTTCGACCTTATCAGCTACAGCACCGAAAAAGACCGAAAGCGCATGATGAATCCGACTTTTCAGCCTCATGCTGAAGGCGCGCTCGACAAGTTCATGAGCATCATCGAGCCATTTCGTGACTTAGAGCCGATGGAGCAAGTTGCTGCATATGAGCTGACGTCGCTCATGCCCGGTAACAACACTGTTAAGGGTGATCGCATGGGCGCTTGCTGGTCCATTGAAGGGCGGGCACCTTTCCTGGACCATCGGGTGAGTGAGTTGTTTGCACGTTTGCCCATAACATCCAAGTTCTATCAGGGTGTTGGTAAGTACTTCCTCAAGAAAGCGGCGGAGAGTTATTTCGACCGCGATTTTGTGTTCCGACCTAAGACTATGCCCACGCTGCCCATAGGCGACTGGATCAAAGGTCCGCTATATCAATGGGCGCGGGAGGTTCTTGCGCTGCCCGACGGTGGGCGTTTTGATCGTAGTGAACTGCAGGTCATGCTGGATGAGCACCGCAGCGGTCTGCACAATCACACCAAGCAACTGCGCACCGTGCTCATGGCCAAGCTTTGGCTACAAGAGTTCTTTCCCGAAAACAATTAAGAATCACCAGGTGGAGACAGCAGGACCATGGCTGACTTTGAATACTATCTTGCTCAGTTTGTGGATATCCACGGTCGCCCTAAGGCGAAGCTGGTGCCAGGCAAGCACAAGGAGATGATCTTTGGCGCAGGCGCAGGTTTTGCAGGTTTTGCAATAGCCGGCATGGGTATGGAGCCCCATGGCCGGGAGTTCATGGCTATCGGCGACCGTGACTCGATTCGCCCGGTGCCTTGGATGACGTCAACAGCCAGCGTTGCTTGCGATGGGCATGTTGACGGCAAGCCTCATGCATTCGACTCACGCGTGATTGCTAAGAAGGCGTTGGCCGATTTCCGTGAAACGACCGGTTTGGAGTTTTTCACGGGCCTGGAGCCGGAGTTCTTTCTGCTCCGGCCAGGGGCAACTGCTGGTAGCTGGGTCGTTGCAACGGAATCAGAGTCACTTGACAAACCATGCTACGACTTCCGTCACCTGTCCTCGGTGTCTGACTTTCTAGTGGAGTTGCGGGCAGCATTAGGCAGTGCTGGTATCGACGTTTATCAAATTGACCATGAAGATGCCAACGGCCAGTTCGAGATGAACTTTACCTACGCTGATGGATTGCGAACGGCGGATAACCTCACCTACTTTAAGATGGCGGCTCAGGCGATTGCCAGAAAGTATGGCCTGCTGTGTTCTTTCATGCCCAAGCCGTTTGCCGAGCGGTCGGGCAGCGGCTTGCATATGCACATGTCCGCTGGTAGGCAGTTTGGAGATAATGCTTTCGAGGATGCCTCCGACTCTCGCGGCATGGGTTTGTCGCAACTGGCGTACCATTTCCTGGGTGGATTGATTGCGCACGCGCCAGGCCTCACCGCAATTGCCGCTCCCTGTGTCAATTCCTACCGTCGTTTGGTATCACGCGGCTCGCGTTCGGGTGCAACTTGGGCGCCCATCAACATCGCTTGGGGCGACAACAATCGCACGGCCTTTGTACGCATCCCAGGAGGGCGACTTGAGCTGCGGGTGCCAGACGCATCAGCCAACCCTTACTTGCTGACTGCGGCCGTTATTCATGCCGGTCTGGACGGCATTCAGCGAAAGCTCGATCCTGGCCAGCCTTGCAATGAAAACCTCTACCAATTCAGCTTGGCCGAACTTGCTGCACGTGGCATCAAACGCCTGCCAGCAAGTTTGCCCGATGCACTTAATGCGCTGGAGGCCGACCAAACGCTTTGTAAGGGCTTGGGCGCTGACTTTGTCGCAGAGTTCGCTGAGATCAAGCGTGCTGAGTGGGATGAAATGCTGTTCGTGGTGCCGCCTGCGGAATTCCGGCGCTATGTGGATTTTTTCTGATGTTCAACGAAATTCTGTTCTGACCGTCTGAAGCAGAAAGTAAGTTGATGTCCATGACTCCAGACTCGCTCGCACATGTCTCTACGCAGCGCGTTGACGAGTGGCGAGACATCGACAAGGTTGCTTACGCTTACCACCTAGCGCAATGGCTTGAGCAGAAGCAGTCGACCAAACATTTTTCGGAGTTTGTCAGTGGCCTTTGCGCCGAGTCTGATTTGGTAGTCGACCTTGGCTGCGGCGCGGGTGCTGCAACCTACTACCTCTCTCAGCGTCACGCCGCAACTCGGTTTCTCGGAATTGACTATTCGGATGCGCTGGTCGCACTCGCGGGCCATTTCGCTCTCGAGCGGCAGGCTACCAACCTTTCGTTTGTTGAAGGCGACTGGTTTAACCTTGCGCCTCGGGCCGATGTTGATGGAGTAGTGAGCCTGCAGACACTGTCTTGGCTGCCGGGTTTCGAACAACCTTTGGATGCGATTTTCAGCCGACTCAATCCACGCTGGATTGCGCTGACCAGCCTGTTTTACGATGGCGATATCTCGTGCAAGATTGAGGTTAACGAACATGTACGCAACCGGAGTTCTTTTTACAACATTTATTCGATACCGTCGGTCGCGCGCCATGTAGCGAAATATGGTTATCGAATCACTCGCCAACAGCCGTTTGCAATTGATATTGATATCCCGCGACCCGCCAACCGCGATGCAATGGGTACTTATACCGTTTTGTCTAGAGAGAGTGCAGGGGCGCCTGAGACCCGGCTCCAGATTAGCGGACCCTTACTCATGAATTGGCACCTTTTGGTAATTGAAAGAATATGAACGAACAGCCCTTAAGGCCATCGACGTGACGCGGCACGCGCGGATACTGTTGGTTAGCTATGGGGGCGGGCATATTGAAATGTGCCTCCCAGTCATGCGCGCGATCCGCGAACGGTTGCCTGACAGCGAAATTCGTGTGATGGCGCTCACTACTGCCTTCAACGCCGCGCGAGCGGCAGGCGAGAAGCCTCTTGGCTTTCGTGATTTCACGATGCTACCGGGCGGTAAGCGTGCGCTTGCCTATGGCGAGCGGCTGCTTGCTGTGACTAGTAGCGGCCACCCGTCTGTTACGCGCGAGGAGTCGCTCGCATATCTCGGTTTCAATTTTCTTGAGTGGGTCGATCGTGACGGGGAGGAGGCAGCTTGGGCGCTCTGGGAGCAGGAGGGGCGCAATGCGTTCCTACCAGTCAGTTTTTTCCGCGCGGTACTGCGTCATTTGCTGGTCGATGTGGTGATCACTACCAACTCGCCGCGGAGCGAGCAAGCAGCAATCGAGGCTGCGGTCGAGTTGGGCATTCCGTGTCTGACCATGGTTGATTTGTTCTCTCTACAGGGCGACCCGTTTTTACGCAGAGCTGTCCAGGCCGACTGCTTGACTGTGTTGTGCGAAGCAACTCGCGGGAATCTCATCGCTGCAGGCATAGACGCGAAAAAGATTTTTGTTACCGGTAACCCAGCATTCGACAGTCTCGTGACAGATGAAGCCGCATCGCTTGGAGCGGCTTGGCGCGCTCAGCGCGGCTGGCGTGGACAGAACATAGTGCTCTGGGCTGGCCATCTAGAGGCTGCTCAGTCGCTGCCAGCGGAACTTGCTGGCAGTGGTTTAGGCGATGAGCTACAGCGGCAACTCGTCGAATGGGTTGAGGCGCGACCCAGCGCATGTCTCGTAGTGCGCTATCACCCGAACGAGTGGCGTGCGTTCACGCCGCCTCCGCTGCACCCGCGGATTCACTGGAGTCAGCCTGAATGCGAACCGCTGCTGCCGTTGCTGATGGCAGCCGACCAGGTTGTGGTACAGATCACCACAGTTGGCGTGCAGGCGCATTTCGCAGGAAAACGCATCATTAATATCGGCTATTCGCCTTACGTTCGCAGCACTGGAATCGACTATTCCCTGTTTGGCATGAGCGAGAGGGCTGACAATCCAGCAATGCTGACGACACTGCTCGACCGTGGTTTAGCTGGCGGTACGCCAGTGAGCCGCGCCAATTTTGCGAAGCATGATCGTGCCGCGCAGGCCATTGCATCCCATGTTTATGCTCTTGCAAGAAAAAGAAACACCCGATGAGTGCCAAGCAGTCTCGCCAGATTCTGGGTTTGATACTCGCACGCGGAGGTAGTAAAAGACTGCCTGGAAAGAATTTGCGGCCGTTGCATGGTAGGCCCCTTATAGCTTGGACTATTGAGGCGGCTTGCTCATGTCCGGCTATTACCACTACAGTGGTTTCTACCGACTCGCAGGCGATTGCGGACGTTGCAATGCAGCACGGCGCACGTGTTCCATTCCTGCGTCCCGAAATGCTCGCTCAAGACCACTCTACTTCAGCCGATTCGGCAATTCATGCCGTGGAATTTCTCGCCGCACAAGGTGAGGAATTCGACGCCATTATGTTGCTGGAACCGACCTCGCCCCTGCGTGCCGACGGTGACATTGCCAGCACCATCGATATGCTGTTAGAGCGCTGGGACGACCTTGATGCTGTCGTGACCGTTGGGCAAATGCACCGTGAGCATCCGTTAGACATCAAGCGCAAGGACATTCGCGACGGCCTTTCATCTTGGATGCCTGTGGACAAAGGTCAGCCAGACTGCACGCCTGCTTGGTACCCGTATGGCGGTATTTATTTGATTAAGACGGCTATCTTGCGTAGCCAGCGAACCTTCTATCCGGAGCGTTTGGGTGGGAAACGAGTTCAGCGTTGGCAGAATTACGAGGTAGACGACGAAATAGATTTCCTTTGCATAGAGTCGATCATTCGCCATTTCAAAGGACGTCTGCCGGAGCAACTATGAGGGGCGCAAAACATACCATGACCGCTGAACCTGAAGGCTCAACCCAGGTGGATACACGCTCGTACAGTGAACGCCTGCACAAGGTCATTCCTGGCGGTGCGCACACCTATTCCCGTGGTGATGATCAGTACCCGTCAAATGCACCAGAGATACTGGTAAGTGGCAAGGGCGCCTACGTTACAGATTCGGTTGGTCGCACGCTTCTCGACTACGGCATGGGGTTGCGCGCTGTAACTCTGGGTTACGCCGACGAGCGAGTGAACCGTGCTGCGCAGCGAGGCATGGAGCTTGGTGTCAATCTCACGCGAGCCTCGGTGATTGAGTTGGAGGCCGCAGAACGCCTGGTCGGGTTGATTGATGGCGCCGACATGGTGAAGTTCGCCAAGAATGGTTCCAACGTCACTACAGCCGCAGCGAAGCTTGCACGAGCATTTACCGGGCGCACGTTTATCTGCGTCCCACGTCAACATCCATTCTTCTCGTTCGACGACTGGTTTATCGGGGCCACCGTACTCAAGCGTGGTATTCCTGAAACTCACCATGCAGCGACACTATTGTTCGACTATGGCGACATCGAAAGTCTGCGTGCGCTTTTTGATGCTTATCCAGGTCAGATTGCTGGCGTGATGCTTGAGCCTGCAACTACTGTGGGGCCTTGCGGTCACTGCGCGCGTGTGAACCGCCTGATGCCACCGACGTGCAGCGAGTGTCCGAATCGTTCCGACAATTTCCTCGTCCAGGTGCAGGAGTTGTGCGTCAAAGACGGTGCTCTCTTCATCCTTGACGAAATGATCACTGGCTTTCGCTGGCACCTTAAAGGTGCCCAACACTTGTACGGTGTCAGGCCGGACCTGACCACATTTGGTAAGGGCATGGCCAACGGCTTTGCCGTGGCGGCGCTAACAGGCCGGCGAGAGATCATGGAGGTGGGGGGGATCAACAGGGCTGGTCAAGAGCGAACGTTCTTGATTTCCACCACGCATGGTGGGGAGATGGCAAGCTTGGCCGCGTTCTTGGAAACCGTCAACATCTACGAGCAGTTTGGTGTGACCGACCACCTCTGGCGTTACGGTGCCCGGCTCCTAACAGGGCTGGAAGAACTCGCCCGGGAGGCGGGGGTAGAACAGGCCTTCCAGATACAGGGCAACGGGATCTCTATGAATTACGTCACGCTTGGCGCTGATGGCGTGCCTAGCCTTCCTCTGCGCACACTGTTTTCGCAGGAGATGATCCGTCATGGCGTTCTAATGCCTTGGATCGCACCAAGCTTTGCCCATGGTGAGGGGGAGTTGGATCGCACCTTCGAGGCCGCGCGCAGGGCACTAGCCGTTTATGCCTTGGCCTTGGAGCAGGGCGTGGACAAATTTCTTCAGGGGCCCGTGATCAAGCCGGTATTCCGGCAATTTAACTGATGAACACTGCAGCAAACAGTAGCGACTTCCGGCTCGACGGGAAGGTTATCGTGATGACGGGGGCTGCCGGGATTCTGGGTAAGCAGGCCGTCGCTCGATTCATAGAAGCTGGCGCCCGAGTCTGCGCTCTGGACGTTTCCGAAGAGGCCCTAGAAAAGCTGGGGCCGATTCACGACCAACTGATGAAGGTGGCTGCCGACGTGGCCCAGCGTAACTCCCTGGTGGCAGTACGTAAGCGCCTTGTTGAGTTATGGGGTGAGGCCGACGTGCTGTTCAACAACGCTGCGACTAAGAGCGAGAATTTCTTCGCACCATTTGAGGATTTTCCGCTTGAGGACTGGAATGCTGTGATGGCGGTCAACTTGACAGGAGCCATGTTGGCTTCTCAGGTGTTTGGTACCCCAATGGCCGAGAGGCAAGGCGGGGTCATTGTCAACACACTGTCGATCTACGGCATTGTGGCGCCTGACCAGCGTATTTACGAAGGTTCTGAGTACTTAGGCCGTCCCATCAACACGCCTGCCATTTATTCAGCCAGCAAGGCGGGGCTCTGGGGGCTCACTAAATATTTGGCGAGCTATTGGGGTGACAGGGGTGTGCGCGTCAATGCGATCACTCCGGGCGGAGTGTTCAGTGGACAGAATGAGGCTTTCGTAAACAACTACTCTCGGCGCGTTCCCTTGGGGCGTATGGCGTCTGAGCGCGACATTGTCAATGCGATGACCTTCCTCGCTAGCGATGCGTCGCAATACATCAGTGGTCACAACCTCGTAGTGGATGGTGGGTGGACAGCATGGTGAGTTCGGGGGTGTTCGTCATTGCCGAAGCTGGTGTCAACCATGATGGCGATGTGGTGCGTGCTCTGTGCCTATGCGATGCGGCCAAGGCTGCTGGCGCTGACGCTGTCAAATTTCAGACGTTTCGCGCTGCTGACCTCGTGGTGCGCGGCGCCCCTGCAGCCGAATACCAAAGCCGCCAGACGGGCGAGCTGGACCAATACGCCATGCTGGAGCGGCTGGAGCTGACAGAAGCAGAGCATGTACAGATCCTGGAGCACTGTAGAACCATTGGAATCGAATTTTTTTCAACCCCCTTCTCTGTACTCGCGGTTGATATGCTTGTCCGCCTGGGCGTTCGGCGACTCAAACTGTCGTCTGGTGAGCTCACGCACCGCCAGTTAGTCGAACACGCAGCGGCAACCCAGTTGCCGCTGCTGATGTCTACAGGCATGGCCACCATGGAGGAGATCACTGAAGCCCTGGTCTGGACCCGCACCGCCCGCGGCCACCTTGATGGCATAGTTTTGATGCACTGCACCTCGGCCTATCCTGCCTCAGACGACGCTCTGAACTTGACGGCGATGGAGCAGATGCGACGCGAACTTGGTGTGCCGATAGGCTATTCGGACCATAGCCTTGGCATAGAAGCCCCATTGGCGGCCGTGGCCCTAGGCGCATGCGTGATCGAAAAACACCTGACGTTGGACCGCAGCTTGCCCGGCCCAGACCATAGCGCTTCGCTGGAGCCAGATGGTTTTTCCGAGATGGTTCGGGGCATACGGCGAGTGGCCGCTATGCGCGGGAACGGTGTGAAGGCGCCTTGTCCGGAAGAGCAGAACACTGCTCGTGTGGCCCGCCGCAGCGTTGTGGCCCTAGAGGACATTGCGGCCGGTGTACCGCTGCGCCTCGAGATGCTAGGTTGTCGGCGCCCGGCCACCGGTATCGCCCCGCGTGATTTGAGTGTGTTAGCGGGGAGGCAACTGCGCCACCCGGTCGCGAGCGGCACCGTGCTGAACTGGTCCGATCTGAGTCCGGAGCCTAGCGCGTGAGTCTTGAGCACATTGCAGCAGTCCGGCGCGTGCTGTACCTCAGCGGCACGCGGGCCGACTTCGGTCTGATGCGCAGTACGCTACAACTTGTCGCTGCCGACCCTGCGTTGGTACTGGGCGTGGCCGTGACTGGCGTCCATCTGAGCGCTACGCACGGACACACGGTGGACGAAATACATGCGGCTGGCCTGCCGGTGGTGGCAGAGCTACCAGTGGATGTGCTCACGCGCACCCCTGCGAGTATGTCCGCGGCCGTGGCGCATTGCTTGCAAGGTATGGCGGCGCTATTGGAAAAGCATCGACCTGACGTTCTGTTGTTGTTGGGTGATCGGGGAGAGATGTTGGCTGGTGCTATTGCAGCTCTGAATCAGGGGGTTGCTACTGTTCACATCCACGGCGGTGAGCGTTCTGGTACGGTCGATGAGCCAATGCGTCACGCCATCAGCAAACTCAGCAGCTACCATCTGGTTGCTACCGAAGCGTCGCGAGACCGCTTGGTGTGTATGGGCGAAATGCCGGAGCGTATCCATGTGGTGGGTGCACCGGGACTCGACGGTCTGGTGGACCTGGCTTCAGGCACGCGCGAGGAGGCCCTGGCAGCGCTGGATATGCCTAGCGCTCAGCCGTTTGTCCTGGTGGTGTTTCATCCAGTGGTTCAGCAGGCAAACTTTGCGTATGAACAGGCGCGGGCTTTGTTGGACGCGCTAAATTTGCAAGGCTGTCCTGTACTGTGGGTGGAGCCTAATGCCGATGCCGGTGCACTGGGTGTGCTGCAGGCACTCGACGAAGGATCTCTCCCCACTGGCTCGCGACGCATCCCGCACCTGAATCGTGGTCTATTCGCCAAAGCGATGCGCCATGCGGCAGTAATGATGGGCAACTCTTCGTCGGGCATCATCGAAGCGGCAAGTTTTGGTACCCCGGTCATCAATATTGGTGACCGGCAGAGGCTGCGCGAACGTAACGTCAATACTGTGGATGTGCCCGCCGATGCTGTAGCCCTGAGCATGGCCTTGCAACAGGCCTTGGCCCGCGAGCGCTACCCGTGCGAAAACCGCTATGGAGATGGGCAGTCGAGTGCTCGGATCGCAGAACTGCTGGCGCGGCTTCCTCTGACACTTTCGGTGCTGGAAAAAACTAATGCCTATTGAAGCTTCCCAGTCCCCATCGTTGCTGATTTTTGGTGCAGGTGGACACGGGCGTGTTGTCGCAGATGCCCTGCAACAAGCGCATGCTGACTGGGCATTGGTCGCGTCTGATCGAAATGATCAACTGTGCAGGGGGGAGTTGCTGCCAGGCATTCCGCTGGCGGCGTTGTCCTCCTTGGAGTCCCAGGGCGGTGCTTTACACGTAGCTATCGGGGACAACCGCGCGCGTGAAAATGAGAGCTTGTTACTCGGTCTTCGTCAGCTAGTCTCGGTGATCCACCCAAGGGCCAGTGTCTCGCCGCACGCGAGAGTTGGGGAGGGCTGCTTTGTGGCGGCCCAGGCGGTGATTGCGCCTGGCGTGGTGCTAGCGCGCAGCGTCATCGTTAACCACTGTGCAGTGGTGGATCACGACTGCAAAGTGGGTGCGTTCACCCATATTGCACCCGGCGCTGTGCTTGGGGGAGGTGCGCATGTCGGTTCGCGGGTCTTGATCGGATCCGGTGCTGTGGTGCTACCCGGGCGACTGATCTGCGACGATGCAGTGATCGGATCTGGCGCAGTGGTGCACCACGACATTCAACAGGCCGGCACCTATGTTGGTGTTCCGGCCAGGAGCATTTCATGAATCAGGCAGAGTTCAACGCCCTGTGCGTTGCACCCAGTTGCACCCTGCGGGAAGCGCTGCTGCGGCTGGACACCACGGCCAAAGGCTTTTTGATGGTGCTCAGAGAAGACGGTCAGTTGGTGCGCACTTTGACTGATGGTGATCTGCGACGCGCTCGCTTGGACGGTCACGGCGATTGTGTCTTGGTTGGTGAGTTGCCGATGCTGCCCCCAACAGTGGTACATGAGGACGCTACTGCCGCGTTTGTGCTCGAATTGATGGATTGCCACCAGATTGATCACATTCCAGTGCTGAACGAGCTGGACCAACCGGTGGATGTGGTATTCCGGCGGGAGTTGTCTCAGCGCATCTGGCTTTCCTCGCCCCATTTGGGTGAAGAGGAAACTGCCTTTGTCGAAGAGGCCTTCCGCACCAACTGGATCGCTCCACTCGGCCCGCACGTGGATGCGTTTGAGCGTGAACTCGCTATGCATGTGGGCGTGGGCCACGCCGCAGCCCTGAGCTCTGGTACGGCGGCCATCCACCTTGGCCTCTTGTTGCTGGGCGTACAGCCAGGAGACATTGTTTTCTGTTCTTCATTGACCTTCGTAGCCAGCTGTAATCCCATCCTCTATTGCAACGCACTGCCGGTCTTCATCGACTCGGAGCCGGATACCTGGAACATGTCTCCGCGGGCACTGGAGAGAGCTTTTGAAGCGGCACGCCGGGAGAACCGCCTTCCTCGCTGTGTGGTCCTTGTCAACCTTTATGGTCAGAGCGCTGACATGGAGGCGCTGCTGCCCATTTGCGAGCGTTACAACGTGCCCGTGCTCGAAGATGCGGCGGAGTCTTTGGGGGCCCGGCACAAGGGGCGCGCCAGCGGCAGCTTCGGCCAGTTAGCGGTGTACTCGTTCAATGGTAACAAGATCATCACCACATCGGGCGGTGGCATGCTAGTGTCCAACGACGCTACGCTCATAGCACGAGCGAGGAAGCTTTCTACCCAGGCGCGCGAGGTGGCACCCCATTACGAGCATGAGGAGGTGGGCTTTAACTACCGCATGAGCAACGTACTCGCGGGCATTGGACGTGGACAGCTCCGTGTCCTGGATGAGCGTGTTCAGCAGCGTCGGCGCGTCTTCGAGCGATACCAGCAAGCACTGGCCGATATCCCCTTCCTTCGTTGGATGCCTGAGCCGAAGGGTTGTCTCTCAACCCGTTGGCTCACGTGCTTCACGCTCGAGGGCGAAGGTGCCACTGCTCAATGCAGGGCTCTCATGCGGTTGATGGAGCGACATTCAATTGAAGTGCGGCCCGTGTGGAAGCCCATGCACCTGCAGCCGTTGTTCAGGAATGCTCCTTATTTTCCCCATGCTGATGGGGTGGATGTTTCTCGCCAGTTGTTTGAAACTGGCTTATGCCTGCCATCGGGATCCAATTTGTCTGAAGCGCAGCAGGATCGGGTAATTGCTCATTTGCGCCGTGTCTTAACGTCGTCTTTGGATACTCGTGCGCTGGCATAAGAACAATCTGCTGGCATTTGTATTGGACTTGGCACTGGTCGCATTCGGCTGGTGGCTTACCTTCTGGCTGCGCTTCAACTTGGATGTACCCGATGAATTCCAGGCCATGATGGTTGACACCCTGCCATGGCCGTTGCTCGGGTTTGGTACGAGTCTGCTGGTATGGGGGGTGTACCGCCACATTTGGCGCTATACCAGCGTGGCCGAACTCACGCGCCTTGTATATGGCGTGGTGTTCGCCGGTTTGTTGTCTGCGTCTGCAGTGCTGATGCTGCGAGTCGGGTCTTTCCCGCGCTCGGTGCTGCTGTTGCATCCCATGTTGGTGTTGCTGCTTCTGGGCGGTGCCCGCATCAGCGCCCGACTGTTGCTGGTCAACCGTGGGCAAAGTGCACCTACCGGCAAGCCCCTGCTGCTGGTGGGTTCGGTTCAAGACGCAGCAGTGGCACTGCCTGCGTTGCGCGGGACGCGGCTGTGGTCGCCGGTGGGTATCGTCAGTCCCATCGCGGCCGAAAAAGGCCGCAGCCTGCAGGGACTGAGCGTGCTGGGAGGTTTGGGCGACCTCTCCCATATTGCTGCGCGCACCCAAGCGGTAGCCGCCCTTGTGGTCTTGGCCGCAGGGTCTGATGCCCGGCGAGAAGTGCTCATGGGTGCTAGCGAAGCGAGTCTGCCCCTTTTGACAATGCCGCGGCCAGACGAGTGGCTGCGCGCTGAAGATGGTCAACCTAGGCGTATCGAGCTGGAGGATTTGCTGGGTAGAGCGCCCGTGGCGCTGGATGAAAAGGGCCTGTCTGATCTCATTGCCGGAGAGACGGTGCTGGTCACCGGTGCAGGAGGTTCGATCGGATCTGAATTGTGCCGCCAGATTGCGCGCTTTGGTGTTGCGCGGCTTGTGTGTGTTGACGTGTCCGAATACGCCATCTACCAACTGGAGCAAGAGCTACGCAGGGCTCACCCCCAAATGCAAGGCCTTTACTACACCGCCAACGTCCGAGAATATGAGCGATTGCTTGCCATCGCTCAGCTCCACCGACCGACGGTGGTATTTCATGCTGCCGCCTACAAGCATGTTCCCTTGATGGAGTCTTTGAACGAGGTAGAAGCCCTGCGCACCAATGTGTTGGGAACGTTGAATGCTGCTCGCGTCGCCGGCGTTGTCGGAGCTACGCGTTTTGTGCTGATATCCACCGATAAAGCGGTCAACCCGACCAATGTCATGGGTGCGAGTAAACGGCTCGCTGAACTGGTCATGCAGTCGGTTGCTAGCGAATGCGAAAGCACGCGTTTTGTGGCCGTGCGTTTTGGAAACGTGTTGGGTTCCAGTGGCTCGGTTGTTCCGTTGTTTTCTGCGCAGATCGCACGTGGCGGTCCGGTAACAGTCACGCATCCGGACATTGTTCGTTACTTCATGACGATTCCGGAAGCTGCCCAACTGGTTCTGCAGGCTGGTTTGATGGGCCAATCAGGGCAGATTTTTGTGCTGGATATGGGAGAGCCCGTCAAGATCCTTGATCTCGCGAAGATATTGATACGGTTGTCTGGCAAAAACGAGCAGGAAATTCCTGTGGTGTTCACAGGGCTCAGACCCGGAGAGAAACTCTACGAAGAGCTTCTTGCCAATGGCGAAACCACTATTCCGACACCACATCCCAAACTGCACGTGGCCAAAACCAGCTCACCGGGCCGCCTGAACCCGGAGAAGGTCTGCAGCGATATCGAGAGTTTAGGGGTTGCCCCGGCAGCTTCGTCGCTGCGTGCCTGGCTCCAGAGTCTGGTTCCTGAATACTCAGTGCGTTGATTCAGGCTGCGACCTGTGTCTCTCGCGCTACTGCGCGATCCCCGTCCGCTCCAGCACATCCCCCACCAGTTCCAGGCGGACCAGGGGGTTGTCCAGCTCCATCAGCCGCTGTTTCAGCTCCAGTGGCACTGGCAGCAGTTCGCACCATCGGTTCGCCACCCAGCCGCAATCGTTCAATTGCGCGGCAGTGGGGGTAACCATGCGGGACATGTCTGGGTCGCGTACCTGCAGCGTGTGTAAGACCTGCGCCAATGCAGTTGACGCCTTTTTGAGATCGTCCGGAACCGGCACTGTCAGATCCTGTTCGACGTGATCGACGTCAGCAATCCAGAGGCCGTGCTGCAGGTGATGGCGTTGAGTGATACGAAAACGCTGACTACCGCGGCATAACAGGGTGATCAGTCCGGGCTGGGGTGTCTCCAATTGCTCGATGATGGCCAAGGTGCCGACGTCGTTGAAGCGTTCTTTCGGCGCGCCGGCCTGGCGCACTTCATGGCCTTGGGTGAGGGCGACCACGCCGAAGGGTGCACCTGCTTGATGGCACTTGCGCACCATGTCTAGATAGCGCACCTCAAACACCCGCAGGGCCAATACTCCGTCCGGGAACAGGACGGATCCCAGTGGGAAAAGCGGCAGGGACGACAAGGTGAGGGGTGGGGTCATGGGCGTGTGGGTGCCTTCGCCCGCTATCATCCCATGACACCGTTGGCTTTTGCTGTGTACCACTGTTTTTGTCACATCCATGCTCTATCAGATCGCCTCTTTCCTGCTTGATGTTGTTGGCGGCTTGCTGACTGGGGCCTGCCTCTTGCGGCTGTACATGCAGTGGCAGCGGGTGCCGTTCTCCAACCCGGTCGGTGGGTTGGTGTTTGCGTTGACCGACTGGCTGGTCATGCCGCTGCGACGGGTGATCCCCCCTGCTGGGCGTTGGGATGTGTCCAGTCTGGTGGCTGCGATGCTGGTGCAGCTGGTGCAGTACGCGTTGTTGACGTTGCTGCTCGGTGCGGGATCGGCATGGGCGTGGTTGCCCTGGCTGGCCTTGTTCGGGCTGCTGCGCGTGGCGGTCTCGGGGCTGATCGGCCTGCTGATTGTCTATGCCGTCCTGTCCTGGGTACAGGGTGGCCGTTCACCGCTGGCGGATGTGATTGCGCGCCTGTGTGAACCTGTGTTGCGTCCTTTTCGGCGCGTCATTCCGCTGATGGGCGGCTTCGACCTGTCGCCATTGGTGGCGCTGGTGGTGCTGCAGGTTGTGATGATTGTTCTGGGCCATTTGCAGGCCAGTGTGATGCGTTAAGCATCCCAAAGGCCCGATGCGCTAGCCAAATATGCTCTATTTGCTATTTAAAATATAGCAATGGCGTGGTGAGGCCTCACTCAGTCCCCTTTTCGGGGACCGGGTATTTACATCACCGCGTCAGCAGGGAGTCGTTGCAGCATGGCCAAACTGCTGGCCACGGTGTTGCGCAGTTCGCGGCGGTCGCAGATGAAGTCCACCGCGCCTTTGGTTTGCAGGAATTCTGCACGCTGGAAGCCCTCGGGCAGGGTCACACGCACGGTGGATTCGATCACGCGCGGGCCAGCAAAGCCGATCAGCGCCTTGGGCTCGGCAATCACGATGTCGCCCACAAAGGCAAAACCTGCGCTCACGCCACCCATGGTGGGATCGGTGAGCACACTGATGTAGGGCAGGCCCTTCTTGGCCAAGCGGGTGAGGGCGGCATTGGTCTTTGCCATCTGCATGAGCGACAGCAGGCCTTCTTGCATGCGCGCGCCGCCGGTGGCGGTAAAGCAGATGAAGGGTACTTTTTGCTCGATGGCGGTTTCCACGCCACGCACAAAGCGCTCGCCAACCACGGAGCCCATGGAGCCGCCCATGAAGTCGAACTCGAAGCACGCGGCCACCACGTTGATGCTCTTGACGGCACCGCCCATGACGATCAGTGCATCGGTCTCACCCGTGTTCTCCAGGGCCTCCTTCAGGCGCTCGGGGTATTTGCGGCTGTCCTTGAACTTGAGCGCGTCTACGGGCAGGACTTCCTGGCCGATTTCGTAGCGGCCTTCAGCATCCAGAAATGCGTCCAGTCGGGCGCGCGCACCGATGCGGTGGTGGTGGCTGCAGTGGGGGCACACATTCTGGTTGTGCTCCAGATCGGCCTTGTAGAGCACCGTCTCGCAGCTCGGGCACTTGATCCACAGGCCTTCGGGCACCTGACGGCGCTCGGTGGGGTCGGTTTGCTGGATTTTGGCGGGCAGAAGTTTTTCGAGCCAGGACATGGTGTTCTCCTCTTCAGTGGCGCGACCTGCTACAAAGCCCGTAGGCGTTTGCGGGGCAGGCCGGGTGTGAATCTGTCGGCGCACCCCGAAGAATGCGCCGGGCTGCATTATGCGACTAGGCGTCCAGGGCCTTGCGGATGCCGCGCAGGAAGTCGATGGTCAGGGGCACCACCTTGGCGTGCTCCTGGTCTTCAATCAACTGGATGATGCGGCTGCCGATGACCACGGCATCGGCCACCTTGCCGATGGCCTGGGCGGTGGCGGCGTCGCGGATGCCGAAGCCCACACCCACCGGGATGGTCACGTGCTGGCGAATACGGGGCAGCATCTGCTCTACGGCCGCCGTGTCCAGCGCGCCTGAGCCGGTCACGCCCTTGAGCGATACGTAGTACACATAGCCGCTGGCCACGCGCGCCACCTGGGCCATACGCTCGTCCGTGCTGGTAGGGGCCAGCAGGAAGATCAGGTCCATGCCGTGCGCACGCAGACTGTCGGCAAATGCTTCACATTCCTCGGGCGGGTAGTCCACGATGAGCACGCCGTCCACCCCCGCAGCGGCAGAGTCGCGCACAAACGCGCCATCACCGTGCTTTTGGTCGTAGCGTTCCACGGGGTTGGCATAGCCCATCAACACCACGGGCGTCGTGCTGTTGCGCTTGCGGAACTCGCGCACATGGTCGAGCACCTGCACCATGCCAATGCCCAGGCTGAGGGCTTTCTCGCCCGCCTTCTGGATGACGGGGCCATCGGCCATGGGATCGGAGAAGGGCACGCCCAGCTCGATCACGTCGGCGCCAGCCTCGACCATGCCGTGCATGAGCGCGGGGGTGATGTCTGCGAACGGGAAACCGGCGGTCACATAAGGAATCAGCGCCTTGCGGCCCTGCGCCTGCAGGGCAGAGAAGGTGGATGCGATACGGCTCATTTATTTCACCACCTTGATGGGTTGCTCGCCGCCCTTGACGGACTGCCCCTGGCAGCTGGGTCGGCAGTAAAAATCGGCGCCACTGAGGTCGGCCACGGTGCCGATGTCCTTGTCACCCCGGCCCGATAGGTTGACCAGGATCGATTGGTCAGGGCGCATGGTCTTGGCCAGCTTCATGGCGTAAGCCACGGCATGACTGGATTCGAGCGCGGGGATGATGCCCTCGGTGCGGCACAGGTAGTGGAAGGCATCCAGCGCTTCCTTGTCGGTAATGCCGACGTATTCTGCACGCCCGATTTCCTGCAACCAGGCGTGCTCCGGGCCCACGCCGGGGTAGTCCAGACCCGCGCTGATGCTGTGGGTTTCGGTGATCTGGCCGTTGTCATCCTGCAAGATGAAGGTGCGATTGCCGTGCAGCACGCCCGCGCTGCCTTTTTGCAGCGATGCGGAATGCTTGCCCGAGTCCAAGCCTTCACCCGCTGCCTCCACGCCAATGAGACGCGTCTTTTCAAACGGAATGTAAGGGTGGAAGATGCCCATGGCGTTGCTGCCACCGCCCACGCAGGCGATCACGGCATCAGGCTGGCCGCCGAGCACCTTTTGCTCGGTCAGCATGGCGGGCATCTGCTCAATGCACTCCTTGCCGATCACGCTCTGGAAGTCGCGCACCATCATGGGGTAGGGGTGCGGGCCTGCCACGGTGCCGATGATGTAGAAAGTGTTGTCCACATTCGCCACCCAGTCGCGCATGGCGTCGTTCAGTGCATCTTTCAGGGTCTTGCTGCCAGATTCCACGGGCACCACGGTGGCGCCTAGCAGCTTCATGCGGTACACGTTGGGGCTTTGGCGCTTCACGTCCTCGGCGCCCATGTACACCACGCATTCAAGCCCATAGCGGGCGCAAATGGTGGCTGTGGCCACGCCGTGCTGGCCAGCACCGGTTTCGGCGATCACGCGGGGCTTACCCATGCGTTTTGCCAGCATTGCTTGGCCGATCACGTTGTTGATCTTGTGCGCGCCCGTGTGGTTCAGGTCTTCGCGCTTGAGATAAATCTGCGCGCCACCCATTTCGCGGCTGGTGCGCGCGGCATGGTAGATGGGCGAGGGGCGGCCCACGAAATGCTTGAGTTCGTAGTGGAATTCCGCCAGAAATTCAGGGTCGTTCTGGTAGCGCGCGTAGGCCTCGCGCAGCTCCTGGATGGCGTGGGTCAGGGTCTCGCTGACGAAGCTGCCACCATAGGGGCCAAAGTGGCCGGAAGCATCAGGTTGCTGATAGGAGCTCATGGGGATTCTTTGCAAGTTGGGCATCGGCCGCACGCACGGCGGCAACGAAGCGTTGGATTTTTTCGGCGTCCTTGATGCCTTTGATGGGCTTGCCATCGGGGCCGTCGGCTTCGACGCCGGAACTGACATCAACCGCCAGCGAGAGGCCTCGCGGGCGGACTTGCAAAATGCCATCGGTCACGTTTGCAGGCGTGAGTCCACCAGACAAAACGAGGTGAGAGCTGACGCTTGGTGGAAGGAGTGACCAATTGAATGCCTTGCCGCTGCCGCCAAAACCTTCGACATGGGCGTCGAGCAGGATGGCTTGGGCGTGAGAGTAATCGTGTGCGTATTTTACGAGGTCAAACTGTGCCGCTCCGTCGCCGAGGGGAATTCGTGCGGCACGCAGGTAGGGGCGGGCGCCCTGGTGGGTGGCAGCCAGACAATCCTGTGGTGTCTCATCACCATGAAATTGCACGGTAGCGCCGGCAATCATTGCGCTAGCTGCTATCACGTTAGGAGTGGATTCATTCACGAACAGCAGCACGGGCGTGACAAACGGCGGCAGGCGCTGTGCCAACTGCGCGGCCCGCTCAGCGGTGACCGCACGTGGGCTGGGGGCGTAGAGCACAAAGCCCACAGCGTCGGCGCCTGCGGCCACTGCTGCATCCACGTCCTCCTCTCGGGTCAGTCCGCAGATCTTGATGCGGGTGCGTAAGTTGGCAGACGCCTGGAAAGGGGCTTGGAGGCGTTGGCTGACGGTGGGGGCAGTTGTGATCGGTGTGGGGGCCTGGTTCATGGAAGCCAATCATACGCAGCCGTGCGCTGGGGTAGCCCCCAGGCGGCGTCGTAGACAGGCCCTTGAAAGTACAGCCCGTCTGGCGAAAACGTGGGCGCCGCTACCTTGCGGGACCGGGCGGCAAGCACCTGGGCCATCCACTCAGGAGACTGGGCGCCCTGGCCGATAGTGATCAGGCAGCCCATGATGTTGCGGATCATGTGGTGCAAGAAGGCGTTAGCCTCGAATTCGAACCGCCAATAGCAAGGGCTCCAGCCCAGCTCGGGGTGCGGTGTGGTCGCGCCCCGCCGCGCGATATCGATGCGTTGCAAGGTCTTGACGGGGGTCTTGGCCTGGCATGCAGAGGCACGGAACGAGGTGAAGTCATGTTCGCCGACCAGGTAGTCGGCCGCCTGTCGCATGGCGTCGTGGTCCAGCGGGTGAAACACCCAGCCCACCCGCCCGGCATCCACGCTGGGCCGTACTGGCGACTGCAGCAGTACATAGGCATAACGCCGGGCCACGGCGCTGGCACGTGCATGAAAGTTGTCTGGGACGGTCTGAGCCCATTGCACCGCAATGTCGGATGGCAGGAAGGTGTTGGTACCACGGACCCAGGACGCAGCAGGGCGGTCCAGCGGGGTGTCAAAGTGCACCACCTGCATCAGGCCATGTACACCCGCATCGGTCCGGCCCGCACAGAGGGTGCTGACCGGATGTGTAGCAAAGCGGCCCAGAGCCGCTTCGAGTTTGTCTTGAACGGTGTTGCCAGACAGCTGACTTTGCCAGCCACTGTAGGCTTGGCCGTTGTAACTGACACCCAACGCCACCCGGGTCACGGGGCGGCCTGGAGGGGTGCTGGGGCCTGAATCAGCGGAGGGGCCGAGCGGCATCAGCCCAGTTCGGCCAGCATGCGCTGGGCGCGGGTCTTGAGGGCGCCGCTGGACTCCGCCACGACCTCTTCAATCAGCGTGCGAGCTCCGTCGGTATCGCCAATGGCGTTGAACTCTTCCGCTAGCGCGAGCTTGGTGGCCAGCGGGTCGTCCTGCGCTGCGGCCGATCCATCATCAGTGAAATCCGGTGCGGGAGCCGCTGGGGCCTTGGCGGCGGGAGCTGCCATGGGCTTGGAGGGGGCGTTCAGGTCCAGCGACAGGTCGCCCAGATCAAACTCCATAGGGCCGGAGTCTTGGGGCTCGCCATGGAGCGGCATGGGGCCGGACGGCGCCATGGTCAGGTCGTCGCTGTTGGGGAAGTCCAGATTGGCCACTGGAGGCGGCGCCATCATGGGACTCGGAGCGGTTTCCTGACTGCTCCACGCGGCCGTGGGTTCGTCGGGGATGCTGGGCAGATCCAACTCGGGGCGCAGCGTCTGTGGTTCGCTGGCTTCACTGCGGTTGTTGGCCGCAGCAGCCGCAGCGGCCGCAGCAAAACCACCGGCTGCAGCAGGGGGGGCGTCCGTCAGCGCGTCATCGGGCAGGTCCAGATCCAGGTCGAGGTCCAAGTCTGGTGGCAGGGCTGCGGCAGGGCTGCCTGCACCAGTGAAGGTGCTGGGGAACCCGCCCGGTGGCACGGAAGGCGATTCATCCTCGGCCATTCCGGGGCGGCCGCCAGGTTGGTACAGGCGGTTTTCGGGCTCCAGGTCGCGTCCGAGTTCGGCAATGCGGTTCCAGTCAGGCCCTTCGCCTTGAGTCAGCTTGAACACTTCACCCGCGACGGCCTCCAGGGCTTTGCGGTCCTGGCGCTTGGCGTAGATTTCACCCAGCTTGACGTGCACCGAAACACGGCCTGGGTTGTGGCGCACGGCTTCTTTCAGGATTTCTTCGGCCTGGAGATCGCGGCCGTAGGCCAGATACACGTCGGCTTCTGCCACAGGGTCCACGTCGCCGCCAGCATCCAACTGGCTGGGTGAATACGCCATGGACGAGCCGGTGGTCATGTCACTGTTGGCGGTGTCTACACGCTGGCCGCCGCTGGCTCCGAAGAACGAGTCGGGTTGAATGCGACTTTCCAGGAAGGAGCTGTCCACCCCACCGTTCTGGCGACGGCGCTGGACCAGGCGGTAAGCGCCAAATCCGAGCAGGCCAGCAATCAGGATGCCGCCGCCGATGGGCAGCAGCGGGTCGTCCATGAGGGTGGACAAGAAACTGGGCTCCTCTACGGGGGTAGGAGCAGGATTGGGTGTGGGCGCTGGCTTGGGGGCAGGTGCTGGTGCAGACGCCTCTGTGGCGGGTACCGATGCGGCCACTTCGGCTGCCACTGCGGTGTCTGGCGGGGTGCTGGCTGCCGCTACGGGGGCGGATGCTGGGGCTTCGGGCGCAGGCGGCGCGCTCGGTGTTGCAGGAACGGCAGGGGCCTGCACGGTCACACCTGCAGGTGCGCTGGCCGCACTCGCGGCGGCGGGCGCAGGGCTGTTTCCGGCAGCTGCAGATGCTGCGCTCAGCTTGTTCAGGTCGGTGATGTTCTTGGACAACTCCGCCATCCGTGTGGCTGCTTCATTGGCCTGTTTGTCCTTGGCGACCTGTTCTTCGGCCGCCTTCTGACCCTTGACAGCCCCCTTGGACAGGGTCAGCTTGTCGGGTGCCGCAGTCGCGGGTTTTTTGTCTTCGACGCGCGTCTGGACGGTGCCAGAGGCAGAGCGCTGCGCCGCTGCCACTTCAGTCGAAGGGGCTGCACCCGCGAGCTTGCGGCGGAAGTCGTTGAAGTCCCGGGCCTGCGCGGCCAGGATCTGACGTGCCTCGGGGGCTGGGGTGGCTTGCGCCGTGCCTTGGTCGGGCATCTGCAGCACAGCACCAGCCTTCAGGCGGTTGACGTTGCCCTGGATGAACGCGTCCGGGTTGGCGCGCATCATGGCGACCAGCATCTGATCGAGTGAGACGCCTGCCGGCTTGTAAGCGTTCGCAAGTCGACCGGCGGTATCTCCTGCCTGCACTGTGACGCCATCTGCGGGTGCGGGGCGTGGAGCCGCAGCGCGAGGTGCGGCTGGAGCGGCGGCCGGCTCGCTGGCGCGGGCTGTTGCAGCAGGTCGCGTCGCAGGCACCTGGGGCGCCGCTGGTGCAGAAATCTGGGGGGCTGCTGTGACGGCAGGCGCTGTACGGCGCATGCTTGGTGGGTCAAACAGCATGGTGTAGCTGCGAACGAGGCGGCCCGAGCCCCAGTTGGCATCCAGCACCAGGTCCAGGAAGGGCTCGTTCACAGGCCGGTCGCTTGACAGGCGCAACACGGCGGTGCCGTCGGCTCGGCGCTGCAGCTGAATCTGCAGGTTGTTCATGGTCTGCGTGTATTCCATGCCCTGGGCACGGAAGACCTCAGGCGTGGCCGTAGTGGCACGCAGCGAGTCCGCTTCGGCGGGGGTGATCTGTGGCAGATCGATTTCAGCGCGCAGCGGCTCGCCCAAGGCAGACTGCACGGTGATGCGGCCCAGTGCCAGCGCAGACGCGTCGCTGGTGTAGAAACCAGCGCAAGCCACGGCCGCAGCCGCCAGGACAGAAAATTTCCAACGATGCATGTTTGCCAACAACTGATTAGGATTTTTTGCGGCTCGGACGAGCGGTGCTTTTGTTCTCATGGTCTGATCCCCGCCCCGGCGCGTGAAAATATGTAAAAAGCACCATAGCATCAATGTTTTGCACTGACAAGCTGAGGTGGCTCCGAAGCTTTGAGTGGGGTCCTGGCGCCCCAAATTGGGGTGTGCAGATGTTGCCAATTGCCAACGCCACGTAACCGAGTGTGTCGATGTCTCAGGCGCAAAAAAGCGCGCGCAAGAGGGCTTGCGCGCGCTTATGGGGTGGGGCGTTCAGGCGTTGAGCAGGATGCGCAGCATGCGGCGCAGTGGCTCTGCGGCCCCCCACAGCAGCTGGTCGCCGATGGTGAAGGCGCCGACGTACTCAGGTCCCATGGCCAGCTTGCGGATACGACCCACAGGGATGGTCATGGTGCCGGTCACGGCCACGGGGGTCAGGTCCTTGATGGTGGCTTCGCGGGTGTTGGGTACCACTTTCACCCACTCGTTGTCGGCTGCGATCATGGCCTCGAGGTCGGCCACGGGCACGTCCTTCTTGAGCTTGAAGGTCAGGGCCTGGCTGTGGCAGCGCATGGCACCCACGCGCACGCAGAAGCCGTCCACGGGAATGGCCGCAGAGCTGAAGCCCTCGCCCAGCCCAAGGATCTTGTTGGTTTCGGCCATGCCCTTCCATTCTTCCTTGGATTGGCCGTTGCCCAGGTCCTTGTCGATCCAGGGGATCAATGAGCCGCCCAGAGGCACGCCGAAGTTGGCGGTTTCGGCACCGGTCAGGGCGCGCTGCTTGGCGATGACTTTGCGGTCGATTTCCAGAATGGCGCTCTTGGGGTCGTCGAGCAGGGCCTTCACTTCGGCGTTGAGCGTGCCGTATTGGGTTAGCAATTCGCGCATGTGCTGCGCGCCGCCGCCCGATGCAGCCTGGTAGGTCTGGGTGCTCATCCACTCGACCAGACCGGCCTTGTACAGCGCGCCCACGCCCATCAGCATGCAGCTCACGGTGCAGTTGCCGCCCACCCAGTTCTTGCCGCCGTTGGCCAGCGCGTCCTTGATGACGGGCATGTTGACGGGGTCAAGGATGATGACCGCGTCTTTTTCCATGCGCAGGGTGGAAGCGGCGTCAATCCAGTGGCCGTTCCAGCCCGCAGTGCGCAGCTTGGGGAAGACTTCAGTGGTGTAGTCGCCGCCTTGTGCGGTAATGATGATGTCGCAGCGCTTCAAGGCGTCGATGTTGAAGGCGTCTTGCAGTGTGGTTTCGTTCTTGGCCTGCGTGGGGGCTTTGCCGCCTGCGTTGGATGTCGAGAAGAACAACGGCTCAATCAGGTCGAAGTCTTTTTCCTCGACCATGCGGTCCATCAACACCGAGCCGACCATGCCGCGCCAGCCGACCAAACCTACCAACTTGCTCATTTCAACGCCCCTTTCAGATTTAGAAACAGTGCCAGACCAGACTGTTTGCCCCGGCTCGTCTGGCCGGGAGAGGGCGCACGACGGTACCGGAGCTGGATCAGCCCTTAATAATGGTCGTGGTTTTGGTGGTGATTGCGCGCGCGGCCACGCCTGCCAGGGCGGCAGTAGCGGTGTTCAGGTTGAACGGGCGGGCGGCAAACATGCGATAGATTGTACTGGATCGTGGCTTGCACGGGGCTTGCACGGGGCTTGCAGCGTTGCGGGAACGCCATGGTCCGCTTTGCAACAGTGCCACTGGAGGGCTGGATGGGTGTGCGAGTCGGTCCACGCCCATAAAAAAAGGCGATCACAGAGGATCGCCTTTTGTGGATGCCACGCGCCGCCGCTGTGGAAGGCTCGAAGGGCTGGGGGGGGTTACGCCTTCAGCGCCTTCACCACGGCGTCGCCCATCTGCGCCGTGCCCACCTTGGTCGTGCCTTCGCTGTAGATGTCGGGCGTGCGCAGGCCTTGGGCCAGCACCTTTTGCACGGCGGCTTCGATGCGCTGGGCGGCGGCTTCCTGGTTCAGGCTGAAGCGCAGCATCATCGCTGCCGAGAGGATGGTGGCCAGCGGGTTGGCCACGCCCTTGCCGGCGATGTCGGGGGCGCTGCCGTGGCTGGGCTCGTACAGGCCCTGGTTGCTGCTGTTGAGCGAGGCCGAGGGAAGCATGCCGATGGAGCCGGTGAGCATGGAGGCTTCGTCGCTCAGGATGTCGCCGAACATGTTGCCCGTGACCACCACGTCAAACGCCTTGGGGGCCTTGACCAGTTGCATGGCCGCGTTGTCCACGTACATGTGCTGGAGTTCCACGTCTGGGTACTGCTGGCCCACCTCGGTCATGACGTCCTTCCAGAACTGGAAGGTTTCCAGCACGTTGGCCTTGTCCACGCTGGTGACCTTCTTGTTGCGCTTGCGCGCGGCCTGGAAGGCGACGTGGGCGATGCGCTCGATCTCGGGGCGGCTGTAGCGCATGGTGTCAAACGCTTCTTCGGCGCCTGGGAAGTGGCCGTCAGTGGCCACGCGGCGGCCGCGCGGCTGGCCGAAGTAGATGTCGCCCGTCAGCTCGCGGATGATGAGGATATCGAGGCCCGCAATCAGCTCGGGCTTGAGGCTCGATGCGCCTACCAGTTGCTCGTAGCAGATGGCGGGGCGGAAGTTGGCGAACAGGCCCAGGTTCTTGCGCAGGCCCAGGATGGCTTGCTCGGGGCGCAGGGGGCGGTCGAGCTTGTCGTACTTCCAGTCGCCCACAGCGCCGAACAGGATGGCGTCGGCTTCCTTGGCGAGCTTGAGTGTGGACTCGGGCAGTGGGTGGCCGTGGGCGTCATACGCCACGCCGCCCACCAGGGCGGATTCCATCTCGAATGGGAGTTCCAGGGCCTCCAGAACCTTGACGGCTTCAGAGACGATTTCGGTGCCAATGCCGTCACCCGGCAGAACTGCGATTTTCATTGAATTTGCTTTGTTTTTGATAGCTGCTAGCGCTTATGAGTAAAGCGCTAGAGGCCAGTCTGACTGATATTTTGGATGCTCGTCCCGTCTCACGACACCATGGTGTGCGCCAGCCAGGGCTTGGTCGCCAGCCGCTGGGCTTCAAAGGCCTTGATCTTGTCGGACTGGCGCAGGGTCAGGCCGATGTCGTCAAACCCGTTGAGCAGGCAGTACTTGCGAAACGCCTGCACGTCGAACGGGATCTCTTCGCCTTGGGGGCGCACGATGACTTGGCGCTCCAGGTCGATGGTGAGCTGGTAGCCTGGGAAGGCCAGCACTTCGTCGAACAACTGGGCCACTGTGGCGTCAGGCAGCACGATGGGCAGCAGGCCGTTCTTGAAGCAGTTGTTGAAGAAGATGTCGGCAAAGCTGGGCGCGATGATGGCGCGAAAGCCGAACTGATCCAAGGCCCAGGGCGCGTGCTCGCGGCTGGAGCCGCAGCCGAAGTTCTTGCGTGCGATCAGGATGCTCGCGCCTTTGTAACGCGGCTGGTTGAGCACGAAGTCGGGGTTGGGCTTGCGGCTGGCGGGGTCCTGGCCTGGCTCGCCGTGGTCCAGGTAGCGCCATTCGTCAAACAGGTTCACCCCAAAGCCGGTCTTCTTGATCGACTTGAGGAACTGCTTGGGAATGATCGCGTCGGTATCGACGTTCTCGCGGTCCATGGGGGCCACAAGGCCCTTGAGCAAGGTGAATTTTTGCATGGCGGTATTAGTTACTTGGCGGCCCGCTCGATGGCGCTGCCTGCTTTGCCAATGTCCTGGCCCACACCCTTGACGGTATTGCAGCCAGCCAGCACAAAGGCCAGGGACAGGGCGATGAGGGTGGCGGTCTTTTTCATGACAAGGCTCCTTCAGGCGGTTGGGGCAGTAGAGAGGACAACGGACGGATGATGGGATGAGCGTTCGGCTCAGGAAAACTGGCGGATGTCCACGAAGTGGCCATGCACGGCAGCAGCTGCAGCCATGGCGGGGCTCACCAGGTGTGTGCGACCACCAGCACCCTGGCGGCCTTCAAAATTGCGGTTGCTGGTGGAGGCGCAGCGCTCACCGGGCTCCAGGCGGTCGGCGTTCATGGCCAGGCACATGCTGCAGCCGGGCTCACGCCACTCAAAGCCTGCGGCCTTGAAGATCTGGTCCAGGCCTTCGCGCTCGGCCTGCTCTTTGACGAGGCCCGAGCCAGGCACGACCATGGCCAGCTTCACATTGCTGGCCACCTTGCGGCCCAGGTTCTTGACCACGGCGGCGGCCTCGCGCATGTCTTCGATGCGGCTGTTGGTGCAAGAGCCGATGAACACCTTGTCGATGGTGATGTCGTTGATCGGCTTGCCGGGCTGCAGGCCCATGTAGGTCAGGGCGCGTTCGATAGCGCCGCGCTTGTTGGCGTCCTTTTCCTTGTCCGGGTCGGGCACGCGGGCGTCAATGCCCAGCACCATTTCGGGCGAGGTGCCCCAGGTCACTTGCGGCTGGATGTCGGCCGCGTCGAGCTTGACGACGGTGTCGAACGTGGCGTCGGCATCCGAATGCAGCGTCTTCCAGTAAGCCACAGCCTGGTCCCACTCCACGCCCGTGGGCGACAGGGGGCGGCCCTTGACGTATTCAATAGTCTTGTCGTCCACCGCCACCAGGCCTGCGCGTGCGCCGCCTTCGATGGCCATGTTGCACACGGTCATGCGGCCTTCCATGCTCATTGCGCGGAAGACGGAGCCTGCAAATTCGATGGTGTAGCCCGTGCCACCCGCAGTGCCGATCTTGCCGATGATGGCCAGCACCACGTCCTTGGGCGTGACGCCCTTGGCCAGCGTGCCGTCCACTTGCACCAGCATGTTCTTGGCCTTCTTGGCCAGCAGGGTTTGCGTGGCCATCACGTGCTCGACCTCGGAGGTGCCGATGCCGTGGGCCAGTGCGCCAAACGCGCCGTGCGTGCTGGTGTGGCTGTCGCCGCACACCACGGTCATGCCGGGCAGGGTGGCGCCGTTTTCAGGGCCGATCACGTGAACGATGCCTTGGCGCTTGTGCATGAAGGGGAAGAACGCTGCCGGTGTGATCTGCGCGATGTTGTCGTTCAGCGTGGTGAT
This sequence comes from Acidovorax sp. GW835-FHT14G06, assembly GCF_058793595.1. Taxonomy (NCBI): domain Bacteria; kingdom Pseudomonadati; phylum Pseudomonadota; class Betaproteobacteria; order Burkholderiales; family Comamonadaceae; genus Acidovorax; species Acidovorax sp. GW835-FHT14G06. The sequence goes on from NZ_JBXAGA010000004.1 coordinate 244,933, forward strand.
CTGTTCCTTGCTGATCGGATCGGTGATGCCGTCGTAGCCGTTTTCCCAACCCGTGGTGGGCGTGTTGTGGTCGGCCGTGGCTACGATAGAGCTCATGCGCCAGACCTTGCGGCCCGCCTCGCGGAGGCCTTCGAACGCCTGGGGGCTGGTGACTTCGTGCACCAGATGGCGGTCGATGTAGAGGATGGAGGTGCCGTCCTCTTCGGTGTGGACGACATGCTCGTCCCAGATCTTGTCGTACAGGGTGCGTCCCATGGCGTGGCTTTCTTTCTGCTTTCAGGTGGGTGATTGGATTTTAGTGTCGGGGTCTGGCCGGGGTGCCAGGTGCTCGACCAGCAGTCGTGCGGTGACAGGCAGGGCGTCAAAGTCGCGGGCGACCACCCGCAGTTCGCGGTGGGCCCAGGCATCGGTCAGCGGAATGGCTTGCAGGTTGCCCACGCCGCGCATCAGTTCAAACGCCCGGTCGGGCAGCAGGCCCACGCCCAGGCCGTTGTCGATCATGCGGCACATGGCATCGAGCCCCGTGACCTGGATGCGCTGGCGCAGCGGGCGCCCGGCAGCAGCGGCAGCGGCGCGCATGGCCAGGCTGATGCTGCTGTTGGCATGCAGGCCCACGATGTCCCAGTCCAGGACGTCTTCAAAATTAATAGCATCCAGCGCAGATAAATCATGCGCTCGAGGCACAACCAGCACCAAATTGTCGGCGCGGTAGGGGCGGCTTTGCAGCTCCAGGGCTCCGCCCCCATTCGCCATGCCGATGTTGCAGATGCCCAGGTCGGCGGCTCCCTCTTGCACGGCGTGCACCACATCGCTGGAGAGGTGCTCCTGCAGGTCGATCTTGATCTGGCTGTGCTCGCGCGCAAAGGCGCCCAGATCTTCGGGCAGAAACTGGAAGATGGCGGAGATGTTGGCGTGCATGCGGACATGGCCGCGTACGCCATCGGCGTATTCGCTCAGTTCGCCCTGCATGCGCTCCAGCCCGAACAGCACGGTGCGCGCGTGGTGCAGCAGGCTCTCGCCTGCGGGTGTAAGGGTGACGCCCCGGCTGTGGCGGTAGAGAAGTGCGGTGTCCACCGCAGTTTCCAGGTCCGACAGGCGCTTGCTGACGGCCGATGCCGCAATGAATTCGCGCTCGGCCGCACGGCCGATGCTGCCGAGCTCGCACACCGCCACAAACAGTTGCAGCGAGGTGAGGTCGATACGGCGCGCAAAACTGCGCTCGGAGCTTTTCATGGGGTTTGGGCTTCTCGAAATGAGAAGATTCCCTATTTTCCCCGCATTACTGCCGCTTTGACATCGCGATATGCGATGGCGGCGCTGCCCTTCTGCGCGAGGGTAGAACCGCTGAGGCCCAAAACGCTACCGTGGCTCAGGCGGTGCAGGTGCTACCGTGTTCTGGCACAGTGGCACGCCAGCGAAGCTCATGCTCAATGCGCTGGCGCAGCAGGTCCGAGGCGCCCATTTCGCCGTGCACCACATACACCTGGTCTGGCGCGTGGCCCATGCTGCGCAGCCAGGCGATGAGCTGGTTGCCATCAGCGTGGGCTGACGCAGAGGACAGCCGCACCACCTCGGCGCGCACGGCCACGTCCTGTCCGTGGATGCGGATGGTCTTTTCGCCCTCTGCCAACCGCGCACCACGGGTGCCCGGGGCCTGGTGACCGGTCAGGATGATCATGTTGCGGTGGTCGCCCGCGTGCAGTGCCAGGTGGTGCAGCACGCGCCCTCCGGTGGCCATGCCGCTGGCCGACAGGATGACCATGGGGCCATGCAGCTTGGCCAGCCCCTTGGATTGCTCGGGCGTCTGGATCATGGTCGCGCCATGCTCCAGCGCCTGCACCTCGCGGCCGTTCAGGCGGTGTTCCTGCATGTGGTGCTGGAACAGCCCCGTGGTACTGACGGCCATGGGGCTGTCCAGAAACACCTTGAGCGATGCGGGCACCACACCCTGTGCCTTGAGCAGGCCAATCGCGTGCAGCACCACCTGTGCACGCCCCACGGCAAACACCGGCACCACGGCAATGCCGCCACGCGCTGCCAGGCGCTGCAGTGCCGGGCCCAGTTCGTCGAGCAAGCCTTCGGGTGGGTGCTCGCGGTCGCCGTAGGTGGACTCGATGAGCACCGTGTCGGCCTGGGGTGGTGCGTCGGGCGGGTTCATGAGCAGGTCATCGGGCCGGCCCAGGTCGCCCGAGAAAAGAATACGTCGGCCTCCCACCTCCAGCAGCACGCTGGCGGCGCCCAGGATGTGGCCTGCAGGCGAAAACGTCACGCGCCAGCCGGGCAGGGGCTCGAAAGCCTTGTGAAATGGGTGGCTCTGGAACTGCTTGAGGCAGTGCAGTGCGTCGAGCCGGGTGTACAGGGGCAGTGCGGGGCTGTGGCTGCTGAGCTGGTGGCGGTTGAGGAATGCGGCGTCCTCCTCTTGCAGGTGCCCGCTGTCGGGCAGCAGGATGGTGCACAGGTCACGCGTGCCCGGGGTGCAGTGGATGGCATGGGTGTAGCCGTCGCGCGCCAGCAGGGGCAGGTAGCCGCTGTGGTCCAGATGGGCGTGGGTCAACACCAAGGCGTCGATCTGGTGCGGTGTGACGGGCAGGGGCTGCCAGTTGCGCAGGCGCAGTTGCTTGTAGCCCTGGAACAGGCCGCAATCGACCAACAGGCTCTTGCCGTTGTAGCGCACCAGGTACTTGGAGCCGGTGACGGTGCCAGAGCCGCCCAGAAAGGTGATGTTGACGTTCATGCCGATGCTCCTTGTCCCCATTCTTGCCCTGATTGCGGCCCTCAGGCCGACTGGTGGGCTTTGATGCTACTGCGCAGATCGGCCAGGGCTGCGGCTGGTGGGCGGATTCTTGCCTCAGATCAAGAAATTACCGCTGGCAATGTTTTTCTGTTGCAAATCCCCCGGCCGTACTACAGTGGGCAACCCATCTCCTGATGCCCCGTTCTGGCGGGACCTTTATCCCAAAGGTCAAGGTATGCAACCCAGGTATTCCCGTCACGCGCACAGCGCCTTGCTGGCAGCAGTTTTGCTGACGGGCGGGCCGCAGGTGCGCGCGCAGGCCCTGGACGATCCGCCCGAATGGGCTGACGAGCCTCCTGTGCTGTCGCGATGGCTGGAAGAGGGCTATGACGCCGAAGTGCGGCGCCAGCCGCACCGGGCCGCACAGCGGTACTGCGATGCCGCTCGTTATGGCAGTGTGGAGGCGCAGTACCGCCTGGGCAGCCTGCTGATGAGGGGGCGCGATGTGGTGCCCGACCCAGCAGCAGCCGCCACCTTGCTGGCCCTGGCCGCCCAACGAGGGCACGAAAAGGCGCGCGGCCTCTCCGAGGGGCTGGTGCTGGGCGACCGCCTGCCGGACTGCCTGACCACGGGCGAGGCTCCCCGGCTGGAGGTGCGCGATTCTGCTCAGGAGGTCGTGCCCCAGGAGGTGGTGGACCGCTATGTCAGCAACCTGCCCGACGACAAGCGCCGTCACGCTGAATTGGTGCAGCGGCTCGCGCCTCGTTTCGAGGTGGACCCGCGCCTGGCACTGGCCATTGTACGGTCTGAGTCCAACTTTCAGGCGCGGGCGCTGTCGCCCAGGAACGCGCAGGGGCTGATGCAGCTCATCCCCGAGACGGCAGAGCGTTTTGGCGTGCGCGACGTATGGAACCCCGAGCAGAACGTGCGCGGGGGGCTGACCTACCTGCGCTGGTTGTTGGACCGTTTTGGGGGCGATGTGGCACTGGCTTCGGCTGCCTACAACGCGGGCGAGAAGGCGGTAGAACGTCATGGCGGTGTGCCGCCCTACAGCGAGACCAGGGAATACGTGCGCCGCATCCTCGGCTTTTATCGCGCGCCCCAGCACGAGCGGCCTGGCAAGTCCACAGGGCTGGTCCTGCAGCCTGCAGTGCGTATGAAAAGACCGCCCGGGCCATGAAGCTGCGGGCGGTTTTCGCTGAGGGCAGTGGCGGCTGGATCAGCTGAAGAAGTTCTTCAACCGGTCCGTCCAGCTCTCGCCGCTGGGCGAATGGCGCGCTCCGCCCTTCTTGAGGGAATCTTCCAGTTCACGCAGCAGCTTGCGCTGGTGTTCGGTGAGCTTGACGGGCGTCTCGACCGCAATGTGGCAGTACAGGTCACCGGGGTAGCTGGCGCGCACGCCCTTGATGCCCTTGCCGCGCAAGCGGAACTGCTTGCCGGCCTGGGTACCTTCAGGGATGTCGATGGCTGCCTTGCCTTGCAGCGTGGGAACCTCGATCTCGCCGCCCAGCGCTGCCGTGATGAAGCTCACGGGTACCTGGCAGTGCAGGTCGTCGCCATCGCGCTCGAAGATGTCGTGTTTCTTCAACCGGATCTCGATGTACAGGTCGCCCGGTGGGCCGCCGTTGGTGCCGGGTTCGCCGTTGCCGGTGCTACGAATGCGCATGCCGTCGTCGATGCCCGCAGGAATCTTCACTTCCAACGTCTTTTGCTTCTTGAGCTTGCCTTGGCCATGGCAGGTCGTGCAAGGCTCCGGAATGATCTTGCCCGTGCCGCGGCAGTGGGGGCAGGTCTGCTGCACGCTGAAGAAGCCCTGGCGCATCTGCACGGTGCCCGCACCCTGGCAGGTGCCGCAGGTCTTGGCACTGGTGCCGGGCTTGGCGCCACTGCCATGGCAGGTGTCGCAGGTGTCCCAGGACGGGATGCGGATCTGCGCGTCTTTGCCACGGGCTGCTTCTTCGAGCGTGATCTCCATGGCGTAGCTGAGGTCGCTGCCACGGTAGACCTGGCGTCCGCCGGCTCCGCGCCCGCGCCCGCCTTGTTGGCCGAACATGTCGCCGAAGATGTCGCCGAAAGCTTCTGCAAAACCGCCAAACCCTTCCGCGCCCGCGCCCCCAGGGCCACGCATGTTGGGGTCTACTCCGGCGTGGCCATACTGGTCGTAGGCAGCGCGCTTTTGTGGGTCGGAGAGCATCTCGTAGGCCTCCTTGGCCTCCTTGAATTTCTCTTCGGCAGGCTTGGCCGCATCGCCCTGGTTGCGGTCAGGGTGGTGCTTCATCGCCAGCTTGCGATAGGCCTTCTTGATTTCTTCGTCCGAGGCGTTTTTGGGAACGCCCAGGATTTCGTAAAAGTCTCGTTTGGACATAGTGATTCAGAACCCGGTTGGAACAGGAACGCCGCGCAGCCCCTGACGGGCATTGCGCGGCGGCTCGGGTCAACGGGGGCTCGTTCAGCCCTTCTTGACTTCCTTCACCTCGGCATCGACGACGTTGTCGTCGTCTGCGGGCTTGGCTGACGCACCACCAGCCGATGCGCTTGCGGCCTCTGCACCACCGGCAGCCTGAGCAGCTTGCGCTGCCTGGGATTCGGCGTACATCTTTTCGCCCAGCTTCTGGCTGGCAGCCATCAGCGCCGTGGTCTTTTCGTCAATCGCGGCCTTGTCTTCACCCTTGAGGGCTTCTTCCAAGGCCTTCACGGCTGCGGCGATCGCGTCCTTTTCGCCAGCGTCGAGCTTGTCGCCATGTTCGGCCAGGCTCTTGTTCACGCTGTGCACGGCGGCCTCACCCTGGTTGCGGGCCTGCACCAGCTCCAGCTTCTTCTTGTCGTCGGCCGCATTCAGTTCGGCGTCCTTCACCATCTGCTGGATTTCTTCTTCCGACAGGCCCGAGTTGGCCTTGATGGTGATCTTGTTTTCCTTGCCCGTACCCTTGTCCTTGGCGCCCACGTGCAAGATGCCGTTGGCGTCGATGTCGAACGACACTTCGATCTGCGGAACACCGCGGGCTGCCGGTGGAATGCCTTCCAGGTTGAACTCGCCCAGCAGCTTGTTGCCGGTAGCCATTTCGCGCTCGCCCTGGTAGACCTTGATGGTCACGGCAGGCTGGTTGTCGTCGGCCGTCGAGAAGGTCTGTGCGAACTTCGTCGGGATGGTCGTGTTCTTCGTGATCATCTTGGTCATGACACCGCCCAGGGTTTCGATACCCAGCGACAGGGGCGTCACGTCCAGCAGCAGCACGTCCTTGCGGTCACCCGACAGCACCTGGCCCTGGATGGCGGCGCCCACGGCCACGGCTTCGTCCGGGTTCACGTCCTTGCGGGGGTCCTTGCCGAAGAATTCCTTGACCTTTTCTTGCACTTTGGGCATGCGGGTCATGCCGCCCACCAGGATCACGTCATGGATGTCAGACACCGACACGCCAGCGTCCTTGATGGCCATGCGGCAAGGGGCGATGGTGCGCTCGATCAGCTCTTCCACCAGTTGCTCCAGCTTGGCGCGGGTCAGCTTGATGTTCAGGTGCTTGGGGCCCGATGCGTCGGCCGTGATGTAGGGCAGGTTGATGTCTGTCGAGGCCGAGTTCGACAGTTCAATTTTGGCTTTCTCGGCCGCTTCCTTCAGGCGCTGAAGGGCCAGCACGTCATTCTTGAGGTTGACGCCCGACTCTTTCTTGAACTCGTCAATGATGAAGTCGATGATGCGCTGGTCGAAGTCTTCGCCGCCCAGGAAGGTGTCGCCGTTGGTCGACAGCACTTCGAACTGCTTTTCGCCGTCCACATCGGCGATTTCGATGATGGACACGTCGAACGTGCCGCCACCCAGGTCATACACGGCGATCTTGCGGTCGCCCTTTTCCTGCTTGTCCAGACCAAAGGCCAGCGCTGCAGCGGTAGGCTCGTTGATGATGCGCTTGACGTCCAGGCCCGCAATGCGGCCAGCATCCTTGGTGGCCTGGCGCTGGGCGTCGTTGAAGTACGCGGGCACGGTGATGACTGCTTCCGTCACGGGCTCACCCAGGTAGTCTTCGGCCGTCTTCTTCATCTTGCGCAGGATGTCGGCAGACACTTGCTGGGCCGACAGCTTGTTGCCGCGCACTTCGATCCAGGCGTCGCCGTTGTCAGCCGCCACGATCTTGTAGGGCATCAGGTCGATGTCCTTTTGCACTTCTTTTTCGGTGAACTTGCGGCCGATCAGGCGCTTGACGGCGTACAGCGTGTTTTTGGGGTTGGTCACGGCCTGGCGCTTGGCCGAGGCGCCGACGAGGATCTCGCCGTCTTCCTGGTAGGCCACGATGGATGGCGTGGTGCGTGCACCTTCGCTGTTTTCGATCACGCGGGTCGTGTTGCCCTCCATGATGGAGACGCAGCTGTTGGTGGTGCCCAGGTCAATGCCGATGATTCTTCCCATGATTTTCTCCGAATGCTTGAATGGTTTGGATGGCTAGTAACTTGTGGATAACTTGGTTTGGTTCAAGTCTTCCGGTTCGATTTTTTTGCGGCTTACTTGGGCGCCGTCACGGTGACCAGGGCAGGGCGCAACACGCGCTCGGCGATCACATAGCCCTTTTGCAGTACGGCCACCACCGTGTTGGCTTCTTGCTCGGCTGGCACCACGCTGATGGCCTGGTGCTGGTGGGGGTCGAACTTGGCACCTGCGGCGGGGTTGATGGCCACCACCTTGTTGCGCTCCAGCGCGGACGTCAATTGGCGCAGCGTGGCGTCGGCGCCTTCGCGCAGCTGCTGGGGCGTGGCTTCCTTGATGGCCAGGGCGGCGTCCAGGCTGTCGGCCACGGGCAGCAGGCTCTCTGCAAAACTCTCGATGCCGAACTTGCGGGCCTTGGAAACTTCCTCTTCAGCGCGGCGGCGGGCGTTCTCGGCCTCGGCCTTGGCGCGCAGGAACTGGTCGGCCAGATCGGCACTTTTGGCTTTCAGCTCGGCCAGTTCGCCCTGAAGGCGTGCCAGCTCGTCAGAGGCGTGGGCAGCCATGGCGGCTTCGACTTCTTCGGGGGCAGGGGCGCTCGGGGCGGGGGTGGTTTGGCTTTGGTCTGACATGTCAGGATCTGAAGAGGTGAAAAAAACGGTACGCGCGGTATCTGGGGGCTCGCCCGGCTATATCAAGGTCTGCGCCAGGGATATGCCATTGTGTTGGTCACGGTATGGCGCGCATTGTTGTAACGCATGTCGGCCCAGCTGCCGGTTTTGCAAGTGCCGTGCCTCCGATTGAGAGGCGATCGGCCATAGCCGATGCGGTTTGGAGCAACCGGAGTGTACAAGCGCTAGCTGTCGGGCTATAATCGCAGGCTTTCCCTTGCCACACCACTTCTAGACGCGGTGGGTGGTCTCACCCAAAAGGAGTCTGCATGCGTCATTACGAAATCATTTTGTTGATCCATCCGGATCAAAGCGAACAAGTTCCAGCGATGCTGGAGCGCTACAAGGGCATGATCACCGCTGGCGGTGGCAAGGTGCACCGCGTGGAAGACTGGGGCCGTCGTCAACTGGCGTACCTGATCAACAAGCTGGCCAAGGCTCACTACCTGTGCGTGAACATCGAAGCCGACCAGGCTGTGATGGCTGAACTCGAACATGCCTTCAAGTTCAACGACGCCGTGCTGCGCCACCTGACCGTGCAAAAGAAGAAGGCTGAAACCGGCCCTTCTTCCATGATGAAGACCGTCGAGCGCGAAGAAGCCCGCAAGGCCAGCCAAGCTGAATACGCAGCGGCCGGCGAGCGCTGATCCTTTCTCTTTGGAGTGGAGAACCGCGTCGTCTTGACCGCCTGTATCGCAGAGGCTGAGCCCCTGCGATACACGCCAGCCGGACTGTCTGCCCTCACGCTGCGCCTCGAACACGAGTCCCAGCAAACCGAGGCAGGCCACCCCCGCGAAGTCAAGGCCGCCATGAAGGCCATTGCATTTGGTGCGATGGCTGAGCGACTGGCAAGGCAGAACATCGGAAGTCTCTGGACTTTTCATGGATTTCTGGCCACACCGCGCAATGGCAAGACTGCAGTGCTGCACATCCAGGATATTCAACAAAATTAATTTTCAAGGGGTCCGCAATGGCCACGTTCAAGAAGTTCAACAAAGACAAGCGCCCAAAGCGCAATACCCAGTCCCTGCTGTTCAAGCGCAAGCGCTTTTGCCGCTTCACGGTGACTGGTGTTGAAGAAATCGACTACAAGGATGTCGATACGCTGCGCGATTTCATCGCCGAAAACGGCAAGATCATCCCCGCACGCCTGACTGGCACGCGCGCCATCTTCCAGCGTCAGCTGAACACCGCCATCAAGCGTGCACGCTTCCTGGCACTGGTGCCTTACAGCGACCAGCACAAGATCTAAGGAGCACAACCCATGCAAATCATCCTGCTCGACAAGGTTGTGAACCTCGGCAACCTCGGTGAAATCGTCAAGGTCAAAGACGGCTACGCCCGCAACTTCCTGATCCCCGCTGGCCGCGCCCGTCGCGCCACCGAAGCTGCCAAGGCAGAGTTCGAAGCCAAGCGCGCTGAACTCGAAAAGGCCGCTGCTGCCAAGCTGGCAGAAGCCCAAGCCCAAGGCGAAAAGCTGGCCGGTACCACCGTCAAGCTGACGCAAAAGGCTGGCGTGGACGGTCGTCTGTTTGGTTCCGTGACCAACCACGACATCGCCGAAGAGCTGAACAAGCAAGGTTACAAGGTTGCTAAGTCGCAAATCCGCCTGCCCAACGGCCCGATCAAGGTCGTCAGCGACAGCGCTGTGAGCGTGGCTCTGCACACCGATGTGGTCGTGGAAGTCAACGTATCGGTCTACGGCGAAACCGCCTGATCGTCCGTCAGGACTTTTTGAAAAAGCCGCCTTCGGGCGGCTTTTGTCTTTGTGTGACCTTGGCTTGTACACGGTTGCCCACTGCTTGCCCCCGCCTTATCCACAGACTTGTGCCATGACGCAGCGCCTTGTGGGCGCTAGGATGCCAAGTTCGCTCCGAGGATTCCATGTCTGCCGTTTTCCCCCCCCTTGACGATGGTTTCACGCCCGTACCGGACCGTGAAATTGCCCAGCTGCGTGTGCCGCCGCACTCCATCGAGGCGGAGTCCAGCGTGCTGGGCGGCCTGCTGCTGGACAACAATGCCTGGGACCGTGTGGGCGACCTGCTGGTGGAGAGTCATTTCTACCGCCATGAACACCAGATGATCTACACGGCCATTGGCGCGCTGATCAATGCCAGCAAGCCAGCCGACGTGATCACGGTGTTCGAGCACCTGCAAAACCAGGGCAAGGCGCAGGAGATGGGAGGGCTGGCCTACCTGAACAATCTGGCGCAGTACGTGCCCAGCGCCAGCAACATCCGGCGCTATGCCGAAATCGTTCGCGAGCGCGCCATCCTGCGCAAGCTGGTCACCGCCAGTGACGAAATTTCGACCAATGCGTTCAATCCCCAGGGCAAAACGGTGGAGCGCATCCTGGATGAGGCCGAGGCCAAGATCTTTGCCATTGGCGAAGAGGGCTCGCGCACCAAACAGGGCTTCCAGTCGCTCGACACGCTGGTGATCGACCTGCTCGACCGGGTGCAGGAGATGGCGGACAACCCCGTGGACGTCACGGGCGTGCCTACCGGTTTTGCCGACCTGGACCGCATGACCAGTGGCCTGCAGGCGGGCGACATGGTGGTGCTGGCGGCGCGTCCGTCCATGGGCAAAACCTCGTTCGCGGTGAATATTGCTGAGCACGTGGCGCTCAACGAGGGCTTGCCAGTCGCCATCTTCTCGATGGAAATGGGCGCCGCCCAATTGGCGGTGCGTATCGTGGGCTCGATTGGCCGGGTGAACCAGGGCAACCTGCGCACTGGCAAGCTCACCGACGATGAATGGCCACGCCTGACCGAAGCCATCGAAAAGCTGCGTACGGTGTCGCTGCACATCGACGAAACTCCAGGCCTCACGCCCAGCGAGCTGCGCGCCAATGCGCGGCGGCTGGCACGCCAGTGTGGCAAGCTGGGCCTGATCGTGGTGGACTACCTGCAACTCATGAGTGGCTCGGGTTCGTCGGGCTCTGACAACCGCGCGACGGAGCTGGGCGAAATTTCCCGGGGTTTGAAGATGCTGGCCAAGGAGCTGCAGTGCCCTGTGATTGCGCTGTCTCAGCTCAACCGCTCCGTGGAGCAGCGCACTGACAAGCGCCCCATGATGTCCGACCTGCGCGAATCGGGCGCCATCGAGCAGGACGCGGACATCATCATGTTCATCTACCGCGACGACTACTACAACAAGGACTCCAAGGAGCCCAACGTGGCCGAGGTCATCATCGGCAAACAGCGGAACGGCCCCACGGGCACCGTGAAGCTGTTCTTCCAGAAGAACCAGACGCGCTTTGAGAACCTGGCGATGGGTTCAGGCGACGATTTCTAATAAAAATAGCTGCTAGCGCCGGTTTTATATGCGCTAGCAGCTATTGAATTTATAGCGGACGAGTTCAGGTGCTATGCCGTGCAGCGCCCGTGGTTTCAGTCGCGCAGCATGCGTGGTCGCACTATTGCACTATTGCATCAGTACCCACACCAGCAAACCTGTGCATGCCACTGCCAGCACGCTCACCGCCATGGTGAGCCGTTGCTGGCGTCGGCGTAGCACTTCCACCGCCTGAACCACCTGGGCATTCTGTTCGGCCAGCGACTGGATCAGCACGGCAGATTCTTGCTGCTCCAGCTCCAGCAGTGCCACCCGCTCGCGCAGATGTTCCAGTTGCAAGGCCACGGGAATGGCGGGCTCGCCACCAGCACTTTTGAGTGCACCCGCAGCAGCTTCAGCATTCCCCTTTTGGGTGGTGCCCAGCAGCGTCTTGGCCGCCTGGAGGATCTGGGGCGTCGCCTCGATGACGTCGCCCCAGGGCACCAGCTTCAGTGCTGCAACCCAGCCTGCAGCCAACTCAGAGCACCTCGCTGGCAAAGTCTGCCAGGCGTGAGCGTTCACCACGCGCCAGCGTGATGTGACCGCTGTGCGGCCAGCCCTTGAAGCGGTCCACGGCATAGGTCAGGCCCGAGGAACCTTCGGTGAGGTACGGCGTGTCGATCTGTGCCAGGTTGCCCATGCAGATGATCTTGGTGCCGGGGCCTGCGCGGGTGATCAGCGTCTTCATCTGCTTGGGCGTCAGGTTCTGCGCCTCGTCGATGATGACGTACTTGTTCAGGAAGGTGCGCCCGCGCATGAAGTTCATGCTCTTGATCTTGATGCGGCTGCGGATCAGCTCGTTGGTGGCTGCGCGGCCCCATTCGCCCGCATTGCCGCCGTCGCCCTTGGCCAGGAACTCCAGGTTGTCGTCCAGCGCGCCCATCCAGGGGCCCATCTTTTCCTCCTCGGTGCCGGGCAGGAAGCCGATGTCCTCGCCCACGCTCACGGTGGCGCGGGTCATGATGATTTCGGTGTAGCGGCGGTCGTCCAGCACCTGAGTGAGGCCTGCAGCCAGGGCCAGCAGCGTCTTGCCGGTGCCAGCGGTGCCGGTCAGCGTCACGAAGTCGATCTCGGGGTCCATGAGCAGGTTCATGGCGTAGTTCTGCTCGCGGTTGCGCGTGGTCACGCCCCATACCGCGTTCTTGGCAGAACCGTAGTCCTTCAGCGTCTGCAGCACCGCTGTTTTCTCGCGGATTTCGCTCACGCGCGCAAACAGGCTGGGCTCGCCGGGGGCCTCGAAGTACACAAACTGATTGATCATCAGCTGCGGCACGATGGGGCCGCCAATGCGGTAGTAGGTGTGGGCTCCGCTTTGCCAGCTTTCCACGTTTTTGCCGCTCTTGGCCCAGAAGTCGGGGGGCAGGGCCAGCACACCGGCGTACAGCAGGTCGCCGTCTTCCAGCGTCTTGTCGTTCTGGTAGTCCTCGGCGTTCAGGCCCAGGGCGCGCGCCTTGACGCGCATGTTGATGTCCTTGGACACCAGCACCACCTCGCGCGGGGCGTGCAGCTTGCGCAGGGCTTCGACCACACCCAGGATCTGGTTGTCGGCCTTGCCCGGGGGCAGGCTGGTGGGCAGGCTGTAGTCCAGTGGCGCCGTCTGGAAGAACAGATGGCCACCCGCAGCGCGCTGGCCGGTGGAGTCGAGCTTGAGGCCCTTGGCCATGTCGGCGCCTTGGGCGGCAGCCAGTGCATCCAGGGTACGGCTGGCCTGGCGGCCATTGCGGGCCACTTCGGTCATGCCCTTCTTGTGGCCGTCCAGTTCTTCCAGCACGATCATCGGCAGGAAGATGTCGTGCTCTTCAAAGCGGAACAGGCTGGTCGGGTCATGCAGGAGCACGTTGGTGTCCAGCACAAAGAGCTTGGTCGGGCCTTGCGATGCGGATTTGCGGCTGCGTGTGGTGGGCGCGGTGGCTGGCGCGGCGCTGACGGTGACGGAAGCAGGGGTACTGGTACTGCGCGCCTTGCGCGTGCCTGTGCTGCGTGCCACAGGGGCAGCGGCGGGTTCGGGTGTGCGGGCGCGGGTCTCGATCTGAACCAGTGGGGCCGTTTCGGGCGCTGCCAGCGACGAGGCCACGCTGTCTGCCTTGCGTCCGGCGCGGGTTGGGGCCGTAGTGGTGCGCTGGGGTGTAGCAACGGCTTCGTTGGCCGAGGTGGTTACTACGCGGGGGCGGGCCGTGACTTCAAAGGCTTCTGGCGCGAGGAGTGCAGCGCGCCGGCTGGGGGCGGGGGGCAGGGGCATGGTGGCAGGGCCTCGGTCGGTAAAGTAGTGACGGATGGGTCAGAAAGCAAAAAGCCGCCTGGAGGCCGAGGCGGCTTTTTGGGTGGGTGCTAACGGTGCAATAACCAGGGGCATTGATCCATTATGCCCACTCCGTGTGTCTTGCCAGGGCAAAACGGGCGGTGTGTCGCGTAGATGCCCCAGAGCCCTTGGATGGATTGCAGTGGGTGCAACTGCCCTTATGTGATCAGGCCGTCAGCTCAGGCGGCCTTTTTCAGGGCCTTAAGGGATTTGACGGTCTTGAGAACTTCGTCCACATGGCCTGGCACCTTGAGGCCGCGCCACTCTTGTACCAGAAGGCCATCGGGACCGATCAGGAAGGTGCTGCGCTCAATGCCCTTGACCTTCTTGCCGTACATGATCTTGTTCTTGACCACGCCGAACATGTGGCACATCTTCTCTTCGGTGTCAGCGATCAGCTCGAAAGGCAGTTCCAGCTTTTCCTTGAAGTCGTCGTGCGACTTCATGTTGTCGCGCGAGACGCCGAACACTGCGGCGCCCGCCTTCACGAAATCCTTGTACTTGTCGCGAAACTGCATGGCCTCCGTGGTGCAGCCCGGCGTGTTGTCCTTGGGATAGAAGTAGAGAACCAGAATTTGGCCAAGGTGGGAGGTGTTGGAGACCTTGATACCACCGGTTGCGTTGGCTTCAAATTCAGGGAGGGGTTTGTTGACAACGATCGCCATATCACTTCAATCTCTCAGGATGTAGTCGTTGGTAAGCCGGGGGAGTGGGTGTGTTATTGCTCTTGGTGGTGCCCCCGACCGCAACCCGTGATTTTACCCTGAAATCGGTTCCCGGCCAAATGTAAGACAGTGTGTCCGGCATGGTGCGGCAGGCACTTTGGCAAGGCTGTGCATAAGTTGCTTTCCCGGTGCGTCCGGCTTCCAGGCAGGAGGTGGGCGCGCGTTCAGACTTCCAGAATCAGGGCTGCGACCACGTTGCGCCCTTCGCTGGCCAGGATGTTGTAGGTCCGGCAGGCTGCCTGGGTGTCCATGGTCTCCAGCCCGAGTCGCCGCGCGATCAGGGGCGCGAGCCACGCGGGCGGGGGAAAACGGTTGCGCAGACCGCTGCCAAAAATAACCAGTTCGGTTTCCAGCCCGGCCAGCTGGGCAAAATGCTCCGGGGTCAGCTCCTCGAAGCGGTTGCATGGCCAGGGCTGGCGCAGGCCCGCCGATCCAATGATGACGCTGTGGGTGATTTTGTCGGCGTCGATGCCGATCCAGCCAGGGCCATAGCCGCTGATGGTCTGTGCGTTGGAGCGGTCGGGCTGGAATTTCATGGCAGGAAGTGGTGGGCCTTAGGTGCTGCGGGGCTTGGCAGCGGCTCTTGGCTCAAGGGGAGGACTGCGGTTCTGTGGTCAAATTATAGGTTTCGCCTGAGGGCGCCGGCTCCGGCTGCCTCCTGACCCCACCGCACTACTGTCAGCGCATGAAAACCGTCCAAAAATCCGCCAAGCTTGCCAATGTTTGCTACGACATCCGGGGCCCGATCATGGACGCGGCCAAGCAGATGGAGGAGGACGGGCACAAGATCATCAAGCTCAATATCGGCAATCTGGCGGTGTTCGGCTTTGATGCCCCCGAAGAAATCCAGCAGGACATGATCCGCAACCTGCCCAACTCGGCGGGCTACTCGGACAGCAAGGGCATCTTCGCTGCCCGCAAGGCCGTGATGCACGAGACCCAGAAGCAGGGCATCAAGGGAGTTGCGCTGGACGATATCTACCTGGGCAACGGCGCCAGCGAGCTGATCGTGATGGCAACTAACGCGCTGCTAGACACGGGCGATGAGTTGTTGCTGCCATCGCCCGACTACCCGTTGTGGACGGCGGCGGCCAGCCTGTCGGGCGGCACGCCGGTGCACTACCTGTGCGACGAGGCCAATGGCTGGATGCCCGATCTGGATGACATCCGCGCCAAGATCACGCCGCGCACCAAAGGCATCGTGGTCATCAACCCCAACAACCCCACAGGTGCGCTGTATTCTGACGAGCTGCTCAAGGGCATCGTCGCCATCGCCCGCGAACACGGCCTGGTGATCTTTGCGGATGAGGTGTACGACAAGGTGCTGTACGACGGCGCCAAGCACACGGCCATTGGTTCGTTGAGCGAGGATGTGCTCACGCTCACCTTCAACTCGCTGTCCAAGAGCTACCGGTCTTGCGGTTACCGTGCTGGCTGGCTGGTGGTCTCGGGCGACAAGAAGCCTGCCAAGGACTACATCGAGGGCCTGAACATGCTTTCGAACATGCGTCTGTGTGCCAACGTACCTGGCCAGTGGGCCGTGCAGACGGCGCTGGGTGGCTACCAGAGCATCAACGAACTCGTCTGCGAGGGCGGCCGCCTGCGCAAGCAGCGTGATCTGGCCTATGAACTGATCACGGCCATTCCGGGCGTGACGTGCGTGAAGCCTCAGGCCGCGCTGTATATGTTCCCGCGCCTCGATCCGGCGGTGTATCCCATCGAGGACGACCAGCAGTTTTTCCTTGAGCTGCTGCAGGAAACCAAGGTGATGCTGGTGCAAGGCACAGGTTTCAACTGGTCTGCTCCCGACCATTTCCGCATCGTGTTCCTGCCCCATGAAGACGATCTGCGCGACGCCATTGGTCGCGTTGCACGCTTCCTGGAGCAATACCGCAAGCGAAAGCAGCTCGCCGCGGCACTCGCGGCCTGATCCTTAGCGTTGCCCAAAATACAAGGCGACACGCACCATGCGCAGCCCCACCACTTTCGATCTGGCCCGGCAAGTCGTTGCCTGTGTGCTTGTGGTGACGGGGTTTCACGGCCCCGTGCAGGCTGCCGACAAAGGCAAGGAGCCCGTCAGCTTCCAGCACAATGACTGGGCCCTGCAATGTGACAACACCCGCACTTGCAGAGCCGTGGGCTACCAGTCGGGGAGCGGTGAGTCTGAGCCGGTCTCCCTGCGGCTGACCCGCGATGCGGGGCCTGATACACCGGTGCTGGTGGACCTGCAGGTGTCCACCGAGAAGGCCTCCCCAGACTCACTGCACCTCAAGGTGGGCGCACTGTCGTTGCAGGGACTCAAGGGTGACACACCCCGCGTGCCCGCAGCGCAAGTGCCCCGCCTGCTGCAAGAGCTGCTCAAGAACGAAGAGGCCACCGTGGCCGCTGGTAAGGACCGATGGGTCCTGTCACTGGCAGGGGCCACTGCCGTGCTGCTCAAGATGGACGAGGCCCAGGGCCGGGTCGGCACACCAGGTGCACTGGTGCGCAAGGGTACGAAGCCCGAGGCTTCGGTGCTGTGGCCCTTGCCGGCCCCAGTGATCAAGGCCGTGATCCCGTTGCCCGCTCGCAAGGCAGATGCCGCGCTGGCCAAGCCGCTGGTCGCTGCGCTGGACCGCGCAAGCACCGAGGGTCAGTGCACTGGCGACGATGCCTTCAACCCCGCCAATGTGCAGGTCCATCGCCTGACGGAGCGCAAGGTGCTGCTGTCTGTGCCGTGTGGCATGGGGGCTTACAACTTCAGCAGCCTGCTGTGGGTGGCCAACGACCGCCCTCCCTATAAGCCAGAGCCCTTGCAGGACGTGGATGGAGATTTCGATCCGGCCTCGGGCACCGTGCATTCCGCGATGAAGGGCCGTGGCATTGGCGACTGCTGGCGGGTGCGCGAGTGGCAATTCGACGGTCAGGGCTTTGTACTGAGCGGCGAGTCTGGCGACGGGATGTGCCGTGGCTTTGCGGGTGGTGCCTGGCAGCTGCCGAGCTACGTGACGCGCTGATGGAGCCTTTGCACTACACCACGCCTTCTTTGTCCCTCCCGAATCATTGTTTTTCTTTCTATTCCCATTGCTATGAAACCCATCCAAGTAGGCCTTCTGGGCATCGGCACCGTCGGCAGCGGCGTGTTCAACGTGTTGCAGCGCAACCAGGACGAGATCAGCCGCCGCGCTGGCCGTGGCATCGA
Source organism: Acidovorax sp. GW835-FHT14G06 (assembly GCF_058793595.1). NCBI lineage: Bacteria > Pseudomonadati > Pseudomonadota > Betaproteobacteria > Burkholderiales > Comamonadaceae > Acidovorax > Acidovorax sp. GW835-FHT14G06. Next base: position 262,293 of record NZ_JBXAGA010000004.1, read on the forward strand.
GATCACCATGGTGGCCGACCTGGATGTAGCGCGCGCCAAGGCGGTGGTGGGTGACGGCATCCAGGTCGTCAATGACGCCCGAGCCATCATCGCCAACCCTGATATCGACATCGTGATCGAGCTGATTGGCGGCTACGGCATCGCCCGCGCACTGGTGCTCGAAGCCATCGCGGCGGGCAAGCATGTGGTCACCGCCAACAAGGCCCTGCTGGCCGTGCATGGCACCGAGATTTTTGCCGCCGCATCGGCCAAGGGCGTGATGGTGGCCTTCGAGGCTGCCGTGGCCGGTGGCATCCCCATCATCAAGGCGCTGCGTGAAGGCCTCACGGCCAACCGCATCCAGTGGATTGCCGGCATCATCAACGGCACCACCAACTTCATCTTGTCCGAAATGCGCGACAAGGGCCTGGACTTTGATGTGGTGCTCAAGGAAGCCCAACGCCTGGGTTACGCCGAAGCCGACCCTACTTTCGACATCGAAGGTGTGGATGCCGCGCACAAGGTCACGCTGATGAGCGCCATTGCCTTCGGTATCCCGGTGCAGTTCGACAAGGCCTATGTGGAAGGCATCACCAAGCTGGGCGCGGCCGACATCAAGTACGCCGAGCAGCTCGGTTACCGAATCAAGTTGTTGGGCATCACCAAGCGCGCCGAGAAGGGCGTCGAGTTGCGCGTGCACCCCAGCCTGGTGCCGACCAAGCGCCTCATCGCCAATGTGGAAGGCGCGATGAACGCCGTGGTGGTTCAGGGCGATGCCGTGGGCACCACGCTGTACTACGGCAAGGGCGCGGGTTCCGAGCCCACCGCCAGCGCGGTGATTGCCGACCTGGTGGACATTGCCCGCCTGCACACGGCCGACCCTGAGCACCGCGTGCCGCACCTGGCCTTCCAGCCACAGACTCTGAGCGATGCCATGGACGCGCTGCCCGTGCTGCCCATGAGCGAAGTGGTCACCAGCTACTACCTGCGCCTGCGCGTGGCCGACCAGGCCGGCGTGCTGGCCAAGGTCACGGGCCTGCTGGCCGAGGCTGGCGTGAGCATCGATGCCGTGCTTCAGCGCGAAGCCGACGAAGTCGGAGGCGAAGGATCGACCCAGACCGACCTCATCATTCTGACCCACGACACCCGCGAAGGCACGATGGATGCCGTCATTGCGCAGATGCAGGCACTGCCTACCGTGCTGGCTCCCATCACGCGCATTCGCAAGGAAGAGCTCAACTGATGATGGGCCACGCCGCGCCATGATGCTGCCCCGCCATGCCCACACTGGTTGCCGCCCTGACGCTGTCGGCGCTGCTCAAGATGGCGCATGTCGATTTGCCGCGCTGGCATCTGGCGTTCTGGTTTGGCCTGCTGGTCGCACTGGCCCTGTTCGGGTCCATGTCGCGCACGCAGGCGATCCTCAACGGGGTGGTCAGCTTCGTGGCTGCGTGGCTTTACTTTGTGCTGCTGGAGTACACCGATACCCGCCAGGACCGGGCACTGCACTGGCTCATTCTGATCGGCGGGTTCTTCCTGCTGATCGCCTCGCGTCTCTACATTGACATTCGTGTGTACGGCATCAGCTTTTAGCCAGTTCACAACATTCACAGATACCGACGGGAACCCCTCATGAAGTACCTCAGCACCCGCGGCCATGCAGACCGCAAGCAGTTCTGCGACATTCTGCTCGAAGGCTTGGCGCCCGATGGCGGCCTGTACCTGCCCGAGCACTACCCCCAGGTGGATGACGCCATGCTCACTCGCCTGCGCAAGGCCTACCATGAGCAGGGCTACGCCGAGCTGGCGTTCCAGATCCTGTCGCTGTACATCGACGACATCCCCGCTGCCGATTTGAAGGCACTGTGCGCCAAGACATATACCGCCGAAGTGTTTGGCACGGGCGAGATCGTGCCCCTGCGCCACCTCGAAAACAGCCTTTGGCTCGAAGCCCTGTCCAACGGCCCTACGCTGGCCTTCAAGGACATGGCCATGCAGCTGCTGGGCAACCTGTTCGAGTACGAGCTCAAGCGCCGTGGCGAGCAGCTCAACATCCTGGGCGCGACCAGTGGCGATACCGGCAGTGCCGCCGAATACGCCATGCGCGGCAAAGAGGGCGTTCGTGTCTTCATGACCAGCCCGCACGGCCGCATGAGCGCCTTCCAGCAGGCGCAGATGTTCAGCCTGCAAGATGAGAACATCCACAACATCGCCATCGAAGGCGTTTTCGACGACTGCCAGGACATCGTCAAGGCCGTCTCCAACGACCTGGAGTTCAAGCGCAAGTTCAAGATCGGCACCGTCAACTCCATCAACTGGGCGCGCCTGCTGGCGCAGGTGGTGTACTACTTTGCAGGCTACATCCAGGCCACCGAGACCAATGACCAGAAGGTGAGCTTCACGGTGCCATCGGGCAACTTCGGCAACGTGTGCGCGGGCCATGTGGCGCGCATGATGGGTCTGCCCATTGCCAAGCTGGTGGTGGCCACCAACGAGAACGACGTGCTCGACGAGTTCTTCCGCACCGGCGTGTACCGCGTGCGCAGCAGTGCAGACACGCACGAAACGTCCAGCCCCTCGATGGACATCAGCAAGGCCAGCAACTTCGAGCGTTTCATTTTCGACCTGCTGGGCCGCAACGGCCAACGTACCAAGGCCTTGTTCAGCGCCGCATTGCAAACCTATGGCCGCTTTGACCTGAGCGCAGAGCCGCTGTTTGCCGATGCCGCCACCAAATACGGTTTTGAAAGTGGCAAGAGCACCCACGCCGACCGCCTGGCCACCATCCGCGACAACTATCAGCGCCATGGCGTGACCATCGACACCCACACCGCTGACGGGGTGAAGGTGGCCCTGGAGCACCACCAAGACCCCAACGTGCCGATGATCGTGCTGGAGACGGCGCTGCCCATCAAGTTTGCTGAAACCATTGTGGAAGCGCTGGGCCATGCGCCCGAGCGGCCCGCCAAGTTTGCAGGCATCGAAGACCTGCCCAAGCGTGTACAGGTGATGCCCGCCGACGTGGACCTGGTCAAGGCCTACATCGAACGCCATTGCTCCCCTGCAGCACTGGGGTGAACGGTCGGTACCTGCCTGTCCGCGTGAGCGGCCGGCAGATGCCTGGCGGGCCAGGACAGGGACGTTTTGTGGTCAATATTGCCCCGGGCGTTAGTCTGGTATGCACTTAAAGCTATAAATAACATAGCTAATCAAGGAGCAGTGGATGAAGGTTGTCGGTTTTGCCGGGTTTTCCGGCAGTGGCAAGACCACGCTGGTCGAGCAGTTGATCCCCGCGCTGCGGCTGCGGGGCCTGCGAGTGTCGGTGGTCAAGCATGCTCACCACAGTTTTGATGTGGACCACCCTGGCAAGGACACCTACCGCCACCGCGAGGCGGGGGCTTTCGAGGTGGTCGCGGCATCGGACAAGCGCCTGATGCTGGTGCGCGAGTTCGAGCAGCCCGCCACGCTCAGCGTTCACCACCTGCTGGCCGAGCTGTACCAGGGCGTGGACTGGGTGCTGGTGGAGGGTTTCAAGGACAGCGACCTGCTCAAGATCGAGGTCTGGCGAGCACCCGAGCCGGGGCAAGTGGCAAAGCCCGTGCGTTACCCAGAAGACGATTTTGTGGTTGCCGTGGCCACCGACGCCGCCGAGAGCCTGCCGGTCCCCACGCAATTGCCCTTGCTGGACCTGAACGCACCCGACCAGGTGGTGGAATGGATTATCCAGTACGAGCAGCGCTTTGAATACAACTGGGAACTGCACGGGGGGCTGCTTCCATGCGCCCCGCAATGAAGCCCCTGAAGCCGCTGGACGAAGCGCTGGCGGACCTGCTGGCGCAAGTCCAGCCGTTGCCAGGCGTGGACACCGTCACCACCTTTGATGCCGACGGCCGCGTGCTGGCGCAAAGCTGCGTGTCTGCCTTGCAAGTGCCACCACAGGACAACAGCTCGATGGATGGCTATGCCGTGCGCTGCGCCGATGTAGCTGCGGCGGGGGTGGTGTTGCCTGTGTCGCAGCGCATTCCTGCAGGCAGTGCGGGCGACCCGCTGCGGCCAGGCACGACGGCGCGCATCTTCACTGGCGCGCCAGTGCCTGCAGGCGCCGACGCGATCCTGATGCAGGAAGACTGTGAAGCCCTTGCTGCTACTGATGGCCTGGGGTCAGTGCGTATCAATGCTGTGCCCAAAGTGGGCCAATGGATCCGAAGCGCGGGCGAGGACATCACCCGGGGTGCGGTGGTGCTGTCGGCGGGCACGCGCCTCACCCCTGCAGAACTGGGGCTGGCTGCCAGCATCGGCCAGCACCAGCTGCAGGTTGCGCGCCGCCCGCGCGTGGCGCTGTTCTCCACGGGCGATGAACTGGTCATGCCCGGCGAAGTCCCGCCCGAGCAGATGCGCCCCGGCGCCATCTACAACAGCAACCGCTTCTTTTTGCGTGCCATGCTGATGCGCCTGGGCTGCGAGGTGACCGACTTTGGTATCGTGCCTGACCGGCGCGATGCCACCGTCGACGCCCTGCGCCAAGCCAGCAGCGCACACGACCTGATTCTGACCAGCGGCGGCGTGAGCGTGGGTGAGGAAGACCACATCAAGCCCGCTGTGGAGACGCTGGGCACGCTGGACCTGTGGCAGATCGCGATGAAGCCCGGCAAGCCGTTTGCCTATGGCCGCATTGGCGCCGCCCATTTCATGGGCTTGCCTGGCAATCCTGTGTCGAGCTTTCTGACGTTTGCACTCCTGGTGCGGCCCTTTGTGCTGCGGCTGCAGGGTGTGCAGGACGTGGATCCTCAATCCATCGCTGTTCGTGCTGATTTCATCTGGCCCAAGGCCGATAAACGCCGCGAATTTCTGCGCGTGCGGCACAACGCGGCGGGCGGGCTGGACCTGTTCGACAACCAGAGTTCGGGCGTGCTCACCTCGGCCGCCTGGGGCGATGGGGTGGTGGACAATCCGGCGGGCCAGACGATTGCACCGGGCGATGTGGTGCGGTTCATTGCGTTTTCGGAGTTGCTGGGATGAAGGTTTCTGTGCGCTACTTCGCGTCGATCCGTGAGGCCATTGGGCAAGGCAGCGAGGCGGTCGAAACCGCTGCCATCACGCTGGGTGCCTTGCGTGATGAGCTGATCGCGCGCGGTGGGGACTATGCCAGCAGTCTTGCGCGGGGCCGGGCCGTGCGCATGGCGCTCAATCAGACCTTGAGTGATGAGTCCGCCACCCTGGCCGATGGGGCCGAGGTGGCTTTCTTCCCTCCAGTTACCGGAGGTTGAGCCCGAGCAGGGTTTGCAGGCGCTGCGCCAAGGTGGCAGAGGCCGCCATCATCGGAGCGCGCAATTCATTGCGCATCCAGCCCGCGTGTGCCAATGCGGCCTTCAGCGGCGCTGGGTTGGGCTCAGCGAAGCATGTCTCTATCCACGGCAACAAGGTTTGCCACACGCGGCGGGCCTCGGGCAGGTGACCCGCGCGCAGCAGCTCCATCAGTTCCACAAAACGCGGCGCCTGCCAGTGCGCGCTGGCGGCAATGGCGCCATCGCCGCCCAGGGCCAGGGTGGAGAACATCTGCGCGTCTTCGCCCGCCAGCACCGCCAGACGCCCATCTGCGATCAGCGCCTGGGTCTTGGCTATGTTGCCTCCGCAGTCCTTGATGGCTCGGATACGCGGGTGCTCTGCCAGCGCGAGCAGAGTGTCGGTGGCCAGCGTGGCGCCCGTGCGGTAGGGAATGTCGTAGACGATCAGCGGGGCGGCGCTGGCATCGGCCAAGGTTCGGAACCACTGCAACAAGCCCTCTTGCGACGGGCGGATATAGTGCGGCGCAGGCACCAGCAGCCCTGCCAAGGGGTACTGCGCCAGGGTGTGCACCCATTCCAGCGTGTGGCCCAGGTGGTAGCCAGACAGCCCCATCACCACCGGCAGCCCTTGGGAGGCTCCCAGCGCAGTCTCCAGCACGGCCAGCTGCTCGGCCTTGTCGAGCGCAGCGGCTTCGCCGGTGGAGCCACAGGCCACAAAGCCCGCGATGCCCTGGTCGGCGAGGGTCTTGGTCAGCTTGGTGAGTGCGGGGTGGTCCACGGCGCCGTCGTGAAACGGGGTGACCAGTGGAATCCAGAGACCCCGGAACAGGGTGGGGGAGGCAGAGAATGTGGGCATGCGAAGCATCCTTTCGAGGTTCGACCAAGGGAAGAACCGTCACAGGTGCGCGCGCGAAAAGCCTGGAGTCAAAAAGGGGAGTTTTTGCCAAGGGGTTCCGTCGCTCATCCGGGACGGAACCACACAGCTCCGGTCAGATGAGCTGGGGTTTTTTGGCTTTGACCACGCACTGCAATGCCACCGCAGAAGCGGCGGTCATGGCAAAGAGGGTGTGCGTAGGCATGGGGCGCAGTATAGCGAGACGCCCTCTGTGTTCCAAAGGTGGTCAGCCTGCCAGCGGTGACTGGGCCGCATCGTATGGAGGTTCAGGCTGGGGCGGCACCAGCTCAGGGCATGGCCACACCAGCAGTTCGGCCAGGCGAGTGACGATCCAAGTGGCCTCTGGCACCGACACGCCGGATTCCGCGGTGCACAGTCCGGCGTGGATGCGCCTCAGGATCTCCGCTTCGGAAGGCGCCTGCACGTGGTACAGCGTCTGCGCGTGCTCCACCAGGTGGCCCGCCAGGTCTTCGCACAGCTCGTAGCGGGCGCGCACGCCGTCCGCCTTTTCCGTCAGGCGACCTCGTGCGTCGGTGTACACCGCCATGAAGGAGGGCGGCACGTGGATCTGGTTGTCGTCGTCCATGGGGTGGGTTCAGTCGGGGGTGAACAGCCGCTCGAACCTGGCCTGATCGGAGGCCTGCTCGAAGGTCACCACCTGTCCCATTTTCATGTCCGACAGGCGGCAAGCGCCAAACAGCGTTGTTTTGCCAGCCAGTTCCATCACATCCAGGTCAATGATGGCGTAGGGGTGGGGTACGAAGACCTGGTGCTCGAACACATCGCGGACCGTGTTGCGCGGGGATGGGTAGAGCTTGTAGAGGTCGGTCTGAATCGTTTGTGTGGCCATGGGGCTTTGGGGGCTTGGAAGATCGCGTCCAGGATCGCATGCGGGTACAGTGCGGGCGAATCGTACAGACAAACGTTTTTACCAATCTATGGCACGCAACAAAAGTGAATGGCCCGCCAAGGTGCTGGCGCTGGTCCGGGGCGGCAACCTGCCTGCCGCCATTGCTCAGATCAAGGTGGCACCCACCGTGGGCGACGTTACGCGCCTGCAGGCATTGCTGACCCAATTACCCCCATCGCCCGCACTGGCGCAGCTGAACAAGGTGGTCGAAGAAGAGCGCGCCCTGCTGGCCGCGCCACGGCTGCATCGTTCGCCCTGACGTGCCTTCCTGTCTGAACTCCACACTCCCTGCTGAGAGCTATTTGTCATGACCTTGCCCCGCGTTTCCATCCAGACCGAGGACTTTGACCTGTCCACCGAAATCGCTGCCTTGCGTCGCGAGAACAAGGGTGTGGGTGCTGTCTGCAGCTTTGTAGGCACGGTCCGCGATCGCAACGACGGTGACCTGGTGTCTTCCATGGAGTTGGAGCATTACCCCGGCATGACCGAAAAATCCATCGAAGCCATGGTGGACGAGGCCTTTCGGCGCTTCGATATTTTTGGTGCCCGCGTGATCCATCGCGTGGGACTGCTGCTGCCACTCGACCAGATCGTTCTGGTGGCGGTGACCAGTGCCCACCGGGGACAGAGCTTTCAGGCCTGCGAGTTCTTGATGGACTATCTCAAGACCCAGGCGCCATTCTGGAAAAAGGAACAAACTCCCCAAGGCTCCCGCTGGGTGGATGCCCGGGTGAGCGACGATGCAGCGCTGGCGCGGTGGGGGATCACAGCAGTAAATGCCTGAACTTGGGGGCATCCCCAAGTGGGGCACATAGACTTTCAGGAAAGTGCGAGGCCCCTCAGCCAGCTTGTGGGTGCGTGGTGGCGCGTTGACTCAAGGTTTTTGCGTATACCCCAGGCATGCGCCCGCATTGGCGCGGCCCTTGCACTCCCGATAGAGTCGGCGATCACGATCTGAGCGGCTTTCCTCAGAGGCGCTTCGTTCTTGTTTCACCTTGGTGGATTTTTTCTTTTTGCTGAATTCGCCGTGGACACTTTGGGTTGAATTCTGGCTGGCGGCATGCCCCGCCTCGGGCAGTTGTGCAAGACATAGCGCCAGAGTGAGCCAAAGCAGAGGCGCTGTCCAAGTGCGAAGGGTGGTTTTGGGGGCGAGCTGTTGCAGAAGAGGAAATGGCATGGCGAGTTTTCCGGTGCATTGAGTCGGCTGGAGCGGAGTCTGGTCATCTTAAAGCGCCCTACCGCTGCCCGCGCCGGCGTCTGCATGCGCATCCTGCGATGTGCACCACTGTGAGAATTGCGCGACACTGCCCGCGCCAGGTCGCTCACGATGGGGCTCGTACGGTCGTACAAGCGCAGCGTCAGTGACCGGACTGTGTATGAATCGGGGGTCGGGTTATAATCCGAAGGTTTTGCATGGTGCAAGACGCACGCTCGCGGCCGTTCCAGCTGCTGGCGCAAGTAAAACCATGGTCTTCCGCTTGCGGCAGATCACATTCAAGGAAAAAACATGATCGCATCCTCCATCAAGGCCGAAGTCGTCAAGGCGAACGCCCGTGCTGCCAATGACACTGGTAGCCCAGAAGTGCAAGTGGCCCTGCTGACCGCTCGCATCAACGAACTGACTCCCCACTTCAAGACGCACGCCAAGGACCACCATGGTCGTCGTGGCCTGCTGCGCATGGTGAGCCGTCGTCGCAAGCTGCTGGACTATCTGAAGGCCAAGGACGCTGACCGTTACACCGCGCTGATCGCCAAGTTGGGTCTGCGCAAGTAATTTTCATTGCATGCGAAAACGCCTGGGTTAGTCCGCTAGCTCAGGCGTTTTTTACTTCGGAGTCGCAAAACGGAGCGAAGCTGTGTCATTCCAATGAAGTTGCCGCCATGGATTGGTGCGCAGGTTCCCTGGAATGGCATCGTGTTCTGAATTGCCCTCCAAGACAATCTGGTAGAGCGCTACCAGCTATCAAAATAGGAGCTGAACATGAGTATTTTCAACAAAGTCACCAAGACCTTCCAGTGGGGTGACAAGACCGTCATCATGGAAACGGGCGAGATCGCCCGCCAGGCCTCCGGCGCCGTGCTGGTGAACATTGACGACACCGTGGTGCTGGCCACCGTGGTGGCTTCCAAGTCGGCCAAGCCCGGCCAGGACTTCTTCCCCCTGACGGTGGATTACATCGAGAAGACCTACGCCGCCGGCAAGATCCCTGGCAGCTTCTTCAAGCGCGAAGCCAAGCCCAGCGAGCACGAAACCCTGACCAGCCGCCTGATCGACCGCCCCATCCGTCCGCTGTTCCCCGAAGGTTTCTTCAACGAAGTGCATGTGGTCATCCACACGGTGTCGCTGAACCCCGAAGTGGACGCTGACATCGCAGCGCTGATCGCTACCAGCGCAGCCCTGGCCATCTCGGGCATTCCGTTCAACGGCCCCATCGGTGCCGCACGCGTGGGTTATATCAACGGTGAATACGTGCTCAACCCCGGCCAGACTGCGCGCAAGAACTCGCAGATGGATCTGGTGGTGGCTGGTACCCAAGCCGCAGTGCTGATGGTCGAATCTGAAGCCCAGCAACTGTCCGAAGAAATCATGCTGGGTGCCGTGGTGTTCGGTCACGAGCAGGGCAACGTGGCCATCAACGCCATCCACGAACTGGTGCGCGATGCCGGTAAGCCTGTGTGGCAATGGGAAGCGCCTGCCAAGGACGAAGCCCTCATCTCCAAGGTGGTGGCCCTGGCCGACGACAAGCTGCGCGCTGCTTACCAGATCCGCAACAAGCAAGCACGCACCCAGGCCTGCCGCGAGGCCTACGCCGCTGTGATGGCCGGCCTCAAGGCCGGTGGCGTGGAGTTCGACTCCGTCAAGGTCGAGGGCATGTTGTTCGACATCGAAGCCGGTATCGTGCGCAGCCAGATCCTGGCTGGCGAGCCCCGCATCGACGGCCGCGACACGCGCACTGTGCGTCCCATCGAGATCCGCAACAGCGTGCTGCCCCGTGCCCACGGCTCGGCCCTGTTCACGCGTGGAGAAACCCAGGCGCTGGTCGTGACCACGCTGGGCACCGAGCGCGATGCGCAGCGCATCGATGCGCTGGCCGGTGAGTATGAAGACCGCTTCATGATGCACTACAACATGCCTCCCTTTGCCACTGGCGAAGTGGGCCGCATGGGTTCGACCAAGCGCCGCGAAATCGGCCACGGCCGTCTGGCCAAGCGCGCTCTGGTGGCTGTGCTGCCTACCAAGGAAGAGTTCCCCTACACCATGCGTGTGGTGTCCGAAATCACTGAGTCCAATGGCTCCTCGTCGATGGCTTCTGTCTGCGGCGGCTGCCTATCGCTGATGGACGCTGGCGTGCCTATGAAGGCGCATGTGGCCGGTATTGCCATGGGCCTGATCAAGGACGCCAACCGTTTCGCCGTGCTGACTGACATCCTGGGTGACGAAGATCACCTGGGTGACATGGACTTCAAGGTGGCGGGTACCACTGGCGGTATCACGGCGCTGCAGATGGACATCAAGATTCAGGGCATCACCAAGGAAATCATGCAGGTGGCGCTGGCCCAGGCCAAGGAAGCGCGCATGCACATCCTGGGCAAGATGCAAGAGGCCATGGGTGAAGCCAAGACCGAAGTGTCGAACTTCGCACCCAAGTTGTACACCATGAAGATCAACCCCGAAAAGATCCGTGATGTGATCGGCAAGGGCGGCGCTGTGATCCGCGCGCTGACCGAAGAAACCGGCTGCCAGATCAACATCGAGGAAGATGGCACCATCACCATTGCAGCCACCGACGCTGCCAAGGCCGACGAAGCCAAGAAGCGCATCGAGCAGATCACGGCAGAAGTCGAGATCGGCAAGATCTACGAAGGCCCTGTGACCAAGATCCTTGACTTTGGCGCGCTGATCAACCTGCTGCCCGGCAAGGATGGTCTGCTGCACATCAGCCAGATCGCCCACGAGCGCGTCGAGAAGGTGTCCGACTACTTGACCGAAGGCCAGATCGTGAAGGTCAAGGTCATGGAAACCGATGAAAAGGGCCGCGTGAAGCTGTCCATGAAGGTGCTGGCCGATCGTCCCGCCGGTGGCAGCGACCGTCCTGCGCCCGCAGAGCGTGGTGATCGCGAACCACGCCGCGACCATGGCCGCGATGTTGGACGTCATCCCGCAGAGCAGCAACAGCAGCAGGACTTGCCTGCAGATGGTGCGTCTGCTCAGGTGAACGGCTAAATCGTTGATCTGCTATTGATTTGGGTAGCTGCTGGTGCATGTAAATCATGCGCTGGCGGCCTAAATCATCTCAATCCCTCTCCGGTGAAACCCGTTATGCATGCTGTCGAGATCACATCTTTTGGTGGGCCTGAAGTGCTGCGTCTGGGTGAGCGCCCGGTGCCCGTGGCGGGTGCGGGTGAGCTGCTGATCCGCGTTGCGGCCAGTGGCATCAATCGCCCCGATGTCTTGCAACGATTGGGACACTATGCGCCGCCGCCCGGGACCTCCGATCTTCCGGGCTTGGAGGTGGCAGGGGTGGTTGAGTCGGGCGATGCGTCGGCCATGGCGGAGGCGGGTATCCGTGTGGGTGACCGTGTTTGCGCGTTGGTGGCAGGCGGTGGCTATGCGCAGTGGTGTGTGGCGCCGGTTGTGCAGTGTCTGCCGGTGCCTGATGGTTTCAGTGACGTGGAGGCTGCATCACTTCCAGAGACGTTCTTCACGGTGTGGAGCAATGTGTTTGACCGTGCGCGGTTGCAGTCAGGGGAAGCGCTGCTGGTACAGGGCGGTACGAGCGGGATTGGCGTGACCGCCATCCAGCTGGCTCGCGCCTTCGGTGCTACTGTGATTGCCACCGCTGGCAGCGATGACAAGTGTGCGGCTTGCCTGGCACTGGGAGCGCATCACGCCATCAACTACAAGTCGCAGGACTTTGTGGCCGAGGCGAAGCGAATTACCGAGGGGCATGGTGTTGACGTGGTGCTCGACATGGTCGCCGGCGACTATGTCGCTCGCGAGGTGGAATGCCTGGCGGAGGATGGCCGTATCGTCATCATCGCCGTGCAAGGGGGGGTGCAGAGCGGTTTCAATGCAGGTCTGGTGCTGCGCAAGCGGCTCACCATCACGGGGTCTACGTTGCGTCCGCGTCCTGTGGCTTTCAAGGGGGCGATTGCCCGGGCGCTGCGCGAGCGTGTTTGGCCCCTGCTGGCAACGGGCAAGGTGCGCCCGGTCATCCACAGCACGTTTGCTGCCGCGAATGCTGCCCAGGCCCATGCATTGATGGAATCCAACCAGCACATCGGCAAGATTGTTTTGACGTGGTAATCATGAGCAACAAGAAAAAACTCATCGCAGGCAACTGGAAGATGAACGGCAGTCTGGCTGCCAACGAGGCATTGCTGAAGGCGTTGATTGCAGGCGTGGCGGATGTGGCTTGTGATGTGGCCGTCGCAGTGCCCATGCCGTATATGGCGCAGGTACAAGCACTCACGGCAGGCACCACCATTGCGGTGGCTGCACAGGATGTGTCTTGCCATGAGGTGGGCGCCTATACCGGTGAGGTGTCGGTGGCCATGCTGAAGGATTTCGGCGTGCGTTACGCATTAGTGGGGCACTCCGAGCGCCGCCAGTACCACGGCGAGACGGACGTGGTGGTGGCCGAGAAGGCGCAGCGCGCATTGGCGGCGGGTGTAACTCCTGTGGTCTGCGTGGGGGAGACATTGCAAGAGCGCGAGGCAGGGCTCACCGAAGCCGTGGTCAAGCGGCAGCTCGCAGCGGTGATTCATCTCAACGGCCATTGCATCAGCGAGATCGTGGTGGCGTATGAGCCTGTATGGGCGATTGGCACGGGGCGTACTGCATCGCCGGAGCAGGCGCAAGCGGTGCATGGAGTGCTGCGCACCCAGCTTGCTGCGGCGAGCGAGCATGCAGACCGCATTCGGTTGCTGTATGGCGGCAGCATGAATGCCGCCAATGCGGCGCAGTTGCTGGCGCAGCCCGATATCGACGGTGGCCTGATCGGTGGTGCTTCGCTGAAGGCGCCTGACTTTCTACAAATCATTGCGGCCGCCCGTTGAGGCGGCTGCGAGTCAAACAATTCAATCAGGAGTGAATAGAGAATGAACGTTATCGTGAATGTGATTTTGGCGGTGCAGATGTTGGCGGCCCTGGTCATGATCGGCCTAATCTTGATCCAGCATGGCAAGGGTGCCGACATGGGTGCAGCCTTCGGTAGCGGCAGCTCGGGCAGCCTCTTTGGCGCCAGTGGCAGTGCCAATTTCTTGTCCCGTACCACGGCGGTGTTGGCTGCGGTGTTCTTTGTTTCTACGCTGGCGTTGGCCTACTTTGGCAATGCTCGTCCCGCCAGTTCGGGTAGCGTTCTGGAAACGCCTGCCGCTGCGGTGCCTGCTGGCGCGCCTGCTTCTGAGGCGGTTGTCGTGCCTGCTGTTCCTGCCTCGGGCGCCGCGCAGATCCCGACCAAATAATTGAACTGAATTTCGGCCCAGAGGGCCGAAGCAGGGTTTTTCCGGAGTAGAATTCCGGATTGTCTGGAGAGCCAAAAGCCGCAAGGTTCCTCATGCCATCCAGATGCAAAAATCAGCCGTCGTGGTGAAATTGGTAGACACGCTATCTTGAGGGGGTAGTGGCGAAAGCTGTGCGAGTTCGAGTCTCGCCGACGGCACCAAAACAAAGGCCTGCCTGCATGACCCGGCTTGGGTCCTGACGGGCAAGGCCACAGCGGTGAGCACATCCTCAAGATGAACCTCGATCAGTACCTCCCCGTCCTTTTGTTCATCTTGGTCGGCATCGCCGTAGGCGTTGTCCCCCTCGTACTCGGCTACATACTGGGTCCCAATCGCCCGGATGCCGCAAAGAACTCCCCCTACGAATGTGGCTTTGAAGCCTTCGAGGATGCGCGCATGAAATTCGATGTGCGTTACTACCTCGTGGCCATTCTCTTCATTCTGTTCGACCTCGAAATCGCATTCCTTTTCCCGTGGGCGGTGACGCTGCACGAGGTGGGGGTGGCTGGTTTTGTGGCGGTCGTGATTTTCCTGGCCATCCTGGTCGTGGGTTTTGCCTACGAATGGAAAAAGGGTGCCCTGGATTGGGAATGAGCGGACTTCAACAAGGACAATGCAATGATTGAAGGCGTGATGAAGGAAGGCTTCATCACCACGAGCTATGACTCTGTGGTGAATTGGGCCAAGACAGGTTCCTTGTGGCCGATGACGTTTGGTCTGGCCTGCTGTGCTGTCGAGATGATGCACGCTGCGGCTGCCCGGTATGACATTGGCCGTTTTGGTGCGGAAGTATTCCGTGCCAGTCCCCGCCAGTCCGACCTGATGATCGTGGCCGGCACGCTGTGCAACAAGATGGCTCCAGCACTGCGCAAGGTGTACGACCAGATGTCCGAGCCGCGCTGGGTCTTGTCGATGGGTTCGTGTGCCAATGGCGGTGGTTACTACCACTACAGCTATTCGGTGGTGCGCGGTTGTGACCGCATCGTGCCGGTGGATGTCTATGTGCCAGGCTGTCCTCCAACGGCAGAAGCTTTGATCTACGGGATCATCCAGCTGCAGCAGAAGATCCGCCGCACCAACACCATTGCTCGCGTCTGAAGGGTTGATGATGACAGCTGTTGCCATTCGGCCTGAGAGGCTCAAGGACAATATCTCTGCGGCACTGGGTGCCAAAGTGCGCCAGATTTCGGTCGCTCTTGATGAGGTCACCGTGGTGGTCGCTGCTGCGGACTATCTGGATGCGATGCGCTTGTTGCGCGATTCTGAAGGTTGCCGTTTTGAGCAGTTGATCGATTTGTGCGGTGTCGACTATTCTGCGTATGGCGATGCAGTCCACGAGGGTGCCCGCTACTGTGTGGTGTCGCACCTGTTGTCGGTCAGCCTCAACCAGCGGGTGCGCGTGAAGGTGTTCTGCCAGGACGATGATTTCCCGGTCGTTTCCTCGGTAGCTGATTTGTGGAATGCGGCCAACTGGTACGAACGCGAAGCCTTCGATCTGTTTGGCATCGTGTTTGATGGTCATAACGACCTGCGCCGCATTCTCACGGACTACGGATTTATCGGACACCCTTTCCGCAAGGATTTCCCATTGTCCGGTCATGTCGAAATGCGTTACGACGCCGAGCAGCGCCGCGTGGTGTATGAGCCTGTGTCCATCGAGCCGCGTGAAATCACGCCCCGCATCATCCGCGAAGACAAGTACGGAGGCCTGCACTGAGCCGCCCCGCGCCTCATGTGATTCATCATGGCTGAAATCAAGAACTATTCCCTGAACTTTGGTCCGCAGCACCCTGCGGCGCACGGCGTGTTGCGACTGGTGCTGGAGTTGGATGGCGAGGTCGTGCAACGCGCTGACCCGCACATCGGTCTGCTCCATCGCGCCACTGAAAAGCTCGCCGAGCACAAGACCTATATCCAGTCGCTGCCCTATATGGACCGGCTGGACTACGTGTCGATGATGTGCAATGAGCACGCCTACTGTCTGGCCATCGAGAAACTGTTGGGCCTGGAAGTGCCGTTGCGCGCGCAGTACATCCGCGTGATGTTCTCCGAGATCACGCGCTTGCTCAACCATCTGATGTGGCTTGGCTCTCATGGCAATGACTGCGGCAGTTCCACCATTCTGATCTACACCTTCCGCGAGCGGGAAGACCTGTTTGACATGTACGAGGCGGTTTCTGGCGCGCGCATGCATGCGGCCTACTTCCGTCCGGGTGGTGTTTACCGCGATCTGCCCGACAGCATGCCGCAGTACAAGGTCAGCAAGATCAAGAATGCCAAGGCGCTGGAGGCCCTGAACCAGAATCGCCAAGGGTCTCTGCTGGACTTCATTGATGATTTCACCCAGCGTTTCCCGGGCTGTGTGGATGAATACGAAACACTGCTCACTGACAACCGTATCTGGAAGCAGCGTACTGTGGGCATCGGCGTAGTGCCGCCTGAACGGGCCTTGAACCTCGGCATGACCGGGCCTATGCTCCGCGGCTCGGGTATCGCCTGGGACCTGCGCAAGACACAGCCGTACGATGTATACGACCGTGTGGATTTCGATGTGCCGGTGGGCAAGACAGGGGACTGCTACGACCGCTATCTGGTGCGCGTGCAGGAAATGCGCGAGTCCAATCGCATCATCAAGCAATGTGTGGACTGGCTCAGGGCCAATCCTGGTCCGGTGATTACCGACAACCACAAGGTGGCTGCGCCCGCACGTGAATCCATGAAGTCGAACATGGAGGAGCTGATCCACCATTTCAAGCTCTTCACGGAAGGTTTCCACGTGCCAGAAGGGGAAGCCTACGCGGCCGTGGAACACCCCAAGGGCGAGTTCGGCATCTATCTGGTGAGCGATGGCGCTAACAAGCCGTATCGTCTCAAGATCCGCGCGCCAGGTTTTGCGCACTTGGCCACGCTCGACGAAATGGCGCGTGGCCACATGATCGCGGACGCTGTCGCCATCATTGGCACCATGGATATCGTGTTCGGAGAGATTGACCGATGATTACCGAAGCGACCAAGGCGCGGTTTGCGCGCGAAGTGGCCAAGTACCCTGCGGACCAAAAACAGTCTGCGGTGATGGCGTGCTTGTCCATCGTTCAGCAAGAGCAGGGCTATGTCAGCGCTGAGAGCGAAGCAGTGATCGCCGACTATCTGGGCATGGCGCAGATCGCTGTGCACGAAGTCACGACCTTCTACAACATGTACAACCAGCAACCTGTGGGCAAGTACAAGCTCAACGTTTGTACCAACTTGCCTTGCCAGTTGCGCGACGGGCAAAAGGCGCTGAATCATCTCGAAAAGAAGCTGGGTGTCTCGATGGGTGAGACCACGCCTGATGGTCTGTTTACTCTGCAGCAATGCGAATGCCTGGGCGCCTGCGCTGATGCCCCGGTGATGCTGGTGAACGATCGCACGATGTGCAGCTTCATGGACAACGACAAGCTCGACCAGCTTGTCGACGGCCTTCGGGCTTCGGAGGGTCAGTGATGACCACGGCAGCACAAATACTCTCCCAGTTCCAGGCAACGGGCGTTCAGACCTGTTTCCATGACCGTCATATCAATCCGCAGATTTATGCGGACCTGAACGGCAGCAATTGGAGCATCAAGGATTATGAAGCGCGTGGTGGCTATCAGGCGCTCCGTCGCATCCTGGGTAAAGATGGCAGTGACGGTCTCACTCAAGATCAGGTCATTGCCACTGTCAAGGAGTCCGGCCTGCGTGGCCGCGGTGGTGCGGGCTTTCCTACGGGCCTCAAGTGGAGCTTCATGCCCCGCTCCTTCCCAGGTCAGAAGTATTTGGTGTGCAATTCCGACGAAGGCGAGCCTGGTACCTGCAAGGACCGCGACATCCTGCAGTTCAATCCGCATATCGTCATAGAAGGCATGATCATCGCTGCCTACGCGATGGGTATTTCTGTGGGTTACAACTACATCCACGGCGAGATCTTCCAGACCTACGAACGTTTCGAGGCCGCGTTGGAAGAAGCGCGTGCGGCGGGCTACCTGGGTGACAACATCCTGGGTGGCAGTTTCAGTTTTCAGCTGCACGCAGCCCATGGTTTCGGCGCCTACATTTGCGGTGAAGAAACTGCATTGCTCGAATCGCTGGAGGGCAAGAAGGGGCAGCCCCGTTTCAAGCCGCCGTTTCCGGCCAGCTTTGGCCTCTATGGCAAGCCAACCACGATCAACAACACGGAAACCTTTGCTGCTGTGCCGTGGATCATTCGCAATGGCGGCGCGGCGTACCTGGAGTGTGGCAAGCCCAACAACGGCGGCACCAAGATCTTCTCGGTGTCTGGTGACGTAGAGAAGCCTGGCAACTACGAGGTGCCCCTCGGCACGCCATTCGCCAAGCTGCTGGAGTTGGCCGGTGGTGTGCGCAAAGGCCGTCAGCTCAAGGCGGTGATCCCTGGTGGCTCGTCAGCGCCTGTCTTGCCTGCATCCGTCATCATGGAGTGCACGATGGACTATGACTCCATCGCCAAAGCTGGCTCCATGCTGGGGTCGGGCGCAGTGATCGTCATGGACGATTCCCGGAGCATGGTCGAAAGCCTGCTGCGTCTGTCGTATTTCTATTCGCACGAATCCTGCGGCCAATGCACGCCTTGCCGCGAGGGCACAGGTTGGATGTGGCGAGTTATTGATCGTATCCAGCATGGTCAGGGCCGCGAAGGTGATCTTGATTTGCTCAATTCGGTGGCGGACAACATTCAGGGGCGCACCATCTGTGCGTTGGGCGATGCTGCAGCTATGCCGGTGCGCGCCATGATCAAACACTTCCGTCCCGAGTTTGAGGCACTGATCCGGAACAAGGCCCCGCAGGCCGCGACTTCCGTCTGATCGCGAGAGAACATATGGTTGAAATTGAACTGGACGGTCAGAAAGTGGAAGTCGCCGAAGGCTGCATGGTGATGCATGCAGCCGAAAAGGCTGGCACTTACATTCCGCATTTCTGTTACCACAAGAAGCTTTCGATTGCCGCCAACTGCCGCATGTGCCTGGTGGACGTGGAGAAGGCTCCCAAGCCCATGCCTGCCTGTGCCACGCCGGTCACGCAGGGCATGATCGTGCGCACCAAGAGCGACAAAGCCATCAAGGCTCAGCAGTCGGTCATGGAGTTTTTGCTGATCAACCACCCCCTGGACTGCCCCATCTGCGACCAGGGTGGCGAGTGCCAGTTGCAAGACCTAGCCGTGGGCTACGGTGGTTCCTCTTCGCGCTACGAGGAAGAAAAACGCGTGGTGTTCCACAAGGATGTTGGCCCGCTGATCTCCATGGAAGAGATGAGTCGCTGCATCCACTGCACCCGCTGCGTGCGGTTCGGTCAGGAGGTGGCCGGCGTGATGGAACTGGGCATGATCCATCGTGGTGAGCACTCTGAAATCACCACGGTCACCGGCGACACGGTGGACTCGGAGCTGTCGGGCAACATGATCGACATATGCCCCGTGGGTGCATTGACCAGCAAGCCTTTCCGTTACAGCGCCCGTACATGGGAACTGTCGCGCCGCCGTTCCGTCAGCCCGCATGACTCCACCGGTGCTAATCTCATTGTGCAGGTGAAGAACCACAAGGTCATGCGCGTCGTTCCGCTCGAGAACGAGGCTGTGAACGAATGCTGGATCGCCGACCGCGACCGTTTCTCTTACGAATCGCTGAACAGCGACGAGCGCCTGACCCAGCCCATGCTCAAGCAGGGTGGGGTCTGGAAGGAAGTTGACTGGCAGACGGCGCTTGAGTACGTGGCCAATGGCCTTAAGAACATCAAGAGCGACCACGGGGCATCCAGCATCGGCGCGCTCGTGAGTCCGCACAGCACGTTGGAAGAGCTGTACTTGGCCAGCGCCCTGGTGCGTGGCCTTGGTAGCGACAACATCGACTATCGCCTGCGTAACGCCGAGTTTGCTGCTCCTGAAGGCATTCGTTGGCTCGGCACCTCCATCGCCTCGTTGTCCACGCTGCAGCGCGTGCTGGTCGTGGGCTCCAATCTGCGCAAGGACCATCCACTGTTTGCGCAGCGCATCCGCCAAGCGGCCCGTCATGGCTGCCAGGTCAGCGCCATCGCTGACGTGGCCTACGACTGGGCCATGCCTGTGCAGTCGTTCGTCGCCCAGGGCGCGAGCGAATGGGTGTACACGCTCGGACGCATCGCTTCGGCCATCGCCCAGGAAAAGGGCGTTACCGCTCCGCAAGGTGCTGCAGCTGCCGACGATGCTGCGCAGGCCATCGCCCGCTCGCTGCTGGGCGGCGAGCGCAAGGCCGTGTTGCTCGGCAACGGTGCGGCGCACCACGCGCAGGCTACGCAATTGCTGGCCCTGGCCAACTGGATTGGCGAGCAGACGGGTGCATCCGTCGGCTATCTCACGGAAGCGGCCAATACAGTGGGCGCCCAGTTTGTGGGTGCTCATCCTGTGAATGGTGGATTGAATGCGGGTCAGATGCTCTCCGGTGGTTTGAAGGCAGCTTTGCTGCTGAACACCGAGCCGGTTCATGATTCCGCCGCAGGTGCTCAGGCGATAGCCGCCCTTGCTGGCGCAGAGATGGTGGTCACTTTGAGTCCCTTCAAGGCCAACCTGGAGTTCAGTGACGTTCTGTTGCCAATTGCTCCATTTACGGAAACATCGGGCAGCTTTGTAAACGCGGAAGGCCGCATACAGGGCTTCCATGCCGTGGTGCGTCCTCTGGGTGATACCCGTCCCGCATGGAAGGTCCTGCGCGTGCTGGCCAACTTGCTGGGCGTACCGGGATTCGACTTTGAAACCTCGCAGGATGTTCTGGCTCGTGCTACCAATGCCCCGGCAGGCACGGTCACGCAAGTGCCGGCAGCACAACTGTCGAACACCGTGAAGGCTGTGCCTGGTGCGACGACAGCAGCTGGTGAACCTGTGGTGGCTTCTATCTATCAACTCGACGGACTGTTGCGCCGTTCCACGTCGCTGCAGCTGACTGCCGACGCGCGCCTGGCACGTGAAGGAGTGGCCGCATGATCGATGCGATCTACAACGCGGGCCTGAACCTGCTCTCCTTTGGCTGGTGGACCGGTATTGTCTGGCCAGTGCTCTGGATCCTGATCAAGATCGTCTGCATCCTGGCGCCGCTCATGGGCGCTGTGGCATATCTCACTTTGTGGGAGCGCAAGCTGCTGGGCTTCATGCAGGTGCGACATGGCCCCAACCGCGTGGGCCCCATGGGGTTGCTGCAGCCTATTGCTGACGCGCTGAAGCTGCTGACCAAGGAAATCATCCAGCCCACGGCGGCCAGCAAGGGCCTGTTCGTGCTCGGACCTGTCATGGCCATCATGCCCGCCCTGGCTGCCTGGGTGGCGATTCCTTTCGGCCCCGATGTGGCCCTGGCCAATGTGAATGCTGGTTTGCTGCTGGTCATGGCAATCACTTCCATTGAGGTCTATGGCGTGATCATCGCGGGCTGGGCCTCGAACTCCAAGTACGCCTTCCTGGGCGCGTTGCGTGCTTCGGCACAGATGGTGAGCTACGAAATCGCGATGGGTTTCTGTTTCCTCGTCGTGATCATGGTGTCGGGCAGTATGAACCTGACCGAGATCGTACTCGGGCAGGGCCGGGGCATGGCAGCGGACAAAGGCCTGACTTTCCTGTCCTGGAACTGGCTGCCTCTTCTGCCTATCTTCCTCGTGTATCTGATTTCCGGCGTGGCTGAAACTAACCGTCACCCCTTTGACGTCGTTGAAGGTGAAGCGGAAATCGTCGCTGGTCACATGGTCGAGTACTCGGGCATGGGCTTCGCGATCTTCTTTCTGGCCGAGTACGCCAGCATGTGGCTCGTATCCATTCTGGCTGCTCTCATGTTCTTGGGCGGTTGGCTGCCCCCGATCGACAGCGCCGTGTTCAACTGGGTTCCAGGCTGGATCTGGCTGGGGCTCAAGACCTTCCTCGTCGTGTCCATGTTCATCTGGATCCGGGCAACCTTCCCCCGGTTCCGCTATGACCAGATCATGCGCCTGGGTTGGAAGATCTTCATTCCGGTCACGCTGGTGTATTTGTTGTTTGTTGGCGGGTGGTTGCTCTCGCCTTGGAATATCTGGAAATAAGCGGGGACACAAATGACTGCTGTTGCTGCTGCTGCACCTTTTTCGTTCAAGGATTTCTTCAAGAGCTTCATGCTCGTGGAGTTGCTCAAGGGGATGGCCCTGACCGGCCGCTATGCATTTCGCCGCAAGGTGACTGTGCAGTTCCCCGAAGAGAAGACGCCTTTGTCGCCACGTTTTCGTGGCCTGCATGCACTGCGCCGCTATGACAACGGTGAGGAGCGTTGCATTGCCTGTAAGCTGTGTGAGGCCGTATGCCCTGCGATGGCCATCACGATCGAATCTGATGTGCGCGCTGACGGCTCGCGCCGTACCACGCGCTATGACATCGACCTGACCAAGTGCATCTTCTGCGGGTTCTGCGAAGAGAGCTGCCCGGTCGATTCGATTGTCGAGACACACATCTTTGAGTACCACGGCGAAAAGCGTGGTGACCTGTATTTCACGAAGGACATGCTCTTGGCCGTGGGCGACCGGTACGAAGGTGAAATTGCGGCAGCCAAGGCTGCAGACGCCAAGTACCGCTGAGCGGTACGGGGTTCAGCCTCTTTGCCAGACTTTCTATAAAGACCCGATTCATGGACGCCAAGACTGGTTTCTTCTATCTCTTCTCGGTGGTGCTGCTGTTTGCAGCCTTCCGGGTGATCACTGCTCGCAACCCTGTGCATGCGGTGCTGTATCTCATCCTTGCGTTCTCGCAGGCGGCGGCTGTATGGCTGTTGCTCAAGGCGGAGTTTCTGGCGATTGCGCTCGTGCTGGTTTACCTGGGCGCGGTCATGGTGCTCTTCCTGTTTGTGGTGATGATGCTGGACATCCACATCGATACCGTACGCAAAGGGTTCTGGAAACATTTCCCGTTGGCGGCCTTCATCGGGGCACTCATCGCCCTCGAAATGGCTGGCGTGTTGATGGGCGGATTCCGCAGCATTGACGAGCCCAAAGCAATTGCGACGGCGGTGGATGCCGCAGGGCATGTGGTGCAATATTCAAACACCAAGGCGTTGGGCAAGCTGCTGTACACCGAGTACCTTTATCCGGTTGAGATCGCTGCGGTCATTCTTTTGGTTGCCATGGTCGCAGCCATTGCGTTGACACTGCGCCAGCGCAAGGACAGCAAGGCCATCAATCCGTCATCACAGATCCGTGTACGCGCTGCTGATCGTTTGGCTGTGATCAAGGTGGCTGCTACTCAAAAGCCTGCTGTCGAGGAGCCGGCGCAAGCTGCCGCCGAGGAGAAAAAAGCATGACATTGACTCTGGGCCACTTTCTGTCGCTGGGGGCCATGCTGTTCGCGCTCGCCGTGATCGGCATCTTCCTGAACCGCAAGAACCTGATCGTGCTTCTGATGGCGATCGAGCTCATGCTGCTGGCGGTGAACATGAATTTCGTGGCGTTTTCCCACTACCTGGGAGATATGCACGGCCAGGTGTTCGTGTTCTTTATCCTGACCGTGGCGGCCGCTGAATCGGCGATTGGCCTAGCCATTCTGGTGCTGCTGTTCCGCAACAAATCCAGTATCAACGCAGAAGACCTCAACACCCTCAAGGGTTGATGGGTCACGAGTATTCCCAAGGTTCTCAAGAATGAGTCAAACCCTCTCTGCTTCAACGCTCCTGGCTGTGCCGCTGGCACCGCTGGCGGGTGCCGTACTGGCCGGCGTCTTCGGTACGACCTTCGGTGGTAACTGGATCGGTCGTCGCCTGAGCCACACCCTGACCATCCTCGGGGTGCTTGTTGCGTTCATCCTTTCGGCCATGACGCTCAAGAGCGTTGCGCTCGACGGTGCCCGCTTCAACGAAACCCTCTACACCTGGATGGTGGTGGGTGGCTTGAAGATGGAGGTGGGCTTCCTGATCGACAGCCTTACGGCAATGATGATGGTGGTGGTGACCTTCGTGTCGCTGATGGTTCACATCTACACCATTGGCTACATGGAAGAGGACGAGGGCTACAACCGCTTCTTTGCCTACATCTCGCTGTTCACGTTCTCCATGCTCATGCTCGTCATGAGCAACAACCTGCTGCAGCTGTTCTTCGGCTGGGAGGCAGTGGGTCTGGTGTCCTATCTGCTCATCGGGTTCTGGTTCAACAAGCCCACGGCCATCTTCGCCAACATGAAGGCCTTTCTGGTGAATCGTGTCGGTGACTTCGGCTTCATTCTGGGTATTGGCCTGATCGCAGCGTATACCGGCACCTTGAACTATGGCGAGATCTTCGCCAAGGCGGGCGAACTTGGCGCGCTGTCGTTCCCCGGCACCAGCTGGATGCTCGTCACCGTGATCTGCATCTGCCTGTTCATCGGCGCGATGGGCAAGTCGGCACAGTTCCCTTTGCACGTCTGGCTGCCTGATTCGATGGAGGGTCCTACCCCCATCTCTGCGCTGATCCACGCCGCCACCATGGTGACCGCCGGCATCTTCATGGTGTCGCGCATGTCACCACTGTTCGAGCTGTCTGATACTGCGCTCAACTTCATCTTGGTGATTGGCGCCATCACGGCACTGTTCATGGGGTTCCTGGGCATCATCCAGAACGATATCAAGCGTGTGGTGGCCTATTCGACGCTGTCGCAGTTGGGCTACATGACTGTTGCTCTTGGCGCTTCGGCCTATTCGGTGGCGGTGTTCCACCTGATGACCCATGCGTTCTTCAAGGCCTTGTTGTTCCTGGGGGCAGGCTCGGTCATCATGGGTATGCACCACAATCAGGATATCCGCTGGATGGGTGGGGTTCGCAAATACATGCCCATCACGTGGATCACTTCGCTCCTGGGTTCCATGGCACTGATCGGCACTCCGCTGTTCTCGGGCTTCTACTCCAAGGACAGCATCATTGAGGCGGTGCACTTCAGCCATTTGCCTGCAGCCGGGTTTGCGCATTTCGCGGTGCTGGCGGGCGTGTTCATCACGGCGTTCTACTCCTTCCGCATGTATTTCCTGGTGTTCCATGGCAATGAGCGTTTCGACCAGAACCCGGACGCGCACCATGACGATGATCATGGTCACGGTCATGATGAGCACCACGAGCCTCACGAGTCTCCATGGGTGGTCACGGTGCCTCTTGTGCTGTTGGCCATTCCTTCGGTGGTGGTGGGTTTCCTGTTCATCCAGCCCATGCTGTTTGGTGACTTCTTCAAGGATGTCATTTTTGTGGATGCGGCCAAGCACCCTTCCATGGCGCACATGGCAGAGCATTTCCACAGCGCTTGGGCCATGGCATTGCACGGCTTGCAGACGGCACCGTTCTGGCTCGCATTGGCGGGTGTGGCCCTGTCGTACTACATGTACATGGTCAATCCTGCGTTGCCCACTGCGATCAAGGCGCGCGTACAGCCGATCTACACACTGCTTGAAAACAAGTACTACCTCGACTGGATCAACGAGAACATTCTGGCCCGTGGCGCACGTGCGCTGGGCGTGGGTCTGTGGAAGGGTGGGGATCAGGCAGTGATTGATGGCGCCTTGGTCAATGGGTCATGGAAGCTCGTGCGCTGGGTTGCCGGTGCTGTACGTTGGGTGCAGTCGGGCTTTATTTACCACTATGCGCTGGTCATGATTCTGGGTGTTTTTGTGCTCATGACGTATTTCGTCTGGCTCAACAAGTAGGAGAAGAATAAAAATGGGTCTGTTGAGTCTTGCAATCTGGACACCGATTGCGTTTGGCGCGCTGTTGCTCGCCATCGGGCGCGATGAGCATGCGCGCGCCGTGCGCTGGCTGGCGCTGGTCGGTGCGTTGATCGGCTTCCTCGTCACGCTACCTTTGTACGATGGCTTCAAGCTAGGTACTGCAGCCATGCAGTTTGTGGAGAAGGCTGACTGGATCGAGCGCTTCAATGTCCACTACCACCTTGGCGTGGACGGTATTTCCTTCTGGTTTGTGCCGCTGACAGCATTCATCACCGTCATCGTGGTGATCGCCTCCTGGGAATCGATCACTGAGCGCGTGAACCAGTACATGGGCGCTTTCCTGATCCTTTCGGGGCTCATGATCGGTGTGTTCAGCGCACTCGACGGCATTCTGTTTTACGTGTTCTTCGAAGCCACTCTGATTCCGATGTATCTCATCATCGGTATCTGGGGCGGTCCGAACAAAATATACGCTGCGTTCAAGTTCTTCCTGTACACGTTGCTCGGTTCACTGTTGATGCTCATCGCGCTGATCTACCTGTACAACCAGTCGGGTGGCAGCTTTGATATTGCGACTTGGCATCAGCTGCCGCTGAGCGGCCGTGCGCAGACTCTTCTGTTCTTCGCCTTCTTCGCCGCCTTCGCTGTGAAGGTGCCCATGTGGCCTGTCCATACCTGGCTCCCCGACGTGCACGTGGAGGCGCCCACGGGCGGTTCCGCAGTGTTGGCCGCCATCATGCTGAAGCTGGGCGCCTATGGTTTCCTGCGGTTTTCACTGCCGATCGCCCCTGACGCTGCGCGGCAATGGGCTTGGCTGATGATCGCCCTGTCGCTGATCGCTGTGATTTACGTGGGCCTGGTGGCCATGGTCCAGAAGGACATGAAGAAGCTGGTGGCCTATTCGTCGGTGGCGCACATGGGATTTGTGACCCTGGGCTTCTTCATCTTCAATGATCTGGGTGTTTCGGGTGGCCTGGTGCAGATGATTGCCCACGGCTTCGTCTCGGGCGCGATGTTCCTGTCCATTGGCGTGTTGTACGACCGTGTGCACTCTCGCGAGATCGCAGCGTATGGTGGTGTGGTCAACACCATGCCCAACTTCACGGCGTTTGCGCTGTTGTTTGCCATGGCCAACTGCGGCCTGCCGGGTACGGCCGGCTTTGTGGGTGAGTGGATGGTGATTCTGGGTGCCGTCAAAGCCAACTTCTGGATTGGCTTGGCAGCTGCTACTGCGCTTATTTTTGGCGCCGCTTACACCCTGTGGATGTTCAAGCGCGTTTACCTGGGTCCGGTGGGCAATGACAACGTCAAGGGCTTGACGGACATCGACAGCCGTGAGTTCCTGGTGCTCGCTGTGCTGGGCATTGCAGTGCTGGCCATGGGCCTTTATCCCCGTCCGTTCACCGACGTGATGGACACCTCGGTGGCAGAACTGCTCAAGCATGTGGCGCTGACCAAGCTGAACTGAACAGACCAGACTGAACTGAGAGATTCGAGATGATTGACAACATCAGCTGGCTAGCGATTTACCCTGAAATTGTGCTGTTGACGATGGCCTGCGTGATTGCGCTGGTTGATCTGGGTGTTCACAGCCCCCGCCGCACCAGTACCTACGTGCTGACCATGCTCACGCTCGCCGTGGTGGCCGCCCTGCAGGCCATGTACGCCAGCAGTGGCAACACCTTCTATGGCTTCGGCAACATGGTGGTAAGTGACGCCATGGGCAACTGGCTCAAGTGTTTTGCCACCGTGGCCATGATGGTCACCCTGGTGTACGGCCGCCCCTACGCGGCCGACCGCGATATGTTGCGGGGTGGCGAACTTTTCACGCTGTCCATGTTCGCCTTGCTCGGCATGTTCATCATGATTTCGGGCAACAACTTCCTGGTGATCTACCTGGGTCTTGAGCTGCTGACACTGTCGAGCTATGCCCTCGTGGCATTGCGCCGCGACAACGCCACTGCCACAGAAGCGGCCATGAAGTATTTTGTACTAGGTGCCATGGCAAGCGGCTTCTTGCTTTACGGATTGTCCATGGTGTATGGCGCAACGGGCTCGCTGGACATCGGCCAGGTGTTCAAGGCAGTCAATTCCGGTCAGATCAAGCACCAGGTGCTGGTGTTTGGCCTGGTGTTTGTGGTGGCAGGTCTGGCCTTCAAGCTGGGCGTGGTGCCCTTCCACATGTGGATTCCCGATGTGTACCAGGGCGCGCCCACGGCTGTGACGTTGATGATTGGTGGCGCGCCCAAGCTGGCCGCGTTTGCCATCACCATCCGTTTGCTCGTGGATGGCTTGTTGCCCCTGGCCATTGACTGGCAGCAGATGCTGGCCGTGCTGGCGATTGGTTCGCTGCTGGTCGGTAACCTGGCAGCCATTGCGCAGACCAATCTCAAGCGCATGCTGGCGTACTCGACGATCTCCCAAATGGGTTTTGTGCTGTTGGGCCTGATGTCGGGGGTGATCAATGGCAATGTGGATGCCACTGCGGTAGAGAATGCCTACAGTGCATCCATGTTCTATGTCATCACCTACGTGCTGACCACCCTGGCTGCCTTTGGCGTGATCCTGCTGCTGGCCCGGGAAGGTTTCGAGAGCGAAGAAATCTCTGATTTCGCAGGTCTCAACCAGCGCAGCCCCCTGTATGCAGGTGTGATGGCGGTCTGCCTGTTCTCGATGGCTGGTATTCCCCCGCTGGTGGGGTTTTACGCCAAGCTGGCGGTCCTGCAGGCCTTGGTGGCCTCGGGCCAGTCAATCTACCTGGCGATGGCTGTGTTTGCTGTGATGATGTCACTGATCGGTGCGTTCTACTACCTGCGGGTGGTGAAGGTCATGTATTTCGACGCGCCATTGACCGCTACCAACGTATCGGCACCCGTCGATGTGCGCGTGGTGTTGACCATCAACGGCGCTCTGGTGCTGGTGTTAGGTCTGTTGCCAGGTGGTTTGATGGCCCTGTGTGCCGACGCCGTGGTGCGCGCACTGGCGACCTGATCGGTAGCGCGAGCGTATACATCGCGCGGGCTACCGCTCCCACTCCCAATTTGCTGCTTCGATCAGTTCTTCTGTGTCACTTACCGGTTCGGTTTGGCTCGTGATTGTGGCGGCGTTGATTGCCGCCAATCTGCCCTTCGTCAATCAGCGTTGGCTGGTGATGGGACCGGCTTCGGCTGGCGGCAAGCCCTTGGTGGGCCGCCTGGCCGAGTTGATCTTGCTGTACTTCTTGGTGGGCGGACTGGCCTTGTTGCTGGAGCGCCGTGCAGGCCAGATTGCACCGCAGGGCTGGGAGTTTTACGCCATCACCGGCACCATGTTTCTCACGCTGGCCTTCCCCGGGTTTGTCTATCGGTATCTGCTGCGGCGCCACGGCTGAAGCAGCGGTCGGTTCCGGGCAGAGCCATTCGACAAAGCTTTGAGGGCACTTCCCCGTTGCCAGCTGTAGGCCGGCAAATGGGGTGGAGCACTTCTGAACACAACTCTGCACCTGGACGTTGATGTGCCTGGTAGCGCCCATCATGGGATTGCGCTCGCCAGCGTACGATGCATCTTATGAAGGTACTGGATCTCCAATGTCGGCACGGCCATGTGTTTGAAGGCTGGTTTGGTTCTGAAGATGACTTTCAGAGCCAGAAGCAGCGCGGGTTGGTGCAGTGCCCTTTGTGCGCAGACGTCCATATCGACAAGCGGCTGAGCGCGCCGCGCCTGAATCTGGGCGCCCGCGAGCCCGCCGCAGCTGCGACGGCACCGTCCGGCACAACTTCTGTTTCGCGTGCTGTTTCCAGCGCGCAGGTCGAGGCATCAACGCTTCCCCCAGCGCTACAGGCAGCGTGGCTGGAGCTGGCCCGCAAGGTCGTCGCGAATACCGAAGATGTCGGCTCCCGGTTTGCCGACGAAGCCAGGCGCATGCACCACGGCGAGGTTCAGGATCGGGCCATTCGTGGCCAGGCCACCGCGCAGGAGGCGTTGCAGCTGCTGGATGAGGGCATTGCCGTCATGCCGCTGCCAGCGGCAGTCAAGGAAACCCTGCAGTAGCCACTGCACCCGGTCCTGGGGGCAGCCATTGCGGAATGGCGCCGGAATCAACTGGTGAACTGCAGTGCAGCCAGGCGCGCATACACCCCCCCTTGGGCCATCAAAGCGCTGTGGGTCCCTTGCTCCACGATCTGACCGTGGTCCAGCACCAAGATGCGGTCCGCGTTTTGCACGGTGGCCAGGCGGTGGGCGATCACCAGCGTGGTCCTTCTGCCCGTATGGCGCTGCATGGCGGTGTCCAGCGCGGCCTGCACCATACGCTCGCTTTCCGCATCCAGGGCGCTGGTGGCCTCGTCCAGCAGCAACAGAGGTGGGTTTTTAAGCATGGCACGGGCGATGGCAATTCGCTGGCGCTGGCCACCTGACAGACGCACGCCCCGTTCGCCCAGAAACGTGTGGTAGCCCTTCGGCAGGGCCATGATGAAGTCGTGCGCGAAGGCGGCTCGGGTGGCCTCCATGACCTCCTCATCGGATGCATCGGGACGGCCATAGCGGATGTTGTCCATGGCAGAGGCGGAGAAGATCACAGCATCCTGGGGCACCGTGCCCGTATGGGTGCGCAGCGTATCCAGTGTCAGGTCGCGGATGTCCACACCGTTCAACAGGATGCGTCCTTCTGGCAAACCTGGCGCGCCTGCCTCTCCGTCCCCATCCACGTCGTAAAAGCGCTGCAATAACTGAAACACTGTGGTCTTGCCCGCCCCGCTGGCGCCCACCAGTGCCACGGTCTCGCCGGGCGACAGGTGTAGCGAGAAGTCCTGCAGCGCTGGCTGATCCGGGCGCGATGGGTAGTGAAACTGCACGCTGTCAAACTGCACTTCCAGACCCCGCCCCGAGGTTGGAAGCTGCTTGGGCGTCACAGGGTTCGCCACGGGCGAACTGCTTGACAGCAGTTCCATCAAGCGCTCGGTGGCACCTGCTGCACGCAGCAGGTCTCCGTACACCTCACCCAGCACCGCCACTGCACTCGCCAGCAGGATGACATACACCACCGTCTGACCCAGGTGACCTGCACTCATCTGCCCGGCCAACACGGCTTCTGTGCCACGGTACAGCCCCCACAGCAGCAGGGCCGCGTTGGCGATGATGATGAAAGCCACGAGCAAGGCGCGTGCCTTGGTGCGCTTGACCGCCGTGTGAAAGGCGTCCTCGGTGGCCCGTGCAAACCGTGTGGCTTCGCGCGGCTCGGCGGTGTAGCTCTGCACCACAGGGATGGCGTTGAGCACCTCTGCCGCGATGGCGCTGGAGTCCGCCACCCGGTCCTGGCTGTCGCGTGACAGCCTGCGCACCCTTCGCCCGATCCACATCGTGGGCAGCACCACCAGCACCACGGCCAGCAGCACCACCGACATCACATAAGGATTTGTCCACACCAGCATGATCAGTGCACCGAGGCCCAGGACCGCATTGCGCAGCCCCATGGACAGTGATGATCCGACCACGGTCTGCACCAGCGTCGTGTCGGACGTCAGCCGCGAGAGCACCTCCCCGGTCTGTGTGGTCTCAAAGAACTGCGGGCTTTGTTGCAGCACATGGCTGTAGACGGCGTTGCGCAGGTCAGCGGTTACGCGCTCGCCTAGCCAGCTCACCATGTAAAAACGTGCGGCCGAAAACCCACCCAGCGCCATGGCCACGGCAAACAGCTCTTCGAAATGGCCGCGAAGTGCCATGGCCTGTGCCCCCCGGTCGCCCGTGGCGGTGACCAGGCCCCCGTCAATGAGATTGCGCAGCGCCATGGGGAATGCGAGTGTGGCCAACGCTGCCAGCACCAGGAACACCAGCGACAGTGCGATGCGTGCCCTGTAGGGGCGCAAAAAGGGCAGCAGCCCCGTGAGCGAGCGGGGTGCGCCCCGGGCGGGCGTGGAAGAGGAGAGGGATGCCATTGTGGCAGTGTAGGGCGCTGTGCCGGACAAACGGATAAGTAGGCCCCACGTTCGACGCGGCGCATGCATCTGTGCTGAAAGGCAAGGGATGTCAGCAAAAAGTCAGCGACGGGCGCAGGGCTGCGCGTCCTCTGCGTGGGTTGCTCCAGTCCCGGCAAGGCATCAGATTGAGCGCTGGCGCGCCGCTCGTGCCGGTGTCGTGACTTCGCCATGGACTCTCAGGGCGGGTACGTAGGCATTTATACATAGGCATTAGTCCCAGTATCTACTGCAGGGTAGGGAGACATACGATGCGGTGCGATTCATCCTATCGGGAGACCTTGTTGCAAGGCTCCTCTTTTCAGCACCTTACGGAGCGGCCAAGGCGCAATGAGCGACGTCATTCTTGAAACCAACAGCCTGACCAAAGAGTTCAAGGGCTTCACCGCTGTCAGTGATGTGAACCTGGCCGTTCGGCGCGGTTCCATCCATGCGCTGATCGGCCCCAATGGTGCGGGCAAGACCACGTGCTTCAACCTGCTCACCAAGTTTCTGGAGCCGACCTCTGGCGTCATCCGGTTCAACGGGCATGACATCACGCGAGAGCAGCCCGCGCAGATCGCACGCCGCGGAGTGATCCGCTCGTTTCAGATCTCTGCCGTGTTCCCCCATCTCACCCTCATCGAGAACGTGCGCCTGGGCCTGCAGCGCAAGCTGGGTACCTCGTTCCACTTCTGGCGCAGCGAGCGTACCCTGCGGCAGCTCGATGACAGAGCCATGCAACTGCTGACGGAGGTGGGTCTGGAAGATCTGGCCGATGAAGTGACCGTGAACCTTCCCTACGGCCGCAAGCGCGCGCTGGAGATTGCCACCACGCTGTCGATGGAGCCCGAGTTGATGCTGCTGGACGAGCCCACACAGGGCATGGGGCACGAAGACGTGGACCGCGTCACACAGCTGATCAAAAAAGTCTCTGCGGGCCGCACCATCCTGATGGTGGAGCACAACATGAAGGTGGTCTCCACCATCGCCGATCGCATCACGGTGTTGCAGCGTGGCGCCGTGCTGGCCGAAGGGCCTTACGCTGAAGTCTCGAACAACCCGCAAGTGATGGAAGCCTACATGGGCACGACAGATGGTCAACTCCAAGGGGCGCATTGATATGAGCACCCCCGCACTCGAAATCAAGAACCTCGAAGCCTGGTACGGCGAGTCGCATGTGCTGCACGGCGTGGACATCGTCGTCCAGCCGGGTGAGGTGGTCACACTGCTGGGCCGCAACGGCGCCGGCCGCACCACCACCATGCGCGCCATCATGGGCCTGACCGGTGCGCGCAAGGGTTCGGTCAAGATCAATGGCGTGGAAACCGTGAACATGCCCACGCACCGCATTGCGCACCTGGGCGTGGGCTACTGCCCCGAAGAGCGTGGCATTTTCTCCAGCCTGTCGTGCGAAGAAAACCTGCTGTTGCCGCCCGTCCTCAAGACGGGCACGCCCGGCATGTCGGTGCAGGAGATCTACGCCATGTTCCCCAACCTGGCCGAACGCAAGAACAGCCAGGGCACGCGCCTGTCGGGCGGTGAGCAGCAGATGCTGGCCGTGGCCCGCATCCTGCGCACAGGTGCCAACCTGCTGCTGCTGGACGAAATCTCCGAAGGCCTGGCGCCCGTCATCGTGCAGGCCCTGGCCCGCATGATCACCATGCTGCGCCAGAAGGGCTACACAGTGGTCATGGTGGAGCAGAACTTCCGCTTTGCCGCACCGCTGGCCGATCGGTTTTACGTGATGGAGCACGGCCGCATCGTGGAGAAGTTCGGTGCTGCCGAGCTCGAAGCCAAGATGCCTGTGCTCAACGAACTGCTGGGCGTCTGAGCCACGCCCCCACCCTTTTCCCCACCGTTTTCTTCCACCACACCCTCAGGAGACAAATCCATGAAGAAACAACTCAAAGTGCTGGCACTGATGCTGGGCGTTGCAGGCTTGGCCACCTCGGCCGCGCACGCGCAGGACAAGGTCAAGATCGGTTTCATCACCGACATGTCCAGCCTGTACGCCGACGTGGAAGGCAAGAACGGCGCGGTCGCCATCCAGATGGCGATTGACGACTTTGGCGGCAAGGTGCTGGGCATGCCCATCGAGCTGATGAGCGCCGACCACCAGAACAAGGCCGATATCGCAGCCTCCAAGGCCCGCGAGTGGATCGACACCCAGGGCCTGACCATGGTGTTCGGTGGTACCAACTCGGGCACCGCACTGGCCATTGCCAAGGTGGCAGCCGAGAAGAAGCGCGTTTACATCAACAACGGCGCCGCCAGCTCGGCTCTGACCAACGACCAGTGCACACCTTACACCGTGCACTATGCGTATGACACCGTGGCGCTGGCCAAGGGTACGGGTTCTGCCATTGTCGATGGTGGCGGCAAGAGCTGGTACTTCCTGACGGCAGACTACGCTTTCGGCCACGCGCTCGAAGCCGACACCACCGCTGTGGTCAAGGCTAAGGGCGGCAACGTGGTGGGTGCCGTGCGCCACCCACTGAACGCGTCCGACTTCTCGTCCTTCCTGCTGCAGGCACAGAACTCCAAGGCACAGATCCTGGGTCTGGCCAATGCGGGTGGCGACACCATCAACTCCATCAAGGCCGCCAAGGAGTTTGGCATTGGCAAGAGCATGAAGCTGGCCGGCCTGCTGATCTTCATCAGCGATGTGCACAGCCTGGGCCTGCGCAACACCGAAGGCCTGCAGTTCACCACCAGCTGGTACTGGGACCTGAACGACGAGACCCGCAAGTTCTCGGCCCGCTTCTTCGAGAAGACCAAGCGCATGCCTACCGAAATCCAGGCAGCCGACTACTCGGCCACCATGAACTACCTGAAGGCCGTTGAAGCCGCCAAGACGGTGGATGCCGACAAGGTCATGACCACATGGCGTGGCATGAAGATGAACGACTTCTTCGGTGCAGGCCAACTGCGTGCCGATGGTCGTTACGTGCACGACATGTACCTGATGGAAGTGAAGAAGCCCGCAGAGTCCACCAAGCCCTGGGACTACTACAAGCTGATCAAGAAACTGCCTGGTGACTCGGTGTTCACCACCAAGGCCGAGAGCAAGTGCCCGCTCTGGAAGTAAACCCCTGAGAGGACCCACACCGGCCCGGCCACCCTTGGAGTGTGCCGGGGCACGGTGTGACCCTCTGACCTGAACTCTCTCCACCTGCTGCTGCCTCCCATGGAAATCTTTGGTGTCTCATTGCCCGGCCTGTTGAGCCAGCTCCTTCTGGGGCTGGTCAACGGATCGTTTTACGCAATCCTCAGCCTGGGGCTGGCTGTGATCTTCGGCCTGCTCAACGTCATCAACTTTGCGCACGGTGCGCTGTTCATGACCGGGGCGTTGCTGACATGGATGGCCATGAACTACTTTGGCATCAACTACTGGTTGATGCTGGTGTTGGCACCGCTGGTGGTGGGTTTGTTCGGTGTGCTGATCGAGCGCCTTTTGCTGCGCTGGATCTACAAGCTCGATCACTTGTATGGGCTGTTGCTCACGCTGGGTCTCACGTTGCTGATCGAAGGCGTCTTTCGCTCCATCTATGGCGTGTCGGGCCTCGGCTATGACACTCCCGAGCTGCTCGAAGGGGCAACCAACCTCGGCTTCATGATCATGCCCAACTACCGGGCCTGGGTCGTCGTCGCCTCGGTGGTGGTGTGTATCGCCACCTGGTATGTGATCGAAAAGACCAAGCTCGGCGCCTACCTGCGCGCAGGCACTGAAAACCCCCGCCTGGTCGAGGCCTTCGGTATCAATGTGCCGGTGATGGTGACATTGACCTATGCCTTTGGCGCAGCGCTGGCTGCCTTCGCGGGTGTGTTGGCCGCCCCTGTGTACCAGGTCACGCCGCTCATGGGCCAGAACCTCATCATCGTGGTGTTTGCCGTGGTGGTGATCGGCGGCATGGGCTCCATCATGGGCTCCATCCTCACGGGGCTGGGCCTGGGGGTCATCGAAGGTTTCACCAAGGTTTTCTACCCCGAAGCGTCTTCCACTGTGGTGTTTGTCATCATGGTCATCGTTCTTCTCATTCGCCCCGCCGGCCTGTTCGGCAAAGAAAAATAAGGGGCTGCCAGCATGAATTCCAAGAACACTGCCACCATTGGTTACGGCCTGCTGTTGCTGGCCCTCATTGCCGCGCCTTTTCTCGGCGCCTATCCCGTCTTCGTGATGAAGCTCATGTGCTTTGCACTGTTTGCTTCCGCGTTCAACCTGCTGCTCGGTTACACCGGTCTGCTGTCCTTTGGCCATGCAGCCTTTCTGGGGGGCGCGGCCTACGTGGCCGGCCACGCCATCAAGGTGTGGGGCCTGACCCCTGAAGTGGGCCTGCTGCTGGGCACCGCTGGTGGCGCGCTGCTGGGCCTGCTGTTTGGCTGGCTGGCCATTCGCCGCCAGGGTATCTACTTCTCCATGATCACATTGGCGCTGGCGCAGATGCTGTTCTTTGCCTGTCTGCAAGCACCCTTCACGGGAGGTGAGGACGGCCTGCAAGGCGTGCCGCGCGGCAAGCTGTTTGGCTTGATCGATTTGCAAAGCGATCTGGTGATGTACTACGTGGCGCTGGTCATCGTGGTCGCCGCCTTCTTGCTGATCGTGCGCACCATCCACTCGCCGTTCGGTCAGGTGCTCAAAGGCATCAAGGAGAACGAGCCCCGCGCCATCTCGCTGGGCTACGACACGCACCGTTTCAAGCTGCTGGCCTTTGTGCTGTCGGCGGCTCTGGCGGGTCTGGCAGGCTCTCTCAAGACCCTGGTGCTGGGCTTTGCCACGCTGTCCGATGTGCACTGGACCGCCTCGGGCCAGGTCATCCTGATGACACTGGTGGGCGGCCTGGGCACGCTGTCAGGCCCGCTCATCGGCTCGGCCGTGGTGGTGCTGCTGGAGAACAAGATCGGCGAGTTCGGCAACCTGCTGGCGGCACTGACCAGCGTGGAATGGTTCAAGACCTTGGGTGAATCCGTCACCATGGTCACGGGTCTGATCTTCGTGATCTGCGTGCTGGCCTTCCGCCGCGGCATCATGGGCGAGATCATCGCCTGGCTGGCACAGCGCCGCGCAGGCAACTCTGCCAAGCATTGAGGATGTGACGCCGCCTGTTCTAGCGGTATCCTTTGAACACCAAGCCGCTGCTGCCTTTACAGGCGCAGAGGTTTTGCGTATCCGGTCATCTCCAGGTAGCCCCTGCCTAAGGGCTGACCTGTAACGCTCACCAGGTCCGACAGCCCTTCCCAGTAGATGGCGCCCGTTGATCCGCTGCTGTCAAGCTCCTGGCTGTCCAGCAGCGCGTTCACCTCAAAGGCGCCTGCTGGCGTCTGCACCCGCCATCGCACTGGGTAGCGCGCGCCACTGCGAGGGCTGGCCCACCAGCGCAGGGGGGTGAACACCACAGACCACGCATCAAACACCTGCACCGGCTGCCCGGGCGCCCGCCACGACCCCCCCGCCCACAACGCAGTGCCATCAGCCCGCCGCAGGCGGAAGGCTGTCAGCGCGCTGCCGTCGTGCAGGTTCATGCCGATCCAGTCCCACCCCTGGGCCTCGGGGTGCAGCAGCGCCTCGCTCCATTCGTGGTCCATCCAGGCGCGGCCGGTGTCCGGCGCGACAGCCATGCGTTTGCCCCCCACCGTCAAGGTGCCGCTGACAGTGAGTTGTGGCTGGCTGTAGTAGTAGCTGGCCTGCTCGGCGTCCGGCCCCTTGCGCGACAGCCCCTGCTGCCCTTGCAGCAGCACGGGCTGGGTGCCATCGAACACCAGGTCCAGATCAAACTCGCTGCCCGCAACGTGGGTGGTATAGCGGCTTCGTGCACCTGCGGGCGTACTGCGGGCCGCGTCACTGCGCTCCAGCGTCCAGTCCTGTAGCCGGATGCGGGTGTCGGCCTCACTGGCCTGCGCCACACCAAAACCTGCACGCGCAATTCGCTGGTCGTGCAGCAGTCGCTGACCGCGCACATCGGTGATCGCAGCGTGCGCAAACAGCAAGTGTTTGGCCGCAAAGGCCGACTGCAGCCGCTGCGTGCCATCGACCCGCGAGCGAAAGAACGTGATCTGAAACCCCCATGGCTGCCCCTGCGCCTGTACGTGGCCGGTGATGTACCACCACTCGGTGCGCAGCTCCGGGTGGCTACCGTGGTCACGCGGAAAGCTCAACGTGCGTGCGGGTAACGCATACGCTGCATCGGGTAACCACCCCGCAGCACTAATTGCCGTCAGGCCCAACGGCACCTGCGTGGCCAGAAACCGCCGGCGAGTAACCGTGAGGCCGAGTGGCAGCGGCAAGAGGCCTGGAGGCAAAGCAGAAAAGGGCATGGTGCGGAGGGGAGCGAGCGTCAGCCGATCAGTGCGTCCATCTTCTGCTGCGCGGCCGAGCAGTCGCCAAACGTGCGGTCCACCCATTCGGTGTCGAAATACGTGGGCAAGTACCGTTCGCCCGCATCACACAGCAGCGACAGGATGGAGCCGCGCTCGCCCCGCTCGCGCATCTCGCTGGCCAGTGTGAGCATGGCCACAAAGTTGGTGCCCGTGGACGGCCCCACGCGCCGCCCCAGCAACTGCGAAAGCGCGCGCATGGCGGCGATGGACTCGCAGTCCGCCACATCCACCATGCGGTCTACCAGTGTGCGGACAAAGCTCGGCTCCACCCGTGGGCGCCCAATGCCTTCAATGCGGGATCCCGGCGCCGTCAGCGCCGCGTCGCCCGTACGGTGGTACGCGCTGAATACCGACCCCGCCGGGTCGGCCACACACACCTGCGTGGCATGGCGCTGGTAGCGCACATAGCGGCCAATGGTGGCGCTGGTGCCGCCTGTGCCTGCACCCACCACAATCCAGCGCGGCACAGGGTGCGGCTCGCGCGCCATCTGCGTGAACATGCTCTCGGCAATGTTGTTGTTGCCGCGCCAGTCGGTCGCGCGCTCGGCATACGTGAACTGGTCCATGTAGTGGCCGCCTGTCTCCTCGGCAATCGCACGGGCCGCGTCATACACCGCGCCTGCACTGTCCACAAAGTGGCAGCGCCCGCCGTGGAATTCGATCTGCGCGATCTTCTCGGGCGAGGTGCTGCGCGGCATCACCGCCACAAACGGCAGCCCCAGCAGCCGCGCAAAGTAGGCCTCACTCACCGCCGTAGAGCCGCTGGACGACTCGACGATGGTCGAGCCCTCATGCACCCAGCCATTGCACAGCGCATACAAAAATAGCGACCGCGCCAGCCGGTGCTTCAGGCTGCCCGTGGGGTGGGTGGATTCGTCCTTGAGGTACAGGTCAATGCCATGTGCGGCAAACGCGGGCAGGCGCAGCGGGATCAGATGCGTGTCGGCGCTGCGCTGGTAGTCGGCTTCAATGCGGGCGATGGCTTCGTGGAGCCAAGGGGAGGGGAGGGTCATGGGGGGATTGTCGGGTACGTTGGATTGGCCGCTAGTACGGTTGCCGCGAGTCGCTGGGGCCGCGGTACCGCGCGAGCCGATAGGCGTGGGCATCTGTCTTTTAAGCGATTGCCTTGCCTAGACGCATGTGAAGTTGAACGAGATCCCCAAGTCCAGCTGTCTCAGCAATTGCAAGGAATCAGGTTGTACTGTGAAGTAAGGGTATGGGCTTTCAGAAAAGCACCCAAGAACTACGCCAGCAGACGATGACTGTGAAATCAGCTGTCGAAAATAGTCCCGATGGGGAGCAATGGCGTTCCAAAGCCATTCGATGTGCTCATCCAGTGAGGCCGATGCCCCTAGAGGTGATTCCAGTATCCAAATATCTTCTACCCACCTTTTCTGGGCAAATCGCGTCTCGCCTTTACGATGCGCGCGCGTAGGTGCAATTCCTGTTCGTTTCGAAATTGCTTCATGGTGTTCACCAATGCCGGCGATCCTCAGCGATGCGTCAAAGCGATAGAGGCGGGGTTTGCCGACATGCGAAGGTTTGCCAAGAATTTGTTCTCGGCGTCGCATGCCGCGCTTCAAGCGTTTTCGAACCGCTGTTGATATTTGGGCCATTGATTTCTTTCAAATATTGACGTCCCGATCAATTTCTGGATGGCTTTGGGTTCACGGTGTCCCCAGACAAAGCTGCTGTCTAAACTGGGCGGCTGATAGTGCTGACAAGGCCTCTCAATGCGGCATTACCAATCCTCCTTCACCGCCATCACCGCATCCCTTCCCGCCGCCGCCCGCCCCGCCAACCATGCGGTCACCGTGCCTGACACCACCACCGCAGCACACAGCGCAAGCAACCTCCCCCCCGGCACCGCCAAATCCATCGTCCAGTGAAAACTCTGCGGGTTGACCACGTGCACCAGCACCACCGACACGGCCAGCCCCAGCAGCACGCCCGCCGCTGCACCCACGGCGGTCCACGCAGCCCCTTCGCCTGCCACCACGGTCAGGATCTGGCGCCGGGTGAGGCCCAGGTGAGCGAGCAGGCCAAATTCCTTGCGCCGTGCCAGCACCTGGGCGCTGAAGCTGGCGGCCACGCCGAACAGGCCGATGCCGATGGCCACGGCCTGCAGCCAGTAGGTGACAGCAAAGCTGCGGTCGAAGATGCGCAGCGAGCGTTCGCGGATGGTGGCCGCGGAGCTGAATTCCACCAGGGCCTCGTTGCCGTCGCCAGTGGCTGCACCCGCCGCAATGGAGGGCTGGCGACCAGCTTGGGTCGCAGAGAGTGCGCGGATGGACGCCTGCAAGGCCGACAGGTCGGCGCCCTCGCTCGGCCACAGGGCCAGGTCGCTGGTGCGGGCGTCGCCGGTCAGGCGCAGCCACACGGCGCGGTCCATCACCACGGCGCCGGTTTGCCGGGCGTAGTCCCGCCAGATGCCTGCTATATAAAAGATAACTGCTGGCGCATGATTCTCTAGCGCTTGAGGGCTAAAAGCCTTGGAAAGTGCGGGCCAATCCATGCCGGGGCGCAGGCCGTACAGGTCAACCACGGCTTCGCTGATGTACACGCCCGTGTGGCCGGGGGGCACGGGCAGGGCCTCGCCCACCAGGGGCAGGGTCTGTGCCGGCTCATCGCCAAGGGGGCGGCTCAGCACCGTGAGGGCAGGCAGCGTGGGGGACAACTGCAGCGGGCTGGCGCGCAGGGGCTGCACGCGGTCCAACCCCGGCAACTGGCCCACCGCTTCGGCAAAACTTGCGGGCAGTAACGCTGCCTCGCCGCCGCCCGTGCCACCCGCACTGAGTGCCGAGCGCACATACAGCGGCGACGGCAGCACCGCGTCCAGCCACTGCGTGACCGAGCCGCGAAAGCTGGACACCATCACCGTCAGCGCCACGGCCAGGCTGAGGGACGCGACCACACCGCCCACCGCGATGGCCGCGCTGCCCCGCATGCGCCGCGCGCGCTCTAGCGCCAGCAGTGGCAGCGCGTGGCGCGCGGCCAGGGGCTGCAGCCACGCCAGCAACCGCGCCATGCCCCAGGGCAGCAGTGCGATGCCGCCCACCAGCAGCAGCGCGATGGCCACATAGGCGGCCAGTGGAATGCCAAATATGGGTGGGGCGCAAGTCAACAGTGCCCCGGTAGCTATCAAAACGATACCAACAGTGCCCTTGTCCGCCTGGCTGGCTGCGGCGCCGAGGCCCTTCAGGGTCTGGGCCGGGGGCAGGGTCTGCGCGGCGCGGGCGGGCCACCAGCCACCCGCCAAGGCGGCCGCCACGCCCAGTGCGCCGTACACCAGGGCGGCGGGGGCGCTCCATTGCAGCGCGGGCCGCACGCCCGCAAAGTAGCCGCCGCCCAGGTCGCCGCCCAGCAGTTGCAGCGCCGTGGCCGCCAGCGCGGTACCTAGCGTTATGCCCAGCACGCTGCCCAGCAAGCCCAGCGCTGCCGACTCTGCCAGCACCAGTGCCAGCCGCTGGCGCGGTGTGGCGCCCAGCACGGCCAGCAGCGCAAACTGCGGCCCGCGCTGCGCCACGCTGAGGGCCAGTACCGAGAACACCAGAAACGCCCCGGTGAACAGTGCCACCAGCGCCAGCACCGTCAGGTTGACCCGATAGGCGCGCGACAGGTTGCTGATGCGCTGGGTGGCATCGCCAGGCTGCGCCAGCACCAGGTTGGCAGGCCAGCCGGGCTGCGCGCGCAGTGTGGTCTCCCACGCAGTGCGGTCGGTGCCAGGCTGCAGTTGCAAGTCGATGCGGGTGAGTGCGCCTGCGCGGCCAAACAGGTCTTGCGCAGCGCCAATGTCCATCACGGCCAGCGGCGCGCCGCCGGCGGTCACGGTGCCTGCCACCTGCACCATGAGCGCCTGTTGTAAACCCACCTGCAGCGTGAGGCGGGGCAGGAGCGACGATGGTGCTGGAGCGGCGGCAGAAAGCCCCAGTGCCTGCAGCGCTGCCGTGTTGAGGAACACCGTGGCGGGTGCGAAGAGGGCGAAGCGGTCGGCGCTGTCCCACGGGCGTGGCATCAGTGCCGGCGCCATGGTGGGCAGCAGCAAGGCATCGGCGCCCAGCACGCGCAGCGGGGTGCGCCAGGGTGCGCTATGTGCTTTGGCATTGGCATTGGTAGTGCTTGCCTGCGCCATGGCCGACAGCTCCAGCAGCGGGCTGGCGCGGGCCACCTGTGGGTCGGTGGCCAGGCGTTCATACAGCGCCTCGGGCAGGCTGCCTTGCATGGCGCGCAGCTCCAGGTCGGGCTGGCCGTTGACAGCGCGCACAGCCTGCGAGAACTCGTCCAGCGCCGACGCATTGATCACATGCACCGCAAACGCCAGCGCCACACCCAGCATCACGGCCGCCACCGCTGCGGCGCTGCGCCAGGGGTGGTGGCGCAGGTCTTGCCAGGAGAAGGTGCGGAGCAGGGCGAGCATGGCCTGCATTGTGGCCGCAGGCGTCGGGAGCCTGGGTTTTTGACGCACATCAACCTTGCATTTCAACCCCCTTGAAGCCGCGATACCGCAGGCCTATCTTGGAGTCAGGGCCCGCCCTCCTGCGCTGGCTCAGCTGTCTGTTTCAACCCCTTTTCAGGAGCCAAAACCATGAACTCTCTCGTGACCCGTGGCAGTCTGTTTGACGACTTTTTCAAGGACATTGCCCCCGGCTTTTACGTGCGCCCGTTGCATGGCGACAACTTGCCTTCGCCCAGCCAGATCAAGGTGGATGTGAAAGAAACCGAAAGCGGCTATACGGTGCAGGCCGAGGTGCCCGGCGTGGCCAAGGAGGAC
Source organism: Acidovorax sp. GW835-FHT14G06 (assembly GCF_058793595.1). Lineage (NCBI taxonomy): Bacteria > Pseudomonadati > Pseudomonadota > Betaproteobacteria > Burkholderiales > Comamonadaceae > Acidovorax > Acidovorax sp. GW835-FHT14G06. Next base: position 304,635 of record NZ_JBXAGA010000004.1, read on the forward strand.
ATCCATGTATCCCTCGAAGGCAACGTGGTGAGCCTGCGCGCCGAGGTGCGCCAGCACGATGAAAAGCGCGAGGGCGAGAAGGTGCTGCGCAGCGAGCGCTACTACGGCGCCGTGGCCCGCAGCTTTCAGCTGCCCGCAGATGTGGACGCAGCGCAGGCCAAGGCCAAGTACGACAACGGGGTGCTGACGCTGAACCTCCCCAAGAAGGTGAACAAGGCGGCGCAGCGGCTGAACATCGAGTGAGCGCGGCTCACACAACCCTTCTGGCCGGAACCGCTGGGCTGGGTTGCGTGATCGGCTTGAAGTCCTCGTCCGGCCCCTGCTGGGAGCGTTCGAGGCCTAACCGGCGATGCCGCTGGCCGTGAGGCGCAGCACCCGGTCGGCCCGCGCTGCGGCGGCGTCGGAATGGGTGACCAGCACCAGCGATGCGCCGTGCTCGCGCGTCTGCGCCAGCAGCAGGTCCATCACGCGCGTGGCGGTGGTGGGATCGAGGTTGCCGGTGGGCTCGTCGGCCAGCAGCAGGGCGGGGCGGTGTATCAGTGCGCGGGCGATGGCCACGCGCTGCAGTTGCCCGCCGCTGAGCTGCTGCGGCAGCCGTGTACCCAGCCCTTCCAGGCCCACGGCGGCCAGCATGTGTTGCACGCGGGCGGCATCACTTTGGCCCAGCAGCATCAGCGGCAGGGCCACGTTCTGTGCCACGTCCAGGTGCGGTAACACGTGGAAGGCCTGGAACACAAAACCCACCTGCGCGCGACGCCACAGGGCGCGGGCGGTGTCGTCCAACTGGCTCAGGTCGGTGGTGCCGTGGGTGATGCTGCCGGTGTCCCAGGTGTCGAGGCCCGCCAGGCAGTTGAGCAACGTGGACTTGCCCACGCCCGAATCCCCCACGATGGCCACAAACTCGCCCGGCGCCACGGTGAACTGCACGTTGGCGAACACCGGCGTGCTGCCGTAGTGCTTGCCCAGGTTCTCCACGTGCAGCAGCGTCATGGCGTGGGCTGCTTCAGGCGTTGCAGCACGGCCTGCACCAGCGTGGCCACGGCATGGGGTTGGTCGCAGGCGATGGCTTGGCGCTGCGGCATGCTGCGCAGCCAGGTGATCTGGCGCTTGGCCAGTTGCCGTGTGGCGGCAATGCCGCGTTCGCGCAGGAAGGCCGTGTTCAACGGGGTGCCTGAAGGACGGCTGGCCTGGAAGTCGAGTTCTTCCCACACCTGCCGGTAGCCTACGCAGCGCATGGAGGGCAGGTCGGGGTGCAGGTCACCGCGTACGCGCAGGGCCGCCACCTCGTCAATGAATCCTCCGGCCAGCATGGTGTCGAAACGCTGGGCGATGCGCTCGTGCAGCCAGGCCCGGTTCTCGGGCTCCAAGGAGAAAAGCGCGCTAGCGCCGGTGTTATTTGTGTTGCCTGCTACCTTTTTGATAGTGTGAAAGCTCGACAACGGCTGGCCTGACACATGCCATACCTCCAGTGCCCGCTGGATGCGCTGGCTGTCGCCGGGGGCCAGGCGTGCAGCCGTCACGGGGTCCACACGCGCCAGCTCGGCATGCAGGGCGGGCCAGCCCAACTCGGCCGCCTGGGCTTCGATCTTGGCGCGTACCTCGGGGTCGGCGGCGGGCATGTCGTCAATGCCATCAAACAGCGCCTTGAAGTACAGCATGGTGCCGCCCACCAGCAGTGGCAGTGCGCCGCGCGCGCGGATCTCGGCGATGAGCCGGGTGGCGTCCTGCACAAACTCGGCGGCGCTGTAGGCCTGCAGCGGGTCGCGGATGTCGATGAGGTGGTGTGGCACGGCGGCGCGCTCGTCGGGCGTGGGCTTGGCCGTGCCAATGTCCATGCCCCGGTACACCAGGGCCGAGTCCACGCTGATGATCTCGACCGGCCGGCCCTGTTTGCCCAGCACGGCGGCCAGCGTCAGCGCGCCGGCGGTCTTGCCCGACGCCGTGGGGCCCGCCAGGGCGATGGTAGGTAGAGTGTCAGGCGTGCTCACGGGGCGCTCCAAACTTCTGCACCAGCGTCCACGAGATCACGGCCAGCACCACCGACCAGAACCAGATGCCGTTGACCAGCGGCCACACCGTGCCATCGAGCCGCAGCCCCAGCCAGCCGCCAATGGCAAAGGCCGCCAGCATCATCATGAAACCGTTCAGGGCCGATGCGACGCCTGCTGCTTTGGGGAAGGGCCCTACGGCGCCACTTTGCCCGCAGGGCTGGTGGATGCCGTGCGCCACCATGAACAGGTAGAACGGTAGCGTCAGTGCCCAGGGGTGGTGCCAGCCCATCCAGGCCACCAGCGCCATCAGCGTGCCGCCGCTGGCGCTCAAGGCACCGGCAATGGCCACCGTGCGCTGCAGGCCAAACCGCGCCAGCAGAGCGCGGCACACAAAGGTGCCCGCAAAGTAGGCCACGCAGGCAGACGCCATGACCCAGCCATACATGGTGCGCGTGAGGCCCAGCACGTCGATGTAGACGAACGAGGACGACGCCAGAAAGGTGAACAGCCCGCCATAGGTGGCCGTGGTCTGCAGCGAAAACGCCCAGAAGTTGGGGCTGCGCAACACCTGTTGCCAGGTGCCCACCAGCGCACGGGGCTGCAGCGCTTGGGGGTTGCGGTGGGCCAGAGTCTCGGGCAAGCGCAAGGCCACCAGCGCCAGCGTGACCACGGCGTACATGGTGAGCGCCAGCAGCGCTGCGCGCCAGCCCAACCATTCGCTGAGCAGGCCGCCCATGGGTGCGCACACGCAGGCCACGATGCCCAGCCCCGTGAGCGCCTTGGACATGGCGCGTGCGCCCTCCAGTGGGGTGTAGAGGTCGCGCACGATGGCGCGCGCGCACATCACCACCGCGCCCATGGCCGCACCCTGGGCAATGCGCCACAGGATCAGCAGGCCCATGCTGGGTGCCATGGCGCTGCCCAACGATGCCACGGTGTAGATGGACAGGCCCGCCAGCAGGATGGGGCGGCGCCCAAAGCGGTCAGACAGCGGGCCCCACACCATCTGCGAACAACCAAACGCCAGCAGCAGCCCGCTCAGCGTGAGCTGCGCCGCCGCCATGGGCGCGCCCAGGCTGCGGGTGAGCGCGGGCAGGGCGGGCAGGTACAGGTCGGTGGTGACGGGCTGGATGGAGAGCAGCAAGGCCAGTACCAGAATGGCCAGGCCGGGCGGGACGGAGACAGGGGCGGCCGCAGACGCTGCGGTGGCGGAGGGGGCAGACATATCTGTCTGAGCGTACCAGATGGGGTCTTGGTATCGCTGGCGAGGCTGTTGTCAGCGGCGGTGAGAAATCGCGCAGATTCATGTAGGGAGCGGGTCGCGCGTGTGACATCCTGCCGGGCGGGGGGCGCAGCTACATTGTGTGGCGGTGGCTGGCGGGCTGTCCCGCTCTTTGGAGTGGCTCGCCGGGACACCGCACAACACAACGAGGAGACAAGCCATGCACAAGATCCACAGCGCTTTTGAGGCGCACCCCGCGCACCCCGTGCGTCCTGCGCGGCCCCAGCGCCCAAGGGCATTTCCTGCAACGCTGTGGCGTGCAGCCTGCGCTGCAGCGGCACTGGGTGCCGCCTTTGCGGCACAGGCCCAGGCCCCCGCGCTGCCCGCACCTGAGACCGTGACGCTGGACAAGCTGGGCTACATGAGCGCCTTCCCACCCGAAGGGGCGCAGCGTGTGGACCTCAGCAACTCGTACAAATACCCGCAGCTGCGCTGGGCCGTGCAGCACCTGCGCGAGCTGCAGCCCACACGCAATATCCGCCGGGGCGCGGCGGCACCATCTGCGTTGCCGTCCGACCTGCGACCACTGGGCGCAGTGGCATTCGATGACGACAAGGGCCAGCCCATCACGGTGGACCAATGGTTCACCCGCACCTACACCGATGCGCTGGTGGTGATGCACAAGGGCCGCGTGGTTTACGAGCGCTACGACAACCAGATGAAGCCCTACACGCCGCATCTGCTGTTCTCGGTCACCAAGTCGTTCACCGGGCTCATGGCGGCGCAGCTGGCGCACGAGGGCAAGATCGACCCCGAGGCGCTGGTCACCAAGTATGTTCCCGAGCTGGCTGGATCGGCCTGGGGCGACATGAAGGTGCGCGATGTGATGGACATGACGGGCGCCGTGCGCTTTCGCGAGGTCTACACCGACCCCACCACCGAGATCTTTGGCTACAGCTGGTCCAGCGGCCTGCTGCCGCGTCCGCCCGGTTACCAGGGGCCGACCAATGTCTACGACTTCCTCAAGACGCTCAAAAAGGAAGGCGAACACGGCGCAGGCTTTGTGTACCGCACGGTGCATTCCGAGGTGCTGGGCTGGATCGTGTCGCGTGCCACCGGCAAACACTGGGCCGAGCTGATGAGCGACAACATCTGGCAAAAGTTGGGCACCGAGGAGGACGCGCATGTGATGGTGGACAGCGTGGGCACGCCGCTGCAGGGGGCGGGCCTCAATGCCACGGCGCGAGACCTCGCACGGTTTGGCGAAATGCTGCGCCTGGGCGGCAGCTTCAACGGCCAGAAGATTTTTGACAAGGCCGTGATCGACGACACCGCCAAGGGCAGCGACCGCGAGAAGTTCAAGATGGGTGGCATGGCCTTTCGGCCCGGCTACAGCTACCGCAACCAGTGGTGGGTGCTGCACAACGCCGATGGCGCCTATGAGGCCGCTGGTATCCACGGGCAGTTCATCCACGTGAACCCAGCCGCCGAGATGGTGGTGATCAAACTGTCGTCCCACCCCGTGGCCGGGGCAGGCTTTACGCACCCGCTCACCCTCAAAGCCTGGGCGGCGCTGGCCCAGGCGGTGCGCCGCTGACACCGCTACGCTGAGACGACGCGGCGCGCCGCTGCGCTTACTTGAGGTGAAACAGCGAGGCCACGGCCTCGCGGTACTGCCTTTGTCCCACAGCGTTGGTGTTGTGGTGCGAGCCGCCTTCCACCAGCACAAACTGCTTGGGCTCCCGCGCTGCCTCGTACAGCTGGCGGCCCAGCGTGGGGCGGATCAGGCTGTCGTCGCTGCCATGCACGACCAGCAGCGGAGAGCCGATCTCGGCCACCTTGCGGATGGATTCGAACCGCTGCGTGATAAGGGGCGACACCGGCAGCCAGCCCCACTTGAAGGTGCTGACCACGTCGGGGATGCTTGTGAAGGTGCCTTCGACGATGGTGCCCATTTCATCCGGTACCTGGCGTGCCAGGTCGATGGCGATGGCGCCGCCCAGCGAGTGGCCGAAGATATAGCGTGGCTTGCCCGGGTGCTGCTCGGCCAGCCAGGTCCAGGCGGCGCGGGCGTCTTCGGCGGCCGTGGCTTCAGACGGCAGGCCGGCGCTGCTGCGCCCAAAGCCCCGGTAGTCGATGGCCAGCACCGAAAAGCCCAGCTCCTGCATGCGCCGGATGCGGCCCGACGAGCCCGCCACATTCCAGCGCGCACCGTGCAGGTACAGCAGCACCGGTGCGTTGGCCTTGCTGTGGGGCAGCCACAGGCCATGCAAGCGCTCGGCCTTGGCGCTGGTGTCGGAGGTGAATTCAATCCACACGTCCTGCATGTCTTCGGTGGACTGCGCGCCGCCCCAGCTGCGGTCGCTGGGCTGGAAGATCCATTCGCGCTGCTTGGCGTCGAGGGTGGCGCAACCCACGCTCACGGCTACCACCAGCCCCAGGGATGCGAGAAGAGGGATTCGTTTCATCGTCATGACAGATTCTGGCCCCAGCACAAAAGTTCGGTGAGGACGGGTGGTATTGGAACCTGTGGACGATTCCCCGCGAGATCGTCCACGGGATCGGCGGTTCAGGTGCAGGCGCCGTGCACGCTGCGCTGGTCGGTCACGCCCTCCAGCACCTTGAGCAGCCCGTACTGCAGCAGCCGCAGCATGCCCTGTGCAGTAGCGGCCTCAAACAATTGGTCCACGGGCGTGCGTGTCTGGATCAGTTTCTTGATGCCTGGCGAGGCGGCCATCAGCTCGTAGATGCCCACGCGGCCTTTGTAGCCAGTGTGGTCGCAATGGCTGCACCCCTGGGCGCGATACAGCACCCAGTCGGCGGCTCCGGCGGGCACGAAGCGGTTGCGCCATGGGGCCAGCAGGCTCTCGGGCGCCATACCGGTGCCTGTCGCGTAGTCCGTGGCGATCTGCTGCAGCTCGTCGGCGTCGGGCTTGTAGGGCTGCTTGCAGTCGGGGCACAGGCGGCGTGCCAGGCGCTGGCTCAGCACCCCCACCAGTGCATCGGCAAAGTTGAAGGGGTCCAGTCCCATGTCCAGCATGCGGATCACGCTCTCGGGGGCGCTGTTGGTGTGCAGGGTGGACATCACCATGTGGCCGGTCAGCGAGGCTTCGATGGCGATGTGTGCGGTTTCGCTATCGCGCATTTCGCCCACCATGATGACGTCCGGGTCGGCTCGCAAAAAAGCGCGCATGGCGGTAGCAAACGTGAGCCCGATGCGCGGGTGCATCTGGATCTGGCGCAGGCCGTGGTGCGTGATCTCGACGGGGTCCTCGGCGGTCCAGATTTTGGTGTCGGGGTGGTTCACCTCGGCCAGCAGCGAGTGCAGGGTGGTGGTCTTTCCCGACCCCGTAGGGCCGCAGACCAGGATCAGGCCGTAGCTGCGGTGCACCATCTGCTGCAGTTGCTCGACCAGGGCACCGTCCATGCCCAGCTTGGCCAGCCGAATGGGCTTGGACGATGCCAACAGTCGCATCACGATGTCTTCGAGCCCGTTGGTGGTGGGCAACACGGCCACCCGCAGCTCCAGCTTGGTGTGGCCAAAGCGCGAAAAGTCGATCTTTCCGTCCTGCGGCAGCCGGTGCTCGGAGATATCGAGGTTGGCCATGATCTTGATGCGCGACAGCAGGGCCGCGCGCAGCACGAAGGGGATGCGCATGTATTCGGTCAAATCGCCGTCCACGCGCAGCCGGATCAGCGTGGGCTGCTCCTCGGGGTAGGCCTCGATGTGGATGTCCGACGCGCCCCGTGCCTGGGCGTCCAGGATGGTCTTGTTGACCAGCCGCACCACCAGGCTGTCGTTGTCTGACACCTGCCGCTGCAGGTCTGCGTGGCCCGGCGCCGCGTCGCTGGCCGTGAGCCGCTGGGACAGTTGCCGCAGTTCTTCCTCGATCGACAGATCGGTGCGGTCCATGCCCAGCTTGGAGTATTCGAACGTGATGCGCGTCGCCAGCTCGTCGGGGTTGGCAATGACGGGCACCACCTGCTTCTGGGCCGAGAACCGCAGCTCGTCCAGGTAGTCGGCATCCACCGGGCTCTCCACCGCCACCACCAGGCTCTTGTCGCTCACCAGCAGGGGCAGTACCTGGTGCTCCACAGCGTATTCCTTGGGCACCAGGCGCAGCACCTCGGGCTGTACCACAAAACCGTCCAGCGCCACCATCGGAATGCTGAACTGCTGCGCCACCACCTCGGTCAGCTGGGCCCGACTGAGCGCCCCCATCTCAACCAGGATGTTGCCCAGCAGGTGCTTGTTGCCCCGCTGCATCAGCGTGAGGGCATCACGCATCTGGTCGTTGCTCACCAGTCCCTGGTTGATGAGGATGTCGCCCAGCCGCACCGGCACAAAGCTGCCGATCTGTGTGATCTGGCCTGCCAGCTGCGCCGGGCTGCGGATGGGTTCGCCGTTGGCGGTCTGGCCTTGCCGCCGGCGCTCCTGCTCGGTCAGCGCCTGCTGCACCGTGTCGGCGGTGACCAGGCGGGACTGGATCAGGTGCTGGCCCAGCAGACCCCCCACTTGGTAGCTGCGCATTGCCGTGGTGGGGATAAATATCCGCACGCAGTGCACCGCGTCAGTGGTCAGATAGAAGAACAGGCCTTGGCGGGTTTTGACAAAGCCTTTGGTTTCGCCGCGCAGGTTTTCACCGTCGATGAATTGCACGGTGAAGAGGCGCGGTGTGGTGTGGACTTCGTGCCCTCCGGCGGCCTGGTAACGCGCTGTCAGGTCGGCGTCGGCCGCCAGCGGAATGGGCGGCATCAGCTGAATGCTCTTGATGGCCGCAAACGGCAGCGCCACAGCCGAGGTACCGTCCGGCGGCATCAGCAGGGCGCGTTGTGCTTGTGGGTCAAACTGCTCCAGCACGCCGTGGCGGGTGTGCCCGCCGGTCGTGAAGACGATGGCGTCTGCAGGTGTCAGGGCGTCGACCGGCCGCGCGTCGCGAAAGAACGGCGGAAACGGCCAATGCTGCATGCGCGCGCTGCCCGTCACGACAGCCGCGAGGCCGACTGCATGGGCGAGGATGTGTCGATGGAAAGGTCCCCCGCATCCTGCGTGGTCACGCCCGCCGCCAGGCGCACGCGCAGCGCCAGGTCGGTGCGCGAGTCGGCGTTGTGCAGCGCCTCGTCCAGCGAGATGCGGCCGTCGGTGTAGAGCTGGTACAGCGCTTGGTCAAAAGTGCACATGCCGATCTCGGTGCTGTGGCCCATGGCCTCCTTGATGCCCGAGAACTCGCCCTTGGCGATCAGGTCGGCGATGTAGGGTGAGTTGAGCATCACCTCCACCGCGGGCACCAGCTTTTCGTGCAGCCCGGGGATCAGGCGCTGCGAGATCACACCAGCCAGGTTCATGCTCAGGTCCATCAGCAGCTGATGGTGGGCGTCTTCGGGGAAGAAATTGATGACCCTCTCCATGGCCTGGTTGGCATTGTTGGCGTGCAGTGTGGACAGGCACAGGTGGCCGGTCTCGGCATAGGCAATGGCCTGCTTCATGGTGTTGCGGTCGCGGATCTCGCCGATCATGATCACGTCAGGCGCCTCGCGCAGTGCGTTCTTCAGGGCTTCTTCGTACGACTGCGTGTCGATGCCCACCTCGCGCTGGTCCACCACCGAGCGCTTGTGTGCGTGCAAAAACTCCAGTGGGTCTTCGATGGTGAGGATGTGCCCCGTCACGTTCTCGTTGCGGTAGTTGATCATTGACGCCAGCGTGGTCGATTTGCCCGAGCCCGTGGCCCCGGTCACCAGCACCAGGCCGCGCTTGCGCAGCACCAGCTTTTCCAGCACCGGGGGCAGGCCCAGCGCGGCCAGCGGCGGGATCTTGTTCTTGATGTAGCGAACCACCATGCCGGTTTCGCCGCGCTGCACGAACACGTTGACCCGAAAGCGCCCCAGGTTCTCGGCCGAGATGGACAGGTTCATCTCCTGCTTGGCCTCGAACTCGCCGATCTGCTTTTCATTCATGACCGCGTAGGCCAGTTGCTTGACCTGGCCGGGCAGCAAGGCGGGCATCTTCAAGGGGTGCGTGACCCCTTCGATCTTGAGGTTCACTGGCGCGCCGACACTGAAAAAGAGGTCCGAGCCTCCTTTTTCGACCATGACATTCAAGAAGCTGAAAATTTCCATGTCGGATTCCCGAAAGTGTGTGTATTTGTTTCCGTGTGCAGCATAGCCTGCACTGCGCTGCGCGCCAAAAACAAAGGGGCCGAAGCCCCAGTGATTTGCTGTGTGAACATGCTCTTACACCACGCCCTGCGCCAGCATGGCGTCGGCTACCTTCACAAAGCCGGCGATGTTGGCGCCGTCGATGTAGCTCACACTGCCATCGGCACGCTTGCCATAGTGCAGGCAGGCCGCGTGGATGCCCTGCATGATCTGCAGCAGGCGGGCATCCACCTCTTCACGGGGCCAGGACAGGCGGGCCGCGTTCTGGCTCATCTCCAGGCCAGATGTGGCTACACCGCCGGCGTTGCTGGCCTTGCCCGGGGCATACAACACACCTGCGGCCTCAAAGGCCTTGGCGGCTTCGATGGTGGAGGGCATGTTGGCGCCTTCGGCCACGCAGAGCACGCCGTTCTGGATGAGCGTTTTCGCGTCGTTCTCGTCCAGCTCGTTTTGGGTGGCGCAGGGCAGGGCCACGTCCACCTCCACATGCCAGGGACGCACACCGGCTTCAAACTTCACACCGGTGCGGGCGGCGTAGTCACTCACGCGGCCGTACAGGTGGTTCTTCACATCCATGAGGATGGCGAGCTTTTCGGGGGTGAAGCCGTCTTCGTCCACCACCGTTCCGCTGGAGTCCGACACCGTCACCACCTTGGCGCCCAGCTCCATCGCCTTTTGCACGGCGTACTGCGCCACGTTGCCAGAGCCCGACACCGACACGCGCAGGCCGTCGAACGAACGGCCCCGGGTCTTGAGCATTTCCTGCGCGAAGTACACGGTGCCATAGCCCGTGGCTTCGGGGCGGATCAGCGAGCCGCCGAACGACAGGCCCTTGCCGGTGAACACGCTGGCCGCGTTGTTGGCCAGTTTCTTGTACATGCCCGCCATGAAGCCCACCTCGCGGCCGCCTACGCCGATGTCGCCGGCGGGCACATCGGTGTCGGGGCCCACATGGCGGTACAGCTCGGTCACGAACGCCTGGCAAAAGCGCATGACTTCGCCAGGGCTCTTGCCCTTGGGGTCGAAGTCGGAGCCACCCTTGCCACCACCCATGGGCAGCGTGGTCAGTGCGTTCTTGAAGGTCTGCTCAAACGCCAGGAACTTGAGCACCGACAGGTTGACCGACGGATGAAAACGCAGGCCGCCCTTGTAGGGGCCAATCGCCATGCTGTGCTGGATGCGGTAGCCCCGGTTGACCTGCACGCTGCCATGGTCGTCCACCCAGGACACGCGGAACATCACGATGCGCTCGGGCTCCACCAGCCGCTCCAGCAGACCGTGCTCGGCATAGCGCGGGTGCTGCGCGATGAACGGCCACAGGCTTTCCATCACTTCGGTGACAGCTTGCAGGAATTCCGGCTGGCCGGGGTTGCGGAGCGCCACGTGGGACAGGAAGCTCTCGGCGGTCGCGTGTTTCATGGTTCAAAAGGCTTTCAGCATCAAAAGGTCAACAACGTCAAAAATCGCTAATGCACCGATTTGGCGCACTGCAACATCGAATTATGTTCAAAAGTTATACGTTCATGCCGATGCCTATGCACAATGGTGGGGAATGTGGCCGAGATATTTGCCACATATTGGTGCGGTTGGCGTGTGGCGCGGCCGTCATGCGTTTGCAAAACGGACGTCATGGTCTTGTCACATGCCGCCCCCACAGTTCGGCGGTTCTACCAACAACATAGCGAGGAGAAGAGCATGCACATCACTGGTGTGAAATGGGGAGCGCTGGCCATGGTGGCCACGCTGGCAGCCTGCGGCGGCAGCGACAACTATCCCTACCCCACGTTGAACGGCGACAAGCCCCTGGTGATCGGCCACCGGGGCACGGCGGGCTACCGGCCCGACCACACGCTGGAGGGCTACAAACTGGCCATTGACATGGGCGCGGACTTTATCGAGCCCGATCTGGTGGCTACCAAGGACGGTGTGCTGGTTGCCCGCCATGAGCCCAACATCACGGGCACCACGGATGTCTCCACCCGCGCCGAGTTTGCGGGCCGCAAGACCAAGAAAGTGGTCGATGGCGTAGAGGAGGAAGGCTGGTTTGTCACCGACTTCACCCTGGCCGAACTCAAGACCCTGCGCGCCATCCAGCCTCTGTCGGACCGCGACCAGTCGTACAACGGCAAGTTCCAGATCCCCACCTTTGAAGAAGTGCTGGACCTGGCCAAGACCGAAGGCGCCAAGGCTGGCCGCACCGTGGGCGTGTACCCAGAGACCAAGCACCCCACCTACCACGTCAAGCAAGGCCTGCCGCTGGAAGACCGCCTGCTGACCATCCTGGCCAAGTACGGCTACACCTCCAAGAGCTCGCCAGTCATCATCCAGTCGTTCGAGGTATCCAACCTCAAGTACCTGCGCACCAAGACCCAGGTGCGCCTGGTGCAACTGGTGGATGCAGACGATGTGAACCCCGATGGCACCATGTCGCTGGTGGCCCCGTACGACAAGCCCTATGACTTTGCCGTGGCTGGTGATTCGCGCACCTTCGCCAGCCTGCTGACCCCCGCAGGCCTCAAGGAAGTCAAGACCTATGCCGACGGCATTGGCCCCTGGAAGCCGTACCTGATCCCCTCCAAGCAGGTGGATGCGAACAAGGACGGCAAGGCCGACGACCTGAATGGCGACGGCAAGATCGACGAGCGCGACCGCGTGATGATGGCGCCCACCGACGTGGTGAAGAACGCCCACGCCGAAGGCCTGTTCGTGCACGCTTACACCTTCCGCAACGAAGCCAAGCGCCTGGCCTCGGACTTCAAGGGTGATCCCAAGGCCGAGTACAAGCTGTTCTACAACCTGGGTGTGGACGGCGTGTTCAGCGACTTTGCTGACACCGCCAAGGCTGCGCGGGACAACTGACCGCGACATCCGGCCGCGACAGTGTGGCGTGCCGCATGCCCACAAAAAAGCCCGCATGCGCGGGCTTTTTTTATGCATTGCGCTTGTGTCAGAACCCCAGCGCAAACCCCAAGCTCAACAAGGTGCGACCTTGCTGGCGGCCCACGGTAGCGTCGAGCTGCTTGCCAGGCGCCCACTCCCACCGTGCGCCCGTCTGAAAGGTGGGGGCGCTGCCCTGGGTGCCAAAGGCCTCCAGGTGCGGCGTGATGGCACCCCAGCTGCGTTCTACCGATGCTCCCCAGGTGGCGCGCCAGGACTGGCCGCGCTCGCGCTGGCTGCCCAGGTTGGCATTGACCACGCCCCAGGTCGCGGCGCAGGTGCCGATGAGATTGAGCGCCACCACGCTGCCCGCGCTTTGCCCGGCACTCTGGCGCCGGTGAACGACACCGGCACTGCTGCCTGCGTTGCAGCCCTGCTCTTGCGCGGGGCTCCACAGCCACTTGGCCTGCACGCCTTGCAGGGTGTGGCGCTCGTTGCGGTCACGCGCCAGCACGGCGCCCAGCTCCAGTCCTGCCATGGGTGTGAAGGCAGGGGCCATGTATACCGTGCCGGGCTGGCCGCGCTGGCCCTCCCACCACACTTCGGCGTGACCATGGCCCACCTCGTCCACGCCTGCATCGTCCACAGACAGAGGGCGCCCGGCGTGGGCGGACCAGGCCAGGCACAGGCTGGTGGTGGCTGCCAGCATGCGCGATGCGGTGGCGGTGGCGTGGGCGGTACGGTGGTAGCGGTGCTGGGTCATGGAGGGCGGTGGGCAATGGCTGGAGAAAAAGGCTCTGGCTATGTCGCGGGCGGGGAAGTGCCCGCCGCTACCGTCCGCGCAGGAACAGCGCATCCAGCTCCTTCATGCTCAACTGCCGCCAGGTGGGGCGGCCGTGGTTGCACTGGTCGGAGCGGTCGGTAGTTTCCATCTGGCGCAGCAGGGCGTTCATCTCGTCGATGGTGAGCCGGCGGTTGGCCCGCACGGCCCCGTGGCAGGCCATGGTGCCCAGGATTTCATTGCGGGCGCGTTGCACCACGGTGGTGGCGTCGTGGGCGGCCAGCTCGGCCAGCACGCTGCGGGCCAGCTCCACCGGGTCGCCTTGCGCCAACGTGGTGGGCACGGCACGCACGGCCAGGGTCTTGGGGGAGAAGGGCACCACCTCCAGGCCCAGCGTGGCCAGCACTTCGGCAGATTCTTCGGCCGTGGCGACTTCTTGCGGTGTGGCGGCGAAGGTGGCAGGGATCAGCAAGGGCTGGCTGGCAATGCGCGCCCCGCTGTCCACCTGGGCCTTCAGGCGTTCGTAGACGATGCGCTCGTGGGCGGCATGCATGTCCACCACCACCATGCCCTGGGCGTTCTCGGCAAGGATGTACACGCCGTGCAACTGGGCCACGGCCTTGCCCAGGGGCCAGGCGGCTTCGTTGCCATCGCGGCCCACAGGCCAGGCCGTGGGTGGGTTGCTGGCCAGGGGCTCGGTGGGTGCGCCTGCCAACTGAGCCTCTGACTCTCCAAACGGCGCACCACCCAATGGCATGGCAGATGCATTGAGTGCAGCGGGCGTTGTGCGCGCTGCGAGCGCATCTGCCTGGGCCGAGGGCGCCCACAGCCCACCCACGGTCGCGCCCGATGCCTGGTCTGCCATGGGGCTGGAGGATGGCGCACTGCGCGGCCCCCACAGGGCTTGCAGGTCTTCCACGCGGTGGCCGCGTTCTTCAAATTTGATAGCAGCCTGGGCATTCCACACCGGCGCCTGGGGCGTCTGGGGCTTGAAATGCTCCGTGTCATTGGCTGCGGAGGGGGTTGGCGCTGCCCCCGTCGCCGCCAGAGCGGCAGCGCGGGGCGCGGCCAGCGCGTTTTCCACCGCGTGGCGAACGGCCTGGTGCACCTCGCGGCTGTCGCGAAAGCGCACCTCGATCTTGGTGGGGTGCACGTTCACGTCCACGCGCGCCGGGTCGATCTCGACATACAGCGCATAGATGGGCTGCTTGTGGCCGTGCAGCACGTCTTCGTAGGCGCTGCGGGCAGCGTGGGTGAGCACCTTGTCGCGCACGAAGCGGCCGTTGACGTAGCAATACTGGTGGTCGGGCCGCGAGCGGGCCGCGTCGGGCAGGCCTGCGCGGCCGGTGACGGTGACCGGGCCCACGCGGTGTTGCACGGCGACCGATTGGGTGACGAAGTCTTCGCCCAGCACGTCCGACAGGCGGCGTGCCAGCGCGTCCTGCGAATCCCCCTGGCCAGGCACGAAGGTCGCGCGCCACTGCTCCACCAGCTTGCCTTCGTGCCAGATGGCAAAGCCTACATCGGGCCGCGCCAGCGCGTGGCGGCGCACGGATTCAATGCAGTGCGCCAGCTCGGTGGCGTCTGTCTTCAGGAACTTGCGGCGCGCGGGGGTGGAGAAGAACAGCTCCTTCACCTCCACGGTGGTGCCGGTGCTGCGTGCGGCGGGGCGCAGCTCGCCGCTGCGGGCGTCCAGCAAAAAGGCGCTGGACTGGGCGATGGGGCGGGAGAGCAGCGACATCTCCGACACCGAGGCAATCGCGGCCAGTGCCTCGCCCCGAAAACCCATGGTGGCCACGGTTTCCAGGTCGTTGAGATTGGTGATCTTGCTGGTGGCATGGCGGCGCAGGGCCACGGGCAGCTCCTCTTGCGGGATGCCACCACCATCGTCTTCCACGGTGATCAGCCGCACGCCCCCGGCCGACAGGCGCACGGTGATCTGCGTGGCACCCGCATCGAGCGCGTTGTCCACCAGCTCGCGCACCACCGAAGCGGGGCGCTCCACCACCTCGCCGGCTGCGATCTGGCTGATGAGTTCATCCGGCAGGTCGCGGATGGGGCGGCGCGTGGAGGTGGGGGGGCTGGATGCGGGCTGGGCCGCTGCGAGGAAGGGGGTGGGGTCGTTCACCCACCGGATTTTAGGGCGGGGGCTGCGCAGGGGTATCGGGCTGGGGTGGGGCGCGATGGGGATAATGCGCCCACCTTTTTTTCCGCGCCGCGCCCGGGCCCGCCTTTTCATGGAACTTGTCACTTTTCTCATCGACTTCATCCTGCATGTGGACAAGTATCTGGAGGCGTTTGTGCAGACCTATGGCATGTGGGTGTACGCCCTGCTGTTTGCCATCGTGTTCGTCGAGACAGGCCTGGTGGTGATGCCGTTTTTGCCGGGCGACTCGCTGCTGTTCATTGTGGGTGCGCTGTGTGGCGCGGGCATGATGAACTTTCCGCTGGCGTGCGCGGTGCTGCTGGCGGCGGCCATTTTGGGCGACCAGTGCAACTATTCGATCGGCCGTTACTTTGGGCCGAAGGTGTTCCAGTGGGAGGATTCGCGCTGGTTCAACCGCCGGGCGTTCAACCAGGCGCACGAGTTTTACGAGCGCTATGGCGGCATCACCATCGTCATTGCGCGTTTCATGCCCTTCATCCGCACGTTTGCGCCCTTCGTGGCGGGCGTGGCAGAGATGAATCGCGCCAAGTTCACGGCCTACAACGTGGGCGGGGCGCTGCTGTGGGTGCTGGGCATTGCCACGGCCGGGTACTTCTTCGGCAACTTTGCCTGGGTCAAGGAGAACCTGGACAAGATCATCTGGGCCATGATTTTTGTGCCTGGCCTGATTGCCATCTTTGGCGCTTGGCGCGCCGGGCGCCAAGCACGCGCAGCTTGAAGATCCGTTAATTCGCTATCAAATAAAGAGCGGCAGGCGCATGTAAATTATGCGCCTGCCGCTCTTTTTATGACCAGATCAACGCTCTGGGCGGGGAGGATCCCCAGGGCTTAACGGCGATAAGGGCGGCGTTGGTCGCGGTCTTCACCGATTTCGTGGCCGATGAGGGCGCCAGCCGCCGCGCCGCCAATGGTGCCCACGGGGCCGCCAAACACGGCATTGCCAGCAACCCCGCCGACTACAGCGCCGACGCCGGTGCCGACCTGGGCGCCCGATGGATTCGAAGCGCAACCACCCAGTGCCAGGGCCGCAGTGCAGGTGGTCGCAAGAAGGATGTGACGGATGTTCATGGCGAGATTCCTTGATGGTTATGGAGTCAGGCCGTGGTCCCCAATCCGCGGTGGCGGCTGAAGCTCGACCTGTGCCTCTACTGTCGTTGCCACTCCCAGGTGCCGGTGTAGGCAGGCAAGGGCGTCGGCTGTAGGACAGGTAGCACTGCGCTACTAAGGGTTTCCCTGCGCCCGGCGCTGTTGCCAACCGGGTTGCGCAGGCAGATCATTTCCTCGGCGTACATAACTTACAAAAGGACACGCGATGACCCAGCACACACAGCAAGCCGGCCGGGGAGGTGCGGGCGCCCAGTTGACGGTGGCGCAGCAGATCGGGCTGATCGTCGCCGTAGCGGTACTGGCCCTGGTGGTCGTCCTGGCGCTGAGCCTGGTGCGGGTGCAGCGCCTGGGGGCCACGGTGGACCACCTCGCGTCCGAGCAGGTGGAGCGATTGCAGCTGGCGCTGCGCTGGCGCAGCAATATTGCCGTCAACTCCACGCGCGTGTTCTCCATCGCCCAGACCGAGGGCGACGACCTGCAAAATTACTTCAAAGACACGATGGCCGCCACCACCGCCGACACCAGCAAGGTGCAAAAGCGATACACCGAGCTGGAGAACAGCCCCGAGGGCCTGCGCATTCAGGAGGAGCTGGCCACCATCCGCAAGTCGTACCTGGAAACGCGCGACAAGTCGCTGGAGCTGAAAAAGGCGGGCGACATGGCCCAGGCGCGCGCCTATGCGCTGGGCACGTTTGCGCCGGTGCTGGACAAATACAACGCCATTGCCGACAAGATGGTGGAGTACCAGGTGCGCCGCTCGGCCGAACAGGCAACCGAGGCGGCAGAGCTGATTCAGTCGTACCGCATGACCGTGCTGGTGGCGGGTGTGGCAGGGCTGGCGCTGCTGGTGGTGTTGTCGTGGGTGGTCGTGCAGCGCATCCGTCGCTCACTGGGCGCGGTGAGTGCGGTGGCGCAGCGCATTGGCGAGGGTGACCTGTCCCTGTCCATCGAGGTGCAAGGGCGTGGCGAGGTGGCCGAGATGATGCGTGCCATGCAGGGGATGCAGACCTCGCTGGTGCGCATCGTGGGCGACGTGCGGCATAGCAGCGACAGCATTGCCACGGGCTCCAGCGAGATCGCCATGGGCAACGCCGACCTGAGCCAGCGCACCGAAGAGCAGGCCAGCAATCTGGAGGAGACCGCAGCCTCCATGGAAGAGATCACCAGCACCGTGAAGAACAACGCCGACACCGCACGCAAGGCGGCCACGCTGGCCGGGACGGCATCGCAGGCGGCGGTCAAGGGCGGCGAGGTGGTGGGCCAGGTGGTGACCACCATGCAGGACATCTCGGCCGCATCCAGAAAGATCACCGACATCATCAGCGTGATCGACGGTATCGCTTTCCAGACCAACATCCTGGCGCTGAACGCGGCGGTGGAAGCCGCCCGTGCGGGCGAACAGGGCCGGGGATTTGCCGTGGTGGCCAGCGAGGTGCGCAGCCTGGCCCAGCGCAGCGCCGAAGCGGCCAAGGAGATCAAGACCCTGATCGGCGCGAGTGTGGAGAAGGTGGAGAACGGCACCCAGCTGGTGAGCAACGCCGGGCAGAGCATGGAAGACATCGTCGCCCAGGTGCAGCGGGTGAGCGACCTGATTGGTGAAATCTCCAGCGCCACGGGTGAGCAGACCATTGGCATCAGCCAGGTGGGCGAGGCGGTGATGCAGCTGGACCAGGTCACCCAGCAGAACGCTGCCCTGGTGGAGCAGAGCGCGGCTGCGGCCGACAGCCTCAAGCACCAGGCCGCAAGGCTGGCAGAGATCGTGAGCGTGTTCCGGCTGGGGCGCTGACCGCCTTCAGCGCCGCACGGTCTTCACCCCCTCAGGCCTTCGTGGCCCGGAGTGCAAAGAGGCCAAGAGGCCGAAGAGGCCTCAGGTTTTCTCCGCAGGCTTGAGGCACATCGTCACCAGCAGTGACGCAGGTTCTACCGCCTTGAGCGAATGCAGCGCGCGCGGTGCCAGGTGCACAAAATCGCCGGGATGCAATTGCTGCACGCCCAGCTCGCTCGCAAACTCCACCACTCCCTCGATGCACTGCACGGTGGCCTCGCCGGGGGTCTGGTGTTCTTTCATGGATTTGCCCACGGGCAGGACCACCCGCATGACTTCGAGCTGGCCGGCTTTGAGGACGGCGGTGGTGACGGTGTCGGCCAGTCGTGCTCCCAGGGGACGCACGCTGACGATCTGACCAGATTGGGCGTGGGGCAGGGCCATGGCAGTTCTCCTTGCTGGCCAAGGCGCGGTGCGCGCCCGGCCGATGCAGGCTACTGTGCCTGCAGTTGGCAGTGCGCGCAAGGTGGGCTCGCCGTCCCGCGCGCTATGTCCCGGCCTACCTACACCGACCGGCTGCGCGCCAGCGGCGGGTTCTTGGCGAAGTAACGCGTGATGCCGCGCATCAACGCGTCGGCCAGCTGCTCCTGGTAGGCGCTGCTGCGCAGGCGTTTTTCTTCTTCGGGGTTGCTGATGAAGGCGGTTTCGACCAGCACGCTGGGGATGTCGGGCGCCTTGAGCACCGCAAAGCCTGCCTGCTCCACGCGCGGTTTGTGCAGCTTGCCCACGTTGCCGATCTCGCCCAGCAGCACGGTGCCGAGCTTGAGGCTGTCGTTGATCTGTGCGGTGGTGCTCATGTCCAGCAGCGCGCGCTGCACATGCTGGTCCTTGGACTGCACGTTGATGCCGCCCACCAGGTCGGCCTGGTTCTCCTTGTTGGCCAGCCAGCGGGCGGCGGTGCTGGAGGCCCCGCCCTGGCTCAGCGCAAACACGCTGGCGCCGCGCGCCTCGGGCGTGGTGAAGGCATCGGCATGGATGGAGACGAACAGGTCGGCCTGCACGCGCCGGGCCTTTTGCACGCGGGTGCCCAGGGGCACAAAGTAATCGCCATCGCGTGTGAGGTAGGCGCGCATGGGGTTGCCGCCCACGGTGGTGGCGTTGATGCGGTCGCGCAGCAGGTGGGCCACGCGCAGCACCACGTCTTTTTCGCGGGTGCCAGCGGGGCCGATGGCGCCCGGGTCTTCACCGCCGTGGCCGGGGTCGAGTGCCACGATGATGATGCGGTCCGTCTCGGTGGCCGTGGCGCGGTTGCCAGGGCGTGAAGGCGCCGCGGTCGCTGCACCCGGTGCAGGCGCTGCGGCCACCACCGGTGGCTGTGCTGGCGGCTGGGCCGCGGTGTTGCCAGGCGCGGGGCCACTGGCGCGCTGCGCGATCAGGTCGCCCAGCGGGTCGTGCTCGGCGGCTGGTGCCGGGGCGCGGGCTGTGGCGGGTGCGGGCGGCGGTACTGGCGTGGCGGCCGGGGTATTGGCATCGCGCAGGCGCTCGGCAATCAGTGCCTCCAGCGGGTCCACAGGCGCTGCGGGGTACAGGTCAAACACCAGCCGGTGGCGGTAGGCGGCGACGGGTGGCAGGGTGAACACCTGCGGCATGGCGGGCTGCTTGAGGTCCACCACCAGGCGCACCACACCCGGTGCGTTCTGGCCCACGCGGATGCCCGCGATGTTGGGGTCGTCGGGTTTGACCTTGGCAACCAGTTCGCGTAGCTCGGGGCTCAGGTCGATGCCCTCGATGTCCACCGCCAGGCGCGGCGGTGAGGTCACGAAGAACTGCTTGGCCACCAGCGCGCCATCGGACTCGATGGTCACCCGCGAGTATTCGGGTGCGGGCCAGACGCGCACGGCCACGATGGTGGCGCCGCGTGCAATCTGCTGTGCGCCCAGCAGCAGCACCAGGCTGCTGGCGCGCAGCACGGCACGGCGCGATGGCTGGGAAGCGGCGTGGCGGTCGGGCAGGGTGGGTTCGTTCACGGTGTCTCAGAGAGCTTGCAGCAGGCTGCGCCCCGTGGCGGTGGGGGCATGCAGCGTGACCTTCCTTTCGGTGTCATCCATTGCTTCAATGTGGATAGCAAGGTCTGCAAGCGGGGTAAGCGCTGCGGCCTTTTCCGGCCATTCTGCCACCTTGAGGCCGGGGTTGGCAAAAATGTCCCTGAAACCCGCGTCTTCCCACTCGCGTGGGTCGTCAAAACGGTAAAAGTCGAAGTGCCAGATGGAGAAGCTCGGCGCCTCGTGGGGCTCCACCACCGCATAGGTGGGGCTCTTGATACGGCCCTGCACGCCCAGGGCGCGCAGCAGGTGGCGCACCAGGGTGGTCTTGCCCGCGCCCAGGTCGCCGTGCAGGGTCACAAAGGCGTTGGCCAGCAAGGGCTGTGCGGCAAGGCGCTGCGCGAAGGCAGCGGTGTCTTCCTCGCTGTGCCAGGTGAAATGGCGCGTGGTTTCGGCAGGGGGGGCGGCCGCAGTATCGTTGCCGCTTTCTACAATCTGGCCGGTATGTGGTGCAACAGTCAACTCGTTCCTCAAATGCAGGAGTGGGCCCGCGAGCTGGGATTTTCCCAAATCGGCGTGGCGGGGGTGGACTTGTCTGCGGCAGAGCCGGGTCTTGCGGCCTGGTTGGCGCAGGGCTTCCATGGTGACATGCATTACATGGCATCCCACGGCATGAAGCGCGCGCGCCCGGCCGAACTGGTGCCCGGCACCGTGAGCGTGATCACGGCGCGCATGGATTATTTGCCGCGCGATACTGCCATGGACGCACCAGAAGGCTGGCAGGCCGCCGAATTGTCTCGCCTGTCCCGCCCGCAGGAGGGCATTGTCTCGGTCTACGCCCGGGGCCGGGACTATCACAAGGTGCTGCGCGCCCGGCTGCAAAAGCTCAGCGACCGCATCGCCGAGGCCATCGGCCCGTTCGGCCACCGCGTGTTCACCGACTCCGCCCCCGTGCTGGAGGCCGAGCTGGCAGCGCGCAGCGGCCAGGGCTGGCGCGGCAAGCACACGCTGGTGCTCAACCGCGAGGCCGGGTCGATGTTCTTTCTGGGCGAAATCTATGTGGACATGGCGCTGCCCCCGAGCGCGCCCGTCACCGCGCACTGCGGCAGCTGCAGCGCGTGCATCGATGTGTGCCCCACGCAGGCCATCATTGCGCCGCACCGCATCGACGCGCGCCGCTGCATCTCGTACCTCACCATCGAACACGCAGGGCCCATCCCAGTGGAGTTGCGCCCGCTGATGGGCAACCGCATCTATGGCTGTGACGACTGCCAGCTGATTTGCCCCTGGAACAAGTTTGCGCAGGTCAGCCGCCTGCCCGACTTTGACGAGCGCAAGGGCCTGTCGGGCCAGCAGCTGGCGCACCTGTTTGCGTGGGATGAGGCCACGTTCCTGCGCATGACCGAGGGTGGCCCCATCCGGCGCATTGGCCATGAGCGCTGGCTGCGCAATGTGGCCGTGGCACTGGGCAATGCGCTGCATGCCACTGGCGACGAGACCTTGCGCGCGGCGCTGCAGTCACGCGCGGAGGACGCCAGCGCCCTGGTGCGTGAGCATGTGGCCTGGGCTCTGGATGCGGCTGGAGAGCGTTTGTGAACGAAATCGACCAGTAGCGCTAGTGCGATATGCCTTGGCAGCTATCAAAATGTGAGTAATGACCGCTGAGCCTGGGACTCACTGCGCCAGCAACCCCGTCTGCCGCAAGGTGCCCGCCAGCCCCTGGGCAAACTCGGCGTAACCGGCGGCGTTGGCATGGATCTGGTCTGACTTCAGCCGCTCTTGCGCCAGCACTCCCGACCAGCCCTTGGCATGCAGCGGGATCTTCAGCTCGCTGGCAACTTCTTCGTACAGCGGGTGATCGCTCAGTCGGCCAGCGGCCGCCAGTAGCGACAGCTCGGGCACGGCCACCAGCAGCACCTGGGCACCACTCGCTCGTGCCTCGGTGCAGATGCGCAGGATGTTGGCGCGCGCGGTGGCTGCACTCTGGCGCCGCAAAAAGTCATTGCCGCCAATGCCTACGATGACGAGCGCGGGCTGGTGCTTTTGCAGCAGGTCTGGCAGGCGCGCGAGCGCCTGGGCCGAGGTGTCGCCCGACACGCCCCCGTTGACCACCTTCCAGCCCGTCAGGCGCGCCAGCTCGGCGGGGTAGGCGGTGTCGGCCGACGCGCCCACGCCCGACGTGAGCGAGTCGCCCAGCGCCAGCACCGTGGCGCCTGCCGGGATGGCTTGGGCACGCGGCGGTTTGCGGCCGCAGGCGATCAGGCCGAACGCGGTGGTCAGGCTGGCGCCGAGCAGCAGCCTGCGGTTCAGGCCAAGGTTCATCGCAGCACCCCCAGAGCAAACGGCAGGCTCACGATGCCCAGAAGGGTGGACAGCGTGACCAGCCCCGCCACATACGGCCCGTTGTAGCCCATGCGCGCCGCCAGCACATAGCAGGTCGATGCCGTGGGCAGCGCCGCAAAAGCCAGCAGCACGGTGGTCTGCACGGCATCGAGTCCGAATATGCGCGCCATGGCAAACGCCACCAGCGGCTGCACCAGGTGGCGGATGGCCAGTACCGACACGCTCAGCGTCTTGCCCCGTGTGAGCAGGCCAAACTGCAGCCCCGCCCCGGCTGCCATCAGGCCCAGCGCCAGCGACGCGGCGCTGATGCGGCTGACCGTGGGCACCGCCCATTCAGGGATCTGAAAACCCAGCAGATTGGCCACCAGCCCCGAGGCGGTGGCGATGATCAGCGGGTTGCGCAAGAGCTCGCGCGCAAAGCTGTGCTGCCCGTGCCGGGCCATAGGCCACACGGCGGCCACGTTGAACAGGGGCACACACACACCGATCAGCACAGCAATCATCAACAGGCCCTGCGTGCCTGCCAGCCGCTCGGCAATCGCCAGGCCAATGAAGGAGTTGAAGCGGAACGCCACCTGCGCGCTGGCCGCGTGGTCGCGCACATCGATGCGCTTGCCCACCCAGGGCCAGTGCGGCAGGCTGTAGGCCAGCCCGATGCCGATCACGCCCGACAGCATGCCCGCCCCGATCAGTCCCGACGCCGCGCCGATATCCATCGGGCTTTTGACAATGGACTGGAACAGCAGCACGGGGAACAGCAGGTAATACACCAGGCTCTCCACCGGCTGCCAGACCGAGCGGTTCAGGGCGGTGTACCGGCAGATCAGGTAGCCCAGGAAGATGAGTGAAAAGTCGGGGAGCAGCAGTTGGGCGTAGTTCACGCACCGAGAATACTTGATGCATGGCAAGCCGCTGGGCCACTGTTGGCGAGTCGGTGGGGGCAGAGGCTTTGCCGGTGCGCTCTGTTTTCAGGGTTAGCCCTTATGTGGAATCCGCAGGGTGGTTTGGCGCGCGTTGGGCATACCATCGGCGCTGTTTGTTGTTACCCCGCACGAAGGAGATTTCCATGCATCGTCGTCAATGGCTCGCGCTGACCGTCCTGGCAGCCGCCGCTGGATCGGCCGCCGCACAAGGCTACCCCAACAAGGTGATCCGACTGGTTGTGCCCTTTGCACCCGGTGGCACCACCGACATCATTGCGCGCGTGATCGCCGAGCCGCTGGGCCGCGTGCTCGGCCAGAGCGTGATCGTGGACAACAAGGCCGGTGGCGGCGGCATTGTGGGTGCTGCCGAGCTGGCCCGCGCCACGGCCGACGGCTACACGCTGGGCGTGGCCACGGTGTCCACCACCGCAGCCAACCCTGCCATCAACCCAAAGACGCCGTACAACCCGCTGACGGACTTCTCGCCCATCATCAACATCGCGGCCACGCCCAACATCATTGCGGTGAACCCCAGCTTCCCGGCCAAGGACTACAAGTCGTTCGTGGCGGAGTTGAAGAAGTCGCCCGGCAAGTATTCGTACTCGTCGTCCGGCACGGGCGGCATCGGCCACCTGCAGATGGAGCTGTACAAGAACCTCTCAGGCACCTTTGTGACCCATATCCCCTACCGGGGCGCGGGCCCGGCCTTGAACGACACTGTGGCCGGCCAGGTGCCCATGATTTTTGACAACCTGCCTTCGGCGCTGCCTTTCATCAAGGAAAACCGCCTGGTGCCCATCGTGGTGGCAGCGCCCCAGCGTGTGGCGGCCCTGCCCAATGTGCCCACCTTCAAGGAGTTGGGCCTGGAGCCGGTGAACCGCATGGCCTACTACGGCATCGTCGGACCCAAGGGTCTGCCCAAGGACGTGGTGGACAAGATCAATGCCGGTGTGCGTAAGGCCCTGGAAGACCCGGCCGTGAAAAAGCGCATTGAAGACACGGGCTCGCTCGTGATCGGCAACACGCCCGAGCAGTTTGCCGAGCAGATCAAGGCCGAGTTCGCTGTGTACAAGGATGTGGTCGTCAAGCAGAAGCTGACACTGGAATAAGCAACACGGCTTCACTCTCAAGCCGCCCCACCAAGCCGCCCTATTTCCGGGCGGCTTTTTTGTGGGTGACGCTGGCGAAAGGTGCGATACGTGCTATGGTTTTTGGATGCTCGCTCCCAGCCTGAATGCCATCGACACCTTTGTGGACGCCCTGTGGCTGGAGGATGGCCTGTCGCGCAACACGCTGGCTGCCTACCGGCGTGACCTGACGCTGTACGCACAGTGGCTGGCCGACCAGCAGCCCGCCCTGGCGCTGGACGACACGGCCGAGCACCACCTGCAGGGCTACTTTGCCGCCCGCCATGCGCAGACGCGCGCCACATCAGCCAACCGGCGCCTCACGGTGTTGCGCCGCTACTTTCATTGGGCGCTGCGCGAGCGACGCATCACCGCCGACCCCACGGTGCGGCTGCAGGCCGCACGACAGCCGCTGCGCGTGCCCAAGACCTTGTCGCAAGCGCAGGTGGAGGCGCTGCTGAACGCGCCCGACCTGGGCAACCCCTTGGGCCTGCGCGACCGCACCATGCTGGAGCTGATGTACGCCAGTGGCCTGCGCGTGACCGAGCTGGTCACGCTCAAGACCTTCCAGGTCGGTCTGAACGAAGGCGTGCTGCGCGTGATGGGCAAGGGCAGCAAGGAGCGCCTGGTGCCGTTTGGCGAAGAGGCCCGGGCCTGGCTGGAGCGCTATCTGAACGAGGCCCGCAGCGCCATCCTGGGTGGGCAGCAGACAGACGACCTGTTCGTGACCCAGCGCGGCAGTGGCATGACGCGGGTGATGTTCTGGGTCATCGTCAAAAAATGGGCGCAGGTGGCGGGCATCACGGTGCCGCTGTCGCCACACACGCTGCGCCACGCGTTTGCCACGCACCTGCTCAACCATGGCGCCGACCTGCGCGTGGTGCAGCTGCTACTGGGCCACGCCGACATCTCCACCACCACCATTTACACCCATGTGGCGCGCGAGCGGCTCAAGTCCCTGCATGCACAGCACCACCCGAGGGGCTAGGGTCCTTTACCGAAAATGGGGTTGGATGGTCCGCTTTCCGTTTTCTGCTTTTCGTTCTCTTTATCTCCGTTGACAAGAAAGTCCCGAATGAAGCAACTGATCGTTGGCGCCTGCCTGGCAGGCGCCACTGCGCTGGCCCTGGCGCAAACCTGGCCTACGGCCAAACCCATCCGCATCGTCGTGGCCTACCCGGCCGGAGGCGTGAGCGACAACATCGCCCGCGCGCTGGCTGACAAGCTGGCCGTGCAGCTGGGCACGCCTGTGGTCATTGAGAACAAGGCGGGAGCCAGCGGCAGCCTGGGTGTGGATGCCGTGGCCAAGTCGGCGCCGGACGGCTACACCTTTGGCTTTGCGGCGGTGAGCCCACTGGCACTCAATCCGCACCTGGGCAAGTCCCCCTTCGACCCGCAAAAGGACATCGCACCCGTGGTCAGCGTGATGTATTCGCCGGTGCTGCTGCTGGGTACGCCCGCAAGCCGTGCGACCGACTTCAAGGACCTGATCACCCGTGCGCGGGCTCAGCCCGGCACGGTGCGCTGGGCCACCTCAGGGCAGGCTTCGCTGGGCCACATCATGCTGGAGCAGATCCAGTCGGTGGCGCAGGTGCAGATCACGCACATTCCCTACAAGGGCGGCGGCCAGCAGATGAACGACGCGCTGGGCGGGCAGTTTGAGGTGTTATCGACCAACGCTGGGCCCGCCGTGCTGCAGCACATCCAGGCGGGCAAGCTCAAGCCGCTGGCGGTGGGGGCTCCAGCGCGACTGGATTCGCTGCCCCAGGTGCCCACGCTGGCCGAGCTGGGGCAGCCAGCAGCCAACCTGTCGTCCCTGTTTGGCCTCTATGCACCCGCGCAGACTCCCAAGACGGTCATCACACGCATCAACACCGAGGTGAACAAGGCCCTGGCCCTGCCGGACATCCGTGCCAAGCTCGATGCCACCGACAACGCGCCCACCGGTGGCACCACGGCCGAGTTCGTGCGCCAGATCGCGCTGGAGTCCGAGAACAACGCGCGCATCATCCGCGCTGCGGGCATCCAGGGCAACTGATCGGGGTGGGGCACCCCAGAAACGCCACAGGCCCTGACAAAGCAGGGCCTGTGGCGTTGGGGAGAGTGGAAGAACGAGGCTATTCTTCGTTCAGGGTCTCTGCCCATGTCAGCGCTTGCAGGTGGGCCCAGTTCACCTGACGGTTGGACAGGTGCAGCGCATCGGCGTTCTTGGCAAAGGCCACTTCATCGCCGCTTTCGCAGGCCTTGGTCAACTCCAGGAAAGGTGCAAATACGCCGGTGCCACGCAGCAGGGCGTCCATCACGGGTTCGGGCAGTGCCACGGACTCCAGGGCCTTTTCGAGTGGCACGCCTAGCATGGTGTCCAGCAGCGAGAACACGCCCACCACAAAGGCGTTGTCGCATTCTTCGGGAGGCAGCAGTTCAGCAGCCAGCAGCTCCATCAGGCGCCCGCGCACCACGGCGGTCTGGCCCACGGCTGGTGGCGCTCCGCCTGCCCGCGAGGTGGTCATCAACAGAGCCGCCCAGCGGAACAGCTTTTTCAGGCCCAGGATCATCACTGCATGGCGGAACGATGTGATCTCGCACGACAGGCCAAAACCCGATGAGTTGATGAACCGCAGCAGGTTGAAAGACAGGGTGGGGTCTTTCTTGAGCAGGTCTTCGATCTCGGCCGTGCTCGCCTGTTTGCGCACCAGGTTGATGAGCTGAATGATGGTGGCCTGCGAGGGGCGAATGGTGGTGGCCTTGACCAGTGAAGGGCGAGCGAACCAGTAGCCCTGGAACAGCTTGACGCCCAGTCCGCGCATCAGCTCGTACTGTTCGGCGGTTTCCACCTTTTCTGCCACCAGCGTGGCCTTGCTGTGGGTGGTGGCAAATTTGACCAGGGGTGCTGCCAGCTCGGGCTTGAAGGCCTGCATATCGAGCTTGATGAAGGCAGCCATGGGCAGCCAGGTGGTGTAGGCGCGCTTGAGGGCCTGCTGGTCGAAAGCGAGGCGAAAGCCGCGCGTGCGCAGGGCCTCCAGCGTGGGCACGCGGCCTTCGATTTCTTCAGCAGTGGCGCTGTCGGGCAACGGGGGCACTTCGAGCACCACCTTTTCAGGGTGGATCAGCTCCAGATGGCCGCCCGAGAGGCTGTCATGGGTGCAGTTGATGAACACCGTCTTCTTGCCGACCAGTGCTTCGGTGCCCGCGTAAGACAGGGCATTGAACAGCAGGGCTGCATCGCTGGCTGCGGTGTGAGAGTCAGATGCGGTGGAGCGGTCGAACAGCTCGTAGCCATAGACCGCGCGGCTTTCGTCCACGATGGCCTGGCGCGCAATGATGGCAAGGTTCTCGTCCACGGGTTCGACCACAGGCACTGCGGCGTCCGGGGTGTCTTGTTCGGGTGTGCTCGACATGGGGTCCACTGAAATGAAGGGCTGTGCGGTCATTCTAGACCGCTGGGCATTGGCAGAGAATCAAAGTCTGACCACCGGCCACCAGGATGGCTGTGGCGCATGTCAATCGGTGATGTGGTCGGCCCAGGCAAGTGCCTGCAGGTGGGCAAAGTTGATCTGCTGGCTGGTCAGGTGCAGCAGGCCGGCGGTGCGGTCAAACACGGCGTCGTCGCTGGATTCGCAGGCCTCGGCCAGGGTCAGCAGATCGCCCAGGAAGCCTTCGCGCCGCAGCAGCGCGGCCGCCACGGGTTCAGGAACGTTGAGCAGGCCAATGGCCGACTCCATGGGCATGGACAGCATCACGTCCAGCAGCGAGAAGATGCCCACCACAAAGGCCTGATCGGCGTCCTCGGGGGGCAGAGTCTCCAGTGCCAGCAGTTCCATCAGGCGCCCACGCACCACGGCGGTGTGGCCTACCGACGATGGCGTGCCGTTGTTGCGCGATGCGGTCAGCAGCAGCGCCGCCCAGCGGAACAGTTTCTTGAGGCCCATCAGCATCACGGCCTGGCGGAACGAGGTGATCTCGCGCGACAGGCCAAAACCGGCCGAATTGATGAGGCGCATCAGGTTGAAGGCCAGGCCGGCGTCCTTCTTGAGCACTTCTTCAATCTCGTCGGTGCTGGCCTGTTTGCGCACCTGGTTGATCAGCTCGATGATGCTGGCCTGCGACGGCGTGAGCAGCTTGGTCTCGACCAGAGAGGGGCGGGCAAACCAGTAGCCTTGGAACAGTTGCACCCCCTGGCTGGACACCATGTCGTACTGTTGGGCCGTCTCCACCTTCTCGGCGATCAGCTCTGCCTTGCTGTGGCGGCCCGCGTAGCTGATCAGCACCGCCAGCTGGTCGGCCGCTAGCACCGACAGGTCCAGCTTGATGTAATCCGCCAGCGGCAGCCACGGTGCATACGCCGACTGCAGCACTGTGTGGTTGAAGGCCAGGTGAAAGCCCCGGTCGCGCAGCTCGGTCAGGATGGGCAGGCGTGTGGCAACCTCTTCGGCGGCAGCATGACCCAGCGGGGGGATCTCCAGCACCACCTTGTCCGGGTCCAGTAGCTCCAGGTGGCCGCCCGACAGGCTTTCATGGGTGCAGTTGACGAAGATCAGCTTTTTGCCCACCAGCTCTTCGGTGCCGGCGTGCGACAGGGCGGTGAATACCAGGATGACGTCGGTGGCGGCCGTGTGGGCGGCGCCGCTGCGCGAGCGGTTGAACAGCTCGTAGCCAACCACCACCTGCTGCGCGTTCACGATGGCTTGGCGCGCAATCATGGCGACCGACGACTGGTTGCCGGAAGGGGGCGCGGGGGGCGTGCCTGGGGGGAAGGCTTGGGTCATGGGCGTGTTCGTGAAATAGGGAGCGCTGGCCCGCTGGGGGCTTTGCCAAGAATTGTAGGAGCCATCGTATTCCCCTCAGGCCGTCATCAGGCTCTTCGTCATGGCGTGGGGCTCATGCCTGCTGCAGCCAGCGCAGCTCGGCATCGCTGAACCCGGCGCTGCGTCGCGCGGCTTCATTGAACGGGGGCTTCAGGCGGGGGGCTTCGTACCGCTGCACCAGCGTGCCATAGAGGGTCTCAGGGTCCTGGCCCGCGCGCTCACACAGCCAGCGGTACCAGTGGTTGCCGATGGCCACATGGCCCACTTCGTCGTGCAGGATCACGTCGAGGATGGCAACGGCGGCCAGGGCGTCTGGCGTGCCCACCTGGCGCAGCTTGGCCTGGATCTGCGGCGTGGCGTCGAGCCCTCGGGCTTCCAGCGTGCGCGGTACCAGGGCCATGCGGGCCAGCACATCGTGCCGGGTCTTCTCGCACATGGTCCACAGCCCCTGGTGGGCCGGAAAATCCCCATAGTCATGGCCCTGGCTGCGCAGGTGGTCGCGCAGCAGCCTGAAATGCTTGGCCTCTTCGGCCGCTACGCGCATCCAGTCCTGGTAGTAGGTGCGGGGCATACCGTCAAAGCGCCACACGGCATCGAGCGCCAGGTTGATGGCGTTGAACTCGATGTGGGCTATCGCGTGGATGAGAATGGCCCGGCCTTCGGGGCTCGCGGGAGAGCGGCGTGCCACCTGGGTATGGCGCAGCAACAGGGGGCGTTCGGGGCGGCCAGGGAGGGCGTCTGGGTCGGCGGGAGCCGCAGGGGCAGCGTCTGCTATTGAAAGCGTAGCTGCCTGGGCATGCAGGTCAAGCGCTGCAGCCGCTTTTTGTTCGGGGTCTGCCAGGCACAAGACCTGCAGTGCACGGTGGCGAAGCTCCATCCTTACAATTCTAGGCCTTGCCATCGGCACCAAGGCTTGCGCTTTGTAACGATTGGCGACCTCTCAGGGCGCGCCGTGGCGTGCCGCTTCTTTTGTTTCAGCGGAGTGGGTGCATGGCAATTTACGAACTCGACGGTGTGGCTCCCCAAGTGGCGGCGTCGGCCTGGGTCGCCGACAGTGCGCAGGTGATGGGCAATGTGGTGCTGGGTGAAGACGCCAGCGTGTGGTTCGGCACCGTGGTGCGGGGCGACACCGAGAGCATCTCCATTGGCGCAGGCTCCAACATCCAGGACGCAAGCGTGCTGCACGCTGACTTCGGCAAGCCCCTGGTAGTGGGCGAGCGCGTGACGGTGGGCCACCAGGTCATGCTGCACGGCTGCACCATCGGCGACGAGTCGCTGATCGGCATTGGTGCCGTGGTGCTCAATGGCGCCAAGATCGGCAAGAACTGCCTGGTGGGCGCCGGTGCGCTGGTCACCGAGGGCAAGGAGTTTCCCGATGGCTCCATGATCATTGGCAGCCCGGCCAAGGCTGTGCGTGAACTCACCCCTGAGCAGATCGAAGGCCTGCGCCAGAGCGCCCAGCACTACATCGACAATGCGCGCCGCTTTCAACGCGGCCTGCACAAAATCGGCTGAATGCCGCTCCATCGCGCTCGCTGCTGATTTTTTCTCCTGGAACCCCTGCGTGTCTGAACTCCACAAGTTTCTTTTCGATGGTCTGCCCGTGCGCGGCATGATCGTGCGCCTGACCGATGCCTGGACCGAGATCCTGAAGCGCCGCGCGGGCAACACCGCCACCGGTGCTTACCCCGCTCCCGTGAGCGAGTTGCTGGGCGAGATGGCTGCCGCCGGTGTGCTGATGCAGTCCAACATCAAGTTCAATGGCGCGCTGGTGCTGCAGGTGTTTGGTGATGGCCCTGTCAAACTGGCCGTGGTCGAGGTGCAGTCGGACCTGAGCCTGCGCGCCACCGCCACGGTGAATGGCGAGGTGCCCGACGGCACGCGCCTGTCCCAGATGGTCAACGTGGGCGGCGGCGGCCGCTGCGCCATCACGCTGGACCCCAAGGACCGACACCCCGGCCAGCAGCCCTACCAGGGGGTGGTGCCCCTGCACGGCGACCACCACGAAAAGCTGGAACGCCTGTCGGACGTGCTGCAGCACTACATGCTGCAGTCCGAGCAGCTCGACACCATCCTGGTGCTGGGCGCCAATGACCAGGTGGCTGCGGGCCTGTTGATCCAGCGCATGCCCATCAAGGGCGAGGGCAACCTGGCCGCCGGCCTCTCGCACCGCGAGAACGAAGACCAGATCGGCCACAACGAGGACTACAACCGCATCGCCCATCTGGCCGCCAGCCTCACCCGCGAAGAGCTGTTGACGCTGGATGTGGACACCATCCTGCGCCGTCTGTTCTGGGAGGAAAAGCTGCTGCGCTTTGAGCCCCAGCAGGGCGCCAGCGGCCCGCGTTTTGCCTGCACCTGCAGCCGCGAGCGCGTGAGCAACATGCTGCGCAACCTGGGCGCGGAAGAAGCCGAGAGCATCCTTGCCGAGCGCGATGACATCGAGGTGGGTTGCGAGTTCTGCGGCCAGCAGTACCGGTTTGATGCCGTGGATGCCGCGCAGATTTTTGTCTCGCCAGCGGTTGCGCAGCCCCCGGGGCCCACAGGCATCCAGTAGCCGTCCGGAGCCTCCATCGGGCGCGGTGGGCGGCTGACCATCGTTGACAATCGCCCCCGCCATCCACGCCTAAGATTCCTGGGTCACCATGCAGCAGCACCTGCCGCTGCGTGGTGCCGTTGCACCAGGTCTGACCGCAAGGCCTGTGTGTGTGTTCATGCGACCGCAGCGGGTCGCGCAGGAATCTACCGAGGTGTGTCATGGAGTTTCTTCGCCGCGTTCTGGGGGGGCACCGAGCCAGTCCGGCTGCGCACCCGCTGGCGCTGTACGACAGCGAGGCCGCGCCAGACTCGCGGCGTGCCGATACCTTGCTCGCTGCGCTGGACATCGACGCAGCCATCAATGCCCATGAGCGCTGGAAAGACCGCCTGATGGATTACCTGGAGGGTCGTACCTCCGTCGGGCTGGACCCGGCGCTGGTGCGCCGCTCTGACCGCAGTGCGCTGGGCCGCTGGCTGCACGGCGTAGGCGGCGAGTTGCTGGGCGACCAGCCGGCCTACCCGTTGCTGGTGGCACGCTATCAATACTTTCACGAGCAGGCCGCCACACTGGTGGAACTGGCCCAGCAGGGCGAATGGGACCGGGCCGTGCAGGTGCTCAACGGCGGTTACCGCTATGGCTCCAGCCAGGTGGTGTTGCTACTCAAGGAGCTCAAGCGCGGTCTGGTGTGACATCGGGTGCTGATGGGGTGTCCCGCTGCTCGACGAGCGCGGTGAACAGCCGGTGCTCGCAGGTGGGGTCGCTGCACTTCTCGCAGTTCCAGGCGCGCAGCCGGGCGGTTCTTGGCGCATTTTCAGTGTCCCATTCAGCCCTCGCGCTAGTGGAATATGCCTGGGGCGCTATCTTCTGTATAGCAATGAGTGCATTGCGGATACGCTGCTCGCCAGCGCCATACACCACGCGGTAGGGGACCGCTGCAGCCGCCAGGGCGGCGCGCAACTGGGTGTCGAGGGCCTCCTGTGCAGCCCGCTCCCCGTCGGGGCAGGGTTCGTCCAGTCCCATCAGCAGAGTCAATGCCACTGCGTCGGCGCCTGTGTGCTGTGCGGGCAGCGGGCTGGCCAGGTGAGGGTGGTGCAGCGTGATGTGTACCGAGCCTGGGGTGATCTGCTGGTGCAGCGCCTGGGCCAATGCTGCCACACCCGTGTGGGGGGCGCCCAGCAGGGCAATCAGGGGTGGTGGGGGAGAAGGCTGCTGCACGGAGATGAAGGAAGACGCAGCCCCCGGTAATGTCTGCGTTATGGGTGTCAACGGCGTGGGATATCGCAACGCGGCGGCATGGCCCCGCGCGGCAGATCAACGGGGCGTGAACTGCACGTACACCTCGTTGGGCTTGACCATGCCCAGCTCGCTGCGCGCTTTTTCTTCCACCATGTCCAGGCCTTCCTTGAGGTCATGCACCTCCGAGGTCAGCCGCGCATTCACCTGGCGGGCCTGCTCATTGGCCGCCTTCTGCACATCAATCTGCCGCTGCATCGCATTGACGCGCGGCACGCTGCCACGCCCCAGCCAAAGCTGGGCGTGCAGCGCTGCCAGCAAGGCCAGCAGGATGACGGGGACGATGCGGGAGACCAACGGAGGGCTCGCTCAGGCGAGGGCTGCCAGGGCTCAGCGCAGGTTGTAGAACGCAGCGCGGCCGGGGTACTGAGCGATGTCGCCCAGGTCTTCTTCGATGCGCAGCAGCTGGTTGTACTTGGCGATGCGGTCGGAGCGCGACAGCGAGCCGGTCTTGATCTGGCCCGCATTGGTGCCCACGGCGATGTCGGCAATGGTGCTGTCTTCGGTTTCGCCCGAGCGGTGCGAGATCACGGCGGTGTAGCCTGCGCGCTTGGCCATCTCGATGGCAGCAAAGGTTTCGGTCAGCGTACCGATCTGGTTGATCTTGATGAGGATCGAGTTGGCGATGCGCTTGTCGATACCTTCCTTCAGGATCTTGGTGTTGGTCACGAACAGGTCGTCACCCACCAGCTGCACCTTGTCGCCCAAGCGTTCGGTCAGGTGCTTCCAGCCGTCCCAGTCGCCTTCATGCATGCCGTCTTCAATGCTGATGATGGGGTACTTGTCAACCCATGCCGCCAGCATGTCGGTCCATTGCTGGGCGGTGAGCTTGAGGCCGCCTTCGCCTTCCAGCACATAGTGGCCGTCCTTGTAGAACTCGCTTGCGGCGCAGTCCAGGCCCAGGGCGATCTGCTCGCCTGCCGTGTAGCCAGCGGCTTCGATGGCCTGCAGGATGAGGCGGATGGCCGCTTCGTGGTTTTCAACGCTGGGGGCAAAGCCGCCTTCGTCGCCCACAGCAGTGCTGATGCCCTTGTCATGCAGGATCTTCTTCAGGGCGTGGAACACTTCGGCGCCCCAGCGCACGGCTTCGCGGAACGTGGGAGCGCCCACGGGGATGATCATGAACTCCTGCAGGTCCAGACTGTTGTTGGCGTGTGCGCCGCCGTTGATCACGTTCATCATGGGAACGGGCAATTGCACGCTGCCCATGCCGCCCAGATAACGGTACAGGGGCAGGCCAGACTCTTCGGCTGCAGCGCGGGCCACAGCCATGGACACGGCCAGCATCGCGTTGGCGCCCAGGCGGCTCTTGTTCTCTGTGCCATCGAGGTCGATCAGGGTCTTGTCCAGGAAAGCCTGCTCGGAGGCGTCCAGGCCCAGCACGGCTTCGCTGATCTCGGTGTTGATGTATTCCACCGCTTTGAGCACGCCCTTGCCCAGGTAACGGCCCTTGTCGCCGTCGCGCATTTCAATGGCTTCGCGGCTGCCGGTGGATGCGCCCGAAGGCACAGCGGCCCGGCCCATCACGCCCGATTCGAGCAACACGTCGCATTCGACGGTGGGGTTGCCGCGGCTGTCCAGAATTTCGCGACCGACGATGTCAACGATGGCACTCATGGTTTTCCTTTTGCAGAAGTTTGAAATCAAATCATGCTCTGGTGCAGGTGATATGTGCGCCAGCAGCTATCAATTAGTGAGCGAGTATCGCGGGTGCGTTCAGCGTTCAGACGCCTTCGACGCAGACCATGCGCATGATGGCTGCGCCTTCGCGCGCGGCCTTGGCTTTCTGGTACTCGGGTGTGTCGTAGAAGGCGCGCGCCGCCTCGAAACTGGGGAACTTGAGCAGCACAGTGCGGCCGGGGTTCCAGTCGCCCTCCAGCACTTCCACCTTACCGCCGCGAATGCACACCTCGGCGCCATGCGCCTGCATGGCCAGGGTGCTCCACTTTTTGTACTCTTCGTACTGCTCAGGGTTGGTGACGGTGACGGATGCGATGACGTAACCACTGCTCATGTCTCAGGCTCCAAAGTTGTTTTCGAGAAATCCGCTTTTCTTGGTGATGTCGTCCAGCGCCACCAAGGTCTCCAGCAGCGCCTTCATGTGCTTGAGCGGTACGGCGTTGGGGCCGTCCGACCAGGCTTCAGCGGGCCGGGGGTGAGTTTCCATGAACAGGCCCGCCACACCCGCGGCCACACCCGCGCGTGCCAGCACGGGCACCATGTCGCGCGCGCCACCACTCACGGCACCCAGGCCGCCGGGCTTTTGCACCGAGTGGGTCACGTCGAACACCACGGGGGCGCCCGAGTTGCGCATCTCGGCCAGGCTGGTCATGTCAGCCACGAGGTTGTTGTAGCCAAAGCTCACGCCGCGCTCGCAGGCCAGAAACCGGTCTTCCGAAAGTCCGACCTCGGCCGCTGCAGAGCGTGCCTTGTCAATGACGTTCTTCATGTCCCAGGGCGCCAGGAATTGGCCCTTTTTGATGTTCACCGGCTTGCCGCTTTGTGCCACCGCACGAATGAAATCCGTTTGGCGGCACAGGAAGGCAGGGGTCTGCAGCACGTCCACCACACTGGCCACCTCGGCCACGTGCGAGGTGTCGTGCACGTCGGTCAGGATCGGCAGCTGCAGCTGGCGGCGCACTTCATCGAGGATCTTCAGGCCCGCATCCAACCCCACGCCGCGCTTGCTGGTGCCGGAGGAGCGGTTCGCCTTGTCGAATGAGCCCTTGTAGATCAAGGGAATGCCCAAAGCCGTGCAGGCTTCCTTGAGCTGGCCCGCGACGTCGAGCGACATCTCCAGACCTTCGATGGAGCAGGTGCCCGCGATCAAAAAGAAACGCTGGTCCAGGCCGACGTTGAATCCGCACAGCTGCATGGTGGGGTTCCCTTATGCTTTTTTCGCGGCTTGCTGGTGTTCCACGGCGGCCTTGATGAAGGCGTTGAACAGCGGGTGGCCGTTCCAGGGCGTGGACTTGAACTCGGGGTGGAACTGCACGCCGATGTACCAGGGGTGCACGGTTTGCGGCAGCTCCACGATTTCGGTGAGTTCTTCACGCTGCGTCAGCGCGGAGATCACCAGGCCCGCCTTGCGCAGCTGGTCCAGGTAGTTCACGTTGGCTTCGTAGCGGTGGCGGTGGCGCTCGGTCACCACATCGCCGTAGATGCTGTGGGCCAGCGTGTTCTTGGCCACATCCGAGCTTTGAGCGCCCAGGCGCATGGTGCCGCCGAGGTCGGAGTTTTCATCGCGCTTCTTGATGGTGCCGTCCGCGTCCTTCCACTCGGTGATCAGTGCGATCACGGGGTGGGGCGTGCTGGGGTCGAACTCAGTGCTGTTGGCGTGGGCCAGGCCCGCCACATGGCGCGCATATTCGATGGTGGCTACCTGCATGCCCAGGCAGATGCCCAGGTAAGGCACCTTGCGCTCGCGGGCAAACTGGGCCGTGGCGATCTTGCCTTCCACACCACGCTGGCCGAAGCCACCGGGCACCAGGATGGCGTCGTACTTGGCCAGCTTGGCGGCGGCGTCGGCGCTGTCGATGGTCTCGGAATCGACATGGTCGATCTTCACGCGCACATGGTTGCGCATGCCCGCGTGGCGCAGGGCCTCGTTGACCGACTTGTAGCTGTCCGACAGGTCTACATACTTGCCCACCATGGCGATGGTGACTTCGCCCTGGGGGTGTTCGGTTTCATACACCAGGTCGTCCCAGCGCTTGAGGCTGGTGGGCGGGGTGTTCAGGCGCAGCTTGTCGCAGATGAGGCCGTCGAGGCCCTGTTCGTGCAACATCCGGGGCACCTTGTAGATGGTGTCCACATCCCACATGCTGATCACGCCCCATTCGGGCACGTTGGTGAACAGCGAGATCTTGGCGCGCTCTTCTTCAGGGATGCGACGGTCGGCGCGGCACAGCAGCGCATCGGCCTGGATACCGATCTCGCGCAGCTTCTGCACGGTGTGCTGGGTGGGCTTGGTCTTGAGCTCGCCCGCTGCCGCAATCCAGGGCAGGTAGGTCAGGTGCACGAAGGCGGCGTTGTTTGGCCCCATGCGCAGGCTCATCTGGCGCACGGCTTCCAGGAAAGGCAGCGATTCGATGTCGCCCACGGTGCCGCCGATTTCGACAATGGCCACATCCACGGCATCGGGCGTGCCGATGCCGGCGCCGCGCTTGATGAATTCCTGGATTTCGTTGGTGACGTGGGGAATGACCTGCACGGTCTTGCCCAGGTAGTCGCCGCGACGTTCCTTCTCCAGCACGGACTGGTAAATCTTGCCCGTGGTGAAGTTGTTGGTTTTCTTCATGCGCGTTTCGATGAAACGCTCATAGTGGCCCAGATCCAGGTCGGTTTCTGCGCCGTCGTCGGTCACGAACACCTCGCCGTGCTGGAACGGCGACATGGTGCCCGGGTCTACGTTGATGTAGGGGTCAAGCTTGATGAGGGTGACTTTGAGTCCCCGCGATTCGAGGATCGCGGCAAGGGAGGCTGAGGCGATTCCCTTACCGAGGGAAGACACCACACCGCCGGTGACGAAGACAAATTTGGTCATGTCTTTTTTGGTGGTGGGAAATTGGGATTATAGATGGCGCCCCGGCGACACCCCCGGGGGCAGGGTCACCCCCGTCTGCTAAATTCGACCCATGAATGAGCTTGCTGGCAAACACATTGTTCTGGGTCTGAGTGGGGGCGTGGCTTGCTACAAGGCAGCCGATCTGTGCCGCCAGCTCATCAAGGAGGGCGCCACCGTGCAGGTGGTGATGACCGAGGCGGCCGAGCAGTTCATTACCCCGGTCACCATGCAGGCCCTCTCTGGCCGCGCGGTGTATGGCTCGCAATGGGATGCGCGCGAGCCCAACAACATGCCCCACATCAACCTCAGCCGCGAGGCGGATGCAATCCTGATTGCGCCCTGTAGCGCGGACTTTATTGCGCGTCTGGTGCAGGGCCGGGCGGACGAGTTGCTCAGCCTGATGTGCCTTGCGCGCCCGGCAGGGCGCGTGCCATTGCTGCTGGCCCCCGCCATGAACCGCGAAATGTGGGCCCACCCTGCCACGCAGCGCAACCTGGCCCAGGTGGCGCAGGATGGTGCGGTGGTGCTGGGTGTGGGCAACGGTGACCAGGCCTGTGGCGAGACGGGCGATGGCCGCATGTTGGAGCCCCTGGAGTTGCTGGACGAGCTGATCGCTTTTTTCACGCCCAAGACCCTCGCTGGCCGGTCGGTGCTCGTCACGGCAGGGCCCACGTTTGAAGCCATCGACCCGGTGCGCGGCATTACCAACCTGTCGAGTGGAAAGATGGGCTTTGCCATAGCCCGTGCGGCCCGTGAGGCGGGGGCAGATGTCACCCTGGTTGCAGGGCCGGTGCATGTGCCAACGCCACGCGGTGTTCGGCGCGTCAATGTGCAGTCTGCCCAGGAGATGCTGGCAGCCGTAGAGCGGCATGTGCAGACCGCCTCGGTGTTCATTGCCACGGCCGCTGTGGCCGACTGGCGCCCCGCTCATCAGTCCGACCAGAAGATCAAAAAGGACGGCTCCGGCGAGTCCCCATCGCTGGAGTTCGTTGAGAACCCCGACATTCTGGCCACTGTGGCCCGCTCGCCGCACGCGCTGGAGGGCGACCTCTTTTGCGTGGGTTTTGCCGCCGAAAGCCATGACCTGCTGGCCCATGCCACAGCCAAAAGGGCGCGCAAGGGCGTCCCTTTGTTGGTTGGCAATATCGGCCCCGCCACCTTTGGGCAGGACGACAACGCGCTGTTGCTGGTGGACGCGCAGGGCCACCGCGAGCTGCCCCGCGCGTCCAAACGGGTGCTGGCGCAGCAGCTTGTTGCCGAGATCGCCGCGCGTTTGCCACCTCTGCGTTCTTGACGACCACCACCGTGGGGAGGTGTGATGACAACTGGTGCCACCAAGCCTGATTGGGATACGCCACCCGATGGCGATTTTGCGGCCTATGTGGAGCGCCTGACAACCCAGGCGCCTTTGCAAAAAGCCCGAGCGGCCCAGGCAAGCGCTGCAGCCACCAATGGGGCTGTTCGGCCACCCAAGGCCAATGCGCCAGCGACTTCAGCGTCCCAGGCCCTGCAGCCCGACTTGCTGCAGTTGATGCTGCCGCTGGCGGGCGCTTTGCGCACGGTGCGGGCGGTGTTGCTGCTGATGATGGTGTTGCATGGCATTGCGTTGCTCCTGCTGGGCCAGGGCTCGCTGCCGGGCCTGGTGATCATGGGTGTGGTGTGGTGTGGTGGGGACTGGGTTGGCTGATGCAATCGGCTGTGCAGGCTGGGGGCGCTCAGGCCCCTGGCGTGCGTGCAGGGGTGGAATCGTTGCAGGAGCGTCTGCGACAAGTGGCGCAGCAGCGCAGTGGTACAGGAACAGGAAAGAAAAAACCGTGAAGATTGACGTCAAGATTCTCGATCCGCGCATGGCGGACCAATTGCCCACCTACGCTACGCCCGGCAGCGCGGGGTTGGACCTGCGTGCCTGTCTCGATGCGCCGCTGACCCTGCAGCCCAATGCCTGGCAGCTGGTGCCCACGGGAATTGCGATCTACCTGGAAGACCCCGGCTACGCCGCGCTGATTCTGCCGCGCTCGGGTCTGGGTCATAAGCATGGCATCGTGCTGGGTAACCTGGTGGGGTTGATCGACAGCGACTACCAGGGGCAGCTCATGGTGAGCGCCTGGAACCGCAGCAACGTGGCTTTCACTCTGGAGCCCATGGAGCGGTTGGCCCAGCTGGTGATTGTTCCGGTGGTGCAGGCCCAGTTCAACATCGTTACCGAGTTTGCAGCCACGCAGCGGGGCGAGGGCGGGTACGGCTCCACGGGCAAGTCCTGACGCGCACCGACTGATGGCTTGGTGCCTAGGGGCTGCGTAGCCGGTTTGTAAGAATCCGCTTACGTTTCGATGGGTCTGTTACCGACATGCCCATGGCCCCTGTGTCTACGCTACGGCATCCTCAGGCGTTGTTCCAATCTGCACATGGGCATTGAGCTGGGATCCTTCTTGATTCTCTTGCCAATGCTTAGCCCGATAACTTCAGGAGATTGAACATGCAATTCCACCGTCCTCTCGCCCTCGTGGGCACCGTGGTTCTGGTTGCTTCGCTGGCCGCTTGCGGCCACAGCCGCCCCGCACCCGCGCCGCAGTATTCCGGTGGCTATTCCAGTGGTTACCAGACGGCTCCTGCTTATCCGCAGAATCAGGCGGGCACGGAATATGGCCGAGTTTCCAACATTGAGGTCCTGCAAGGTCGTAGCCAAGGCCAGACCACCGGCACCGGTGCCGTTCTGGGCGCCGTGGTGGGTGGCGTGCTGGGCAACCAAGTGGGCAAGGGCACGGGCCGCGCCGCAGCCACTGCGGTAGGCGTTCTGGGCGGTGCAGTGGCTGGCAACGCCATCGAGGGACGCAACAACCAGGAATATGTGCAGGGATACCGGCTGTCTGTGCAACTGGACCAAGGTGGCTACCGCGTGTACGACGTGAGCAGCCCGGGTGACCTGCGCATCGGCGACCGCGTGCGTCTATACAACGGCCAGATCTCGCGCATGTGATCTGATCGACACCACAAAAAACGGGTGCCCCGATTTGATTCGGGGCGCCCGTTTTGCTTTTAGAACAGGTTCTTAGGGAGATCAGTGCAGCAACGAGCTGCCTGGCGCCTGGGGCTGAACGCGGAAGAAGCCGGTTCCTGCCGTGCCACGTCCAATCTCCTCTTCAGTGGCCTCGCGCACGGCCTCCACAGTCAGTTGCAGGCGCAGCGCGATGCCAGCCAGCGGATGGTTGCCGTCGAGCACGATATGTTCTGGGTAGATCTCGGCCACGGTGTACAGGGCCGTGCGGGGGGCATCGGGGTTGCAGCCCTCGGGCAGTGCCATGCCGTCGAAGGTCATGCCTTCTTCAATTTCGGCGGGGAAGAGTGCGCGGGGTTCCAGAAACAGCAATTGGTCGTTGAAGTCACCGAAAGCGTCCTCGGGTTCGAGGTGCAGCGCCAGCGAGGCACCGGGGCCATGGCCTTGCAGGGCCTCTTCGATGCGGGGCAGAAGATCATCACCGCCCACCAGAAACTCCACGGGTTCATCGAGTACGTCGAGTTCTTCGCCCAGGGTGTCTTTCAGGGTCCAGGTCAGTGCGACCACACATTGTTGGGTAATTTCCATAGGAGAATTGTCGCAGTTTGACCAACGGCCCCGCAAAAGGGCAACACTTTCCCCATGGACATCCAGCAACCCCTGGCCCTGCTCGGCGGCCTCACTCCCGCGCAATTCATGCGCCGCCACTGGCAGAAGAAGCCTCTGTTGGTGCGCCAGGCCATCCCACAGTTTGCGCCGCCGGTGTTGCGGGCCGAGCTGTTTGCGCTGGCGGGGCAGGAGGGCGTGGAGTCCCGCCTGGTGCAACAGGTCAAAGGCGCCTGGAAACTGCGCCATGGGCCCTTCAACCGCCGGGCGCTGCCCGCGTTGCAGCAGCCGGACTGGACGCTGCTTGTACAGGGCGTGGACTTGCACAACGACGCGGTGCATGCACTGATGCAGCAGTTTCGCTTTGTGCCCGAGGCGCGGCTGGATGACCTCATGATCAGCTACGCCAGCAATGGCGGTGGCGTAGGGCCCCATTTCGACAGTTATGACGTCTTTTTGCTTCAGGCGCACGGCAAGCGGCGCTGGCGCATCGGGCGCCAAAAGGATCTGTCGCTGCGCGACGGCATTCCTCTGAAGGTGCTGGCCCAGTTCGAGCCTGAGGAGGAGTTTGTGCTGGAGCCGGGTGACATGCTGTACCTGCCCCCGCGTTATGCCCACGACGGTATCGCCGAAGGCGAGTGCATGACCTACTCCATTGGTTTTCGCGCTCCAGCCCGCGCCGAGCTGGCGCAAGAACTGCTGGTGCGCCTCGCGGAAGATGCCGGGGAGGACGACCACCCGTTGCTGTACCGCGATGCCGGACAGGACGCGGTGGCGCAGCCGGCGCATATTCCTGCAGGGCTGCAGGACTTTGCGCGTCAGGCGCTGTCGCGCGCGCTGGCCCAGCCCCTGGTGCTGGAACGCGCCCTGGGCGAGTACCTGACCGAGCCCAAGCCCAGCGTGTGGTTTGAGCCTGGCGACCCCAAGGTGATGCTGGAAGGAGTGCGGCTGGACCGCAAGAGCCGCATGATGTACGACGCACAGCACATCTTCATCAACGGCGAAAGCTACCGCGCAGCAGGGCGCGACGCCACGCTGATGCGGCGCCTGGCCGATGAGCGCCAACTGTCGGCACGCGATCTGGCACGGGCCAGCGACGACGCGCTGGAGCTGCTTTCGTCGTGGTGCGATGCGGGCTGGGCCCATGCCTGGGCCGGCTGAGACTGACCAGGAGCCAGTGATGACCGACACAGCAACCCCCTCCGCCGAGCCTTTGCGTGACTTGCCCAGTGGGCGATTCAGCGGGCGTGAGGCGTTTCAGCAACTGGTGCGCGACGCCATTGCAACGGCGGCGCGGGACGGCTGGCAAGAGATTTTCATCAGCGATGCCCATTTTCATGACTGGCCCTTGGGCGAGCGTGCCGTGGTCGAGGCCTTGCAGGATTGGGCACGCAGCGGCAGGCGCTTCACCATGCTGGCTTGCAGCTACGACGACGTGATCCGCCGCCACGCCCGCTTTGTGCGCTGGCGCGGCACCTGGGACCACATCATCACCTGCCGCCGCAGCCCGACCGCCGACCCGCTGGACCTGCCGAGCGCGCTGTGGTCGCCGCAATGGGTGCTGCACCGGCTCGATCCCGACCGCTGCGTGGGGGTTACGGGCAGCGAGCCCGACCGCCGGGTATTGCTGCGTGAGTCTCTCAACGAGTGGGTGCGCAGCAAGAGTGCACCAGGCTTTCCCTCGACCACACTGGGGTTGTAGCCACAGGCTCCATCGGGGTTGCGCCCGTTGGAGGGGCACCACGCGGCGGGCTCGCCCGGCGAGATACTGCGCAAAGTCAAGCTGGCGTAAAGCTTTCGTCAGTGTTAGTCAGTATTGACTAAATACCAATATAATCTGCGGCTGTGCCCAAAAAGGTGCAACTAAGTGCATTGTGCCAATGCGTGCATGGGCTCAGGAAGCCTGACGCCGTGGCTTTTCAAGATTCTGTCTGTCCAAATAGGAAAATCGAAATGAAGAACTCTCTCGTTCTGGCCGCCCTGATCGCTGCTGCTGCACTCGCCGCTTGTGGCAAGAAGGAAGAACCCGCTCCAGCACCCGCTCCCGTGGAAGCCCCTGCCGCAGCACCTGCTCCCGCCGCCGAGCCAGCAGCTCCTGCCGCTTCCGACGCTGCTGCTCCTGCCGCCGCTGCACCTGCTGCTGACGCTTCTGCTCCTGCCGCTGACGCTGCCAAGGCTGCTGCTGACGCTGCTGCCACCGCCGCTACCGGCGCTTCCGCAGCCAAGTAAATCGCTGCAGGCTCTGG
This sequence comes from Acidovorax sp. GW835-FHT14G06, assembly GCF_058793595.1. Classification (NCBI taxonomy): domain Bacteria; kingdom Pseudomonadati; phylum Pseudomonadota; class Betaproteobacteria; order Burkholderiales; family Comamonadaceae; genus Acidovorax; species Acidovorax sp. GW835-FHT14G06. The sequence continues at coordinate 348,187 of NZ_JBXAGA010000004.1, forward strand.
GCTGACCTCATGGTTGGCCTGTGCCACGGCCCCGCACCGCAAGGTCCGGGGCTTTTTTTATGTGCTGCGCGAGGGTTATTCACTTCACTGCTGTGCGGTCCATGCCATTGGTCATCAATTGCTCACACTGAACCACTCTGTCCCCTCGGTGGGGCTGGCAACCTGGATGTCGTCATCGGCCCAGCCCAGTGCGGCGGCGAGTGTTTGCCGGGCCAGGTGGGGTAGGTTGTTTTGCGCGCTCAGGTGCGCTGCCACCACGCGCTGCAGGCCGCCATGCTGCACGGCGCGCAGGATCTCCGCTGTTGCAGAGTTGGCCAGGTGGCCATACAGTCCGCCCACGCGGCGTTTCAGAAACGGCGGGTAGCGGGACGCGGCCAGCATGTCGGGGTCGTGGTTGGCCTCGATCATCAGGGCGTGGCATCCCTGCAGCTGCTGCAGTACGTGGGCGCTGGCGTGGCCCAGGTCGGTCAGCACGCCCAGGTGTGCCGCCCCGTCGGAGCAGCGCAGCTGCAGGGGCTCACGGGCATCGTGGGGCACCGTGAACGGCCTGGCTTCGAAGGCGCCCATGTCAATGGCTTCCATGTCGCGCGCCACCCGCAGCAAGCCGTCCAAGTCTGGCGACCCCAGGGCTGCATAGGTGCCTTCGCTCATCCACACGGGGATACGAAAGCGCAGTGCCAGTGTCTGCGCACAGCCGATGTGGTCCGAGTGTTCGTGGGTGATGAAGAGGGCGTCCAGATCTTTCACCTGCAGCTGCGCTTGCGCCAGACGGGCTTGCAGCTGCCGGATGCCGAGCCCGCAATCGATCAGGAGGCGGCGAACCTGGCTGCCACTGCGGCCTTCGACGACCGTGGCATTGCCGGTGCTGCCGCTGCCCAGGTTCTTGAATCGAAGCATGGCGGGGCGAAAGGGTGGGTTTGTGGCGGCCCAAAAAACCAGAGCCACCGTCCACCAGAAGGCAGAGGGGGCTCCGGCTGTGGGTGGCGGCCTGCGGCCGGCTTTTATTTCAGGTCGTCAGCAATCACGCGCACGATGCGCTCAGCATTGGCCGAGGACTCGGGGGCGCCAGCCTCATTGAGCACCGACACCGTGGTCGATTCACCCTGGCTGCGCACCACAATGCGGTACTTGAGCGGAGGCGTTGCGGCCGCAGAGCTGAACAGCTTGCTGAAGAAGCCGGGCTCCTTCTTCTCCACATTGGGCGCCACGTAGCGCACGAAGTAGGTGCCTTCGTTGCGGTTGCGGTCTTCCACCGTGAAACCCGTACGGTCCAGGGCCAGGCCCACGCGGCGCCATGACCGGTCAAAGCCCTCGTCCAGCTGCACCACCGGCACATTGTTGACCGTGGCCATGCGTGCTGACTGGGCGCGCGCTGCGGGCGCTGCGGCAACGGCCTTGGATTGCTCCTGGCTCACGCCCAGCTTGACCATCAGGCGGCGCAGGAATTCGGTTTCGAGTTCCGGATCGGACGGGCGGGGCTGCCAGACGGTGCTGTCCTTGGTGACGTTGCCATAGACCTCGATCATTCCGCGGTGGGTGATGTAGATCTCGGTGCTGCCGTTGGCATTGCGTTCCAGCCGGGTGCGGAACTTGTCCCGCTCGCCGGTCGAGTACAGGGACTCCATCAGCTTGCCGATGGTGGATCGGATGAAATCCTGGGGCAGTTTGGCGCGGTTCTCCGCCCAGTCGGTTTCCATGATGCCCACATTCGCATCCGCCTGGGCCAGCGTGAAGCCGCTTTCCTGCCAGAAGTCACGCACGGGTTCCCACAGCTTGTCGGCGGGGCGGTTGACCACCAGCCAGCGCTGGCTGCCATCGCGCTCGATCCGCACATCGCCCAGCTGCAGTGCGGCTGCATTGGCCGTGCCCGATGGCTGTGCGGCTTGGCCGGCCTGCATGGCGGCGGCAGACACCGAGCCGCCTGGCATGGCGTAGCGTGAGTCGCGTGACAGCTGGGTGAGGTCTGGGGGGACTTCCAGCGACGAGCCCTTGGCGGCGCTCTTGTAGTCGATCTTGTCGCCCTCCAGAATGCTGGTGGAGCAGGCGGACAGGGCCATGACAAGAGCCAGAAGGCTCAGGCGGGTGGTAGCAGCTTTCACGCGGAAATCCTTGGGAAGTGTCTCGGGAAGCGGGCGCAGAGCCCGTACTAGATCAGGCCGCTGGTGCGCAGCGCTGACTCGACCACAGCCTCGTTGCTGCTGGCCAGGGGCGTCATGGGCAGGCGCATGGTGCCACCACACAGGCCCATGCGGGACATGGCCCACTTGACCGGGATGGGGTTGGCCTCGACAAACAGGTGCTTGTGCACCGGCATCAGCTGGAACTGGATCTGCATCGCGCGTTGCACGTTGCCGGCCAGTGCCGCCACGCACAGCTCGTGCATCAGACGCGGGGCCACGTTGGCCGTCACGCTGATGTTGCCGTGGCCACCGCACAGCATCAGGGCCACTGCGGTCGGGTCGTCGCCCGAGTACACGCCAAAGCCTTTTGGGACGTCACGGATGAGCCACTGGGCACGCTCGATGTTGCCGGTGGCTTCCTTGATGCCGATCACGCCGGGCACCTGGGCCAGGCGCAGCACGGTGTCGTGCTGCATATCGGCCACCGAGCGGCCAGGCACGTTGTACAGCACGATGGGCAGGTCGCCCGTGGCTTCTGCAATGGCCTTGAAATGCTGGTACTGGCCCTCTTGGGTGGGCTTGTTGTAGTAGGGCACGACCTGCAGCTGGCTGTCGGCACCCACGCCGCGCGCGAACTTGGCCAGTTCGATGGCTTCGGCGGTGGAGTTGGCGCCGCAGCCGGCCATGATGGGCACGCGCTTGGCGGCCTGTTCTACGGCCACGCGGATGATTTCGCAGTGTTCTTCCACGTTCACCGTGGGGGACTCGCCCGTGGTGCCCACCACGCCGATGCAGTCGGTGCCTTCGGCGATGTGCCAGTCGATCAGTTTGCGCAAGGTGGGGTAGTCCACGCTACCGTCCTCATGCATGGGGGTGACGAGGGCGACGATGCTGCCGGTGAGTGGCACGGAAGAAGAGGTCATGTCCGCAGTGGTAAACGGTAAAAGGGCATTCTAACTAGCCCCGGTAGACAAAAGATGTCGTGAGGGTCCACCCGCCTGCGGGAGTTCCCGTACAGCCGTGATACGTTGCACGAAACGCGCGGGTTCGTCGATGAAGCCGTCCTCATAGGCCACCACGCGCAAGTCCTTGCACACGTGCAGCAGTTCGCCGGGCGCCAGCAGGAACTCCGCTCTTGCCGGGCGCCCCACGGTTTCGTTACCCTGGGCGAACGTTTCATAGACCAGCACCCCGCCCGCCGCCACGCTGGCGACAATGGTGGGCAGCAGTGGGCGCCATAGGTAGTTGGTGACAACCACGCCGCCAAACTGGCGACCTGCAAAAGGCCAGGGGCCGTTCTCGATGTCGGCCAGCACCATCTCGCCCAGCCCCTCACAGGCTGTAATGGCCTCGGCCGACCGGTCCACCCCCACCATGTTGTGCCCCAGTGCGCGCAGGTAGCGCAGGTGGCGGCCCGCACCGCAGGCCACGTCCAGCACGGTGCTGTGGGGGGCGATCAGGTGGCTCCAGCGCCGCACCCATTCCGAAGGGGCTTCCGTACCGTGCATAGAACTATAAAAATGATAGCTGCTGGAGCATGATTGACTAGCGCCTGCTGCCAAAAACCTTCAAAAGCCTGCTGGGCATGTCAAAAACACGCCCACATCTGGTCGGCCAGCATCACCATGAACTCGGGCACGGTGTACAAGCCGAACACCACCAGGCACAGAAGCACGGCCACGGCACCACCCAGCCAGCGCAGGGCGCGGGGCGCGGGTTTGCGGGGCGGGGTGGTGTGGCTCATGCAGTGGGGGCAACGTGTCAGGCGGGTTGTGGGGTGTTGCGCGCGATCGGGCTTTCCTTGACCGGCAGGTTCACCAGCCCGGCAAAAATGCCCAGGCCGATGGCGATGTACCAGACGATATCGTAGCTGCCGGTGGCGTCATACAGATAGCCCCCCAGCCAGACGCCCAGGAAGCTGCCGATCTGGTGGCTGAAGAACACAAAGCCGCCCAGCATGGACAGGTGCTGCACCCCAAAGATCTGGGCAATGGTGGCGTTGGTCGGAGGCACGGTGGACAGCCACAGCGCGCCCATCACCGCCGAGAACACGTACACCGACAGCGGTGACAGTGGAACCAGCAAAAAGATGCTGATCGCCACCGCGCGGGCGAAGTAGATGAACGCAAGGATGTGGCGCTTGGGCATGCGCTGGCCCAGCGTGCCGGCGATGTAGGTGCCGAACACATTGAACAGCCCGATCAGCGCCAGCGCATAGCTGGCCACCTGCGGCGACAGGCCATGGTCCTTGAGGTAGCTGGGCATGTGCACCCCAATGAAGACCACCTGGAAGCCGCACACAAAGTAGCCCGCCATCAACAGGTTGAAGCTGGGGTATCGGAACGCCTCACCCAGCGCCTGCATGATGGTCTGCTCGCGCTTGGCCGGGGCTGCACCCTTGAAGCCCGGCTCGCGCAGGCCAAAGGCCAGCGGCACGATCAGCAGCACGGCCATCGACAGAGCCAGCAGGGCCTGCTGCCAGCCCAGGCCCGCAATCAGCCAGCCTTCGACCGGCACCATCAGAAACTGCCCGAACGAACCCGCCGCCGCTGCCACGCCCATGGCCCATGAGCGTTTTTCGGGCGCAATCTGCCGCCCCAGCACACCATAGATCACGGCATAGGTGGTGCCCGCCTGTGCGGCACCAATCAGCACCCCGGCCGTTAGTGCAAACAGTGTGGGCGTGGGCGACAGCGCCATGCCCGCCAGTCCCAGGCCGTACAGGGCCGCCCCCCCGATCAACACGCGGAAGGCCCCGAACCGGTCGGCCACCATGCCCGCAAAAATCCCGATCAGGCCCCAGGACAGGTTCTGGATGGCAATGGCCAGTGCGAACGACTGGCGGGTCCAGCCCATTTCCTGGGTGATGGGCAGGAGCCACAGCCCGAACCCGTGGCGGATGCCCATGGACAGGGTCACGACGGCCGCGCCGCACGCCAGCACCTGGAACATGGATAGTTTCGGAGGATTCATATGCATGCGCAGGAATGTAGCCAGATTGTGTGAAACGCGCTGATACACCTGCGACCAATACAGTTGGCGGTGGGGGCGGCAAGAACACCGAGGTTGGCGCAGAGGTTGGGAGAGCTGGTTATTTATCCAGCTATTGCTGCGGTGCCGCACTACAATCCGCCCCATGGCAGCCAAACCCTCTTCCGTTTCCGCGAGCGAATACTCCGAAGGCTCAATCCGCGTGCTCAAGGGCCTGGAGCCCGTCAAGCAGCGCCCGGGCATGTACACCCGCACCGACAACCCCCTGCACATCATCCAGGAGGTGCTGGACAACGCTGCGGACGAGGCCTTGGCCGGCTACGGCAAGAAGATCCGCGTCACCTTGCATGCCGATGGCTCGGTCAGTGTCGAGGACGATGGCCGTGGTATCCCGTTCGGCCTGCACCCCGAGGAAAACGCGCCGGTGATCGAGCTGGTATTCACCCGCCTGCACGCGGGCGGCAAGTTCGACAAGGGCAAGGGCGGGGCCTACAGCTTCTCGGGCGGCCTGCATGGCGTGGGCGTGTCGGTCACCAACGCCCTGGCCACCCGGCTGGAGGCCACCAGCTACCGCGAGGGCAAGGCCGCGCGGCTGGTATTCGCGGCCGGTGATGTGGTCGAGCCCCTGGTGGCCCGCCCGCTGGAGGCCGGTGAGCGCAAGCAAGGCACCTCGGTGCGCGTGTGGCCCGACGCCAAGTATTTCGAATCCAGCGCCTTGCCCATGGGCGAGCTGACCCACCTGCTGCGCAGCAAGGCCGTGCTCATGCCCGGCGTGACGGTACAGCTCGTCAACGAAAAAACCCGCGACACGCAGACCTGGCAGTACAAGGGCGGCCTGCGCGACTACCTGATGCAAACGCTCACCGGCGACCCGGTCATCCCGCTGTTTGAAGGCGAGGGTTTTGCCGACAGCGGCAACGAGAGCTTTGCCGAGGGCGAAGGGGCGGCCTGGGCAGTGGCCTTTACCGAAGACGGCCAGCCCATGCGCGAGAGCTATGTCAACCTGATCCCCACCAGCGCGGGCGGTACGCACGAGAGCGGCCTGCGCGACGGCCTGTTTAATGCGGTCAAGAGCTTCATCGAACTGCACAGCCTGCTGCCCAAGGGCGTCAAGCTGCTGCCCGAGGACGTGTTTGCGCGCGCCAGCTATGTGCTGTCGGCCAAGGTGCTCGACCCGCAGTTCCAGGGCCAGATCAAGGAACGCCTGAACTCGCGCGACGCCGTGCGCCTGGTCAGCGGCTTTGTACGCCCCGCGCTGGAGCTGTGGCTGAACCAGCACGTTGAATACGGCAAGAAGCTGGCCGAACTGGCCATCAAGGCCGCGCAGACCCGACAAAAGGCAGGGCAGAAGGTCGAAAAGCGCAAGGGCTCGGGCGTGGCCGTGTTGCCGGGCAAGCTCACCGATTGCGAAAGCAAGGACATTGCACACAACGAAGTCTTCCTGGTCGAGGGCGACTCGGCCGGCGGCAGCGCCAAGATGGGCCGCGACAAGGAAAGCCAGGCCATCCTTCCGCTGCGGGGCAAGGTGCTCAACACCTGGGAGGTGGAGCGCGACCGCCTGTTTGCCAACAACGAAATCCACGACATCTCGGTGGCCATCGGCGTGGACCCGCATGGGCCCAACGACACGCCCGACCTCTCGGGCCTGCGTTACGGCAAGATCTGCATCCTGTCAGATGCCGACGTGGACGGCTCGCACATCCAGGTGCTGTTGCTCACGCTGTTCTTCCGCCACTTCCCCAAGCTCATCGAGACCGGCCACATCTACGTGGCGCGCCCACCGCTGTTCCGCGTGGATGTACCCGCGCGCGGCAAGAAGCCTGCGGCCAAGATGTATGCGCTGGACGATGGCGAGCTCACGGCCATCCTCGACAAGTGCGCCAAGGACGGCGTGCCAAAAGAGAAGTGCCAGATCAGCCGCTTCAAGGGCTTGGGCGAGATGAACGCGGAACAACTGTGGGAAACCACGCTCAACCCCGACACCCGCCGCCTGCTGCCCGTGCAACTGGGCGACATGGACTTTGCCGCCACCGAAGGCCTCATCACCAAGCTCATGGGCAAGGGCGAAGCCGCCGCGCGCCGTGAGCTGATGGAGCTGCATGGCGATGCGGTCGAGATCGATATCTGACGGGCTGAGCCACAGGCGCCCACGCTGCTTGTCATGACATCACTTCGAAAAGTCGGCCGCTTGCGCTGGTACTTATTGGGTTGTTTGCTCTGTTTTTTGCAGCAAACTGCCCATGCAGACCTGTGGGCGTATGTGGACGAGCGCGGCGTGACGCACTTTGCGGCCGAGCAGGTCGATGCGCGCTACCAGCTGTTTTTTCGCGGCAGCGACTTCGACTCCACCCGTGATGCGCCTGCCAATGCGTCCCCCATGCCCTACGCGTTGCCCGCAGCGGGTGCACGCCTGCTGGCCTTTTTTGACATTGCGCCTGACTACAAGCGTGTCAAGCACCACCTGCGCGCTGCGTCCAGCCAACATGGCGTGGACTACGAGCTGCTGCAGGCCGTGATCGCCACCGAATCCGGCTTTGACGCCGCCGCCGTGTCGCCCAAAGGCGCCGTGGGCCTGATGCAGGTCATGCCCGCCACGGCCAGCCGTTTTGGTGTGAATGCGGACAAGAAGCGCTCGGTCGAGCAAAAGCTCGCCGACCCCGCCGTGAACGTACCCACCGGCACCCGTTACCTGCGCCACCTGCTGGACCTGTTCCCTGGCCGCATGGATCTGGCCGTGGCCGCCTATAACGCCGGCGAAGGCGCGGTGCAAAAGGCGGGCAACCAGATTCCGGCTTTCAAGGAAACCCAGAACTATGTCCGCACCGTGCTGGGCCTGTATGCCCAGCTCAAGCCCCCGGCGCCGGTGCTGGCCCAGCGTGCGCTGCCCGGTCGCGTGCGGATGGAGCTGTCGGGCGGCGCGCAGAACCGGGGCAACCTGCCGCCCACCCGCGTGGCGCAGACACCCACCGCTCCCCAGAACGTGAATCCAGAAACTGTACCCAACGAATGAGCGACCAACCCACTCTCGATTTCACCACCGCAGGCGATGACGGGGGCGACTCCCTGGGCCTGGCGGGCTATGCCCAGCGTGCCTACCTGGAATACGCGCTTTCGGTCGTCAAGGGCCGCGCGCTGCCCGATGTGTGCGACGGCCTCAAGCCCGTGCAGCGGCGCATTCTGTATTCGATGGACCGCATGGGCCTGGGCTACAGCGGCCCTACGCGCAACACCGCCGCCAAGCCGGTCAAAAGCGCCCGCGTGGTGGGCGATGTGCTGGGCCGTTTCCACCCGCACGGCGACCAGTCGGCGTACGACGCGCTGGTGCGCATGGCGCAGGACTTTGCCCAGCGCTACCCGCTCATCGACGGCCAGGGCAACTTCGGCAGCCGCGACGGTGATGGTGCGGCTGCCATGCGTTACACCGAAGCGCGCCTTTCGCGCATCACCAGCCTGCTGCTCGACGAGATCGATGAAGGCACGGTCGATTTCATGCCCAACTACGACGGCAGCACCGAGGAGCCGCGCCAGTTGCCCGCGCGCCTGCCGTTTGCGCTGCTTAACGGCGCTAGCGGCATTGCCGTGGGCCTGGCCACCGAAATCCCCAGCCACAACCTGCGCGAGATTGCCGACGCCTGCATCGCGCTCATCAAGACGCCCTCTCTGAGCCAGGACGACCTGCTGGCCCTGGTGCCCGGCCCGGACTACCCCGGTGGCGGCCAGATCATCAGCAGTGCGGGCGACATTGCTGACGCCTACCGCACCGGCCGTGGCAGCCTCAAGGTGCGCGCGCGCTGGAAGATCGAAGAACTGGCCCGTGGCCAATGGCAGCTGGTGGTCAATGAGCTGCCGCCTGGCGTGAGCACGCAGCGCGTGCTCGAAGAGATCGAGGAAATCACCAACCCCAAGGTCAAGGCCGGCAAGAAGGCGCTGAGTCAGGACCAGACCCAGCTCAAGGCCAGCATGCTGGCCGTGCTGGACGTGGTGCGCGACGAATCGAGCAAAGACGCGCCCGTGCGCCTGGTTTTCGAGCCCAAGACGGGCAAGACCCCGCAGCAGGAGCTGATCACCGCGCTGCTGGCCCACACCAGCCTGGAGACCTCCGCCCCCATCAACCTCACCATGGTGGGGCTCGATGGCAAGCCTGTGCAAAAGTCGCTGCGCGTGATGCTGGAAGAGTGGATTGCCTTCCGCCAGACCACCATCACCCGCCGCAGCCAGCACCGGCTGGACAAGGTGCTGGACCGCATCCACATCCTCGAAGGGCGGCAGACCGTGCTGCTCAACATCGACGAGGTGATCGCCATCATCCGTGCGGCCGAGGAGCCCAAGGCCGCGCTCATCGCGCGCTTCAACCTCAGCGACCGGCAGGCCGAGGACATCCTTGAAATCCGCCTGCGCCAGCTCGCGCGGCTCGAAGCCATCAAGATCGAGCAGGAGCTGAAAGAACTGCGCGAAAGCCAGGGCAAGCTCGAAGACATCCTGAACAACCCCGGCTCGCTGCGCCGCACCATGGTCAAGGAGATCGAGGCCGACGCCAAGACCTTTGCCGACGCGCGCCGCACCCTCATCCAGGCCGAGAAAAAGGCCGTGGCCGAAGTGAAGGTGGTGGACGAGCCTGTGACCGTGGTCGTCTCGCAAAAAGGCTGGGTGCGCGCCCGCACCGGCCATGGCCACGAGGCCGCCAGCTTTGCCTTCAAGGCCGGTGACGGGCTGTACGGCACGTTCGAGTGCCGTACGGTCGATACCTTGCTGGCTTTTGGCAGCAACGGCCGTGTTTACTCGGTGGCCGTGTCGCTGCTGCCTGGCGCACGTGGCGACGGCCAGCCGGTGACCACGCTCATCGAGCTGGAATCGGGCACGCAACTGCTGCACTATTTTGCGGGCCCTGCCAACGCCACGCTGCTGTTGTCCAACTCGGGCGGCTACGGCTTTTTGGCGGCGGTGGAGAACATGGTTTCGCGCCAAAAGGGCGGCAAGGCCTTTCTCACGCTGGGCGAGGGCGAAACCGTGTGTGTGCCGTCGCATGCTGCGGGCACCACGGGCAGCAAGCCGGTGCCGCCCGCCACGCACGTGGCCTGCGCTTCCACAGGCGGGCGCATCCTGACCTTCGAGATCACCGAGCTGAAAACCATGGCCAATGGCGGCCGGGGGCTGATGCTGATTGACCTGGAGGACAAGGACCAGCTCGCGGGCGCGGCGGCCTACACGCGCAGCATTCGCCTCGACGGCATTGGCCGGGGCGGCAAGCAGCGCGATGAGACGCTGGAGATCCGCAGCCTGAACAACGCCCGCGCTGCACGTGGCCGCAAGGGCAAGGCCGCAGACCTGGGCTTCAAGCCCACGACAGTGACGCGCGTCGAGTAGTGGCCTCCGGCTCGGGGCCCGGTCGTCCGCGCAGTGCGGCGCCGATGTCCGCCCGGCACCCAGCGCGCGGCGCCGAGGGCGGGCGCCGTGCAGCAAGGGCGCCAAGGTGAGGCCCGTGCCGGACAAGGGCAGACCCTGATGCCGAGGCGGGGTGTTTGTGCGATGGTGAAAAAAAGAGCAACATCTGTACGCAAACACAACGCTTCAGGAGACATCCATGCCCAAACAATTTCGGATGGCGCACAAACTCTGGCTGGCAGTGGTGCTCATTGTGGTGCTGCTGGCCGCCGTGGTGGGGTTCTCTGGCTACCGGTCGGCCAAAGTGCAAGCCGAGGCCGATGCTGTGGCCAAGGACATGGAGGCTCGCGTGCAGGCCGCGATCCGCTGGTCGGGGCTGACCGAAACCAACGCGGCGCGTACCCAGGCGCTCATCGTCAGTGGCGACGCAGCGGTGGAGGCCGAGTTCAAGGACGTGATTGCCGCCACCACGGCGCAGATCAGCGAGGTGCAAAAGTCGCTGGAGGCCATGGCCCTGTCCGACGCCGACAAGGCGCAGATGGCCAAGATCGCCGAAGCCCGCAAGGCCATGATCGACTTGCGCGGCCAGGCCCGCAAGTTAAAGGCGGATGGGCAGCAGGACCAGGCCATTGCGCTGGTCAAGCAGTCGTACAACCCGGCCGTGGCCACTTACCTGCAAGTCCTGCGCGACTTTGTGCAGCAGCAGCAACAGAACGCGGCTGCCAGGCAGCAGGAGATGGCAGCCTCACGCATGCTCACCGTCAAGATCGCAGCGGTGGCCGTGGGCCTGCTGCTGCTGGCCATCATCGTGGGGGCGTATTACCTGATCGGCAGCATCCAGCGGCCATTGGCCCAGGCCAACGGACTGGCTGAACGCATTGCGGGTGGCGACCTGAGCCTGCAGGAGTCCGTTACGCGCAGCGACGAGTTTGGCGACCTGTTGCGCTCGCTTTATGCCATGAGCAATGCGCTGGGGCGCATGGTGCACCAGGTGCGCCAAAGTACGGACAGCATTGCCATTGCCAGTGCAGAAATCGCAACCGGAAACCAGGACCTGTCGGCCCGCACCGAGCAGACCTCCAGCAACCTGCAGGAGACGGCCGCCGCGATGGAGGAGTTCACCAGCACCATCCAGCAAAGCGCGGGCAGCGCCCAGCAGGCCAGCAGCCTGGCAGCGGGTGCCACCGGCGTCGCGCGCCGGGGCGGCGAGGTGGTGACCCAGGTGGTGGCCACCATGGAGGACATCAACCACAGCAGCAAGAAGATTGCGGACATCATCGGCGTGATTGACGGCATTGCTTTCCAGACCAACATCCTGGCGCTCAATGCGGCCGTGGAGGCCGCACGGGCTGGGGAGCAAGGGCGCGGCTTTGCCGTGGTGGCCAGCGAGGTGCGCAGCCTCGCGCAGCGCAGTGCCGAGGCGGCCAAGGAGATCAAGCAACTTATCAGCGCGTCGGTGGAGAAGGTGGAGACCGGCTCGCGCCTGGTGTCTGACGCGGGAACCACTATGACCGACATCGTGCAGTCCGTGCAGCGCGTGACCGACATGATCGGCGAGATCACTGCCGCATCGTCCGAGCAGAGCGCGGGGGTGTCGCAGGTCAACAAGGCGATCAGCAACCTGGACCAGATGACCCAGCAAAACGCCGCGCTGGTGGAAGAAAGCGCTGCGGCAGCGCAGAGTCTGCGCGAGCAGGCCGATCATCTGGCACGCGAGGTGTCCATGTTCAAGGTGAACGCCGCCAGCTACGGGCCTGCACAGGCCGCCATTGGGGTCGCGCGCGGCTCGGCCAAGGCGACAACCACCATGCCAGCCGCCCGCAACAAGCCCGCAGCGTCCGCCACTGCGGGCGGTGCCCCTGCAGCCCGGATCAGCACTGCGAGTGCCCCGGCGGCATTGGCCAAGGCGTCTCCTTCCTCGCCAGGCGCAAGGCAAGGTGCCAAGCAGGGCGCTACGGCCGGGGCGGACGAGGACTGGGAGTCCTTCTGACGCGCTGAGGTGAATGTGCCCCGGCTGCCGCAGGCTCCTGCGTTGCACAGGCAATAAAAAACCCATGGCAGCGATGCCATGGGTTTTTTGCTGGGGCGAGCGGTCTGTCAGGCCAGTTCGGCGATCAGTTCAATCTCCACGCACGCGCCCATGGGGATCTGCGCCACGCCGAAGGCACTGCGCGCATGCACGCCCTTCTCGCCAAACACCTGGCCCAGCAGTTCGCTGGCGCCATTGGTCACCAGGTGCTGCTCGGTGAAATCGCCCGTGGAATTCACCAGGCTCATGACCTTGACGATGCGCTTGACGCGGTTCAGGTCGCCGCCACAGGCGGCCTGCAGTGTGCCCATCAGGTCGATGGCCACGGCGCGAGCGGCCTGCTTGCCTTCTTCGGTACCGATGTCACGGCCAAATTGCGCTGCCCAGGGCTTGCCGTCCTTGCGAGCGATGTGGCCGCTCAAGAACACCAGGTTGCCTGTCTGCACATAGGGCACGTAGGCGGCGGCGGGCACCGACACGGGGGGCAGTGTGATGTTGAGTTCTTTCAGCTTGTCATAAACGCTCATGGTGGTCCTCGTTAGGAAGGGCGGGGTGAATGGAGGAGGGCGGGCTGGTGTGCAGGCCGCCGGGCGCGGTAAGTGTTACACAGCGCCTTGCCCTCGCACCCGTGTGGCAGGCCCCAGCAGCGCAGTAGCATCAGCGCATGTCCGTCATAAGCGCCCCTAATGCCGCGCCGCTGCCCACCACCGGCCACGGGGTGGATCTGCCCTTGCCCCCGCGCCCTTGGCTGCTGCCAGCCGTGTTGCTCGGTGTGGTGGCGGGGGCCGGGCTACAGCTGCAGCAGCCCACGCTGTGGCCCGCTGCGGCCTATGGATGGCTGCTGGGGGCCGGCTTGCTGCTGGGTGGTTGCGCAGTGGCTGCGGCAAGGCTGCGCCCAGGGCAGCGCTGGGCCCACTGGGCCATCGCCATCGCGCCCTGGCTGGTGTTGCTGGCGGGTGCGCTTGCCATGGCGGGTGGCACCGGCCTGCGGGCGGTGGCCTACCAGGCGCAGGCATTGCCAGCGGCCCTGGAGGGCAAGGACCTGCGCATCACCGGCATGGTGGCTGCCATGCCGCAGATCAACGAGGCAGGCACCCGTTGGCGTATGGCGGTGGAGGCAGCGACGCTGCAGGGCGCGGCCGTGTCATTGCCGCCGCTGGTGGATGTGGCCTGGTATGGCGGCGCCTTCGGCGGTGCGGGCGAGGTGCTGGATTTGCAGCGCCAGCCAGCCCCGGTGCGTGCGGGCGAGCGATGGCAGATCACTGTGCGCCTGAAGGCACCCCATGGCCTGCGCAACCCGCACGGTTTTGACTACGAACTGTGGATGTGGGAGCAGGGCGTGCAGTCCACTGGCTATGTGCGCGCAGGTCCCAAGGACGAGCCTCCGGTGCGAGTAGATGCCACTTGGCAGCACCCGGTGGAGCAACTGCGCCAGCGGGTGCGCGACGCCATCATGGAGCGCCTGGTGTTTGGGCGGGATGGACCGGAGGGCGACACCGCCGACCCCACCCGCGCGCGCACGGCGGGGGTGGTGGCTGCGCTGGTCACCGGCGACCAGCGCGCCATCGACCGCGCGGACTGGGATGTGTTCCGTGCCACCGGGGTGGCCCACCTCATGAGCATTTCGGGCCTGCATATCACGCTGTTTGCCTGGCTGGCGGCGCTGGCTGTGCGGGCGCTGTGGCGGCGCTCGCCCCGGTTGAGCCTGGCGGTGCCTGCGCAATCCGCCGCACTGGTGTCGGGTGTGCTGCTGGCCACTGCCTACGCCCTGTTCAGCGGCTGGGGCGTGCCCGCGCAGCGCACGGTGACCATGCTGGCCATTGTGGGGCTGCTGCAGTGGAGCGGTCGCCGCTGGCCCTGGCCCCAGGTGTGGCTGCTGGCCTGCGGGGCCGTGGTGCTGGTAGACCCTTGGGCGCTGGCACAGGCGGGCTTCTGGTTGAGCTTTGTGGCCGTAGGTGTGTTGTTTGCTACTAATCCAATAGCTGCTGAGGCAGGTGGCACTAGCGCTACAAGCCGCTTTTATGCATTGGTGCGCGAGCAGTGGGTGGTGACGCTGGCGCTGACGCCCTTGGGCTTGTTGCTGTTTGGCCAGGTGTCGCTGGTGGGCTTTGTCGCCAACCTGGTGGCCATACCCTGGGTCACCCTGGTGGTCACACCGCTGGCGCTGGCGGGCGTGTTGTGGGCCCCGCTGTGGAGTGCGGCGGCCCTCAGCCTGCAGCCGTTCACTGCGTTGCTGCAGTGGCTGGCGCAGTGGCCCTGGGCTGCCGTGTTTTTGCCGGCCGCGCCACTGTGGGCGGGTGTGGCGGCGGTGGCTGGGGGCGCGCTGCTGGCCATGCGCCTGCCCTGGCGCCTGCGTTTGCTGGCGTTGCCCCTGCTGCTGCCGGTGTTTTGGTGGCAGCCCGCGCGGCCGGCCGCAGGGCAGTTTGAGCTGCTGGCCGCCGACATCGGCCAGGGCAATGCCGTGCTGGTGCGCACGGCCACGCACACATTGCTGTACGACGCAGGGCCGCGCTTCAGCCGCGAGAGCGATGCGGGCCACCGCGTGCTGGTGCCGCTGCTGCGGGCGCTGGGGGAACAGGTGGATGTGCTCATGCTCAGCCACCGCGATGCCGACCACACGGGCGGGGCGGCGGCCGTGCTGGCCCAGCAGCCCCGTGCCCACTTGACCGGCTCCATCGAGGCCGAGCACGCCCTCCAACGCTTGCGCCCCAGCCGGCCGTGCCTGGCAGGCCAGCGCTGGGAATGGGATGGTGTGGCGTTCGAGGTGCTGCATCCCTTGCCCGGGGACGACGCCCCTGTGGCAGCCAAGGCCCCGCGTCCCAACGCCCTCAGCTGCGTGCTGCGCATCACGGAGGCCGGGCCAGAGGGGGCCTCGGCCTTGCTGGTGGGCGACATCGAGGCGCCACAGGAGCAAGCCTTGCTGGCGCGCAGCGCGCCCCTGCGGGCCGACCTGCTGCTGGTGCCGCACCACGGCAGCAAGACCTCGTCATCAGTGGCCTTTCTGGAGGCCGTTCAGCCGCGCACTGCTTTGGTGCAGGCCGGGTACCGCAACCGGTTTGGTCATCCGGCGCCGGAGGTGTTGCAGCGGTACCGCGCGCGCCATATTGCGGTGGTGGAGTCTTCGCGCTGTGGTGCGGCCCGCTGGTCCTCGTCGCAACCCGCGCAGGTGGCCTGTGAACGCGACACCGGTGAGCGCTATTGGCAGCACCGCATGGTGCCACGGGACGACTGATTCGAGGCTGATGGCGCAGCGCCGCCAGGGGTGTTGCGCGGGGGCGGGCTCACAACTTGCTATCCTGATCGCAGGAGGCCCGTTCATGCAGAAATTTGACGAGATGTACGCCATGCTGCCGTTTGATGGCAGCGATGTGCGGGAACACTACAAGCGCTATGCGCAGTGGTTGAGCAAACAGCCCCCTGACGTGATGCAGGCCCGCAGGGCCGAAGCCGAGATGATCTTCCGGCGCGTGGGCATCACCTTCGCCGTTTATGGCGCCAAGGACGAGGGCGGCGCAGGCAACGAGCGGTTGATTCCGTTCGACCTGATCCCACGGATCATCCCGGCCCACGAGTGGGCCAGCATGCAGCAGGGGCTGGTGCAGCGCGTCACTGCGCTCAACCGCTTCATCCATGACGTGTACCACGGCCAGGACATCATCCGCGCCGGCATCGTGCCCGCCGATCTGATCCTGAACAACGCGCAATACCGGCCCGAGATGGCCGGTGTGCATGTGCCGCAAGACATCTACGCGCACATCGCAGGCATCGACATCGTGCGCGCCCCCGATGCCCAGGGCCATGGTGAGTACTACGTGCTCGAAGATAACCTGCGCGTGCCCAGCGGTGTGAGCTACATGCTCGAAAACCGCAAGATGATGATGCGGCTGTTCCCCGAGTTGTTCAGCCTGCACAAGGTGGCGCCGGTGGCCCACTACCCCGACATGCTGCTCGAAACCCTGCGTGCCAGCGCCCCGGCCACGGCCGATGAGCCTACGGTGGTGGTGCTCACGCCCGGCATGCACAACAGCGCGTACTTCGAGCACGCCTTCCTGGCCCAGCAGATGGGTGTGGAGCTGGTGGAGGGCCAGGACCTGGTGGTCAAGGACAAGTTCGTGTACATGCGCACCACACGCGGCCTGCAGCGGGTGGACGTGATCTATCGCCGCGTGGACGATGACTTCCTCGACCCCCAAGTCTTCCGCCGCAATTCCACCCTGGGCTGCTACGGCCTCATGGAGGCTTACCGCGCAGGCAATGTGGGTATCTGCAACGCTGTGGGTACGGGCGTGGCCGACGACAAATCGGTGTACCCCTACGTGCCCGAGATGATCCGCTTTTATCTGGGCGAGGAACCCATCCTCAAGAACGTGCCCACCTGGATGTGCCGCAAGCAGGACGACCTGCAGCACGTGCTGGCCAACCTCAAGGACCTGGTGGTGAAGGAGGTGCACGGTGCTGGCGGCTACGGCATGCTCATCGGCCCTGCAGCCACGCAGGCCGAGATCGAGGACTTTCGCCGCGCGCTGCTGGCCAACCCGGCGGGCTACATCGCGCAGCCCACGCTCAGCCTGTCGAGCTGTCCCACGTATGTGGAAAGCGGCATCGCTCCCCGCCACATCGACCTGCGCCCCTTTGTGCTCAGCGGTCGCGAGGTGCAGATGGCCGCCGGCGGCCTCACGCGCGTGGCGCTGCAAGAGGGCTCGCTGGTAGTGAATTCGTCGCAGGGCGGCGGCACCAAGGACACCTGGGTGCTGGGCGAGGGTACGCCTTCCGCGCAACCCAAGGCCGTGCAATCCCAGTCGCAATCGCAATCGCAATCGCAGTCCCTGGGCCAGGGTCAGTCGCAAAGCCAATCGCAAGGGAGCCTCTGAACATGCTGAGCCGCACCGCTGACCATTTGTTCTGGATGTCCCGCTATACAGAGAGGGCTGAGAACACAGCCCGGATGCTGAATGTCAGCTACGAGACCTCCTTGTTGCCCCAAGCCGCCGATGTGGCGCAAAAAGGCTGGGAGGGCCTGCTGTCCATCAGCGAGTTGATCCCTGCCTACACCGCCAAACATGGTGAAGTCACGCCCGCCAACGTGCTGGAGTTCATGGTGCACGATGGCAACAACCCGTCGTCCATCCTGTCGTGCCTGCGTGCCGCACGCGAGAACGCGCGGGCCGTGCGCGGAGCGCTGACCACCGAGGTGTGGGAGACGCAGAACCAGACCTGGCTGGAGCTGCACCGGCAACTGGAAGGCGGCGCCTTCGAGCGCGACCCAGGCCAGTTCTTTGAATGGGTGAAGTACCGCTCGCACCTCTCGCGCGGCGTGGTGCTGGGCACCATGCTGCAGGACGAGGCGTTTCACTTTTTGCGCATGGGCACCTTCCTGGAGCGCGCGGACAACACCGCGCGTCTGCTGGATGTGAAGTTCCACGCCGTCAAGAACGACTTCTTCGGCCGCCCCAGCGACCGCAACCAGGAGAGCGACTTCTACCACTGGAGCGCCATCCTGCGCAGCGTGTCGGCGTTCGAGGTGTACCGCAAGGTGTACCGCGACGTGATCACGCCCGGGCGCGTGGCCGACCTGCTGATCCTGAGCCGCGACATGCCGCGCTCGCTGCACGCCTGCCTGCGTGAGGTGGTGGACAACCTGGCCGTGCTGGCCAACGGGCAGTCCGCCGAAACCAGCCGCAGGGCAGGGCGCTTGCTGGCGGACCTGCAGTACGGCCGGATCGACGAGATCCTGGCCACGGGCCTGCACGCGTTCCTTACGCAGTTCCTGGACCGGGTCAACGACCTGGGTGGCGGCATCAGCCGCGACTTTTTGGTGACCTCGGGCGACTGAGAGGCACAAAGAAAAGGCCGCGGCGCGGGGGGCGTGGTTCAGAGCGGCCAACAAAACTCAGCGAAGCGGCTCTGGCTAGGCGTTTCGCCGCAGGCAGTACAAGCAGTACGGCAAGGCGCGACAACGACGCCAGGGGGAGTTTTGTTCGTTGCTCTTATTCCTGCGCGTTGCGCCGCTGGTCGCGCAGCATGAAGAGGTAGAGGCTCTCGACCTTCTCGCGCGCCCAGGGGGTCTTGCGCAGGAACTTGAGGCTGGAGCCCACGCTGGGGTCGATCTGGAAGCAGCGGATGGGGATCTGCTGCCCCAGCTCATCCCAGCCAAAATAATCGGCCAGGCCTACCACCATGGCTTCGAGTGTTACGCCGTGCAGGGGGTTGCGCGGCTGGGTGGGCTTGCTGGCTGGTGGCGGTGGCGGTGGTGTCTCTGGGGTACTCATGGCTCCAAGCATACAGACAGAGGGCAACTACGTCGTGTGAGGCCAGCATGAATCTAACCCTTGTCACCGTGGAGCGGTACGGGGGAGTCAGGCTGTGCGCTGCAGGTGTGCCTCGCGCTGAAAAAGTTCGGCCGCCCAGTCCACAAAAGCGCGCACCTTGGCGCTCAGGTGGCGGTTGGGCGGGTACACCACATACACGGGCAGCAGGGGCTGGGTCCAGTCGGGCAGCAGTCGCACCAGGGCGCCGCTATCAAAGTGCCGCTGGGCCTGCCAGCTGGTGATCTGGCCAATGCCCAGGCCCGCCACGATGGACGTGACGTAGGCGTTGCTCTCGTTCACGCTCAGCTGGTAGGGGCCGGTGATATCGATGGACTCATCGCCCCGGCGAAACTCCAGCGGGTAGTGCCGCCCGCTCTGTGGCGAAAAATAGATCACGCTGGCGTGTTTCTCCTCGATCTCCAGCGGGTGCGTTGGGGTTCCCTTGCGCCCCAGGTAGTCGGGCGCAGCGACGGTGACGAACTCCAGGTTGCCGATGCGGCGCGCCACCAGCGACTGGTCGCTCAGCTCGCCCCCCCGGATCACGCAGTCCACGTTGTCCCCGATCAGGTCCACGGTGCGGTCGCTCACGCCCAGGTCCACCTGGATGTCCGGGTAGCGGGCATGAAACTCCGCCAGGTGCGGAATGATGAGCAACTGTGCCACTGACGTGCCCACATCGATGCGCAGCCGCCCGCGCGGGTTGGCGCGCGCGTTGGTCATGCTGGCCTCGATGTCGTCCAGGTCGGTCAGCAGGCGCACCGTGCGGTCGTAGTAGGCCGCACCATCGGGCGTTACCGTCACGCGGCGTGTGGTGCGGTTGAGCAGCTTCACGCGCAGGCGCTCCTCCAGCGCCTGCACATGCTTGGTCACCGTGGCTTTGGGCAGGTTCAGCGAATCCGCTGCCCGGGTAAACGTGCCGGCCTCCACCACCCGCACGAATATGCGCATGGCCTGAATCTGGTCCATGGCTTCTCCTTGAGTCTTCAGCACCCAGATTGGGTGCTGAAGAATTCTCACACGGGCACCGCAGTTTGATTGTTGAGCTTTTGGAAACAGTGCGGTGGTGTTTGACCTGTTTATCAGAAAGGCCCAAGCCACTACATTTCATCCATCGTCAACCGACCTTCCACCTATCCACCTACCTACTGGGTACCTGCCATGCAGCCCGACCGCCCGTCTTCATCCTCTTTGCCCACGCAGCCCGCTGCGGCGCCCGCCAAGGCGTCCGGGGTGGCTGCGTCCCTCTGCACCGATTCCACCATTGAGGTGGCCCAGGGGCAGGACGTGGAAGTGCGCATGTACGGCCGCAAGAAGACCGGCCAGGCGTCACCGGTGGTCGTGCACTTCCACGGCGGGGCCTTCATGTCGGGCGATCTGGACAACGGCTGCACGGTGGCCTCTCTGCTGGAGAGTGCCGGGGCCGTGGTGGTGTCGGTCGCGTATCCGCTCACGCCCTTTCCGCAGCCGGTGGACACGGGTTACGGTGTGCTCAAGTGGGTGCACAAGCACCGCACCAAGCTCGGCGGGCAGGGCGCCGCCGTGTACCTGGCGGGCGAAGAGGCCGGTGGCAACCTGGCGGCGGCCGTGGCACTGATGGCGCGTGACCAGTCTCACCCCCCGCTGGCGGGGCAGATCCTGCTGTCGCCCATGCTGGACCCCTGTGTGGGCACCGCGTCGCTGCGCGAGGCCACGGGGGATTCCACGGGATGCAAGTGGACCGAGGGCTGGCGCAACTTTCTGCGCTGCCCGCGCGATGCCGAGCACCCCTATGCGGTGCCTGCCGGTGCGCAGCGCCTGGCGGGGCTGCCACCCACGCTGATCCTGGTGGGCGACACCGACCCCATGCACGACGAGGCGCTGGCCTACGCGGCCCGGCTGGAGGCTGCTGGCCTGCCGGTCACCCGCCACGTGTTTTCCAAGAACCCGCAGTGGCCCGATGCCCTGCTGCAGACCGGCCCGCACGAATGTCCGTGTGCGGCGGGTGCGCAAGAGCAGTTCCGGCAGTTCTTTGCCTCCACGCGAAGTCCGGTGCCGTCCTGACGGCCCCTGACACCCTCTCATACCCCTGACAGCTGCTGACCTCCACCCTGGTGGAGGCAGAAGAACGCGGGCTCGTCGCGAGCCCCACCCCCTTTTTGCACCTTGATTTCCGGCCCGGCGTGCCGGAGGGATAACGCTTGCCCGGCGTTGTCCTGCCTGCAGGTTCCAGAGGCCGCGCCACCCATTCAAACGACACGGAGGAAAGAACGAATCATGAATACATCCCTTATCCCGTTGGGTTGCGGCCGCTGTCACAGCACGCTGGACCGCAGCGTCTTTTGACGGAGACGAGCAGGCCGCCCCGGTGTTTGTCGCCGGGTGTATTGACCTTTCCACTGTGTCATTGCCGAGACTGCATTCCGCCCCTTTTGCATTGACCCCTGCCGAGCACAGCCCACAGGCGCCAGCGCACGGCAGACAAGCTTCACAGCGTGCTCCACAAGGGCACCCCTACTGATCGAAAGTCACCATGAACTTCCCATCCTTCTCCAAGTTCTCCCAGCGCCGCCCCCTGGGTCTGGCCACCCTTGCCACGGCCGTGACGGCCACCGTGGCCGCCGCCATCCTAGTGTTCCAGGCGCCCGCCGCCCAGGCCGATGGCACCCCTGCTGCGCCCCCGGCCATGCCGGTGTCGGTGGCGGCCGTGCTCCAAAAAGACATCGCCCTGTGGGACGAGTTTTCAGGCCGGCTCGAAGCCGTGCAGCGCGTGGATGTGCGCCCGCGCGTCTCGGGCGCCGTGCAGGCCGTGCACTTCCGCGAAGGCTCTTTGGTCAAGCAGGGCGAGCTGCTCGTGACGGTGGACCCAGCCCCTTACGCCGCCGAAGTGGACCGCGCCGAGGCCCAGGTGGTGGCCGCGCAAGCCCGCGTCTCGTACACGCGCAGCGAACTGGAGCGCGCGACGCGCCTGCTCGAAGAAAAAGCCATTGCCCAGCGCGAGCACGACGAGCGCCTGAACGCCCAGCGCGAGGCCGATGCCAACCTGCGCGCCGCCCAGGCCGCGCTGCAGACCGCGAAGCTGAACCTGGGCTACACCCAGGTGCGCGCACCGGTGGCGGGCCGTGTGGGCCGCATCGAAGTCACCGTGGGCAATCTGGTGGCGGCCGGTGCGGGCGCCCCCGTGCTGACCACGCTGGTGTCCGTGAGCCCCATCTACGCGAGCTTCGACACCGATGAGCAGATCGTGGTGAAGGCCCTGGCGGACCTGCAAAGCGGCCAGCGCGGCAATAGCGCCCGCCAGCTCATCGAGCGCATCCCTGTCCAGATGGGCACGGGCACCACGGGTGGCACGCCGCACGCCGGTCGCCTGCAGCTCATCGACAACCAGGTGGATGCCAAGAGCGGCACCGTGCGCGTGCGCGCCGTGTTCGACAACGAAGACGGCTCGCTCATCCCCGGCCAGTTCGCCCGCATCCGCATGGGCCAGGCCCGCAACACCCAGGCGCTGCTCATCAACGAGCGTGCCGTGGGCACCGACCAGAACAAGAAGTTCGTGATGGTGGTGGGCGAGGGCAACAAGGCCGAATACCGCGAGGTCACCCTGGGCGCGCCGATTGACGGCCTGCGCGTGGTCACGTCGGGTCTGAAGGCGGGCGAGAACATCGTCGTCAACGGCCTGCAGCGCGTGCGCCCCGGTGCCGTGGTGGCGCCGCAGCCTGTCCCCATGACCGCCAAGGCCGAGATTGCGGGTGATCGCAAGGAAGCCAAGAACGCCGCCAAGTCGCCAGCCGCCTGAGCGCGCTGGACACCAGGAATTTGCATCCATGAACCTGTCCCGCTTTTTCATCGACCGCCCCATCTTTGCCGGGGTGCTGTCGGTGCTCATCTTCCTCGGGGGGCTGATCGCATTGCGCGGTCTGCCCATCTCCGAATACCCTGAAGTCGCGCCGCCCTCCGTGGTGGTGCGCGCACAGTACCCGGGCGCGAACCCCAAGGTGATCGCCGAGACCGTGGCCACGCCGCTGGAGGAGTCCATCAACGGCGTGGAAGGCATGCTCTACATGGGCAGCCAGGCCACCACCGACGGCGTGATGACGCTGACCGTGACCTTTGCCCTCGGCACTGACCCCGACAAGGCCCAGCAGCTGGTGCAGAACCGCGTCTCGCAGGCCGAGCCGCGCCTGCCCGAGGAAGTGCGCCGCCTGGGCGTCACCACCGTCAAGAGCGCGCCCGACCTGACCATGGTGGTCCACCTGGTCTCGCCCAACAACCGCTACGACATCGACTACCTGCGCAACTACGCGGTGCTCAATGTGAAGGACCGCCTCGCCCGCATCGGCGGCGTGGGCCAGGTGCAGATCTTCGGCGGTGGCGACTACTCCATGCGGGTGTGGCTCGACCCGCAAAAGGTCGCGCAGCGCGGCCTCTCGGCCAGCGACGTGGTGACCGCCATCCGCGGCCAGAACGTGCAAGCCGCTGCCGGCGTGGTGGGCGCATCACCCGGCCTGCCCGGCGTGGACCTGCAACTGTCCATCAACGCACAGGGCCGTCTGCAGACCGAAGAAGAGTTCGGCGACATCATCGTCAAGACCGGTTCCGACGGTGCGGTGACGCGCCTGCGCGACATTGCCCGCCTGGAGCTGGGTGCGGCCGACTACTCGCTGCGCTCGCTGCTCAACAACGACCCCGCCGTGGGCATGGGCGTGTTCCAGGCGCCGGGCTCCAACGCGCTCGACATCTCGGCCAACGTGCGCAAGACCATGGACGAGATCCAGAAGAACATGCCCGAAGGCGTGGAGTACCGCATTGCCTACGACCCCACGCAGTTCGTGCGTGCCTCGATCAAGTCGGTCATCCACACGCTGCTCGAAGCCATCGCCCTCGTGGTGCTGGTGGTGATCCTGTTCCTGCAGACCTGGCGCGCTTCCATCATCCCGCTGCTGGCCGTGCCGGTGTCGGTGGTGGGCACGTTTGCGGTGCTGCACCTGCTGGGCTTCTCCATCAACGCTTTGAGTTTGTTCGGTCTGGTGCTGGCCATCGGTATCGTGGTGGACGACGCCATCGTGGTGGTGGAGAACGTAGAGCGCAACATCGAGGCGGGCCTGACCCCGCGCGAAGCCACCTACCGTGCGATGCGTGAAGTGTCTGGGCCCATCATCGCCATCGCGCTGGTGCTGGTGGCAGTGTTCGTGCCGCTGGCTTTCATCAGCGGCCTCACCGGCCAGTTCTACAAGCAGTTCGCGGTGACAATTGCGATCTCCACAGTGATCTCGGCGATCAACTCGCTGACCCTGTCGCCCGCGCTGTCAGCACTGCTGCTCAAGGGCCACGACGAGCCCAAGGACGCGCTCACGCGTGGCATGGACAAGGTGTTTGGTGGCCTGTTCCGGGGCTTCAACCGCCTGTTCCATCGCGGCTCCGAGGCCTACAGCGGCGGCGTCAAGCGCGTCATCGGCCGCAAGGCACTGATGTTCGTGATCTACCTCGCGCTGGTGGGTGCCACCATGGGCCTGTTCAAGATCGTGCCCGGCGGCTTTGTGCCCGCGCAGGACAAGCAGTACCTGATCGGCTTTGCCCAGTTGCCTGACGGCGCCACGCTGGACCGCACCGAGAACGTGATCCGTCGCATGGGCGAAATCATGAAGGAGAACCCGAATGTCGAGGACGCCATCGCCTTCCCAGGCCTGTCGATCAACGGCTTCACCAACAGCTCCAACGCCGGCATCGTGTTCGCCACGCTCAAGCCCTTTGCCGAGCGCACCCGCGCCGACCAGAGCGGCGGCGCGGTGGCCGGGCAGCTGAACCAGGCGTTTGGCAGCATCCAGGACGCGTTCATCGCCATGTTCCCGCCGCCCCCCGTGGCGGGCCTGGGCACCACGGGAGGCTTCAAACTGCAGATCGAAGATCGTGCCTCGCTGGGCTACGAAGCCATGGATAACGCCGTGAAGGCCTTCATGGCCAAGGCCTACCAGACGCCGGAGCTGGCGGGGCTGTTCACCAGCTGGCAGGTCAACGTGCCGCAGCTGTACGCCAACATCGACCGCACCAAGGCGCGTCAGCTCGGTGTGCCGGTGACGGACATCTTCGACACGCTGCAGATCTACCTGGGCAGCCTCTATGCCAACGACTTCAACCAGTTCGGTCGCACCTACAGCGTGCGCGTGCAGGCCGATGCGGCCTACCGGGCGCGGGCTGAAGATGTGGGCCTGCTCAAGGTGCGGTCTGCCACCGGTGAAATGGTGCCGCTGTCTGCACTGATGAAGATGGAGCCCAGCTTTGGCCCCGAGCGCGCCATGCGCTACAACGGCTACCTCGCTGCTGATGTGAACGGCGGGCCCGCGCCCGGTTATTCATCGGGCCAGGCGCAGGCGGCCATCGAGCGCATCGCCAAGGAGACGCTGCCCCAGGGCATCACGTTCGAGTGGACCGAGCTGACCTACCAAGAGATATTGGCCGGCAACTCCGCCGTGCTGGTGTTCCCGCTGGCCATCCTGCTGGTGTTTCTGGTGCTGGCCGCGCAGTACGAAAGCCTGACGCTGCCCATCGCCATCATCCTGATCGTGCCCATGGGCATCCTGGCCGCGATGACGGGCGTGTGGCTCACCAAGGGCGACAACAACGTGTTCACGCAGATCGGGCTCATCGTGCTGGTGGGGCTGTCGGCCAAGAACGCGATCCTGATTGTGGAGTTTGCGCGCGAGCTGGAGTTTGCCGGGCGCACGCCCGTCCAGGCCGCCATCGAGGCCAGCCGCCTGCGGCTGCGCCCCATCCTGATGACCTCGCTGGCCTTCGTCATGGGTGTCCTGCCCCTGGTGCTGTCCACGGGTGCAGGCGCCGAAATGCGCAGCGCCATGGGCGTGGCGGTGTTCGCCGGGATGATTGGTGTGACGGCCTTCGGCCTGTTCCTCACGCCCGTGTTCTACGTGCTGCTGCGCAAGCTGGCTGGCAACCGCCCGCTGGTGGAGCACGGCGCGCATGTGGCGCCCATCTCGCAGACGCCCCACGGGGGTGGCATGGGCCAGCCGGTGCTGGCTGCGCCCCGCAAGGAGCACGAATGATGCTCACGACCACAACCGCCTTTGTAGCCCTGAATGCTCGCTCCACGATGTCCACGCTGCCGGTTGCAGAGGGAGCATCGGCTGGGGCAGGAGACCAACCATGACCGATCTGCTATTGAAGAAGAACTCCACCGACAGTGCCCTTGCCGTGCGCAAACGCAGCCTGCTGGCGCCCCTGGCCGCCGCCCTGGTGCTGGCCGGTTGCATGACCCAGCCCGTGGCCCCCGCGCCGCATGCGGGCGTGCCCGTGCCCACCAGTTTCACGGCAGGTGGCGACGCGCTGCCCGCCGCCCCCTGGACGGTGGCTGCCCCCGCCGAGGCACAGCCACGCGGCGAATGGTGGCTGGGCTTTCAAGACCCGGTGCTGGCCGACCTGGTGCAGCGCGCGGGCCAGGCCAACACCAGCATCCAGCAGGCCGCCGCACGCCTGGCCGAGGCCCGCACGCTGCTGCGCTCTGCCGATGCTGCGCGCTCGGTGCAAGTGGGCGCCTCGGCGGGCGTTGCACGTCAGGCCGGTGTCAACAGCACGGGCAGCGTGGTGCCATCCACGCTGGGCACGGCGGGGCTCAACGCCTCGTACGAGCTGGACCTGTTTGGCCGCCTCTCGCAAACCAGCGACGCCGCGCGGCTGGACGCCGACGCGCGCGAAGCCCTGCTGCAGAGCACGCGCCTCATGGTGCAGGCCGACGTGGCGCAAACCTATCTGCAGCTGCGCGCCGTGCAGGCCGAGCAGGTGCTGGTACAAGAGAGCTTGTCTGCCTACGAAGGCACGCTGCGCCTGACGCAGCGTCGCCTGCAGGCGGGCGATGTGGCTGAGCTGGACGTAGCCCGTGTGCAGACCGAGGTGGCCGCCACCGAATCCGAAGCCCTGGCGTTGCAGCGCCAGCAGGCCTTGCTGACCAACGCGCTGGCCGTGCTGGCGGGCGAGGTGGCCAGCGGCTTCGTGCTGCCGCCCGCGACGGGCGATGCCGCGTTGCCGGTGATCCCGCCTGGCGTGCCTGGCACGGTGCTGGCGCGTCGTCCTGATGTGTCGGCCGCACAAACTGCCGTGCTGGCCGCGCAAGCCCGCGTGGGCGTGGCGCAGAAGGCCTGGTTCCCGGCCGTCACGCTCACCGGCAATGCGGGGCATGCGTCGCCCGAGCTGGGTGACCTGTTCAAGTGGTCGGCCCGTGCATGGGGCGTGAGTGCGCTGCTGTCGCTGCCGATCTTTGACGGCGGCCAGCGCGATGCGCAGATCGAGGGGGCGAAGGCGCGCCTGGAGGCTGCGCTCGCCGATCACCGGGGGCAGGTGCTGAATGCGTTTCGTGACGTGGAGGATCAGCTGACCTCGCTGCGCCTGCTCTCCGGCCAGGCCGAGGCGCAGGGACGTGCGGTGACGGCTGCGCGGCGGGCCACGCAGTTGTCGGATGCGCGGTATCGCAATGGCTTGGTGAGTCAGCTGGAGTTGCTGGACGCGCGGCGTAGCGAGTTGCGCAATCGGCGGCAGGAACTGCAGGTGCGGACGGCGCAGTATGTGGCGACCGTGGGGTTGATTCGGGCGCTCGGGGGAGGGTGGGGGGATCAGCCTGTGGTGAAGGTGGCGGCTGTGTCGCAGTAGTTTTTGAGCGGTTTGGGCTGCTTGCGCTAGTGGAAATTGCCTGGGTAGCTATTCTTTTTGTAGTGTGCTGCTTGCTTGTTTCTCTTTTGAACTGCGTGTGCTTACGCTGCGGTGCGTTGATTTGACCGCGTGCCTGGCTTGAGGGCGGAGGCCGGGAGTCGCCCGGCGAGCGAGTAACTTTCTTTTGCTTCGCCAAAAGAAAGTCACCAAAGAAAAGGCGCCCCCCAGTCTGCGACCCCTTCGCGTTGCGAAGGGGCAAACCTGCGTCGGTGCGGTTGCGGGGTGCGCCGTGGAACTCACTGCGCTGAGTTGCAGCTTCGTTCAGACAGCCACGGCGAGTCTGAGCACGAAGCACGCGCGCTGCGACGCGCGTGCCACCCCCCAACCGCCCCGCCGCAGGCGCAGCCAGCAGGGGGTGGGACAGCCGAACATCCAAACAGCCGGACATCCACTCGGGCCATTGCTGCGCTCGGCCGCGCCTACGCAGCGCGTGGCGCTTGCGCCCGCGAGAGAGGCCGAGCGAAGCAAAGGCCCGTGTGGATGTTCTGCTCCCCTTGCCCCTGTGGATGCGCCGAGGAGCGCAGGGTTTGGCGGATCAGGGCTCGCGTGTGTCTGAGCGACGCGCAGCGGCGCGAGTTGAGCGAGACCCCGCCAAACCCGAGCACCGCAGGTTGCCCCGGCGCGCAGCGGCGGGGACGCAGACAGTGGGGTCGCCCTTTCTTTGGTTCCTTTCTTTCGGCGACGCGAAAGAAAGGGACTCGCATGCCGGGCGACTCCCGGCCTCCGCCCTCAACACCAGCATGCGGCCTAATCAGCACACCCCACCAAACACTACAAAATCAATAGCTACCACCGCATATCCCACTAGCGCCTGCGGCCAAAAAGGCTCAAAAAACTCCAGATCACCCCTTCAGCCACCCCCTCAACCTCTCGACCCCTTCCTCCAACCTCCCCACATCCCGACTCGCAAAACACCACCGCAACCACCCCGCAGCCTCTCCCCCAAACGCACTGCCCGGCGCCAGCCCCAGCCCCGCCTCCCGCACCAGCCGCTTGGCCAGTGGCAAACACTCGTCATGCCCGTCGATGTGGAAGAACGCATACATGCCCCCATGTGGCGTGGCCACCGACACTCCCGGCACCTCGGCCAGCAGCGGCACCAGCGTGTCCCGGCAGTTGCGTAGATGGTTCACCAGCGCGGGCGTTACCTCATCCGTGCGCTGCAGCGCCACCGTGGCCCCGCGCTGCACAAACACCGGTGCGCACGAGGTGTTGAACTCGATCAGCTTGCCCACCGCAGGTGTCATCGACGGTGGCAGCACCAGCCAGCCCAGACGCCAGCCGGTCATCAGAAAACTCTTGGAAAAGCTGTGCGTCACGATCAGCCGGTCCTCGGGCTCGGCCACGTCCAGAAAGCTCGGTGCGGCACCGTTGGCCGTGTCGCCAGCGTAGTACAGCCGCTCATACACCTCGTCCGCCAGAATCCACGTGCCCGTGCGGCGGCAGTGCGCCAGGATGGTGGCTTGCTCCTCACGCGTCAGCGTCCAGCCCGTGGGGTTGTTAGGGGCGTTGACGACCAGCAGGCGCGTGCCGGGCGTGATGGCTGCCAGCAGCGCGTCCATGTCCAGGCGCCACGCGCCCTGTGCGTCGGCCACCAGCGGCACGGTGCGCACCTGTGCGCCCAGAATGCGCGGCTGCGCCACCAGGTTGGGCCACACGGGGGTGACCAGCACCACCTCGTCACCCGCGTCCACCAGGGCCTGCACGGCCACCATCAGGCCGTTCACGCCGCCGGATGTGACTGCGATGCGGTCAAACCATGCATCGGTGTGCTGCTGCGGGTGCAGGCCATGCATGTAGCCCGCAATCGCGTGGCGCAGTTCGGGCAGGCCCAGGTTGTGGGCGTAAAAGGTCTCGCCTTTTTGCAGCGACGCAATGGCCGCGTCGCGGATGAAGTCGGGCGTCACCTCGTCGCTCTCGCCAAACCAGAACTTCAGCACATCGCTGCGCCCCAGGCCTTCGTTGGCCACCTCGCGGATGCGCGACTCTTCGAGGCTTCGGACTACTTCTCGCATGCAATCTCCTTGAAATACGCAGCCATCATCGCAGGCGTATAGTCGTTTTTTTGATTTTTTTGGCTGACCCCAACGCTCATGACTTATCCCAACACCCAGCTCTTCATCGCAGGACAGTGGCAAGACGCCGCCGAAGGCAAAACCATTGCCGTGTTCAACCCCGCCACGGGCAAAGAAATCGGCCGTGTGGCCCACGCCACCAAGGTCGATCTGGACCGCGCGCTGGACGCCGCACAGAAGGGCTTTGAAGCCTGGCGCGACATGCCCGCCGCCGAGCGCGCCAAGACCATGCGCCGCGCCGCAGCGCTGATGCGCGAGCGCGCCGAGGCCATCGCGGCGATCATGGTGCAAGAGCAGGGCAAGCCCCTGGCAGAAGCCAAGGTCGAAACCATGGCATCGGCTGACATCATCGAATGGTTTGCCGACGAATCGCTGCGCGTGTACGGCCGCATAGTGCCCTCGCGCAACCTCAAGGCCACGCAGATGGTGCTCAAGGACCCGGTGGGCCCCGTGGCCGCGTTCACGCCCTGGAACTTTCCCATCAACCAGGTGGTGCGCAAGCTGGCCGCCGCGCTGGGCGCAGGCTGCTCCATCCTCGTGAAGGCGCCTGAGGAAACCCCCGCCAGCCCCGCCGAGCTGATCCGCGCGTTTGCGGATGCGGGTGTCCCTGCAGGCACCGTGGGCCTGGTCTATGGCGATCCGGCTGAAATCTCCAGCTACCTCATCCCGCACCCCATCATCCGCAAGGTCACTTTCACCGGCTCCACGCCCGTGGGCAAGCAACTGGCGGCGCTGGCGGGCAAGCACATGAAGCGCGTGACGATGGAACTGGGCGGCCACGCCCCGGTTATCGTTGCCGAAGACGCTGACCTCGAACTCGCCATCAAGATCGGCAGCGGGGCCAAGTTCCGTAACGCAGGCCAGGTCTGCATTTCGCCCACACGATACCTGGTGCACGAAAGCATCCGCGCCGACTTTGTCGCCGCGTTTGCCAAATACGCCCAGGGCCTGAAGGTGGGCGACGGCCTGACCGCCGGCACGCAGATGGGCCCGCTGGCTAACCCGCGCCGCATCACCGCCATGGCCGACCTGATGGCTGACGCCGTGCAACAGGGCGCCACGCTGGTGACGGGTGGCGAGCGCATTGGTAGCGAAGGCAACTTCTTCCAGCCCACGGTGCTGAACGACGTGCCCCTGTCGGCCCGCATCGTGAACGAAGAGCCCTTTGGCCCCGTGGCCGCCATCCGTGGGTTTGAGAAGATTGAAGACGCCATTGCCGAAGCCAACCGCCTGCCGTTTGGCCTGGCCGGTTACGCCTTCACCTCGTCGCTGAAGAACGCGCACCTGCTGGCCCAGCGCCTGGAAGTGGGCATGCTCTGGATCAACCAAGCCGCAGCCCCTGCGGCCGAGCTGCCATTTGGCGGCCTGAAGGATTCGGGCTACGGCTCCGAGGGTGGCCCGGAGGCCATCGAGGCGCACCTGAACACGCGCCTGGTGTCGATCATGAACGTGTGACCATCGCGCTCTGAGCGCGGTAGTTAAAGGCCCCCGGTGCCATAGGCGTCGGGGGCCTTTCTGCTTTCTGAGAACCTGATCACGATCTTTTCAAGGTCGCACGAGAGGGGGCGACGGCAGGTCGTGCGGTTTGCGGGCATAGAAAAGATCCCCTCACAGATGGTGCCGCCCCTTCCAGCCCTAAGGCTTCGGGTCGTACACGCAGCGAAATCCGATGTACACCGCATAAAAGTCTGCAGGCTTCCAGGCCTCCACATCCGCGCGCATTTGCGACGCGGGATACCACCAGGACCCACCCATCGTGCGCCGCTCGTCGCCGCGCGCATCGGCCGCCCATTCCCACACATTGGCGCCCATGTCGTGCAGGCCGTTCACCCCGGCTGCGGTGGCGTTGACGGGTGCTGCGCGGGGCCAGGGGTCGGGGTCGCTGGTGTTGGCGCCCTGCGGGCTCTGGCCCGTCGTCCAGGGGTAGGTGGTGCCACGCACCCAGGGTGCGGGTGGTTGGGCGCGCAACTCGGTGAAGCCAGCGGCGCGCCATTCGGTGGCGGTGGGCAGACGGCCGCCCGCCCATTGGCAATAGGCCTGGGCCTCGGCGTGGGTGAGGTGCACGGCGGGCAACTGGTCGGTGTCTGGGAGCACGCCATCGGG
Source organism: Acidovorax sp. GW835-FHT14G06 (assembly GCF_058793595.1). NCBI lineage: Bacteria > Pseudomonadati > Pseudomonadota > Betaproteobacteria > Burkholderiales > Comamonadaceae > Acidovorax > Acidovorax sp. GW835-FHT14G06. The sequence continues at coordinate 379,886 of NZ_JBXAGA010000004.1, forward strand.
GCGCTGCCAGGTCCAGCCCGCGCGGCGCTGCCAGCCACCGACGTATTCAAAACCGCCACCTTCGCGCTCGGCACGGGTGGTGGTGCCTGTGGCCTGTGCGTAGCGCGCAAACTGGGCGATGGTGACCTCAGTCTTGTCGATGCGCAGGCCGCGCAGGTCGTCCAGTACCACCGGCCCTGTGGTCTGGGCAGACGCAGTCAGGGCCCAGAGCACCAGGGTGGCGCTGGCTGCGTGGCGCTGTGTTTGCATGTTCCTGTATTCCCCGTTTCAAAGCCAGGAGGTCATTGCCCGGCCGGTGTGGCACAGAGTATCTGCCGCTGCAAAAGCCTGTGGGCGGCGCTGGATTTGGAACCGCTGACGGACCCGTGGTGCCAACGTGGCGACGCTCAGTCCGCAATGTGGCCACATACCTCCACCGGCATGCGGGGGCATAAAAAAACCCCGCACTCCAAAGAAGTGCGGGGTAATTGGCTGTGTATCTGCCCTCCCACCAGTCAGGGCAGCAGCATGTGGGGCGCTATCAGAAGTTGTGGCGCACGCCCACGGCGAAGGAGCTGAAGTCGTTACCCGGAGCCGACACGCCGTAGGTGGCAGCCTGGCTGTTGTTGATGCGGGTGTAGTAGGTGTAGATCTTGGTGCGCTTGCTCAGGTTGTAGTTGTAGCCCAGCGTGTACTGGGTGGCGGCGCTGTTGGACACTTTGGAGTAGTCGCCGGCACGGCCCACGTTCACGTGGAACTCGGACACGCCCATGATGTACGCGGCCGACAGGCGCAGGTTGGTGCGGTTGCCGCCGTTGGCGATGAACACGTTCTTGTCGCGTTGCACGTAGGCGCCCATCACGAAAGGACCGGTGGAGTACGAAGCGCGCACTGCGAACTGGTTCTGGTCGCCCAGCTTGGAGTAACCAGCCCCCAGGCCCAGCTTGCCGATTTCGTAGTTGGCAGCCAGGTCCATGCTGTTCTTGCCGCCGGTGCCGCTGGGCTGCTCGTGCTGGGCCCAGCCGGCCTCGAACGTTGCGCCGCCCAGGCTGGGGGTGCGGTAAGCGATCTTGTTGACGTCACGGGCGGGGTAGGCGTACAGGGCGTCAGCCGAAGAGCCGGTGTCGTGGTTGTGGTTGCTGATGAAGTCGGCCGTCGCGTAGTACGACTCGGACGTGAAGTTACCCAGGCGCACCATGCCGAAGCCGCCGGACAGGTTCACCTCGCTCTGGCGGGCAAAAATGCCGCGCGAGTCGGAAGCGCCGGAGCTGGAGTCAAAGCCGCTTTCCAGCTGGAAACCCGCCATCAGGCCGCCGCCCAGATCTTCCTGGCCCTTGAAGCCGAAGCGGGAGGAGTTATTGAACAGGCCGGTCTTGGAGACATTGCCGTCTTTTTGGTGTTCAAAGCTGGTGTTGACCCGGCCGTACAGGGTGACGCTGCTCTGTGCAAAGGCAGCAGACGTACCCACCAGGGCCAGCGCGGCGAGGGCGCAACGGTTCAATGTTTTCATTCGCGAGGTTCCTTAAATCAAATTTTGTTTGATGACAAATAATCACCGGCCAAAAACGCACAGGGGTGATGCCTTTGGGCCGCCGCTACAAGCAAGTTTGGTGCCTGTGGTGATGTGATCGTTGCACTTTGCAACGGAGGGGGATGCTACTGGCCGCCGTGATTGGCCGCCAGCGGGGAAAACACCTTTTTGTCATCAAGATGTCGTAGCGGCGCAACATGGTTGTGATACCGCTTACAAGTCCCCGGGACCAGCCGGAGCCCGGCACCCCCATCAGGGTTGCGAATGCGGCGCAAGCCCCGCGCGTGCTGGGACCGGTGTGGCGCGGGGCCCTGCGCCACGGCCTCTGTGGAGCCATTTCCAGCAGCGGCGCAGGCCCCACATGGCGGTCTTTAGAACCGATAGGTCGAGGTCAGCGTGTACGTCCGCGCCTGTCCGTAGAAACAATCCCCGCGTGCCAGGCACTGGGTGATGTGCACCTTGTCGGTCAGGTTGACCACGTTGAAAGCCACACGCCAGTCGCCAGCGTCGTACGCCACCATGGCATCGGCCAGCGTGGCGGCAGGGGTGCTGATGGCGCTGGTGCCGCTCCATTGCGAGCCGGTGTAGCGCACGCCCGCGCCCACCACCCAGCCGCCACGTCCCTGCGCTGCAAAGCGGTGGCTCAGCCAGGCCGACGCGGTGTGCCGGGGCACGCTGGCCACGGGCTGGCCCTGGTCGCCTGCGTTGCTGCGGCTGATTTGGGCGTCGGTGAAGGCGTAGCCCACCGTGAAGTCCCACTGGCGCGCCATGCTGGCCTGCACCTCAGCCTCGAAACCGTTGACCTTTACTTCGCCGATCTGCAGGCTGTTGAGCGGGTTGCTGGGGTCGGTGGTCTTGCGGTTCTTCTCGCGCAGGGTGTACACGGCGGCAAACGCACTGATGCCCTGGCCTGGCGGCTGCCACTTCACGCCGGCCTCCCACTGTTCACCGCGCTGGGGCTTGTAGGGCGTGCCGTACGCGTCGAGCCCGCCCAGGGGCTGGAACGATTCGGAATAGCCCACATACGGCGCCCAGCCGCCGTCCATCTGGTACGTGACGCCTGCGCGTTTGGTCCAGGCCTTGTCGTCCACGGCAGCGGCAGGGCGGCCTTCGGTATCGGTCTGGGCACTGTCGTGGCGCAGGCCCAGCGTGGCTGTCCAGCGGCCCCATTGGATCTGGTCTTGCGCGTAGAACCCCAACTGCTTTTGCACCACACTGGGCTGGCGCACCAGCTGCGCCGCAGTGGGCGGCGTGAAGTTGCCGTAAACGGGGCTGTACACGTCGATGGACGACGCCACCGCGCGCCAGGCCTGCTGGCCGGTGTGGTTGCGCTGCACGTCCAGGCCTGCGAGCACTGTGTGCGCGGTATTGCCCGCCTGCAGCTTGCCTTCGAGCTGCGTGTCGACGAGCAGCATGCGGCCGGTGTTGAGGTTCCACACCGCATCGCGCACCAGCGTGCGGTTGTCGCTGTTGAACACGGGGCGCGCGGGGCGGCCGGTGGCGGCATTGGCGGTGAAGCTGGTGTAGATGGTGCGGTAGTCCACCTCGCTCACAGTGCGGCGCAGGTTTTGGCGCACCGTCCAGTCGCTGTTCAGGCGGTGGCTGAACAGGTAGCCCCAGGAGTTGTTGCTGGTGTCATACGCGTCCCAGCCCGGCTCGCTGATGAAGGTGTTGCGCGGAATCTGGCCGTAGCGGCTGGGCAGCTGCGTGCCCTGCCACGGAAAGAAGCCAATGAGCGAGCCGCTTTGGTCCTTCTGGTGCAGCGCCTGCAGCGTCAGCGACGTGTCGGCATTGGGCTTCCAGGTGAGCGATGGCGCAAACACCACGCGGTTGTCGCCCACATGGTCCACCTGCGTGCCGCTGTCGCGGCCCACGGCCACCAGGCGGTAGAGCCACTGGCCGTCCTGGTCGAGCGCGCCCGTCAGGTCGGCGGCGATCTGCTTGCGTGCGTTGTTGCCTAGCTGCACCTGCACCTCGCGCAGGGTGTCGGCCTGCGGCCGTTTGCTGGTCAGGTTGAGCACGCCGCCCACGCTGCCCTGGCCGTACAGCACGGAGGTGGGGCCGCGCAGAAACTCCACGCGCTCCAGCGTGTATGGGTCTGGCCTGCTGGTGTTGTAGGTGCCGTAGGTGCGCAGCAACCCGTCCTGGTACTGGCTCACCGTGCCGCCGCGCGCAGCAAAGCTGTCCACGCGGCTGTCAAAGTAGTTCGACACCGCACCGGCGGTGTATGCCGTCACCTGCCGCAGTGTCTGAACGCCCTGGGTTTCCATCTGGTCGCGCGTGATCACGCTGATGGCCTGCGGGGTTTCGATGAGTGGGGTGTCGGTCTTGGTGGCGCTGAGCGCACGCTGGGCCACAAAGCCTGTGACGGGCGCGGTGGGGTTCTCCTGCCCCGCGCCCGAAGAGACGGTGACAGGGGCCAGTGTGGTCTCGGCCGTAGTGGACGGGGCGGTTTGCGCATGGGCTGCTGCGCCGCACAGCAGCAGCAGGGCGGCCTGTGCCACAGCGGTGCGCGGCGCGCGGCACGCGCGCGAGGGGGGTGTGGAAGGATGCATGATTTGCTATTAATTAGATAGCTACTTGGGCATATTCGATTAGCGCAAGCGGCCGTTTTGGCTTGAAATGGGCGCCGGTCAGCGTCCCACGGAGGCTGGTGTCACCGCAGGGGGCAGCGCGGGCGATGCCATACCGTCGGCCAGCACAAAGCTCAGCGTGGTCACGTAGCTGGCTTCGCCGTAGGGCGCGCCTTGCGCCTCGCCCGGGGTCTTGTCGCTGTGCTTCACCTCGGCCACGTACTGGCCCTTCCAGGGGGTGACGAAGGTCACCGTGCCGTCTTCACCGGCCTCGGCCTCGCGCGTCCAGCCCGAGGGTGCGGCCAGCTGCACCTTGGCCTTGGGCAGCGGGGCGCCCTGGTAGACCACTTTCAGCTCACCGGGCTTGCCGGTGGGCACCAGGTCCAGCGCTGCGGTGGGGGCCACGGGCTTGGCCAGGCTGGCCACCCAGCGGGCGGCGGGCTGCCAGACCATCGCGGGCAGGTTGCGCTTGCTGCGGTCGATCAGCGGGTAGGTGGCGGTGGCAAACAGGGTGTCGGGCGTGCCGGCGGCGGGGTAGACAAAAGCGTCCTTGCCCAGTTGGCCTTCCACACGCTGGGCGGCGGCGCCCGTGCGTTGCTGTTCGAGCACGGGCACACCCTTGAACTGGTCCAACCGGCCGGGCGATGTCTCGCGCAGGTTCTCGTTGAACTCCCCAAAGTGCAGGCGCGCCTGGCCCCCGGCGTTTTCGAGCCAGACCTGGTGCGCCTGGGCGGTGTTCATCGCAGCGAGCGCGACGCAGGCCAGCAGGGCGGTCCGCAGCGGGGCTGGATGGTGTGGTTTGGACGGCATGGATGATTTCCTTTCAGTGGTTTCAGTAACAACAAAACAGCGGAGCGCAGTGCTCCACGCCCCTGGCGATGCGGGGGAATGAATGCTCTCTTTTAGATAGCTGCCAGCGCCTGAAGGAAGGCGTTCGGTGGCTTTTTGGCCCGGAATCGGATCTGGGCTGCATTGCGCCGAATGGCGCCGGTTCTAGAAATCCACGCCCACGCTCAGCAAGATCCAGCCGGGCGAGTCCCGCGCGGCCCCCAGGTCAGCCCGCTTAACCCCTGCAGGCCCTTGTGTGCGGCAAGGGCCACGGAGGTGACAAGGAACGCCAGATGTGGCTGACGGTTTGTGCGGGGCAACGGTGCGGAACGCATGGAAGAGGGGATCCAAAAACAATGAACTCAGCGCGGTGCGGAGGAAGGCATGCCGGTTGCATCGGCTGCGGCTGTCATTGCCGCTGATGTGGCGGATGTACGAGGCCAGCTATACCAGCCCATCACCGCCACCGGCACACCCAGCGCCACCCACGACCACCAGTCGCCCCAGGTGTCAGACACCAGGGCCGTGATCAGCCCGGTGGTGGTGAGAACGCCCATCACGATGGGCCAGCCCCACAGGGCCCAGAAAGGGCTGTGCTGGTTCATGCGGCCCCCTCGGTAGTGCGCGCCGCGCCTGATGTTGGCAATGCACCGCCCGCCAAGTGATCGGTGGCGATGCCCGCGGCTTGTGCCGAAGGGCTCCTCGTCTGCACGCCCTTGCGCAGCCACAGATACAGCCCGCTGCCCAGCACCACGATGGTGGCCATGTCGAGCAGCGCCCAGAGGATCTTCATCGGCATACCGCCGTAGTCGCCAAAGTGCAGCGGCTGCGACACCAGCAGCGCCGTCAGGTACCACGGCAGCGTGGGCGATGCGGTGACCTGCGCTGTGCGCGCGTCCACCAGCACGGGCTTGAGCAGGCGCGAGGTGAGCGGCTCGTTGCCGCGCAGGAAAAACGTGTTGTGGTGCGGGCTGGAAAACGCCGTGCCCGGGAACGCAATGAACGACAGCTTGGTGCCCGGTGCCTGGGCCTGCGCGGCCACCAGCGCCTGCTGCAGCGGCCCCCGCCCGGCAGCGGGCACGATGGGCTGGCCCTCATACGGCTTGAGCAGTACCGAGAGCTGGTCGTACTGCCAGTACTTGATGAGCAGGTCGGCCCACGTGTTGATCATGCCCGTGCCACCCACCACGAAGGCCCACATCAGCGTGACGATGCCCAGCAGGTTGTGCAGGTCCAGCCACTTCACCCGCGTGGACCGATCCCGCCGCACCTCGCCAAACGCCAGCTTGCGCATGAACGGTGCATACAGCACCACCCCGGTGACGATGGCCACCAGCAGCAGCAAGCCCATGAACCCCAGAAACAGCTTGCCCGGCAGCCCCGCAAACAGGTCCACATGCAGCTTGAACATCACGTACATGAAGCCTTCGTCAAACCGTGGCTGCGCCAGCACCTGGCCCGTGCGCGCATCTACCGCCACGGAGCGGAAATCATCGGTGGGCGCCGGTGTGGGCGTGAGCGTGACGAACCAGACGTTGTCATCGTCCCCCGCATGCGACGCGAACTGCACCAACCGCTCGGGGTGCAGCGCCTGTGCGGTGGCCAACACCTCGTCCAGGCTCGCGCGCGGCGTGTTGGCGGGCATCGCAGGCGTCTCCACCTCGGTGCCCAGCAGGTGGCCGATTTCGTGGTGAAAGATCAGCGGCAGACCGGTGATGCACAGCAGCAGCATGAAGACAGTGCACACCAGGCTGGACCACTTGTGGGTCCAGCTCCAGCGGCGCAGGGCGGAGGGGCTCAGCATGGAGCGACGACCTTGCTGAGCGCGTTGCTGCTGTGAGGGCTGGGACTTCCAGAGCGCTGCGCATGCACGCACAGAAAGGCCAGACGCCGAGCGGCGGCCATACCGGAAGGGGCAGAGAGAAAGGAGTGGTTCAAGCCAGGCAACCCGAATGCATCTGATGACGGAGGGAGCTGGCTGCAGCCGAGAGAAAGGGCTTTCGCTTGCGGAGCGAAATTTTATCTCGCAAATGAGAATGATTCCCGATCAATCGTTGTGATTTTGCGAATTTGAATTTGTGCTGCTGAACCCCGCCTTAATTGATAAAAACAAATTGACCAAAATGATAAATTCACCAAAAATTGAGCCGTATCAATGAACAAGGTGATATCCCATGAACCGCTACCGCATGACCGTCCGTAGAAAACTGAGTCTGGCCTTCAGCCTGATGGTGACCCTGATCCTGCTGGTGGCTGGGATCGCCATCTATGACATGACAAAGCAGAAGGAACTGTTCCACGACTACGTCACCGGCATCAATGCCCGTGCCCATCTGGCCAAGGACGTGCAGTCGGCCGTCAACCGCCGTGCCATTGCGGCGCGTAACCTGGTGATCGCCACCACGGAATCGGATCGCGCGGCTGAGAAGCTCGCTGTGAACAAAGCCCATGCTGATGTTCAGGACCGGTTGGCTCGCCTGAAAGAAATGGCGGTGGCAGGCCATGTGCCGGCGCACATCAAGACGCTTGTGGACGACATCGACAAGATCGAACACGCCTACAGCCCGGTGGCTTTGAAAATTGTGGAACTTGCGCTGAATGGCCAGCGGGATGAGGCCATCACGATGTTCAACGAGACATGCCGCCCTCTGCTGGCCGCCCTGGTCGCCAAGACCAACGAATACCAAGCGTTCACCAACGAGCGATCGGACCAGCTCGCCCAGCAATCTGAATCAGACATGGCCGTGCAGCGCACCTACATGGTGGCCCTTGCTTTGGTGGCGGCGTTGGTGGCGCTGATCTCCGGCTACCTGATCACACGCAGCCTGTCCCGCGCACTGGGGGCCGAGCCCGATGTGCTCAGCGATGCGGCGCGCCGTGTGGCGAACGGTGACCTGTCGAAAATGGATGGGGCCGACAGTGCCATCCAGGGAAGCGTGCTGGCCTCTCTGAGCGCGATGCAGCAGAACCTGGCGGACATTGTTGCCAAGGTGCGCTGTGCATCGGATTCGATTGCCATGGGCACATCCGAAATTGCGCGCGGAAATATCGATCTGAGCCACCGTACCGAAGAGCAGGCCAGCGCACTGCAGCAGACAGCCGCCACCATGGAGCAGTTCAGCACCACGGTAATTAACAACGCAGAGAACGCCAAAGTGGCAGACCAGTTGGCCCTCAGCGCCACCACCGTGGCCACCCAGGGCGGCGAAGTGGTCTCGCAGGTGGTGGACACCATGCGGGGTATCAACGACAGCTCGCGCCGGATTTCCGACATCATTGGCGTGATTGACGGCATCGCCTTTCAAACCAACATCCTGGCGCTGAACGCCGCTGTCGAGGCAGCGCGGGCGGGTGAGCAAGGGCGCGGGTTTGCCGTGGTGGCCACTGAGGTGCGCAACCTTGCGCAACGCAGTGCCACGGCCGCCAAGGAGATCAAGGCATTGATCAGCGAAAGCGTGGAGAAGGTGGTCGCTGGTACCCAACTGGTGGATCAGGCGGGCCAGACCATGGACGAAGTGGTTGGCGCCATCCAGCGTGTGACGGCGGTTGTGGGGCAGATCAGTGCTGCCATCTCTGAACAAAGCGCTGGCGTCTCTCAGATCGGCCAGGCAGTGAACCAGATGGACCAGGTCACTCAGCAGAACGCTGCGCTCGTCGAAGAAAGCGCGGCAGCCGCCCAGAGTCTGGACATGCAGGCCCAGCAGCTGACGCGGGCGGTGCAAATCTTCAAGCTTGAAGAGCAGTCGGGCGCTGCCATGGTCAGCCACGAGCGGCGGCCCAGTCTTGGCTATGCAGCCTGATCCGCTGCGCCCGTACTGGCCCGATCCGCATCCAAGGCCCGGAGGTCGGCAATGACTGACGAGTCCCCACGCCTGATCCAGGAACTCTTCGCGCAGCAGTTTGACTATTTGCCGAAGGTGGAAAGCCCTGAGCAGCGCAAAGGCCCGCGGGGAATCGTGAACCTGTTTGCATTGGCATCCCACATGCTGGCGGCCATGTCCGGCACACTGGCCATCGTTTCTGTAGATAGGTTCGGCGCGAACCGAGCGCGGGGCGATGCCGGTCTTTACGACCAGGTCCATCGGTTGGTGGATCTCTCCGTGCAGACGTCCTCGTCGTTGACTCGTTTGATCGGCGTGGCGATGTCGGCGCTGCAAAGCGAACAGATCACCAGTGCCAGTGTGGCTGAACGGGAGAGCATCCAGCAGGTGATGGCCACCGGATACATCTACATCGATGCCTTGAATGCGGTGTCGCTGGAAACCACCAACATGGCGCGCTGGCGCGGAGTGTGGGGACGCGATGCCGGTCGTGCCCACCGCCCTGCGCAGTCACCGCAACCCAATGACCCAGAAGGCGACAAGGCCAGGCAATCGGTGCGCATGTTAGTTGCACAGGTCATGGAGCTGGGGCTGAGGGCCGAGCTCTACGACGGAACCTGGGGCATGAGCTGAGCGCCATCCACCCCATCGCACGCTTCGCTCAGTGCGTCCGTGCGACGCTCCTAACGCGGATTTAGCTATTTTTTATATAGCTGCTGACGAACTACTGGAGGGCGTCAGCGGCGTCTCTGATCCAGCTGTGGCAAGTCGTGGCGACCGGTTGGCTGACGGTGATGTGTCAGCCTTTTGTCCTCGTCAGAAGTACGAGCGCAGTGTGACCTGCAACGCACGGGGCGAGCCGGGCAAGATCAGGTTGTCATTGCTGCCGTGGGCCGACACGTAGTACTTGTGGTTGAGCAGGTTTTTGATGTTCACATCCACCTCCCACTTTCCCTGCGTGTACTGCAGCGCTGCGTCCACCGTGGTGTAGCCGGGCAGGGTGACCAGGTTGGTCAGCGAGGTGAAGCGGGCGCCCACGTAGTTGACGCCGCCGCCCATGCGCAGGCCGTGGCCCAGGTCTTTCATGGCCCACAGGAAGGCGGAGTTGCGCGGTGTGAGTGCGGGAACCTTGCCTTGGGCGGCTATGGCGGCGGTGGGCAACTGCGTGGACGTGGTGGTGGCCAGCGACTTGGTCATGCGGCCGTCCAGCCATGCGTAGCCGGTGCTCACGTCCCAGCGGCCGGGCAGGCGGCCGTTGGCGGTCAGCTCCAGGCCGTTGGTGCGCTGTGTGCCCACGTTGATCTGGCGCGACGGATTGGTGGGGTCGGTGTTCTTGATGTTGGTGCGCTCCAGGTTGAAGAGCGCGCCGGTGATGTTCATGCGGCCATCGAGCAGGTCGAGCTTCACGCCGATTTCCTTGTTCTGCGTGATCTCGGGTTCGTTGGCGGTGTTGTTGGCGGCCAGCGCAAAAGTCTCTGCCGAAGGCTGGAACGACTTGCTGTATGACACGTAGTACGACACCGCGTCGCTGGGCTGCCAGACCAGGCCTGCGCGGGGGCTGAACTTCTTGTCAGTGCGCGACAACGCGGAGAGCTTGCGATCAAACTCGGTCTGCTGCTTGAACACGTCGTAGCGCGCACCCACCAGCGCCTTCCACTGCGGGGCCAGTGTGATCTGGTCTTGCCAGTACAGCGCGGCAGTGTCTTGGGTGGTATGGCTGGGGATGGCGCTGTCGGCGGTGTAGCTGGCAGCAGGTATCACGGGCGCGGCTACGCCTGCGGGGTTGAAGATGGAGACGCGGTCTGCTCCCCCCGACACGGACTCCGCGCGCTTCTTCTGCTGGCCCAGTTCCATGCCCATCAGCCACTCCTGCTTCAGGCCGCCGAGCTGGTTGCGCCAGGTCACGTCGGTCTGGTTGAACAGGCCGCTTTCGTCGCGCAGGATGAACGAGCGTGTGCGGCCCACGGTCAGGTTCACCGGGTTGGTGGTGCCGCCGGGCAGGGTGTTGTAGCGGTCCAGCGTGTAGTCGTATGCGCGTGTCACATTGCGCACCGACCAGTCGTCGTTGAAGCGGTGGTTGAGGGTGGCCGCCAGCGATTGCATGGTGCTGGTGGTGGTGTCGTCTTGCGCGGCGTTGCTGGAGCCGTAGTAGGTGCTGGCGGGCACGTTCACTGGACGGCCGTTGAGTGCGGGAATGCCGAAGTCCGTCAGGCGCTTGTCGCGCGCGTTGGTGTACTGCAGCAGCAGGTCGGTCTGTGCGGCGAGCTTGAGTGCGAGCGACGGCGCGAAGTTGTGGCGCTTGACGAACTGCTGGTCGCGGTAGTTGCCCGAGTCTTCGACGGCGGCGTTGATGCGCAGCGCAGCGGTGTCGCTGATACCTACATTCACATCGGCCGTGGCGCGGCGAAAGGCGTAGCTGCCCAGGCCCAGCGAGGCCTCGCCCGATGTCTCGCCGAACTTGGGTTTTTTGGTCACGCGGTTGATCAGGCCTCCCGAGGAGCCGCGCCCGTACAGCACGGCGGCGGGACCCTTGAGCACCTCCACGCGCTCGATGTCGGCCAGGTCGCGGAAGTACAGCGCGTCGTCGCGCACGCCGTCCACAAACTGGTCGGCAATGGCGGTGAAGCCACGGATCACCACCTGGTCACGCTGGCCGTCGCCGTGGCTCATGGCCACGCCGGGCACGTTGCGCAGCACGTCTTCCATCGACCGCGCACCCTGGTCGCGCATGAGCTGCTCGGGTACCACGTTCACGGCTTGGGGCACATCGCGCAGCGGCGCGCTGCCCTTGGTGGCTGAGGTGCTGACGGCGGGCGAATAGCCGTCATAGCCGCTGGTGGATTGCACGGTGACCTCGCCCAGTGTCTGGGGCGGCGCAGAGGGCGGTGTTGCTTGTGCCAGCGCGGTGCCGCAGCACGCGGCCAGGACGGCAGCGGCCAGCGGGTGCAGGGCCTGGGGGTTGCGGAAGGGGCGGCGGAAAGGTGCGTGCATGGTTTGTCCTTGGTGTGTGCGCAACGCGGTTGAAAACGGCTCCGCAGGCACCGGGCCTGGCGCGGGCCCATGGGGCCGGTGGCTGGGAGGGGCGCAGAGAGCGGGATGAAAAAATGCAGGGGAGAGAGGCGGATCAGAAAGTGCGACGAGCCAGCGGGGCCGCCGCATCCTTTCCGCTCACCACCCCCCAGCCCAGGCGGCGAGGCCAGCCAGCAGGGCCAACCCCGCTAGCAGCGGTGTGCGCCGGGGCTGCCAGGTCACAGTGGCCGTCACGGCCACGGCAGCTACTGACAGGGCCACGGCCCATGCGGTCACGCCGAGCGAGGCAGGCACGCCATCGGCCGGGTGAGCGGCCAGCCACAGCGACAGCAGCAGCAACAGCCACCCCGCGCGGCGCAGCTGTTGCAGGCGGTGGGCCGCACCTTCGCGGCCTGTGGCGTCTTCATGGTGGCGGTCCATGCCCAGCGCCATCACCGACCAGGCCGCAAAACACAGCAGAAATGCGGACATGGTGTTCAGGCCCCCGACGTTGAAACAGACACTTCGGGCGCAGCGGGCAAGACAGCCGCTGGGGCCGTGCGGGGCGCCTTGGCCGCCGCGGTGGTGCCCCGGGGCCAACGGCCCGGGCGCAGCCGCCACGACAGCCAGCCCAGCACCAGCCCGGTGGTCAGGAACGCCAGGTCCATGCTGGCCCACACCCATTCGCCCGCAGGCAGCGTGACGCCCAGGTGGGTGTGGGTGGTCAGGGCGTTGATGACAGGCAGCAGCCCCCACACCAGCCCCGCGGCGCCCAGCGGCACCGACCAGCCCATGCGGCTGGGCCGCACCACGGCGCAGGCCAGCGCCCACACCAGGGCCAGGCCCCAGGCGCTGAAGAACCAGGCCAGTTCCACATCGGCCCGGCCCTCTGCGTTCAGCGGGACCAGGCGGTTGGAGGCGATGTACACGCCGCAGGCCAGCGGCAGGCCCGCCAGCGTGGCGATGTTGATGGCTGCCACCAGGCGCTCGCCAAACGGCGCCCTGGGTGTGGTCGCATTCCCTGCATTGGCAGCGCCCTTGCGGTGGGCCTGCGTCTGCGACTTGGCACTGCGCTTGACCGACCACAGCACCATGCCGGTGGCGATCATCAGGCTGCCCAGCAGGCCAAAGCCACACAGCGCCCAGCGCAGGCCGATGTCGGCAAACCGCGCCATGTGCAGGCCGTACAACACGCCGTAGGTCTTGACGGCGGGGCCGGTGGCATCGGCTTGGTCCAGCCACTGGCCGGCGGTGGCATCAAACAGCAGGCGCGGTGGTCGGTATTGCAAGCGGTCGCCTTCGTGGCGGGTGACTTCGACCACGGCGCGGCCCTTGGCATCGCGGCGCGCCTGCAGGCTGCCGATGCGCCCGTCGTCCCAGCGGGTGCGGGCTTCGTTCAGGATGGGCAACAGCGTGATGGCGGGCAGGGGCGCAACTTTATCGGTGGCGCCGCCGCGGGGCCGGCTTTCGGCCTTCTCGCCCTGCAGGTCGGCAAAGTACGCGTTGGAGTCCACGCCTTTCTCGCCCTTATAGGCTGTGGCAATGCCCGCAGGCATGTAGAGCGTGTGGAAGATCATCAGCCCGCTGAAGGTGATCATCAGATAGAACGGCAGCACCAGTACGCCGCTGACGTTGTGTGCGTCCAGCCAGGCACGCTGGCCGCCCTTGGCGGGGCGGAAGGTGAAGAAGTCCTTGAAGATGCGGCGGTGCGTGATCACGCCCGAGATCAGCGCCACAAACATCAGCATGGTGGCCACGCCTACCACCCAGCGGCCTTCGAGGGTCCAGCGCCCCTTCTGCGCGGTGCGCAGCTCGAAGTGGAAGCGGTAGAAGAAGTCGCCGCCCATAGTCTGGCGCGCGTCGATGGCCTCGCCGGTCTGCGGGTTCATGCGCATCGTCTCGAAACGGCCATTGCCCGTGTCGCGCCACAAGATGTTGACGGCAGGGTCGCGGTCGTCGGGCAGGTGCATGATCCACTGCGTGACGTTGGGCACCCGGCGCACCAGCGCGCCCAGGGCTTTTTGCGCCACCTGCGGATCGGTGGCATCCACCGGCTGCAGTCCATGCATCTCGGGGCGCATCCACAGGTTGAACTCGTTCTTGAAGAACGACAGCGTGCCGGTCAGGAAGATCGCAAACAGCAGCCAGCCCAGGATCAATCCGGCCCAGGTGTGCAGCCAAGACATGGCCTGGCGGAATCCCTCGCGGTCGTTGGGCGCCTTGGGCTTCTTGGCTGAGCGTGCTGCTTCAGAAGCAGTGTTGGCCGCGGTGGCTGCAGGGGCACGTTCTGCCGGGGGACGGGAGGGGAGTGTGCTGCTGGTCATGCGGCGGCTTTCATCCAATGCGGTGCCGTGGCGCAGGCGCCCAGCACCAGTGCGGGCAGCAGCGTGCCACCCCAGGCGCCCCAGGCGGTGCGTGTGTAAAAAGCCCAGCCAGCGGCGGCGGCATACACCACCCACGAGAGCATGGTGGCCGTGAGCACAGCCTCCACGCGGGGCATGCACTGCGCAAGCAGGAGCGACAGCGCTGCCGAGAAGCCTGCCGCCAGCGCGTAGCCGCCCCCTATCGCCGCCACGGCGCGGGAGGTGATGGCAAGCCGGTAGCGTCCATCGACGCGGGTGGCCTTCATGGCCGGGCCCGGGGATATCCGGGGGTGTATGGGGGCAAGGGCCCCGCAAGGCAGGGGCGGGTCGTACGGTGCGGCATCGGCAACGAGCTCCAGACAGGTGTGTGTACAAAACGCACAAACGCTGGCTGCAACGGGCGGCGTGAGCCGGGCTGACTGGCTTGCTGGCGGGCTCGGGAATCAGGGTGTCACTGAACCCGGCCGCTGGTGGTAGGCTGATATTCTACTTTTGTTGAGAAGCATTCGCATTTGTGTCGCGGGAATTTTCTTCCGTTGATGTGCACTTGCAACAACCCGTGATTGCTGGGGGCATGGCAACACGGGTGGGGCATCTCAAAAGCTGCAGCGCACAGGCACAAAAAAACGGGCCGAAGCCCGTTTTGATTTTTTGTGCCCGCTTTCGTGGACCATTCTGGTGAATCCGTGGCGTTACTCCACATCGCCCATCTGCGACTGCAGGTAATTTTGCAGGCCTACCTTGCCAATCAGGTCGATCTGGGTTTCGAGGAAGTCGATGTGCTCCTCGGTGTCGTCCAGGATCTTTTGCAGCAGGTCGCGCGATACATAGTCACGCACGCTTTCGCAGTGGGCGATCCCATCCTTGATAGTGGCTTGGGCACCTTGTTCGGCGCGCAGGTCGCAGGCCAGGATCTCTGGCACGTCTTCGCCGACCTGGATCTTGGCCAGGTCCTGCAGGTTGGGCAGGCCGTCCAGCGTGAAGATGCGGTCCATGAGCCAGTCGGCATGCTTCATCTCGCCGATGGATTCTGAATATTCCTTCTTGGCCAGCTTGTCGAAGCCCCAGTGCTTGAGCATGCGGTAGTGCAGGAAGTACTGGTTGATGGCCGTGAGTTCGTTCTTGAGCTGGGCCTGCAGATGGCCAATGACCTGTGCGTCACCTTTCATGGGGACTCCTTGTAGTGTGTGAATTGGGCGTCGATTGTCGTGACCCGTATCCAGCAGCGCAAGGCAAGCCCCTGCGGCGGCGCGCGGGCTGCGTGTGATGCTGAGAGGCGTTCGCGTTCACATCCGGCGTGCCCCGTGGCGCACCAGGGTTGTCATCGGGAGGTCGCACAGGGCGTTGTATAGTAATTGGCAATTGATTCAATGCAATCAATTAATTGGATTGATGGCTGAGAAATGCCTAAACTTCAGTCCTGTTCAGTCAACCAACCACAAAGGAAACAGCAATGTCCCTGATCAATACGCAAGTTCAGCCCTTCAAGACCACCGCTTTTGTCAACCGTGACGGCAAGGGTGAATTCATCGAAGTGACCGAAGCCAGCCTGAAGGGCAAGTGGTCCGTGCTGATCTTCATGCCTGCAGCCTTCACCTTCAACTGCCCCACCGAAATCGAAGACGCTGCCGACAACTACGCTGAATTCCAGAAGGCCGGTGCCGAGGTCTACATCGTGACCACTGACACCCACTTCTCGCACAAGGTGTGGCACGAAACGTCCGACGCCGTGGGCAAGGCCAAGTTCCCCCTGGTGGGCGACCCAACGCACCAGCTGACCAACGCTTTCGGCGTGCACATTCCTGAAGAAGGTCTGGCACTGCGTGGCACGTTCGTGATCAACCCCGATGGTGTGATCAAGACCATGGAAATTCACTCCAACGAAATCGCCCGCGACGTGTCGGAAACTCTGCGCAAGCTCAAGGCTGCCCAGTTCACCGCCGCCAACCCTGGCCAAGTTTGCCCCGCCAAGTGGAAGGAAGGCGCCAAGACCCTGACGCCTTCGCTGGACCTGGTCGGCAAGATCTAAGCATTCGCTTTTCTCGGCCTCTGAAGCCGGACACCGTCATGGCGCCTGTGCGCCGTGCCGTCCGGCTTTTTTACGCCCGGAAGTTGAGATGCAGGCTTGAACTGCAGCCCGTTTGGCTTCAACCTCCCAGACAACACAACTCGAATTTCAAAGGACACCACCATGCTCGACGAACAACTCAAGACCCAACTCGCCGCCTATCTGGAGCGCGTGCAGCAGCCGTTTGAGCTGGTGGCTTCCCTGGACGACAGCGAGACAGCGCGCGACATGCGCGAGCTGCTGACGACCATCCAATCGCTGCGCAGCGATAAGATCACCCTGCGTACCGACGGTAACGATGCACGCAAGCCATCGTTCAGCCTGCAGCGCGTGGGCGCCACCAACTCGCTGCGTTTTGCTGGCCTGCCACTGGGCCACGAGTTCACCTCGCTGGTGCTGGCCCTGCTGTGGACCGGCGGCCACCCGCCCAAGGTCGAGCAGGACGTGATCGATTCGATCAAGGCCCTGGACGGCGACTTCAACTTCGAGGTCTACATGAGCCTGACCTGCCACAACTGCCCGGACGTGGTGCAGGCGCTGTCGCTCATGGCCGTCGTCAACCCGAAGATCAAGACCACCGTGATCGAAGGCGGTGCCTTCCAGCAGGAAGTGACCGAGCGCGAAATCATGGCCGTGCCCATGGTGTTCCTGAACGGTCAGGTGTTCGGCTCGGGCCGCATGACCATCGAAGAGATCGTCGCAAAGCTGGACACCGGCTCCGCCGCCCGCGAAGCCGCCAAGCTCAGCGCCAAGGACCCGTATGACGTGCTCATCGTCGGTGGTGGCCCCGCTGGCGCAGCAGCAGCTGTGTATGCCGCCCGCAAGGGCATCCGTACCGGCGTGGCGGCCGAGCGTTTTGGCGGCCAGGTCAACGACACGCTGGCGATCGAAAACTACATTTCGGTGCTGGAAACAGACGGCCCCAAGTTCGCC
Organism: Acidovorax sp. GW835-FHT14G06; assembly: GCF_058793595.1. Lineage (NCBI taxonomy): Bacteria > Pseudomonadati > Pseudomonadota > Betaproteobacteria > Burkholderiales > Comamonadaceae > Acidovorax > Acidovorax sp. GW835-FHT14G06. Next base: position 396,991 of record NZ_JBXAGA010000004.1, read on the forward strand.
GCCGCGCTCGAAGCCCACACCCGCGCCTATGGCGTGGACATCATGAACCTGCAGCGCGCCGACAAGCTCATCCCCGCCGCGCAGCCCGGTGGTTTGATCGAAGTGCAGCTGGCCAACGGCGGCTCGCTCAAGGCCAAGACGGTGATCCTGTCCACCGGCGCCCGCTGGCGCAACGTGAACGTGCCAGGCGAAGCCGAGTACAAGAACAAGGGAGTGGCCTACTGCCCGCACTGCGATGGCCCGCTGTTCAAGGGCAAGCGCGTGTCGGTGATCGGCGGCGGTAACAGCGGTGTGGAAGCGGCTATCGACCTCGCTGGCGTGGTGGCCCACGTCACGCTCATCGAGTTTGCCGACCAGCTCAAGGCCGACGCCGTGCTGGTCAACAAGCTCAAGAGCCTGTCCAATGTGACCATTCACACGAACGCGCAGACGACTGAGATCACCGGCGCCGATGGCAAGGTCAACGGCCTCAAGTACAAGGACCGCGCGACCAACGTGGAGCACACAGTGCAGCTTGAAGGTGTGTTTGTGCAGATCGGCCTCGTGCCCAACACTGAATGGCTCAAGGGCACGGTGGAGCTGTCAAAGTTTGGCGAAATCATCGTCGACTCGCATGGTCGCACCAACATCCCCGGCGTGTTTGCTGCGGGCGATTGCACCACGGTGCCGTTCAAGCAGATCGTGATTGCAGCAGGAGATGGCTCCAAGGCAGCACTGAGTGCGTTTGACCACCTGATCCGCATGCCAGTGGTGGCTGAAGGGGCCAAGGCGCAGGTAGTGCAGCCCGAGGCGGTTGCTGCTTGATGTCATGCAGGGGATGGGGCGTATGCTGCCCTCGTCCCTGCAGGTAGGGCGCCTGCCGCGTGAATCCAGCTGCGGATTCAGGCTTGGGGCCTTTTGCCACTCAATCACCCAAAGACCCTTGGGCTGATTCGGGCGATCCGCTGTTTTTGTAGGGGTTCTACAAACCTCCCTAGAATCCGGCTGCCCATGCGCCGCTTGCTGTTGATCTCCCTGTTGGTGTTCATGCCGCTCCAGTCCATCTGGGCGGCTGCTTCGCCTTATTGCGGGCATGAAACGGCACCGCAAGCCTCGCACTTTGGCCACCATGTGCACGATCACGTGGCCGATGAATCCCCTGCCCATCCATCCAAGACATCCAGTGCCACCCCGGTGGACATGGACTGTCACGCCTGCCATGGCTCGGGTAGCGGTCTCGCGCACAGTCCCGGTGACCACGCCATCGTGGTGACTGCGGCACGCCCGCCGGGCCAGGCTGCACCAGCCTGGCCTCCAGCGCCGCTCTCACGCCCCGAACGCCCCAACTGGTCCGTCCTCGCCTGAGCGGCGAGGCGGGGGCTCCGGGCTGTCCCGTTTCCATTTTGTTGATGGTGTTGAAGAGCTGCCTTTCGAGGCAGTCGCGACCCGCGCGCTGACGCCTGCGCGCGCCGCTGATCGGCTCCTCCTCCCATCACGCCTCGCCGATTTCAACCTGTGGCCCTGGCCACTGCAGAGGAATCGGATGCAACCAACGAAACAACGACAACACACGCCCATCGCCGCGTTGGTGGTGATGGCGCTGGGCTGGGTGCTGGGCAGCAGCGCTGCGCAGGCCCAGACCACAATCCCCGGCACAGCGCCGCTCACACTCCAGGCCCTGTTTGACCAGGCCTGGAACCGCCAGCCCGAAGCGCAGTCTGCAGCTTTGCGGCGCGAGGCCGTGCAGGCCACACGCAGCGTCGCAGCGGCCTGGACGGCCGAGCCCATGGCGCTGGAGCTGTCCACCAAAACCGACCGCCCTGGCAGCAACCAGGGCAGCCGCGAAGCCGAAGTGGGTCTGGCCCTGCCGCTGTGGCTGCCCGGCGAGCGCGCCCGCAAGGCCGCGCTGGCCGACGCCGAAACGCAGGCTTTGGACAGCCGTCAGCGCGCCGCGCAGCTGCAACTGGCCGCCACCGTGCGCGAAGCGTGGTGGGCCGCGCAGCGCGCGCAGGCCGATCAGGCACTGGCGCAAGACCGGCTGCTGAACGCGCAGCGCCTGGCCGCCGACGTGGCGCGCCGCGTGCGTGCAGGCGACCTGTCGCGTGCCGACCAGGCGCAGGCCGACGGCGCCGTGGCCCAGGCCGAAGCCGCCATGGCCGAGGCCCAGGGCGCGCGGGACGCAGCGCAGGCCGCACTGGCCGCCTGGGGCGTGCAGGCCGCGCCCACCCTGGCGCTGGCGGACGGGGCCGAGCCCGAGCCCCCCGTGCCCGATGCCACGGCAGCCGCTGCCCAGCACCCAGCGGCGGCCGACTGGCAGGACCAAGCCGAGGTGGCCCGCCGCGTCGCCGACCTGGCCGCCGTGCAAACCCGCGCCAACCCCGAGCTGACGGTGGCCGCCACGCGCGGCCGCGAGCAGGCGGGCGACCGCTACCAGCAGACCTTCACCGTGGGCCTGCGCATACCCCTAGGCGGGGGCGACCGTGCGCAGGCAAAACAGGCTACAGCACGCGCCGATGCCATCGATGCCGAGGCGCGTGCTGCCGTGGAGCAGAGGCGCCTGGCCGCCGACATCGCCGCCGCCGTGGCCCGCGTGAAGGCCACGCAGGCCCAGCGCGATGCGCTGGCACGGCACGCGGTGCTGGCGCAGGGCACACGCGGCTTTATCGACAAGGCCTTCCGCTTGGGCGAAGCCGACGGCCCCACACGCCTGCGTGTGGAGCTGGAGGCCGCCCAGGCTGAACGCCAGCTGGCTCGCGCCCGCATCGACGCAGCGGCCGCCATCTCCCATCTGCGCCAGGCCCTGGGCCTGCTGCCGCAATGAACTCCCTGTGAATCCCGACCAATTTTTAAGACAACCATGACACTCTCTTCCGCTTTCTCCACACTGGGCCTGGCCCTGCTGCTGGGCTTGCTACCGCCGACAGCGCTGGCCGATGCTGGCCACGACCATGGCGAAGCCCCCGCCGCCGCAGCGGGCACAGCCCTGCCGCGCTTTGCCGCCACCTCCGACCTGTTTGAACTCGTGGGCGTGCTCGACGGGCAAAAAATCGCGCTCTATCTGGACCACGCGGGCGACAACAGCCCCGTGAAAGACGTCCGGCTGGAGCTGGACATTGCGGGCACCAACGTGCCCGTCACCCGCGTGGCCGAGGGCGAGTTCCAGGCCACCCTGGCTGCGCCGCTGGCCGAGGGTGTGAGCCCCGTCACCGCCACCGTGGCCGCAGGCAATGAGACTGACCTGCTCGCAGGCGAGATCGACCTGCACCCCGCCGCCCACACCGATGCCGCACCCGCAGGCCTGGCCCGCCGCACTGTGCTGATCGCAGGCGCCGTGGCCGCCGTGCTGCTGGCGCTGGTCGCCGTGTGGGGTTTGCACCGGGGCCGTGCTGCCCGCATGGGCAACAACCAGCGCGTGGGAGGTGCAGCATGAAGCGCTTGCACCCCATGCCTTCCTTGCTGGCCCTGCTGATGGCCGCCACGCTCACCGCACCCCTGCCAGCCTTGGCAGGCCCCGGCCACGACCATGGCGACGCGCCAACCGCGCCCAGCGGCAACGGCCCCAGCCGCCAGCCCGATGGAAGCGTTTTTCTGCCCAAGCCCGCGCAGCGCCAACTGGGCGTGCGCACTCTGGTGACGGCCGCCGGGCAGCACGCTAGGGCTTTTGAACTGGCCGGCACCGTGGTGATGGACCCCAACGCAGGCGGCAAGGTGCAGGCCGTGCTGGCCGGGCGGCTGGAGGCCGGGCCCAAGGGCCTGCCCGGCGTGGGCCAGGCTGTGCGCAAGGGCGAGGTGCTGGCCTATGTGGTGCCCACGGCGGGCGCCATCGAGCGCTCCAACCAACTGGCCCAGCAGGCTGAGTTGCGCGCTGCACGCGACCTGGCTGCGCGGCGCGTGGCGCGCCTGACGGAGCTGGCCGACACCGTGCCGCGCAAGGACATCGAGGCTGCCGAGAGCGAGCTGCAAAGCCTCACCCAGCGCCTGGGCGCCGTGGGCGCGGGCCTGGCCACACGCGATGCGCTGGTGGCCCCGGTGTCGGGCGTCATCGCTTCGGCCAATGCCGTGGCCGGGCAGGTGGTGGATGCGCGCGAGCTGGTGTTTGAGGTGGTGGACCCATCGCGCCTGCGCATCGAGGCCCTGGCCTACGACCCGGCCCAGGCACACAGCGTGGCCGGTGCCACGCTGGCCGTGGGCGGGCAGCGCGTGCCGCTGCGCTTTCTGGGCGCGGCGCGGAGCCTGCGCGACCAGGCGCAGCCGCTGCAGTTTGCGGGTGACTCTGCCGCGCTGGGCACCTTGGCTCACTTGGCAATAGGCCAGCCCGTGCGCGTGTTCGTGCAGTCCACCGACAAGGTCGATGGCGTGCAAGTGCCCGCTGCCGCGCTGCTGCGCAACCCGGCCAACCAGACCATCGTCTGGGTCAAGGAGTCGCCCGAGCGCTTTGTGCCCCGGGTGGTCACGGCGGTGCCGCTCGATGGCACCTCGGTGGCCGTGACCTCGGGCCTCCAGCCCGGCGACCGCGTGGCCACGCAGGGCGCCACGCTCATCAACCAGGTCCGCTAAGGAGTCACGATGTTCAAGTGGCTTCTAGAAAACAGCCTGGCCAACCGGCTGCTGGTGCTCATCGCCGCTGGCGTGCTCATGGCCTATGGCGCCTTCACGCTCTCGCGCACCCCGGTGGACGTGTTCCCCGACCTCAACAAGCCCACCGTCACCCTCATGACCGAGGCGGGCGGCATGGCCGCAGAAGAGGTGGAGCAGCTCATCACCTTCCCGCTGGAGACCACGATGAACGGCCTGCCCGGTGTGGAGAGCGTGCGCTCCACCTCCAGTGCGGGCCTGTCGTTCATCTACGTCACTTTTGACTGGAGTACCGAGATCTACCGCGCGCGCCAGATGGTGTCGGAGCGCCTGTCGTCCATGGAAGAGGGCCTGCCCAGCGGCATCACGCCACGCATGGGGCCCATCAGCTCCATCATGGGCGAGATCATGCAGGTGGCCATCCCCATCGACGCGGCCAAGACCACGCCCATGGCCGTGCGCGAATACGCCGACTGGGTGCTGCGCCCGCGCCTCATGGCCATCCCCGGTGTGGCGCAGGTGATCCCCATCGGTGGCGAGGTGCGCCAGTTTCAGGTGCTGCCCGACACGGCGCGCATGGCAGCGCTGGGCATCACGCACGACCAGCTCACGGGCGCGCTCAAGGGCTTTGCGGCCAACACCTCGGGCGGGTTTCTGGAGCTGGGCGGGCGCGAATACCTCATCCGCCACCTGGGCCGCACCTCGCGGCTCGAAGACCTGCAGAACCTGGCCCTCACCGCCAAAAACGGCCAGAGCGTGCTGCTGCGCCAGGTGGCCGATGCCACCTTTGCCGCCGCCACCAAGCGGGGCGATGCGGGCTTTGAAGGGCAGGGCGCCGTCATCCTGGGCATCCAGAAGCAACCCACGGCCGACACCATCGGCCTCACGCGCAGCATCGAGGCCGCGCTGGTGGACCTGAAGAACTCGCTGCCCGCAGGCATGGAGTCGCCACGCGTCACCTTCCGCCAGGCGAGCTTCATTGAGGCCTCGGTCACCACGCTGCAGGGCAAGCTCATGGGCGCCTCGGTGTTCGTAGCGGTGATTTTGTTCGTATTCCTCGGCACGCTCAGGCCCACGGTGATTGCGCTCACGGCCATCCCGGTGTCCATCTTCATCACGGCGCTGGTGTTCAAGTATTTCGGCCTGTCCATCAACACCATGACGCTGGGCGGCCTGGCCATTGCCATCGGCGGCCTGGTGGACGACGCGGTGGTCGATGTAGAAAACGTGCTGCGCCGCCTGAAGATGGACCGCGCCAAGCACCCCCACCACCGCCTGCACGCGATCGAGGTGGTCAAGCTCGCGTCCATGGAAGTGCGCTCGGGCATCCTGTATGCCACGGCCATCATCGTGCTGGTGTTCTTGCCGCTGTTTGCACTGCCGGGCATCGAGGGGCGGCTGTTTGTGCCGCTGGGCATTGCGTTCATCGTGTCCACGCTGGCCTCGCTCTTGGTGTCGGTCACCGTCACGCCGGTGCTGGCCTTCTACCTCCTGCCGCGCATGAAGAACCTGGACCATGGCGACACCCGCGTGGTGGCCTGGCTCAAGGCGCGCTACCGCAACGGGCTCTCGGCCGTGCTGGCGCGCCCACGCACGGCCCTGGCCGTGAGCGCGGTGGCGGTGGCGCTGTCGGCAGCGGCGGTGCCGTTCTTCCCCACCACCTTTCTGCCGCCGTTCAACGAAGGCACTTTGCTCATCGGCATGCGGCTCAACCCCAGCGTCACGCTGGCCGAATCGAGCGCGCTGGCCCGCCAGGCCGAGGTGCTGGTGCGCCAGGTGCCCGAGGTCACGCACGTGGGGCGGCGCAGCGGCCGCGCCGAGCTGGATGAACATGCCGAAGGCGTGCACGTGAGCGAGCTGGACGTGGGCCTGCTGCCTGCGGCCCAGCTCAAGCGCAGCATGGCCGAGGTGCAGGCCGACATCCGCAGCCGTCTCGCGCACCTGCCTGCGGCCATCGCCATTGGCCAGCCCATCTCGCACCGCATCGACCACATGCTGTCGGGCGTGCGCTCGCAGATCGCCATCAAGCTCTTTGGCGACGACCTGGACACCCTGCGCGGCCAGGCCGAGGCCCTGCGCGCGCGGCTGGCGGGCATCCCCGGCCTGGCCGACCTGGAGGTGGAAAAGCAGGTGCTGGCGCCGCAGATCACCGTGCGCGTGGACTACGCCGCCGCTGCACAAATGGGCGTGCCCGTACCCCAGGTGCTGGCCGCGCTGCAGACGCTGGTGGAGGGCGAGAAAGTGGCCCAGGTGGTGGAAGGCAGCCGCCGCTTTGCGCTGGTGGTGCGCCTGCCCGACAGCGCACGCTCCATCGACGGCCTGGCGCGTGTGCTGATCGACACGCCCCGTGGCCCCGTGCCCCTGTCGCGCCTGGCCACCATCGAAGAGGGCGACGGCCCCAACCAGATCAGCCGCGACGACGGCAAGCGCCGCATCGTGCTGTCGGCCAACGCGCAGGGCAGGGCGCTGTCCGACGTGGTGGCCGACATCCGCCAGGCCGTGGGCGTCACCCGCTTGCCCGAGGGCTACTTCATCACCCTGGGCGGCCAGTTCCAGGCGCAGGAAGAAGCCAGCCGCCTGGTGGGCCTGCTGGCCATCGTCTCGCTGGTGCTGATGTTTGTGGTGCTCTATACGCGCTACCGCTCGGCCACGCTGTCGGCACTCATCATGGTCAACATCCCGCTGGCGCTGGTGGGCGCGGTGCTGGGGCTGTGGGTGTCGGGCCAGCCGCTGTCGGTGGCGGCGCTGATCGGCTTCATCACGCTGGCGGGCATCTCTGTGCGCAACGGCATTTTGAAGGTGAGCCACTACCTCAACCTCATGCGCGTGGAAGGCGAGCGCTTTGACACCGCGATGATCGTGCGCGGCTCGCTGGAGCGCCTGAGCCCCGTGCTGATGACCGCCCTGGTCACCGCCTTTGCCCTGGCCCCGCTGCTGCTGGAGGCCGAACGCCCCGGCACCGAAATCCTGCACCCGGTGGCCGTGGTCATCTTCAGCGGCCTCATCAGCTCCACGCTGCTCGACACCTTCCTCACCCCGGCCCTGTTCTGGCTGTTTGGCCGCAAAGACGCCGAACGCCTGCTGGACGACAAGAACGCCGAGGCGTTCTGAGCTGGTTTTCCTTTTCTTTTTTTGCTCCCTTTGTTTGTTTGCTTTTTTCATCCCCCCTTTGAAAGGACTCCTGTGAAAACCACCCGCCAACTTTTCGCCGCCCTGGCCCTCGCAGCTGTGGCCACCACCGCCGCTTACGCCGCTGGCGACCACGGCGCAGGCCACGACCACAAGCCCCAACACGGCGGCATCGTGGCCGAGGCCAACGACATGGACTACGAACTAGTCGCCAAACCCGACACCATCACCCTGCACCTGCGCGATCACGGCAAACCCGCCAAGACCGAGGGCGTGAGCGCCAAGCTCACCCTGCTCAACGGCACCGAAAAATCGGAGGCTGTGCTGGCGCCCGCAGGCGAAGGCAAGCTCGAAGCCAAGGGCGCTTTCAAGGTGGCCTCAGGTACGAAGGTGGTGGCGCTGGTGACGCTGCCCAGCAAGAAGGCCGCGAATGTGCGGTTTGCAGTGAAGTAGGGGCGGCTTAGAAGGAGGGGCTGTGGCCCCTTGGACTGCCGGTAGCCGCTGCGCCTCGTGGGCCCTGCAGTCCTTGAGTGCAGCGGGCTTTGGGTAAAAACGGGCGCATGCGCTAGTGAATTATGTGTTTATAGCTATCAAATTCATAGCTATTCGGATGGGGCTGCTGGACCCATAAGCTCCGAGTCTGGGGGCGAACACCGTCTCGGTAATTAGCTTGGTTGATGCGATCGCCGGGGTCAATACACCAGCCGCTCGGGTCGCACTTCCTGCAGGATGGTGGTGGCGATCTCTTCGATCGACTTGGTGGTGGTGGACAACCACCGGATGCCCGCGCGGCGCATCATGGCCTCGGCCTCGGCCACTTCGGCGCGGCAGTTCTCGATGCTGGCGTATTTGGAGTTGGGGCGACGCTCGGCGCGGATCTCGGCCAAGCGGTCGGGGCTGATGGTCAAGCCAAAGATCTTGCTGCGAAACGGCACCAGGGCCGGGGGCAGCTGGCGGCGCTCGAAATCCTCGGGGATCAGGGGGTAGTTGGCGGCTTTCAAGCCACATTGCATGGCCAGGTACAGGCTGGTGGGGGTCTTGCCGCTGCGGCTCACGCCCACCAGGATCACGTCGGCCCCCGCCAGGTCGCGGTTGCTCTGGCCGTCGTCATGGGCCAGGCTGAAGTTGATGGCCTCGATGCGGTCCGTGTATTCCTTGCTGCGGCTCACGTCGCTGAAGCGCCCCACGCGGTGGTGCGACTTGATGCCCAGTTCTTCCTCCAGCGGGTGCACAAAGGTGCCGAACATGTCCAGCAGCATGCCCTTGCAGCCCTCCTGGATGACCTTGAGCACGTCCATGTTGACCAGCGTGGTGAAAACGATGGGCTTCTTGCCCTCGACCTCTGCGGTGTGGTTGATCTGACGCACCGCCTGGTGCGCCTTGTCCACGGTGTCGATGAAGGGCAGGCGCACATGGCGCGGCTTCATCTCGAACTGGGCCAGGATGGCGTTGCCGAAGGTTTCGGCGGTGATGCCGGTGCCGTCAGAGACAAAAAATACGGTGCGCGAGTGCATGGAGCCCCTTTTTTTGGATGCGGCTTGCGCCAGCCGGGTGGACACCACAAAGAAGTGGCAATTCCCCGTTTTGCGTCAGTCGCGTGAAAGCGTCAGCCCGTTGCCAGATGCGCGGGCCTACAATTGTCACAATTATCCAATTCTCACCATGCACACCGTCGGCCTACAACCACAACGACAAAGCTGCAGCCTGTGCATGGCCGCTCGCCCATCGCTCTCAGGGGGCAGGCGCGCAGACCCGGTTTCAACTTCTGGAGCTTTCCCATGTCTGCACTTTTCAGCCCGACCGCCCTGGTCGTACCGTTTGAAAACCTGAGAATGACCGATGTCGAGGCCGTTGGCGGTAAAAACGCCAGCCTCGGCGAGATGATCTCCCAGCTGCCGCAGGGTGTGCGCGTGCCCACGGGCTTTGCCACCACCGCCCACGCGTTCCGCGAGTTCCTGGCTTACGACGGCTTGGCTGACCGCATCAGCGCCAAGCTCAAAAGCCTGGATACCGAAGACGTGCGTGCCCTCGCACAGGTCGGTGCCGAGATTCGCGCCATGGTCGAGGCCCAGCCTTTCCCGGCTGACCTGCAAAAGGCCATTGCCGACGAATTTGCCAAGCTGAGCGCTGGCAACCCCGCTGCCTCGTTTGCCGTGCGTTCGTCCGCTACGGCCGAGGACTTGCCCGACGCATCGTTTGCAGGCCAGCAGGAAACCTTCCTGAACGTGGTGGGCATCGACGAAGTCATGCACAAGATGAAGGAAGTGTTCGCGTCGCTGTACAACGACCGCGCCATTTCCTACCGCGTGCACAAGGGCTTCGAGCACGACGTGGTGGCCCTGTCGGCTGGTGTGCAGCGCATGGTGCGGTCCGACTTGGGCGCCGCCGGCGTGATGTTCACCATCGACACCGAATCCGGCTTTGAGGACGTGGTCTTCATCACCAGCAGCTACGGCCTGGGCGAGACGGTGGTGCAGGGCGCCGTGAACCCCGACGAGTTCTACGTGCACAAGCCCATGCTCCAGGCAGGCAAGAAGGCGCTCATCCGCCGCAACCTGGGCAGCAAGCTGATCCAGATGGTGTTCTCCACGCCTGAGGAAAAGGCCGCCAGCGGCAAGCTGGTCAAGACCATTGATGTGCCCACCGAGCAGCGCAACCGCTACTCGCTGACCGACGCCGACGTGGAGCAACTGGCCCGCTACGCGCTGGTGATCGAGCAACACTATGGCCGCCCCATGGACATCGAGTGGGGCAAGGACGGCACCGACGGCCAGCTCTACATCCTGCAGGCCCGCCCTGAAACCGTGAAAAGCCAGGCCAAGGGCCAGGCCGAGCTGCGCTACAAGCTCAAGGGCCACGGCACCGTGCTGGCCGAGGGCCGCGCCATCGGCCAGAAGATTGGCACCGGCCCCGTGCGCCTGGTACACAACATTTCCGAGATGGACAAGGTCCAGCCTGGCGATGTGCTGGTCACCGACATGACCGATCCCAACTGGGAACCCGTGATGAAGCGCGCCAGCGCCATCGTCACCAACCGGGGCGGCCGCACCTGCCACGCCGCCATCATTGCGCGCGAGCTGGGTATCCCGGCCGTGGTGGGCTGCGGCGACGCGACCGAGCGGCTGAAGGATGGCACGCTGGTCACGGTGAGCTGCTCCGAGGGCGACACGGGCAAGATCTACGACGGCCTGCTCGAAACCGAAGTGACCGAAGTGCAGCGCGGCGCGATGCCCCCCATCAAGACCAAGATCATGATGAACGTGGGCAACCCCCAGCTGGCCTTTGACTTCGCCCAGCTGCCCAACGAGGGCGTGGGTCTGGCGCGGCTCGAGTTCATCATCAACAACAACATTGGCGTGCACCCCAAGGCGATCCTGGACTATCCGCAGATCGACGCCGACCTGAAGAAGGCTGTGGAATCCGTGGCCCGCGGCCACGCATCGCCCCGCGCGTTCTACGTAGACAAGGTCGCAGAAGGTGTGGCCACCATTGCTGCCGCCTTCTGGCCCAAGCCCGTCATCGTGCGCCTGTCGGACTTCAAGTCCAACGAATACCGCAAGCTGATCGGCGGCAGCCGCTACGAGCCCGAGGAAGAGAACCCGATGTTGGGCTTCCGTGGTGCAGCGCGTTACATCAGCGAAGACTTCGGTGAAGCCTTTGCGATGGAGTGCGAGGCGCTCAAGCGCGTGCGCAACGACATGGGCCTGACCAACGTGCAGGTGATGGTGCCCTTTGTGCGTACGCTGGGCCAGGCCGAGCGCGTGACCAAGCTGCTGGCTACCCACGGCCTCTCGCGTGGCAAGGACGACCTCAAGGTCATCATGATGTGCGAGGTGCCCAGCAACGCCATCCTGGCTGACCGCTTCCTGGAGTTCTTCGACGGTTTCTCCATCGGCTCCAACGACCTGACCCAGCTCACCCTGGGCCTGGACCGCGACTCGGGCCTGGAGCTGCTGGCGCAAGACTTTGATGAGCGTGACCCCGCTGTCGAGGCACTGATCCACCAGGCCATCAAGGCCTGCCTGGCCCAGGGCAAGTACATCGGCATCTGCGGCCAGGGCCCCAGCGACCACCCTGACTTTGCGCAGTGGCTGGCCAAAGAGGGGATTTCGTCGATCTCGCTCAACCCTGACAGCGTGATTGCCACCTGGCAGCAACTGGCAGGCTGACGCACCGACCGGGCTGCCATGTGCTGACAGCACCACTCGCCACCGCGCCCGTGATGCCGTGCCTGTGATGCCGTTGCAGCAGTCCGCTACCCGCCCCGCCGACGCCGAGATGGCGGGGCCGTTTCCCCCCGACTTGCACGACGTGCGCCACCTGTGGCTCAAGGCAGGTTTGCTCCTGCTGTGGGCCCTGGTGTCGTTTGGCGCCACCTATTTTGCCCGCGACCTGCAGGTGCTGGTGTTGGGTGGCTGGCCCCTGGGCTACTGGATTGCGGCCCAGGGCGCCGTGCTGGTGTTCATTGGCATCGTGGTCGCTTACGGCTGGGCCATGAACCACTTCGAGCGGCAGGACCAGCAGCACCGCGAGGCGCTGGAGCTTTCCGCTCCTCCGGCTGAAGACCGCTCCCATGGCTGAGCGCAAGCCAAGCAGTGCAGAGGCAGACCGCGCCTATTTGTGGCGGCTGCACCGCATCCTGGCGCTCTATGTGGCGGGCGTGCTGGGTTTTCTGGCCCTGATGACCTGGGCTGAGCACCAGGGTCTGTCGCGCCACTGGATCGGCCCGATCTTCTTGTTCCTCACCGTGATGGTGTATGCGGGCATCGGCGTCTATGGCCGCACGACGGACCCCGAGGACTACTACGTGGCCGGGCGGCGTATTCCGCCCATGTACAACGGCATGGCCACGGCGGCCGACTGGATGAGTGCGGCGTCGTTCATCAGCCTGTCGGGCGCGCTGTACCTGCAGGGCTTTTCGGGCACGCCGGGGCAGGCCGGTGGCCTGGCCTATCTGCTGGGATGGACGGGTGGATTTTGCCTGGTGGCCATGCTGATTGCGCCACACCTGCGCGCCATGGGCCTGTACACCATTCCCGATTTTTTCCATGTGCGTTTTGGCGGGCGCTGGCCGCGCGTCATTGCTGCGCTGGCCGCCGTCTTGTGCTCGTTCACTTACGTGGTGGCGCAGATCTACGGGGTGGGGCTGATTGCCTCGCGCCTCACCGGCGTGCAGTTCGAGATCGGCATCATGCTGGGCCTGGGTGGGGTGCTGCTGTGCTCGTTCCTGGGCGGCATGCGGGCCATCACCTGGACGCAGGTGGCGCAGTACGTAGTGCTTTTGCTGGCGTTCATGATTCCCGTGTCGTGGCTGGCATACAAGCAGCTGGGCAACCCGCTGGCGCCACTGGTGTATGGCGCTCAGATCAGCAAGATTGCCGACCTGGAGGCACAGCTGCTCGACTCCCCTGCAGAGCACCAGGTGGTGCAGGCCTACCTGCAGCGCGCCAAGGACTTCGAGGCGCGCTTGCAAGATGTGGAAGCGGCCCTGGAGCGCGAGCGCGAGAAGGGGCGCGAGCGCATCCGTGCCCTGCGTGCCCAGAACGCCGATGTGGGCCTGATCGTCTCCGCCAGCCGCGAGCTGGCCGCGCTGCCCCGCGATGCCGCGGCGGCCCGCGAGCGCTGGACCCGCGAAATGCGCGAGAACTATGAGCGCGCACGCCCACTGGGTGGGCTGCCACCCCATAGCCAGGCCTACGCAGGCGACCCCAACGGCACACCCGAAGAGCAGCGGGACTACGAACTCACGCGCCGCAATTTTCTGGCGCTGATGTTTTGCCTGATGGTGGGCACCGCTGGGCTGCCCCACCTGTTGACCCGCTACTACACATCGCCTACGGTGTCGGCGGCGCGTGCGTCGGTGGGCTGGTCGTTGTTTTTCATTGCGCTGCTGTACCTCAGCGCGCCTGCGCTGGCGGTGCTCGTGAAGTTCGAGGTCATGCAGAACCTGGTGGGCAGCAGTTTTGAGGCCCTGCCCACCTGGATGGCGCAGTGGGCGCGGGTGGACAGCTCGCTGCTGTCGGTGGAAGACGTGAACGGCGATGGCCTGATCCAGTTTGGCGAGATCCGGCTGGGGGCCGACCTCATCATGCTGGCCACGCCCGAACTGGGCGGGCTGCCGTATGTAGTGTCGGGCCTGGTAGCGGCAGGGGGCCTGGCAGCGGCGCTGTCCACGGCCGACGGCTTGCTGCTCACCATCAGCAATGCGCTCGTGCGCGACCTGTATTTTCAGGACACGCGCCGCCAAGCGTCGCCCGAGCAGCGGGTGATCCTGACCAAGTTCACGCTGCTCGCCGTGGCCCTGTCGGCCGCGTTTGTGGCGGCGCTCAAGCCGTCCGAAATCCTGCCCATGGTGTCGGCTTCGTTTTCGCTGGCGGCATCCGCCTTTGTGCCGGTGATGGTGCTCGGCATCTTCTGGCGTGGCACCACGCGGCAGGGCGCGGTGGCGGGCATGTTGGGCGGGCTGGCCATCACGGTGTACTACATGCTGTCGCACGTGCCTGCCATGCAGATGCTGCCGCGCTGGCTGCTGGCCGACGGGTTGTGGTTTGGCATCCAGCCCATTTCAGCCGGGGTGTTTGGTGTGCCGTGTGGCTTGCTCGTCACCCTGGTGGTCAGCTGGATCACCCGGCCCCCGCCGCCGCTGCCACGCATCCGCTCGGAGATGTGAGGGGCCGATGCCGCCAGGGGTTATGTGTAAACCCCGATTTGCAGAGTTGCCAAAACATGGGATTCTGGTTTGCAGGTGATAGCTTTGCGGCGGTCCCCACCATTGCTCACTACTAGGAGACTCATGGTTCTCGTCAAAACCCCCGCTGGACAGGAAGCACTCAAGGACCGTCATGGCAGCCTGAGTTCGCGCCAGCGCTCGGCCTTCATTCTTTTTGATGGCAAGCGCACCACGGGGGAGATTCTGGCGGCCACAGCGGCCATGGGCATCACGCAGGATGACGTGCAGTCCATGATCGCCCAGGGGCTGCTGGCGCCGGTGGGGGGGCACACGTCAGCCGCAGCCGTGACCCCCGTTGCCAGCAGCGCAGCCCCTGCTGCCCCTGTCGCCGCCGCGTTGGCAGAAGCTCCAGCCACCGATCTGGGGACAGTGGCATCGCCGTTGGAAGGCTCTGGACGCTCGCCCATGGAGCGCTACCAGGCGGCCTACCCGATAGCGACCGAGCTGACGGCGGCGCTGGGCTTGCGTGGGTTTCGCCTGAACCTGGCGGTGGAGGGCGCGGGCAGTTTTGAAGACCTGGCTGCCCTGGCCCCCAAGATCCGTGAGGCGGTGGGGGATGCCAAGTTCGAGCGGCTGGACAAGGCGCTGTTTGATTGAGGCCACTGGGTTGTGGCGCCGCGTTGATTTGTAGGAACGTTGGAGCCCGTGAGTTCACCTGCTCACTCGCGTGATGCGTGGACATGAAAAAGCGGCCCGTGGGCCGCTTTCGTTTTGTGGGACAAGCAAGGGGCTGCGATCAGCGACCCACCTTGAGCAGTTCCACGTCGAACTTGAGTGTGGCGTTCGGGGGAATCACACCGCCCGCACCACGTGCACCGTAGCCCAGGGCGGCAGGGATGATCAGGGTGCGCTGGCCACCAATCTTCATGCCTTGCACGCCTTCGTCCCAGCCCTTGATGACCATGCCGGCGCCCAGTGCAAATTCAAAGGGGTCGTTGCGGTCACGGCTGGAGTCGAACTTGGCACCTTGTTCACCGTTGTTGTACAGCCAGCCGGTGTAGTGCACCGACACGTTCTGGCCTTTGGTGGCTTCGGCGCCTTCGCCCACGGTGGTGTCTTCGTATTGCAGGCCGGATGCGGTGGTGGTCAGTGCCATGGGAATTCCTTGTTTGCTATTAAAAATATAGCTTCAGGCGCTTGTATTGTTGGCGCTTGAAGCTAATTTGACCCTCATTTTAGCGAAAGCCCCGCTCGGAAGTCCGGCGGGGCTTTTCCCTGGGGGAGCAGGGGGGAAGCTGAGGGGCTCAGGCCTTCTTGGCGCGGCCTGCGACCCAGCGGGTGGCAAAGGCCTGCACGTCCGACAGACGCTTGAGCAGGTCAGCGCCCGAGGGAGTGACGGTGTAGCCGTCGCTGCCATGGTCCACAAAACCGGCTTCGCGCAGCTCTTTGATGCGTGTGTTGAGCGTGTTGGGGGTGATGCCACCGACACTGTCCTGCAACAGGCGGAACGTCTGGGGGTGGCCGTCCTTCAGGGCCCACAGCACGCGCAGCGCATAGCGGCATTCAAGTCGCTCGAAGAGCTGGTTGATGGAAGCATTTTCTTTGGAGCTCATGGACGCTTCTCCTCGCGCAAGTGTTGGATCTGGATTCAGTGCGGGTGGCCGTCAACCAGGCCCGCTGATGCGCTGAGACTATAGCGCGGAACCCATTTTGCTACAAGTTTAGTAGCTCAGAACGCACAGCACACATGCGCTAGTGGCGAAAAATACGATGTTGCGTATCAAACTGTTGCGACAGGGCCACGGTTTTTGGGCCTCTTCAGGCGCGTCCCAGCCCCGCCAGATGCCCCACCAGCAACTGGGCCGCAGGGGGCAGCCACTGGGCGCTGCGGTAGCAGATGGCAAAGCGCCGCTGGGCCCAGGGGTCGCTCAGCGGGACGATGCGCACCGGTGCCAACTGGGCAAACGGCTGGGCCACTTCGCGCGGCACCACGCTGATGGCCAGGTTGGCGCGCACCACCCGCAGTGCGGCGTCAAAGTTGGACACCAGTACGCGGTGGGCCAGCATTTTTCCCTCCACCGCAGCGGCCCGCGCCAGCAGCACCTGCACTGCACTGAGCGCGGGCATGCTGACGAATTCGTGCTCCAGTACGTCGGCAAACCGCACGCTCTGCAGCTGGGCCACGGGGTGCGACTCGTGTGCCACCACGGCCAGGTGGTCGCTGCGGTAGGCGCTGGTTTCCAGGCCCGACAGGTCGGCTGCGTCCCAGCAGATGCCGATGGACGCGCTGCCGTCGCGCACGCCTTGCACCACGTCCGGGCTCACGCGTTCCTCCAGGCTGATCTGGATGTTGCGGTGTGCCGGGTCTTGCAGAAAGGCCGCCACATCGTCGGCCAGCGACTCGGCCATGACCGAGGCTGTGACCAGCATGCGCACATGGCCCCGGGTTCCGGTGGCGTAGGCCGCCATGTCGCGCTCGATCTGCCCCACGCTGGCCAGCATGGTGCGGGCGTGCTCCAGCAGTGTCTCGCCCGCCGGGGTGGGTGCCACACCCCGTCGTTTGCGCACTAACAGTTGAGTGCCCACGGCGTCTTCCAGCTGCGCCAGCCGCTTGCTGATGGCCGAGCCTACGATGGACTCCTGCTCTGCCACACGCGCAATGCTGCGCTGCTCGCACACGGCGGCAAAGAGGCGCAGGGTCTGCAAGTCCAGGTCGCGCATGGCAAATCTCCAGGTTTGTGATGTTCCGTTTAGGAATGTTATGGCTTCCGAGATCTATTTTCTGATTCATTCGGGAATTTTTAGAATCTTGCCCAGACCCATCCGAAAGAGACATCCCGTGCACACCTCCCCGATCCCGTCCGACTTGCAGCCCCCGGTGGCCCGCGCCATCGTCCGTGAAGTGGGCCTGCGCGACGGCCTGCAAAGCATTGCCACCGTGGTTTCCACTGCGCACAAGATCGAATGGATCAACGCCGCCTATGCCGCCGGCCAGCGCGAGATCGAGGTGGGCTCCTTTGTGCCCGCCCGCTTGTTGCCCCAGTTGGCCGACACGGCCGAGGTGCTGGCCCATGCCAAGACCCTGCCGGGTCTCGTTGCCTCGGTGCTGGTGCCCAACTACAAAGGTGCCGAGCGCGCGCTGGAGCTGGGCGCCGACCTGATGATCATGCCCCTGTCTGCCAGCCACGCCCACAGCCTGGCCAACCTGCGCAAGACGCCCGACGAGGTGGTGGCCGAGGTGGCCCGCGTCCGCGCGCTGCGCGATGCCAGCGGCAGCCGCACCCTGATTGAAGGCGGCGTGGGCACGGCCTTTGGCTGCACGCTGCAGGGCGAGGTGTCCGAGAGCGAAGTGCTGCGCTTGATGCGTGCGCTGCTGGACGCGGGCGCTGACCGCGTGAGCCTGGCCGACACCGTGGGTTATGCCGACCCGGCCTCGGTCGCTCGCCTGTTCTGCAAGGCCCGCGCGCTGGTGGGCGACCGCCTGGCCTGCGCGCACTTTCACGACACACGCGGCATGGGTCTGGCCAACGTGTACGCGGCCTGGCAGGCGGGCATCACCCGCTTTGACGCCTGCCTGGCGGGCATTGGCGGCTGCCCGCATGCACCGGGCGCCAGCGGCAATGTCACCACCGAAGACCTGGTGTTCATGCTGGAGCGCATGGGCGTCGCCACCGGCATCGACGTGGTCGCTTTGCTGGCACTGCGCCAGCGCGTGGCGGGCTGGCTGGCGGGCGAGACCCTGCATGGCACGCTGTGGCAGGCCGGGCTGCCGCAGAATGCCGCACCCGCCGCGCTGCGCGAAGCAGCAACGGCCTGATCTTCTTATCCCCTCTCCGCACATGAACGAAACACAACCCACCCCACCGTCCCCCCGCCTGCCGCTGGAAGGCCTGCGCGTGGTGGAGTTCACCCACATGGTCATGGGCCCCACCTGCGGCATGGTGCTGGCCGACCTGGGCGCCGAGGTCATCAAGGTCGAGCCCGTGGACGGCGACCGCACGCGCCACCTGCTGGGCGCGGGCGCGGGCTTCTTCCCCATGTTCAACCGCAACAAGAAGAGCGTTGCGCTCGACCTGCGCAGCCCCGAGGGCCTGGCGGTGGCGCGCAAGCTGGCCGCATCGGCCGACGTGGTGGCGCAAAACTTCAAGCCTGGCGTGATGACGAAATACGGCCTGGACTATGCCGCGCTGAGCCAGGTCAACCCGCGCCTCATTTACGTCAACCACACCGGCTTCTTGCCCGGCCCTTACGAGCACCGCACGGCGCTCGACGAAGTGGTGCAGATGATGGGTGGCCTGGCCTACATGACCGGACGCCCTGGCGACCCGCTGCGCGCAGGAAGCAGCGTGAACGACATCATGGGCGGCATGTTCGGCGCGATTGGTGCCATGGCGGCGCTGATGCAGCGCGGCATCACCGGGCGCGGGCAGGAGGTGGATTCGGCCCTGTTCGAGAACAACGTGTTCCTGGTCGGCCAGCACATGATGCAGTACGCCGTCACCGGCAAACCAGCCGCCCCCATGCCCGACCGCATTTCGTCGTGGGCCGTGTACGACGTGTTCAGCGTGAAGGACGGCGGGCAGATCTTTCTGGCCGCAGTGAGCGATGCGCAGTGGCAGACCTTCTGCGACGCCATGGGCTATGCCGACCTGAAGGCCGACACCTGCCTGGCCACCAACAACGATCGCGTGCGCGCCCGCCCCACGCTGATGCCCGTGCTGCGCGAGCGGCTGGCGCAGCACACGGCCGATGAACTGGCGGCCGTCTTCGAGCGCCACGGCCTGCCGTTTGCACCCATCCGCCGGCCCGAAGAATTGTTTGACGACCCGCACCTGCAAGCCACCGGTGGCCTGGCCGACATCACCCTGCCCGATGGAGAGCGTGCGGGCCAGACGGCGCAGATCACGCTGATGCCGCTGCGCATGGCGGGCCAGCGCCTGGATGTGCGCTGCGACCCGCCGCGCCTGGGCCAGCACACCGCCGAGCTGCTGCAGGGCCTGGGCTACACGGCCGATGAAGTGGCTGCGCTGCACGCCGCCGGGGCCATTGCCTGATTTTTGTTTAACGACCGGGGATACACCACGCGGCGCAGACCGCAGGCCCCAGGATTCCCCACACCAACGACCGGAGACAACCGTGCCCCCATCCACCCTCGACTTTCACCCCATCTGCCTCACACGCCGCCAGGCCCTGGCCACTGGTGCTGCCGCACTGGGCGCTGTGGCCTGGGGCCTACCGCGCATGGCGCACGCGCAGGGCGACGGCAAGCCGTTGCGCGTGATCTTGCCGCTGTCGGCAGGATCGGGGGCCGACGGCGCCCTCCGCGCCATCAGCACCAGCCTGGCCAAGGCGCTGGGCCAGCCCATCGTCATCGAGAACCTTCCGGGCGCAGGCGGCATCACCGGCACCACGCAGATCGTGCGCGCACCCAAGGATGGCTCGGTGATCGGGGTTGTATCCAACAACCACGTGGTCAACCCTAGCGTGTACAAGAACATTCCGTTCGATTCGCTGGCCGACATCACGCCCATCACCATCCTGGGCGCCACGCCGTTTGTGCTGGTCGCTCACCCCTCGGTGCCCGCCAAGACCGTGCAGGAGCTGATTGCCCTGGCCAAGTCCAAACCTGGCGTGCTCAACTACGGCTCGTCCGGCAACGGCACCATCCTGCACCTGGGTGCGGCCATGTTTGTGGACCAGGCCAAGCTGGATATCAAACACATCCCCTATCGGGGCATGGGCCCGCTCATGAACGACATCCTGGGCGGGCAGGTGCAGCTGGGTGTGGTGGCGGTGGCACCGGCTGCGGCGCACATCAAGGCGGGCGCTTTGCGCGCGCTGGGCGTGACCACGGCCGTCCGTGTGGCTGCATTGCCGGGCGTGCCCACCATTGCCGAGCAAGGTCTACCTGGCTACGAGCTGGATGGGTGGATCGCCCCCGTCGCGCCTGCAGGCTTGCCCAAGGCAGAGCTGGCCCGGCTGTACAACGGCTTCAAGGCCGCCATGGAGATGCCCGAGGCGCGCGACGCGTTGATTGCGCAGGGCTACGAAATCAAGCTCACGCCGCCCGAGCCTGCTGCAGCCTTCTTCCGCAGCGAAGCGGCCCGCATGGCACTGGTGGTGAAGAACGCGAACGTGAAGATCGACTGACACAGCGCAGGGGCTGCCTGCGACTTGTGTTAGCCGGGCCTCAGGCAGGTTTTGAGGGTTTTCGGGCGCTTGCGCTAGTGCAATATGCCTGAGCAGCTATTGTATTGATAGCGTTCACGTGTAGGCCGGGGCCGTGGCTCCGTTGGGCCGCGGTGCCATCGCAGGGCAGCGTGAGGGGCAACTGCCCTGTGCGCCCGGTGTCAGGCGCGCGGCGCGGGCAGCGCGGGATGGGTGTGCCGCAGGCGGAACACCTCCACGGCCTCCACCAGCTGGCGCGCCTGCCCGCTCAGGCTGCCTGCGGCGGCGGCGCTTTCTTCTACCAGCGCAGCGTTTTGCTGCGTGGCTTCGTCCATGCGCACGATGGCCTGCGTCACGCGCAGCATGTCGCTGGTCTGTGCGGCGCTGGCCTGGCTGATTTCCTCCATCAGCGCGCTCACGCCCTGGATGGACGACACCACCTCGGCCATCGTGGTGCCTGCATTGCGCGCCAGGTCGGAGCCGGCCTGCACGCGCTCCACACTGGTCTGGATGAGCTGCTTGATCTCGCGCGCGGCGCTGGCGCTGCGGGTGGCCAGGTTGCGCACCTCACTGGCCACCACGGCAAAGCCCCGGCCCTGTTCACCGGCGCGGGCGGCCTCGACGGCGGCATTGAGCGCGAGGATGTTGGTCTGGAACGCGATGCCGTCGATGACGCCAATGATGTCGGCAATGCGGCGCGAGCTGTCCTGGATGCCTTGCACCACCTCGACCATCTGCGTAACCACGTCGCCGCCGCGCTGCGCCACAGTGGCCCCGCTTTTGGCCAGCTCGTTCGCGCGCTGGGCGTTGGAGGCGTTCTGCTGCACCGTGGCTTGCAGCTGCTGCATGGAGGACGTGGTTTCGTCCAGCGACGATGCCTGCTCTTCGGTGCGAAGGCTGAGGTCGGCGTTGCCCTGGGCGATTTCGGCGCTGGCGCTGGCCACCCCTTCGGCGTTGCCGCGCACGCCGGAGACCACGTTCTCCAGGTTGTCCTGCATGGCGCGCAAGGCCTCCAGCAGGCGCGCGGGCTCATCCTTGCCCTCCACCTCGATGCTGGTGGTGAGGTCGCCCGCTGCGACCTTGTGCGCCACCGACACCGCTACCCCCAGAGGGCGCACCACTGAACGCGTCAGGAGCCACCCTGCGCAAGCGCCCAGCGCCGTGACCAGCGCGAGTGCCACCAGGCTGCTGAACAGTGCGCGCCGGGCGTCCTGCGCCGCCTGCTGTGCAATAGCAGCGCTACTGGCGGCCACTTGCTCGCTCAACGCTGTCAGCAGCTTGGCCGGACCCTGGTCGATGTCGGCCACATCCGCATCCCCCGCCGACGGCACAAAACCGAGCGACTGGAACACTTCAAAGCCCTTGCGGTAGCCCTGTGCCATCTGTGCGTGGGCCTGGGTGAACTTTTGCAGCGCCGCCTTTTCCTGTGGGTCGGTCAACTGGGGCTCCAGTGCCTTGGCGGCGTCGGCCACGCGTTTTTCGCTGGCCTGGAAGGCGGCCCAGTGCAACTCGCGTTTGCGCGAGTCCTCGCCGCGCAGCAGGGTGTTCTTCCACTCCAGCACCTGGGTCTTGAACTCGCTTTCCATGCGGCTCACGGCGCGCTCCTGGGCCACGCGTTGTTGCACCGTGGTGTCGTAGGTGCCCAGCGTTTGGTACAGGGCTGCAATGCCGAACAGCGCGGCGCCCAGCAGAAGGGCCAGCACCAGGCCCAGGGCGGTGGCCATGCGTGCGCCGATGGAGTAGTTGGACATTTTCATCAGAGGCTCCAAAGGTTCTGCAGCAGGCCTGTCGGCTGGTGCTCAGAGGCGCTTGTGGCGGGGGCGTTCAGACCTTCTCAGGCCTTCAGCTTGAGCAGGTACACCATCACGCGGGCGGTGGTGAGGTCCAGCTCCATGAACTCTGCCAAATCCTTGCCGGTGAGCCAAGAGGGTTCCCACCGGTTCTGCTTGAGCGTGCGCAACCAGGATTCATGGTGGGTGGCCGCATCGACGGCGGCGAGCATTTCTGCCGCGCGCGCAGCAGGCACGCCCTTGCCAGTAAACACGCCACGCCAGTTGGCCATCACGGCGTCCAGCCCTTGCTCGCGGAACGACGGCACGCCAAAGACACTGCGGCGCGATGACACGCCCACAGCGCGCAGCTTGCCGCCAGCAATGGCTTCGTTGAACTCGCTGTAGCCCGACAGGCCCAGCGCCGCGTTGCCCGACAGCACCGCCTCGACCACCTCGGCACCGCCAGCGAAGGGTTTGTAGACCAGCCCCTCGGGGCTGGCCTTGGCAGCGCGCGCCAGCACGCCGGCATAGATATGGTCCACACCACCCGCCGAGCCCCCGGCAATGGGCACGGCCTTGAGGTCGGCACGCAGCGCATCGGCGAGGTCCTTGGTGGTCTTGATGGGGGAGTTGGCCGCCACGGCCGCCACCAGGTAGTCGCTGGTGAGCCGGGCCAGGGGCTGGATGTGTGTCATGTCCACCGTAGGCTTTTGCAGCGCCACGGCGCCCACCATCACCATGCCTCCCATCAGCAGCGTGTTGGGGTCGTTGCTGTACTTTTCGGCGTATTTGGCCAAGCCGATGGTGCCGCCCTTGCCACCCATGTTTTCGTATTCCACCTGGTCTGCAGCGCCGGCAGCCACCATGGCGGCTCCGAGGGCTCGGCCTGTCTGGTCCCAGCCGCCACCGGCGTTGGCGGGGATCACGATGCGCACGGTGCCTGCCAGTTTGGGCGCCTTGGCTGCAGGGGCAGGGCGTGCCGCCGTCGCAGCGCTCTGCGCCCATGCGGAGGAGCCGAGCGTGGTCCATGCCAGGGCGGTAGCAACAGATTGGGCAATGGCCCGGCGGCGGTCGATCTCTGCAGACATGGAAAGTCCTTTGACAAGAGGGGAGGCAGAAAGGGCGTCGGGAATCTGATCTTCAGGCCGCTGCTGGAGCGCCCTGGCGGGGGGGGGGGGGGGGGGGGGGGGGGGGGGGGGGGGGGGGGGGGGGGGGGGGGGGGGGGGGGTGGGTACNNNTTTCCCTCCCCCCCCCCCCCCCCCCCCCAACGCCGTCAGCCTGTGGTGGCATGCTTGGGGATCCGCACACTACTACCCGGGCTGTGCGCGCAATGGTCGCCATCCAAACTGTCAGTCTGCTGTCGCCGGCATCAGGGTAAACGCGGAGGAGGGTGCTGTGCATAGCCGTTTTTCTGGGCTGCGCACCATGAAAAACGCCCTGCGCCGCAGGTGCGGGGCAGGGCGTTGTAGCCAACGAAGGCTGAGTCGCGAGACTTACAGCGAGTCGATGAAACTGCGCAGCTTGTCCGAACGGCTGGGGTGCTTGAGCTTGCGCAGCGCCTTGGCTTCTATTTGGCGAATGCGCTCGCGGGTCACGTCGAACTGCTTGCCCACTTCTTCCAGCGTGTGGTCGCTGGTCATTTCGATACCAAAGCGCATGCGCAGCACCTTGGCTTCGCGGGGGGTCAGGCCATCCAGGATGTCCTTGACCACGTCGCGCAGGCCAGCCTGCATGGCGGCTTCGATAGGGGCGGTGTTCGCACCGTCCTCGATGAAGTCCCCCAGGTGGCTGTCGTCGTCGTCCCCGATCGGCGTTTCCATGGAGATCGGCTCCTTGGCGATCTTCATGATCTTGCGAATCTTGTCCTCGGGGATCTCCATCTTCGCAGCCAGGATGGACGCATCGGGCTCGAAACCAAACTCTTGCAAGTGCTGGCGGCTGATGCGGTTCATCTTGTTGATCGTCTCGATCATGTGCACCGGGATACGGATGGTGCGCGCCTGGTCGGCGATCGAGCGCGTGATGGCCTGGCGAATCCACCATGTGGCGTACGTCGAGAACTTGTAGCCACGGCGGTATTCGAACTTGTCCACCGCCTTCATCAGGCCGATGTTGCCTTCCTGGATCAGGTCGAGGAACTGCAGGCCACGGTTGGTGTACTTCTTGGCAATCGAGATCACGAGGCGCAGGTTGGCCTCGATCATTTCCTTCTTGGCATCGCGCGAGGTGGCTTCACCTTCGTTCATGCGCTTGTTGATGCCTTTCAGCTCTGCCAGTGGCACGACCACGCGCGACTGCAGGTCCATCAGCTTTTGCTGCAGGTCCTGGATGGGCGGGATATTGCGTGCAATCACGGCCGACCAGGGCTTGCCCGCAGCGGCCTGCTTCTCGACCCATTGCAGGTTCAGCAGGTTGGGCGGGAAGTCCTTGATGAAGGTTTCCTGGGGCATGCCGCACTTGTCCACGATGATGCGGCGCAGCTCGCGCTCCTTCTTGCGCACGTCGTCCACTTGGCCGCGCACCATGTCGCACAGTTTCTCGATGGTCTTGGCGGTAAAGCGGATGGTCATCAGCTCGGCCGACAGGGCCTGCTGGGCCTTCACGTACGCAGGGGTGCCGTAGCCTTCCTTGTCGTAAACCTTGTGCACTTTTTCGAACAGCTCGCGAAGCTTGTCGAAGCGCTCCAGCGCCTGCTTCTTGAGTTCTTCGAGCTTCTTGGTCAGCGCCTTGGAGCCGCCCTTGCCGTCGTCGTCATCGGCTTCATCGAATTCGTCGAAGTCTTCTTCGGCCACATAGTCGTCGGCCTCGTTGGGGTTGGAGAAGCCGTCCACGATGGTCGAGATCACGACCTTGCCTTCGCGGATCTCCTCGCCCATGTTGAGGATCTCGGCGATGGTGGCGGGCGATGCACTGATCGCCTCCATCATGGCCATCAGGCCGCCTTCGATGCGCTTGGCGATTTCGATTTCGCCTTCGCGGGTCAGCAGCTCCACGGTACCCATTTCGCGCATGTACATGCGAACCGGGTCGGTGGTGCGGCCGAATTCCGAGTCCACGGTGGACAGCGCGGCTTCTGCGGCTTCTTCGGCTTCTTCCTCGGTGGCGCCAGCAGGGGCGTTGTCCGTGATGATCAGCGCTTCGGCGTCAGGCGTCTGCTCGTACACCGCCACGCCCAGGTCGTTCAGGGTGGTGATGACGGCTTCAAGGGTTTCGGCATCGACCAGCTTGTCGGGCAGGTGGTCGTTGATTTCAACGTGCGTGAGGTAGCCGCGTGTCTTGCCCAGCTTGATCAGGGCCTTCAGGCGCTGGCGGCGCTTTTGCATGTCTTCTTCGGACAGGACGGTTTCGTCCAGGCCGAATTCCTTCATCAAGGCCCGTTCCTTGGCCTTGCTGATCTTCATGCGCAGGGGCTTGACCTTCTCGACCGTGGCGGCTGCCTCGGGGGTCTCTTCGATCTCGCCTTCGAGATCGGCTTCGATGTCCGACAGGTCGGTATCGTCCACGCTTTCATCGCCACCGGCAGCTGCCTTGGGCTTGCGGCCACGCTTGGCGGGGGCCTTGGCTTCGGCGGCACCGGCTGCCTTGGCGGGGCGGCCAGGGCGCTTCTTGGGGGTGTCTTCGTCTTCGGAGGCAGCCGCAGCTTTGGCGCGGGCAGGTTTCTTCTTCAGCAACTCATCGGCAGCTTTGATCAGCTCGGCGGTACTTTTCACGGGCACAGTTTTCACTTTCTTGGCGACCGGGGCGGGCGCGGCGGCAGCGGCCTTTTTGGGGGGCGCCTTGGCCGGCGCTTTGGCCGCGGTTTTGGAGACAGCCTTTGCGGCGGTGCCTGAGGCAGACTTGGGCAACTTCGCGGACTTTTGAGCGGGCATGGAGCAACCTCAGAATCAAAAACGGACACAAAGAAAACGCAAGCGCCTCAGATCCCGGCGCGGGTGGCAACGCAAAGCAACCAGGGCTTTGCGTCTGGAGGGGACACCCTCAGCGGCAAGATGTCTGGGCGATCATTTGGTGTGCAGTCCTTGCGATAAGTGGACCCATCAGCGCATAGGTGCGCGTTTGTCACGGTGGTCCGGCTCGGAGGTGCTGCTGTCGCTCTTGCCAATAACTAACCTTATATTATACCGCCCGGGCTCGATTCAAGTGGTTTTTGGCGTTATTTGCTCCAGTTCCTTGCGCTTTTCGGCCAGTACCCGGTAGCGCTCCAGGGCCGACGGGTCTTGCGCCACTTGCAGCACCAGCACCTTTTGCTGCTCCTTGATGTCCTCGATCTGCATGCGGGTGAGCAGATCGCGCAGCTCCAGCCTCAGTTCGTGCAGTTCGCCTTCGGTCTGTGCATGCGAGCCTGTCATCACCTTCACGGCCAGCGCCTCGCACTCGTGGTCGCGCAGGCTCTCGCGCAGCACGGCCCAGGCCAGGGCGCCATGCTCATGAAACTGCGCCTCCAGCCATGCAAACAGCGGCCCATGGGGTGCGGGCTGGGCCGACAGCGTGGTGTGGTCGTCGTGCGTCAGCTCTTCAAGAAACGCCATGTGCGACAGCAGCAGCCGCGCTGCGTGGTCGGCCCGGCCCATGGCCGGTGTGCGGGGCAGGCGGGGCTGGGGTGGCCAGGGAGCGTCCTTGTCACGTTTTTTCCAGCCTCCGCCGCTTTTCCAGTCGCCCCCCTTGCGAAACGGGGGCTTGCTGCCGCTGCCATAGCCACTTTGGCCTCCATAGCCCCCCTGGTTGCCATAACTGCTGTACCCGGGGTCGTAGGCCTGGCCTGTCGATTCGCTGTGGGGTTGCCAGCCATCGGTGTCGGGCGGGACATCCCAGCTGGGGGCGTCATCAGGGGCGGGGCGGGGCTGTTGGCGCTGCGGCGGCGCGTGGTGTGCAGAGCGCAGGCCGTCGCGGGCGGCTGCCTGCCCCCAAAGGTCGGACAGGTCGCGGGCATTGAGCTGGGTCAGCTCGGCCAGCTCGCCCAGCAGCTGGCGCTTGAGCACGCCGTCTGGCAGTGCCGTCCACAGCGGGCGTGCATTGCTGGCCATGTGGGCGCGGCCCTCGGCAGTGGCCAGGTCGCAGCCTTCGCTGGCCGATTCGACCAGGAAGCGGCTCAGCGGCATGGCGTTGCTCACGTGGCGCGCAAAGGCGTCGGTGCCATGGTCGCGGATGAAACTGTCCGGGTCGTGCTCTGCGGGCAGGAACAGAAACTTGATGCTGCGCGTGTCGGTGGCATGGGGCAAGGCGCCGTCCAGCGCCTTGCGCGCGGCACGCCGCCCGGCGTTGTCGCCGTCAAAGCTGAACACCACCGCGTCGGTAAACCGCAGCAACTTTTGCACATGCTCGGGCGTGCATGCCGTGCCCAGCGTGGCCACCGCGTTCGGAAAGCCCAGTTGCGCCAAGGCCACCACGTCCATGTAGCCCTCCGTGACCAGTGCGTAGCCCGCCTCGCGGATGGGCGTGCGGGCCTCGAACAGGCCATACAGCTCGCGCCCCTTGTGAAATACCGGGGTTTCGGGGGAGTTGAGGTACTTGGGCTTGTCGTCCCCCAGCACCCGGCCACCAAAGCCGATGTACTCGCCCTTGACGTTGCGGATGGGAAACATCACCCGGTCGCGAAACCGGTCATAGCGCTTGCCACCGTCTTCGTCGTTGACGATGACCAGGCCGCTTTCCTCCAGCAGCGGGTCGTCGTAGCTTGGGAACACGCTGGCCAAGCTGCGCCAGCCTTCGGGCGCGTAGCCCAGGCCGTAGCGCTTGGCCACCGCGCCCGAAACACCCCGGCCCTTGAAATACCCAATGGCGCGCTGCGACTCGCGCAGGTGGCGGCGGTAGGCGTCGGCGGCTTTCTCCAGCACCTCGTTCAGCGTGGCTTGTTTCTGTCGCGCGGCGGCGGCGCGTTCCTTTTCCTGCGGGGAGATGTCGTCATCGGGCACCTGCAGGCCCACGCTCTGGGCCAGGTCCTGGACGGCCTCGACAAACCCCATGCCCGCGTGGTCCATCAGAAAGCTGATGGCATTGCCATTCTTGCCGCAGCCAAAGCAGTGATAGAACTGCTTGGCGGGGCTGACGCTGAAAGAGGGCGACTTTTCCCCGTGAAACGGGCACAGTCCCATGAAATTGGCACCGCCCTTCTTGAGCTGCACGTAGCGCCCCACGATGTCCACCACGTCCACACGGGTGAGCAGTTCCTGAATGAAAGACTGAGGGATCGTCACGCGCCCTATTGTCCGCGTAAACTGTTTGTAACCAGTTATTGCTGGAAAGGCTTTTGGCATGGGGTTCACGGCGTGTCGGGGGGCGTTGGCGGGCAGGGCGCTGCGAAGGTGGTGCACCAGCCTGCCTGTGCTGCTGGTGGCGCTGGCGGGGCTCGTATTGCTGCCGGCGGCCTCGCAGGCCGCGACGGTCCTCAGGGTGCTGGCCTGGCCGGGTTATGCCGACCCGGACTTTGTAGAGGTGTTCGAGAAGCGCCACGGGGTCAAGGTGGAGATCACCACCGTGGCATCGGACGACGTCTTGCGCGCCAAGATGGACAGCACCGACGGGCCGGGTTTTGACCTCGTGGCCGCCAACACGGCAGAAATTGCGCGGCTGATCCTCCATGACAAGCTCGCGCCATTGCCCCTGGGCAACATCCGCAACACCGCAGGGCAGCTGCCCCGGTTTCGTCAGCTGCACACCATCTCGGGCATTGGCTGGCGGGGCGAGGTCTATGCCATGCCCTTCACCTATTCCGAGATGGGGCTGGTGTACGACCGTCAGCAGTTCAGCACCCCGCCGCATTCGATCTCCGTGTTGTGGGACCCCCGCTGGCAGGGCAAGGTGCTGGCGTTTGACGGCAGCAGCCACGGGTTTTCGCTGGCTGCCATGCGCCGGGGCCTGCCGCCGTTTCGCATCGACCCCGCCCGTTTCAGCCCGCTGGCCAAGGACCTGGTGGCCCTGCGGCGCAATGTGCGGTCGTTCTACAGCCTGCCCGAGGAGTCGGTCGAGCTGTTCCGCAAACACAAGGTGGCGGTGATGCATGCCAATTACGGCCAGCAGCAGCTCAAGCAGCTGCGCGATGCGGGGCTGGATGTGGGCTACGTGGTGCCCAAGGAGGGTGCACTGGCCTGGCTGGACTGCTGGGCCATCACCCGCCGCTCCACCCAGGTGGCTCTGGCTGCCGAGTGGATCAACTACATGCTCGACCCCGCCGTGAGCCGAGAATTCACGCGGCGACAGGGCCTGGCCAACACGCTGGACGAGCCGCCTGCGCTGGCGGGCGATGTGCCCATGGGCCCCATCGTGTGGCTGGAACCGGTGGAAGACGAAACCTTGCGCGCCCGGCTGTGGCAGCGCATTGTGTCGGGCGACCGACCCAACCGGTTCTGAGTGATGGCGCGCATGACATGGAGCATCGCGCTGAGGCTGGGGGCCCTGCTGGCCTCGTTCAGCGTGTTCGCTGCCATTCTGGCGGGCTACTACACGTTCGATTCGAGCCGTGAACGCCTGCAGGGGCGGGCCGAGCGCTCGCTGCTGGCCACCACGCAGGTGCTGGCGCGCCACATGCAGGCGGGCTTTGGCACGGTGGCGCGCGATACGGCCTTCTTGGCTGATGCGGCCGCCGTCGAGCAAGACCAGGGGCGTTTGGCCGAGTTGTTCAAGGCCAGCCTGCAGGCCCACCCCGCGTACCTGCAGGTACGCTTCATCAGTGCCAGTGACTATGGGCTGGAACTGGTGCGCATCGACCGCCAGGGCGACAAGTTGGTGCGCGTGCCCGACGATCTGCTGCAGGAGAAGTCGCACTTCCCGTTTGTGTTCGAGGCCCTCAGCCTGCCCGATGGGGAGGTGTATGTGTCCGAGTTCGGCATCAACCACGAAGACGCCGCGCAGGAGGCCGCCGTGCCCGTGTTCAACATGGCGTCGCCCGTGGTGCAGGGGGGCCAGCTGCGGGGCGTGGTGGTGGTGCGGGTGGCGGCCGCGCCGTTTCTGCACAACTTCAACGCCGCCTTGCCTACGCCCTACGGGTTTTATCTGAGCAACCGCTGGGGCGACTTTTTGGTGCACCCGGACGCCGCGCAGACCTTTGGCTTTGACCGGGGCCAGCGCATCCTGATCCAGGAGTCGTTCCCGCAGGTGGCTGCGCTGGTCAATGGCCGTGCTGAAGAGGCCGTGCTCAGCCAGCCCGGTACCGATGACGAAGAGGCGCGAGTGTTTGCATTTGTGCGCATGCCGTTTGGCAACGCGGACGAGGGGCGCTTCATGGTGGTGGGGCTCTCGCAGCCGTTGGCGGTGGTGCAGGGCGAGGTGCTGGATCTGGGGCGCAGCATCCTCAAGATCTTGCTGGTGCTCAGTGTGGTGGGCGTGGCCCTGGCGGCCGGTGTGTCGCGCCTGGTCACCCAACCGCTGCAGGTCATGGTGAAGGCGGCGCAGGCGTTTTCGCGCGGCCAGGCGCATGGCGCGTTGCCCGTTCACCGGGGAGACGAGGTGGGCGAGCTGGCCCGCAGCTTCCACGACATGGAGCAGCAGATCAGCCGGCAGCTGGCCGAGCTGAACCTCAGCCGCGATGCCATGGCCCACCTGGCGCACCACGACGCACTCACCGGCCTGCCCAACCGCCGCATGTTCGAGCAGCGCCTCACGCAGGTACTGGAGCTGTCGCGTCGCAGCGGCCGCAGTTGTGCCCTGCTGTTTGTGGACCTGGATGAGTTCAAAGCCATCAACGACACGCGCGGGCATGCCGTGGGCGACCTGGTGCTGCAGGCGGTGGCGCGCACCATCGTCGGCGCCGTGCGGCAGGTGGATACCGTGGCCCGGCTCGCAGGGGACGAGTTCACGGTGCTCTGCGAAAACGTGGACTCCGAAGAGGCTGCGCTGCAGATCGTGACCAAGCTGCAGCACGCGTTCGAGCCGCCGCTGGACATTGACGGCCAGCCGCTGCCGGTGCGCGCCAGCATCGGCCTGAGCCTGTTCCCCCGCGACGCCCAGGATGCGCGCACACTGATGGCCAGCGCCGACGCGGCCATGTACCGCGTCAAGCAAAGCCACAAGCGAAGGTTGTGAGGCTGCTGCACCGCAGCCAACACCGTTGACGCATGGCCCGTGTTGCTTTCGTGTCAGCCTGCGGCGCTAGGCTGTGTGTTGTTCACCTTCTTGCACCGACCCATGACCTCCATCTTTGACCAGCACCTGCCCCGCAACGAAGCCAACTTTGCCGCCCTGTCGCCCCTGTCGTTCATCGAACGCACGGCCGAGGTCTACCCCGATCGCCTGGCCATCGTGCACGGCACGCTGCGCCAGACCTGGGCCCAGACCTACGCGCGCTGCCGCCAGCTTGCCAGCGCACTGACCCAGGCCGGCATCGGCAAGAACGATACCGTGGCCGTGATGCTGCCCAACACGCCCCCGATGGTGGAGGCGCACTTTGGCGTGCCCATGGCGGGCGCCGTGCTTAACACCCTCAACACCCGGCTAGACCCCGAGGCCATCGCCTTCATGCTCGACCACGGCGAGGCCAAGGCCGTGATCGTGGACCCGGAATTCACCGGCACCATGGCCAAGGCGCTGACCCTGCGCACGGGCACTACGCCCGTCCGCGTGATCGAGGTGCAGGACGCGCTCTACGGCCCCGCCGTGCACAACCTGGGCGGCACCGAGTACGAGGCCTTTGTGGCCAGTGGCGACGCTACCTTTGCCTGGAGCCTGCCTGCCGACGAGTGGGATGCGATTGCGCTCAACTACACCAGCGGCACCACCGGCAACCCCAAGGGCGTGGTCTACCACCACCGGGGCGCCGCCACCAATGCCATCAGCAACGTGCTGGAGTGGGACATGCCCAAGCACGCGGTGTACCTGTGGACGCTGCCCATGTTCCACTGCAACGGCTGGTGCTTTCCGTGGACCCTTGCGGCGCGCGCGGGTGTCAACGTGTGCCTGCGCCGCGTGGACGCGCAGGCCATCTTCGATGCCATCCGCAACCACGGCGTCACGCACTACTGCGGCGCGCCCATCGTGCACGGGCTGCTGGTCAACGCGCCCGAGGCGATGAAGGCGGGCGTTCCTGCAGGCGTCAAGGCCATGGTGGCAGGCGCGGCGCCACCGGCGTCGATGATCGAAGGCATGGAAAAGATGGGGTTTGATCTGACCCATGTGTACGGCCTGACCGAGGTGTACGGCCCGGCCACCGTGTGCGCCAAACACGAGGCCTGGGACGCGCTCGACATTGGCGAGCGCGCCCGCCTCAACGCCCGCCAGGGCGTGCGCTACCACCTGGAGCGCGACGTGCGCGTGCTCGACCCTGAGACGATGTTGCCCGTGCCGCAGGACGGCGAAACCATGGGCGAAATCATGTTCAAGGGCAACATTGCCATGAAGGGCTACCTCAAGAACCCCAAGGCCACCGACGAGGCCTTTGCGGGCGGCTGGTTCCACAGCGGCGATCTGGCCGTGCAGTACCCCGACGGCTACATCAAGATCAAGGACCGCAGCAAAGACATCATCATCTCGGGTGGCGAGAACATCTCCTCCATCGAGGTCGAAGACGTGCTCTACCGCCACCCCGACGTCCTGGCCGCTGCCGTGGTGGCCAAGCCCGACCCCAAGTGGGGCGAAACGCCGTGTGCGTTTGTGGAGCTGAAGGCCGGCGCGCAGACCACACCCGAAGACATCGTGGCGCATTGCAAGAAGCACCTGGCGGGCTTCAAGGTGCCGCGCGCCGTGGTGTTTGGGGAGCTGCCCAAGACCAGCACCGGCAAGATCCAGAAGTTCGAGCTGCGCAAGCAGGCCGGGTCGGCAGCAGCCATCAACGTCTGAGTAGGCGTGACCCGCCTCGTGGAGGGGCGCGCGCGCGGTGAGTGGCTATTTGCTATGTAATTGATAGCTGCTTGCGCATATTCCACTAGCGCATCCGCCGCTTTTGGCTTGAAAGTCCGGGCCAGGGGCTACCGGGCGCCCTTGGCGGCGCTGCCAGGGCGGGGTGTCAGCGTCCTTCGCCTCCCGCTTCGCGCCAGTCCCTTGCCGACATCCCCAGCTTTTGCGCAAACACGCGCGACAGCGCCGAGGGGTTGGCATAGCCCAGTTCGCGGGCGAAGGACTTGAGCGACCGGCCCGCACGCAGGTGCGCCTGCGCCAGCGTCAGCCGCCAGTGCGCCAGGTAGTCGGCGGGCGTGTCCCCCACCACGGCCTTGAAGCGCGCGGCAAACGCGCTGCGCGACATGCCCGCCTGCTGCGCCATCTGCGCCAGGCTCCACGGCTCGCCGGGCGCCTCGTGCAGGGCCGTGAGCGTACGCGACAGTTGCGGGTCGGCCAGACCCGTCAGCAGGCCGGGGGGCATCTGCGCCTGCTGCGGGTGGTCCAACAGCCAGCGCAGCAACTGCAACAGCACCACTTCAAACAAGCGGTCGGCCAGCACGCGGTGGCCGCAGCGCAGGCGGTCGGTTTCGGCAAACAGCAGGTCCAGCGACTGCTGCAGCCCGTCCACCGCACCCAGCGGCAGCACCACCAGCGGGGGCAGGGCGCGCGCCAGCGGGTGGCTGGCACCGCCGTCAAAGTCCAGCGCGGCGCAGGTGAAGTCCGAGCCCTCGGTGGGCGCGTTGTGAAAGAAGTGCTCCAGCGGCCGGGCATAGAACAGCAGGCTGGGCTCGCACACCTCCAGCCGCTTGGGTGGGCCCGCCTGGGGCTGGTGCGTCACTACCATCTCGCCCCGGCGCAGCACATGCAAAAAGCCCCGGCCCGGCGCCGCCGCAAAGTGCGTCACGCCACACAGCGGCCCGTTGTGGAACAGGTGCGCCCGCACCCGAAACTGCTCCAGCAGCGGCGACAACCGGTCGAGCGGGGTGGAGGCCTGCGCGGGTGTAGGAACGCTTGGTGGCATGGTTTTGGATGATTTGGTATGAATTGTGGATTTTATGTGCCTAATGGTACACGCTGGCGCCGGACACTGCAGGGGTGCCGAGGACAGGCACAAGTTCTCACCAACCCTTCATGACTTTCAAGGAACACACCATGTCCGCTACTTCTTCTTCCGTCGCCCGCGTCCCCCTCGTTGACCGCACCGCCGCCATCGGCGCTGTGCGCAGCGTGCTCGACCAGGTCCACGGAGCCTTTGGCGCCACGCCCAATATGTTCCGCGCCGTGGCCAACTCGCCCGCCGCGCTGCAAAGCATGTGGGGCGCGTTTGGCGCGCTGGGCGGCGGCGTGATCGGTGCCGCCCTGGGCGAGCAGATCGCCGTGGCCGTGGCCAACCGCAATGCCTGCGACTACTGCCTGGCGGCCCACACGGCGCTCGGCCGCAAGGCGGGCGTGAGTGGCGAGGCCCTGGCCGCCGCGCAGGCGGGCGAATCGGCCGACCCGCGCACGGCCGTCGTGCTGCGCTTTGTGCTCCAACTGGTCAACGAACGCGGCCAGGTGGATGCGGCCGATGTGCAGGCGTTGCGCGACCAGGGCGTGAGCGACGAGCAGATCGTCGAGATCGTGGCCCATGTGGCGCTCAACCTGTTCACCAACTACGTGAACGTGGCGCTGGCAGTGCCGGTGGACTTCCCTGGTGTCAAGCTGCGCCCGTCGCGCTGAACGATGGGGCGGCGCGCGTCTGGCCGGTGGGCCGGATGCGCGCCGCTTCTGTTGCTGCAGCTGACGCGGTCCTGTGACGAAGTAGTCGCAGGCAGTCCTTCGCGAAGACCCATGCGTGCGTTTTTTGCACGCATGACCGGCTGCAAAGTCGTTTGTCAGCGCGGCAGGCCTGCTGCACCATGGCCGCTCCCTTGCCCACCCACCCGAAGGAAGCCGCCCCATGAATCCCGCCCGCGACGAGCACGCCATCGACACACTGCCACGCCTGGAGGCCCTGCTGGGCCCGCTGAGCGATGCCTCCGTCCACAAAGAGCTGCCCTATGTGCACCCCGCCTACGGCGCCATGATCGCGGCGTCGCCCTTTGCCGTGCTGGCCACCACCGGCCCCGGTGGGCTGGACGCCTCGCCGCGTGGCGACCCCGCCGGCTTTGTGCAACTGCTGGACGACAAGACCCTGCTGCTGCCCGAGCGCCGTGGCAACAACCGCGCCGACAGCCTGCGCAACATCGTGGCGGACCCGCGCGTGGCGCTGCTGTTCCTCATCCCCGGCGTGGGCGAGACGCTGCGTGTGAACGGTCGCGCGCACATCAGCGTCGCGCCCGACCTGCTGGCGCGTTTTGTGGTCAACGGCCAGCCGCCCAAGTGTGTGGTCGTGGTCGATGTGCAGGCGGTGTACTTCCAGTGCGCGCGCGCCATCCAGCGCTCGCGCCTGTGGCATGCCGTGCCGCCCGGCACCCCGCGCCCCGTGCCCACCCCCGGTGCCATCCTGGCGTCCATCACACAAGGCGAGTTTGACGGCGCCGCCTACGACCGAGAACTGCCAGCGCGCCAGCAGGCCACGCTGTATTGAACGGCCACCGCGATGGGTAGCAACAGCGTTGCCCCCGCTGCCAGCGCACACAATGGCGGCTGGGTGCGCAAGGCATGCGTGTCACTTACCAAATGGCCAAGCCCGCAGGCGCTTGAGGTTCGCTATTGGGTGAAGCAAGCCCCCGCGCACGTTCACACCAGATAGAGGGGGAGACATGGATTCCGTGCTGTTGATCGTGGCCTTGGGTGCAGTGGCCGCCGGGTTTGTGCAGGGCCTGTCGGGCTTTGGCTTCGGCATGGTGGCCATGTCGTTCTGGGCCTGGACGCTGGAGCCCCGCCTGGCCGCGCTGCTGGCGGTGTGCGGCGCACTCACCGGCCAGCTGGTGGCGGCGGCCACGGTGCGCCGGGGTTTCGACCGGGTGCGCCTGCTGCCCTTTGTGCTGGGCGGCCTGGTGGGTATCCCCATTGGCGTGGCCGTGTTGCCCCGCCTTGACATGGACGCGTTCAAGGTCATCCTGGGCACGCTGCTGGTGCTGTGGTGCCCGGCCATGCTGATGGCCAAGCAGTTGCCCCGCATCACGCGCGGCGGGCGCGTGGCCGACGCGCTGGTGGGCATGGCGGGCGGCCTGATGGGTGGGCTGGGCGGCTTCACTGGCGTGCTGCCCACCCTGTGGTGCACCTTGCGCGGTCTGGACAAGGACGTGCAGCGCGCCATCATCCAGAACTTCAACCTGGCCATGCTGCTGGTGACCTTCCTCACCTACCTGGCCACCGGCCTGGTCACCCGAGAAGCACTCCCGTTGCTGGCCATCGTGGTGCCCGCCATGCTGGTGCCCGTGCTGCTGGGAGCGCGGCTGTACCACGGCATCAGCGATGCGCGGTTCCGGCAGATCGTGCTGGGCATGTTGACCTTGTCGGGGGTGGCGATGCTGGTGGCCAGCCTGCCCAAGGTGCTGGCGCGGCTCGCGTAGGGTTCCATTTGCGTGGGCCGCGCCCGGTGGCCATCCTGTTGTCGACTTGCCGCACATGCCCCGTTACATTGGGAGGGGCATGCACCAAAAAGATGACACCACGCGGCCACCGGACGCGGACGACCGTCTTGAGGCCGGAGCCCCGCGTCGCCGCTATCGCCTTGTCACGCCGCTGAGCCTGGCGATTGCGCTGGGCTGCATCGTTGCTGTGGCGGGTTTCTGGCTGGTCACGCTGCAGCGCGTGGCGTTCGAGCGCGAGCAGGCCGTTGCCTCGGCCATGCAGTCCAATGCCAACTTGGCCATCGCCTTCGAGCAGCAGGTGTTCCGCACCCTCAAGGCGGCCGAGCAGGTCGCGGCCTTCGTGCGCGAGCAGTACCTGCAGCAGGGCGCCGACATCGACCTGCACGACTGGGTGGAGAGGGGGGTGATCCGCGAGCCCATGTTCACCATCATCAGCGTGGTGAACGACCAGGGCGACATTGTCAGCAGCAGCCAGGAGACTGGGGCCGTCAACTACAGCGACCGCGCCTTTTTCAAGGCACTGCAGGCCAGCGATCGCGATGACCTGTTTGTGAGCGAGCCCGTGCTGGGGCGCGTGTCGGGGCAGTGGCGCATTCCGATGGCGCTGCGCATCGTTGGCGAGGGAGGCCGCTTTGTTGGTGTGGTGGTGATGTCGGTGGACCCGACGAACTTCACTGACTTTTACCGCCAGGCCGACCTGGGCGCATGGGGGCTACTGGAGCTGACGGGGCTGGACGGCGTGGTGCGCGGCCGCAAGGCGGGGGGCAAGATCAGCTTTGGCGCCGATGCGCGGGGCCTGCCGTGGTTTCAGCGCCGCACGCAAGATCCCGAAGGTGAGCTGATCGATGAAGAAGGCGCGGTGGACGGTGTACCGCGCATCCTGAGCTACCGCACGATGGCAGGCCACCCGTTGATGGTGACGGTGGGTTCGGCCTCCGACGAGGTGCTGGCGCCGGTGATGCAGCGGCGCGTTGACTACATCGCCCTGGCGGCGGGTGCCAGTGTCGCGCTGCTGTGTTTTGGCGCGCTGCTCATTGTGGTGCTGGCACGCCAGCGGGCCGTGGCCGATGCACTGACGTCCAGCGAGGGCTTGTTCCGCGCCACCTTCCACCAGGCGGCCACCGGAATCGCCCACATCACGCCTGAAGGCCGCATCCTGCGTGCCAACGACAAGTTCTGCCGCATGCTGGGCTACTCGCTAGACGAGTTGCGCCAGCGCGACCTCCTCGGACTGAGTGACGAGAGCGAACGTGAAGCCGTGCGCCGATTCCTGGCACGGCGCCTGGTGGCGCACTCGCCCGTGTTCTCCCCCGAGATGGAAAAGGCCTACCGGCGCAAGGACGGCGGCCTGTTGTGGGTGTACGAAGCGCTGGGCCTCGTCAAAGACGCCCAGGGTCACCCGGACTTTCTCGTGGTGGTGACGCAGGACATCAGCGCGCGCAAGGAGCTGGAGATGCGTCTGTCGCACGATGTGCTGCACGACGCGCTCACGGGCCTGTCGAACCGCGTGATGTTCCACGACCGCTTGGCGCGTGTTCTCGAATCGGCACGCCGCTATGGGCGGCATGCTGCCGTACTCTACGTGGACCTGGACGGGTTCAAGTCCGTCAACGACCAGTGGGGCCATGCGGCGGGCGACCTGTTGCTGCAGCAGGTGGGCCGGCGGCTTGAAGACTGCGTGCGCGCCGAAGACACCGTGGCGCGCCTGGGCGGCGACGAGTTCGGCATCGTGCTAGCCACCATCGAGCATGCTGACCACTGCGAGGTTGTGGCGGGCAAGGTGCTGTCTGCGATGAAACAGCCTTTTCTGCTGGACGGTGCTGTTGCACACATCTCGGCCAGCGTGGGCGCGGCGCTTTTCCCGCGCCATGGCAGCGATGCCGATGCGCTGCTCGCCCAGGCCGATGCCGCGATGTATGCGGCCAAGCAGGCGGGCAAGAACCGCTTCAGCATCGACACCGCACTGAGCCCGCTCGCCGATGGTGGTATCGCAGGTTCGTCGGATTGACAGGCGCCTGGTGGTGCTTTGCCGTTGATGCTATCGCTCCTGATTTAGGAGCTTTTGGCGCTTTATTCATAAGCGCTATCGGCCTTTTTTTATTCACATCACCGCGTCGGAGTCGTAAAGTCGCGTGTGCGATTGCCCGGCCGCGCATCACAGCTCGCTGGCGTCCTTGCCCTCGCTCTGCTTGATCACCCACCGCACGGTCGCGCGCGGTGCGGGCACACGCTGGGCATACACCTCCAGGCCTCCGTGGGTCCATGCGGCATAGCTGCCGCTGGGGTCGTTGGCGGCGGTCTCCGGCCCGTAGGTGCTGCGGCCAAAGGCGAGCATGGCTCCAAATGCGGCTGCGCCGCTATCGGCTTGGTCGCTGGCATCGGCGACGAACTCGACCCGCCGCAGTTCCCGCCCGCCGAAGAAAAAGGTTTGCGCACCGGACACCCCAGCGATCACTACAGGCTCCAGCCGCCAGAGGCCGGTCAGCCCTCCGGCAAGGCGCTGCGGGCGCGGTACGCGCGCTGCACCGGGCACTGCTTCGCGCAGGGCGTCCGCGCCCATGCCCAGCTCCACGCCCGCTGGCAGCGGCTGTAGCGGGGCAGCAGGTGTGGGCGATGGGGACGGCGCGGCCATGGCCAGCGCGGCGGGCTGCGCCTGCGGTGGCGCACTCGCACGCACCTGAGCCTGCGCTGGCGCCACGCACAGGGCCCAGGCGAGCATTGCGCCCTCGCAGCTGCGCCACAGGCACCGGTGCGCGGTCAGTGGTAGCGTCGGGATCAATCGGT
Source organism: Acidovorax sp. GW835-FHT14G06 (assembly GCF_058793595.1). Classification (NCBI taxonomy): domain Bacteria; kingdom Pseudomonadati; phylum Pseudomonadota; class Betaproteobacteria; order Burkholderiales; family Comamonadaceae; genus Acidovorax; species Acidovorax sp. GW835-FHT14G06. The sequence goes on from NZ_JBXAGA010000004.1 coordinate 436,395, forward strand.
GGATATTCATGGTGGAGATTTTCGCTGGCGTTCGGGCGCGCCAGCGTGCGAGCGTTGCAGCAGCTGCGCGCCCCCGTGGTGGGGCTGCGCAGCTCAGGATCTCAGTCGCCCATCACCACACCCTCGCGGCGTGGATCGGCACCGCCCAGCCACAGCTTCTTGCCATGTGCCTGGCCGCGCGTGATGGCTTGCAGACCGCTGGTCATGTTCATCTCGCGCACCTCGGCGCCGCGTGCGCGCAGGGCTTCCACGGTGGCGGGCGGGAAGCGTTTTTCTTCCAGCAGCGTGGGCCCGTTCATGGAGCCGAAGTTGGGCAGGTTGATGGCCTGCTGCGGCATCAGGCCCCAGTTGAAGACGCCGTACAGCGTCTTGGCCGTGTAGTGGATGATGGCCGCGCCGCCGGGGCTGCCGCCGCTCATCAGCAACTCTCCCGTGGCTTTGTCAAACACCAGCGTGGGCGCCATGGACGAGCGCGGGCGCTTGCCGGGCTGCACGCGGTTGGCAATGGGCTGGCCTTGTGCGTCGTTGGGGGCAAAGCTGAAGTCGGTGAGTTCGTTGTTAAGCAGGAAGCCTTTCACCATCTGCCGCGCACCGAACTGGTCTTCGATGGTCGTGGTCATGGCGACCGCATTGCCAAACGCATCGACGATGCTGATGTGGCTGGTGCCGTATTCAGGCTGGTCGGGCATGGGGGCAAAGCCCGTCTTGATGGCGCCGGGGTTGCCAGGCTGGGCGACCTTCATGCTCTGGGTGCCGATGAGCTTGGCACGCTCGGCCAGGTAGGCGGGCGCAAGCAGGCTGGTCCAGCTGCCGGCTGGCGGCTGCACAAAGTCGGGGTCGGCCACGTACTGGGCGCGGTCGGCAAAAGCCAGGCGGGCGGCCTCGGTGTAGAGGTGCAGCCAGTCCGCGCTGGGCAGGCCGTCCTGCAGGGGCTTGGCGGCGGCGTCGGTGTTCTTCAGGATGCCCAGGATCTGCCCGATGGCGATGGCCCCGGAGCTGGGTGGCGGGAAGCCGCAAACGCGGTAGTCCTTGGTTTGCACCTGGTAGTCGTGGCACAGGGCTTCGCGCTTCTTGGGCTGGTAGCCGGCGAGGTCGGCCAGGCTGAGCTTGCCGGGGTTGGTGGGGTGCTTTTGCACCTTGTCCACGATGGCCTGGGCGATTTCGCCTTCGTGCAGGGCCTTGCTGCCTTCAGCGGCAATCTTGCGCAGCACAGCGGCCAGCTCGGGGTTGCGCAGGTTCACGCCCGCATCGCGCGCGTCGCCGTCGGCCTTGTAGAAGTAGGCGGCAGCCACCGGGTCCTTCTTGAGGTGCGGGTCTGCCTTGACCAGGGTGTTGAGCCGTGCGCTGATCTTGAATCCGCCCTCGGCGAGCGTGATGGCGGGCTGGAGCAGGGTGGCCCAGGGCAATTTGCCGTGCTGCTTGTGCGCCATCTCCAGCATGCGCACGGTGCCGGGCACTCCGACCGAGCGGCCGCCCACCACGCCGTCGTAGAACGGCACGGGCTTGCCGTCGGCACCCAGGAAGAGCTTTTCATCGGCGGCAGCGGGTGCGGTTTCGCGGCCATCGAAGGCCTCCACCAGCTTGCCGTTGCTGTGCAGCAGGAAGGCGCCGCCGCCGATGCCGCTGGACTGGGGCTCCACCAGCGTCAGCACCATCTGTACGGCAATGGCCGCATCGACGGCCGAGCCGCCGGCCTTGAGGATCTGGTAGCCCGCATCGGTGGCCAGCGGGTTGGCGGCGGCCACGGCAACCCTCTCCGTGGCCCAGCCTGGTTTTTCGCTGTAGCCGGACGAGCCTTCAGGCTGCGCGGGCACGGTGTAGGCGAACTGGGACGGCGCACCGGCGCAGCCCCCTAGAGCCACCACTGCGGCAAGGGTCGCCGTGGCCAGCAGGCTGCGATGGAAAGGGCGGCGGACAGGCGATGTGGCAGGCAGTGCAGTGGGTGACATGCGGGTCTCCTGGGGGTGGGCAAGCTGCGAACCGGCCATGGTAAAAGGCCTTGCCTCAGCCTGCCAGGGTGTGCCGAGGGCTGCCTGAGGGGTTTGCGCACCGACTGAAGGTGTTTTGCGGCGGTAGCGCTAGTGCAACATGCCTGAGGAGCTATCAAAAAGATAGTTGTTACCGACCGTCAGCGGCTGTTCCCAGGCCATACCGGGGCCCTGGCGGGGCGCAACGATCAGGGGCTCGCCTGCCTGGCGGGTTGGGTCACGCCTTCTCAGGTTGCCTCAGGCAGCCTGGGGCCCCGCGCGGCCGTCTTCCACCACAAACCGGGCGAGCGTGGAGGCGCCGCTGTCAGCGCGCAACGGGTCGTCCACCACGCGCAAGGTAGTGGTCCAGCGCGTGGGGGTGATGTCGGCCAGGCCGTAGCCGCGCTGGTCGCAGCGTGCCAGCAGGACATGCGGGTTGTGGCGGACGATGGCGTCCACCTTGGCCTGCGTGGTGCCCGACCGCGAACTGATGGAGGTGCCGCAGAACTCGCTGGCCACAACGGCCGAGTCGGCGCGCGTAGCGTCGGCGTGCACGCGGCAGACGTAGTTCTGGTGGATGTCGCCGCCCAGCAGCACCGTGTTGCGCGGCGTGTGCCGGGCCACAGATTGCAGCAGGCGCTGGCGTGCGGCGGGGTAGCCGTCCCAGGCGTCGGTGGGCACGGTGCCAGACGGGTAGTGGCGCGGCGAGAACAGCGTCTGCTGTGCGATCACGCTCCAGCGCGTGGCCTGGACGCCGGCTGCATCGGTGGCCAGGCCTGCATCCAGCCAGCGCTCTTGCGCACTGCCCAGCAGGCTGCGTTGCGGCTGGGCCAGCTCGGCGCAGTCGGCGGGGCGCACGGCGGGGCGCACGGCGGGGGCGCTGCTGGCCTCGGGCGTGCGGCAGGCCTGCCAGCTGCGGTACTGGCGGCTGTCAAGCAGATGGATATGCGCCAGCCGCCCCCATCGCAGTCGGCGGTAGATCTGCAGCGTGTCCCAGCCGGTGGCGGACGCGGGGCCCCGGAGGCTGGTCGTGCGCAGCGGCATGTTCTCGTAAAACGCCTGCCACGCCACGCTGCGCTGGGCCAGAAAGGCGGCGCTTCCGGCGGTCTCGCCACGGCCTGCATCGGCGGCATAGTCGTTTTGCACCTCGTGGTCGTCCCAGGTCACGGCCCAGGGGCAGGTGGCATGGGCCAGCTGCAGGGCGGGGTCGCTCTTGTGCAGGGCGTAGCGGTCGCGGTAGTCGGCCAGCGTGGTGGCGTAGCGCAGGCTGTGGGTGCGTGCCAGGTCGGTGGTGGTTTTTGGGGTGGCGTATTCGTAGATGTAGTCGCCCAGGAAAAGCACCAGGTCCGGCTGGTCGGCGGCCAGGTGCCGCCACGCCGCGTAGTGCCCATGCTCCCAGCGCTGGCACGAGGCAAACGCCACCCGCAGCGCCCCTGGCATGTCACCCGCCGCAGGCGCGGTCCGCGTGTGGCCCGTGGAGCTCACAGCGTCGCCCAGCATGAAGCGGTAGTGGTACCAGCGCGCTGGTTGCAGGCCTTGCAGCTCCACATGCACGCTGTGGCCGAGCGCTGGCAGCGCGGTGGCCTCGCCCTTTTGCACGATCTGGGCAAACCCAGCGTCGTGCGCCACCTCCCACCGCACGGTGTGGGCAACTTGCATCTGCGCAGGGTCGGCCAGCGCCAGCCGTGTCCAGAGCACCACGCCATCGGGTGCCGGGTCGCCACTGGCTACGCCTATGGCAAAGGGGTTGCTTTGCAGCGCGGGCGGGTTGCTCCAGGCCCAGCGGGGGAGGGTGGTCGAGGTGGCAGCGACTGCTACATGTCGCAGAAACCTGCGCCTCAATTGCGGAGTCATCGCGGGGCGCTGGGTCGCTGCGCGGCGCTCAAAACTGGCACGGCCCAGGCCAGCGTCACCGAGCAAGGGCCGCCCCGCCGTGCTGGTGGCGTCCCCCCTCTGGGGGGAAGGCGCCGAAGGCGACACAGGGGGGAGGTAGTCACGCCGCCATCACCCGATTCTTGCCCGATCGTTTGGCCAGATACATCGCCTGGTCGGCCCGCACGATGGCGTCGGTGGCGCTCTCGCTGTCACCCAGCTGGGCCACGCCCGCGCTGAAGGTGATGAGCACCTTCTCGGTGCCTTGCAAGAAAAAGCGCGTGGTCAGCTCGCGCTGCAGGCGCGTCATGGCCGCCACGCCGGCTTCGACGGTGGTGTCGGGCAGCACGATCACGAACTCTTCGCCGCCGTAGCGTGCCAGCAGGTCCTGCGGCCGCATGACCTCGCGCGTGACCTGGGCCAGGTGCACCAGGGCAGCGTCGCCCCCGGCGTGGCCCAGCCGGTCGTTGATGGTCTTGAAGTTGTCCACGTCCAGCAGTGCCAGGCACAGCGACGAGCCCAGGCGGCGGGCGCGGGCGATCTCGCGTTCCACGGCCTCGTCCAGGCCCTTGCGGTTGAGGCTGCCGGTCAGCGGGTCGTGTCGCGCCTGGGCGCTGGCGCGGTCCAGCTCTTCTTGCAGCTTGGCGACCTCGGCACGCTTGGCTTCTGTGCGCTCGCGCAGGTCCTGCAGCTCATCGTGGGTCACGCGGCTGTCGAGCGCCATGGCGCGGGTGGCGCTCATCACCTCCTGCAGCACGGGGGCAATCTCCTGCAGGGTGCTGGCCTTGCCGATCAGGTCGGCGCAGCGCTCCATGGTGCCCTGGTAGCTGGTGCTGGATGCGGTGATGCGTGCCAGCCGCTCGACGAACGTGGCCAGCATCTCTTTCATCTGCTCCTGCGCCTCGAGCGACCGCGCCTTGGCTTCGGTCTGCTTGAAGATCACGTCCTTGAGCCGGCGCTGCACATCGTCCAGTCGCCGCAGCGTCAGGGGCGGGGTCGAGGCACTCATCAGCGCCTCGGCTTGGCCCTGAAGCCAGCGGTCGTCCACGCTGAGCACGGCGATGTTCTCGAAGATCATGTGCAGCAGCTCCAGCAGGCTCGCGCGGATGGAGGCTTGTTCTTCGGTGGCAAACGACAGGCGATAGCTGAAGTTGCCGAGCATGAGCTGCGCGGTGGTCACCAGGGGGGCGGGCTCGCGCAGGAAGGTGACGAGCTGCTGCGCCATGTCGATGACGCGAGGGTCGTCGTCGCCCAGCGCGGGCAGGGTGTTGTCGATGAGGCGGGCCAGGGCCTCGGCAAACTCGGCGTGCAGTTCGCCCAGCGCGGTGGGCGCATCGGCCACCTCGATGGGCTTGGAGGCAGTGGCCGGATGCAACCCCAGGTTGGCGTAACCCACCATCACGCTTTGCAGCGACGTCCAGTCCTTGGTGATGATGGCGCGTTCAAACTGGCCCAGCAGGCGCTTTTGTGCGGGTGTCTGGCCGGGCAGCACGCGCTGGATGCTACTCAGTGGCCCCTCAGGGAAAGGCTGCGGGCTGCGGCTGCCCGCTATTTCATCGTAGATCGCGAGGTAGTTGTCTGGCGTGGGGGCCAGTCGGCGTGCGGCCAGTTGTTTGAGCGTCTCGCGCGCGATCTCGGAAGGTGGTCGGTCGGCCATGGGCGGGCACCAGTGTCAGGATGCTGGAATGCACAAGTGTGACACAGGCGAGGCGCTGTGCGTGCTGGCACACCGGGCCACACGGGTATGCCAGCCAAGAACATGGGGAGGACCCCTTGCGAGATCTGTCCACACGTTCCAAAGGGGCGCGGCTGGCCTTCAGTTCACCATGACCAGTTTGCCCATCACCCCGCGCGAGCCCATGTGGGCGTAGGCAGCGGGCAGCTCGGCCATGGGCATGGTGCGGTCGATCACGGGCTTGATCTTTCCCTGGGCATACCACTGCGCCAGCTCGCCCATCATGGCGGCGTTGGCCTTCGGCTCGCGCTTGGCAAAGTCACCCCAGAACACACCCACGATGGACGCACCCTTGAGCAATGCCAGGTTGAAAGGCAGTGCCGGGATGGGACCGGAGGCAAAACCGACCACCAGGTAGCGGCCGCGCCAGGCGATGGAACGGAACGCGGGTTCGGCAAAGTCGCCGCCCACCGGGTCGTAGATCACGTCCGGGCCCTTGCCATCCGTGAGGGTCTTGATGGCCTCACGCAAGTTGTCCTTGCTGTAGTTGATGGTCGCGTCGGCGCCGATGGAGGTGCACAGTGCGCATTTTTCGTCGCTGGATGCCGCTGCAATCACACGTGCGCCCATGGCCTTGGCGATCTGGATGGCGGCCGTGCCCACGCCCCCGGCAGCGCCCAGCACCAGCACGGTTTCGCCCGCCTTGAGCTGGGCGCGGTCCACCAGCGCGTGGTGCGACGTGGCGTAGATCATGATGAAAGCGGCCGCATCGACATGCGAAAACCCATCAGGCAGCGGCATGCACAGGGCTGCGGGTGCAAGGGTGTGGGTGCCAAAGCCACCCGTGCCCGACAGGCAGGCCACGTTCTGGCCGACCTTCAGGTGGGTGACGCCTTCGCCCACGGCAGCTACCACGCCAGCGTATTCCGAGCCGGGGACAAAGGGCAGTGGCGGCTTCATCTGGTACTTGTTCTGCACGATGAGCAGGTCGGGGAAATTCAGGCTGGCGGCCTTGATCTCGATGAGCACCTCGCCCGCCTTGGGGGTGGGGGTGGGCAGCTCCGTCCAGGTGAGCGCCTCGACGCCGGTGGGGTTTGTGCAAAGCCAGGCATGCATGGGAAAGTCTCCTGTCGGTCGGTCTTGTCAATGATGGCCCGCATGATAGGTGGGGCGCTGGCGTGCCAGATGTCCCACGAGCGACGGGCCACGACGGAGGCGCCCCCGGCACCCGACGGTGCAGCGACTGCCCGCCCACCTACAATCCGTTGCAACCTCTACCCAGACCATGAAGATCCTGATTTCCAATGACGACGGCTTCCAGGCCCCCGGCATCGTGGCGCTGCATGATGCGCTCAAGACCCTCGAAGGCGTCGAGGTGGAGGTCGTGGCGCCCGAGCACAACAACAGTGCCAAGTCCAATGCGCTGACACTGCATTCACCGCTGTATGTACACAAGGCTGCCAACGGCTTTCGATATGTGAACGGTACCCCGGCAGACTGCGTGCACATCGCGCTCACCGGTTTGCTGGGCTACCGGCCCGATCTGGTGGTGTCAGGCATCAACAATGGCGCCAACATGGGCGACGACACCATCTATTCGGGCACGGTGGGTGCGGCGATGGAGGGGTATCTCTTTGGCATCCCCGCCATCGCTTTTTCGCAAGTAGACAAAGGCTGGGCCGAGCTGGAAGCCGCCGCAGCCAAGGCGCGGGAACTGGTGGCGCAGATGCGTGCGCAGCAACTGGTCAATGAAACCCCCTGGCTGCTCAACGTGAACATCCCCAACATGCCGCTGGAGGCCTTGCGCCCCGCCAAGCTGTGCCGCCTGGGGCGCCGCCATGCAGCAGAACGTGTCATCGTGCAGGAAAGCCCCCGTGGCGAAGCCATGTACTGGATCGGCGGCGCCGGTGCCGCCAAGGACGATGCCGAGGGCACGGACTTTCATGCCACCGCGCAGGGCCATGTGTCCATCACGCCCCTGAAGGTGGATCTGACCGATCACGACAACCTCGGCTACTGGGCGCAGACCGCAGCCCGGTTGGCAGCGGTGGCGGCTGCCGCCCCCGGCGCGTGATGCAGCGCCGCCCGGGGTTTCCGGCCAAGCTGCCGGTTTCCGGCAACGCCGCCATGGGCAAGCCGGTGGTACCACCGGCGTCCGCCGCACAGCGCAAGCCGGCCATGGCTGCCGCGCCCGCCGGAGTGGGGCTGGATTCGTCGGCTGTCCGAGCGCGCATGGTGCAAAAGCTGGCGGCGGGCGGCATCACATCGGCCCCCGTGCTGCAGGCGATGGGCGCCGTGGAGCGCCACCGGTTTGTGGACAGTGCGCTGGTCAATCAGGCCTACGAAGACACCAGCCTGCCGATAGGGCTGGGCCAGACCATCTCCAAGCCCAGCGTGGTGGCTCGCATGTGTGAACTGCTGCTGGGAGCCGAGAGCGCGCGCCATGGCGGGCTGGGCCGTGTGCTGGAAATCGGCACGGGCTGCGGCTACCAGGCCGCAGTGCTGAGCCTGCTGGCCCGCGAGGTGTACACCCTGGAGCGTCTGCGTGGGCTGCACGACAAAGCGCGTGACAACCTGCGGCCGTTTCGCTTGGCCAACGTACACCTGCTGTTTGGCGACGGCATGCTTGGCTATGCCAAAGGTGCTCCGTACGCGGCCATCATTGCCGCAGCCGGGGGAGACGCCGTGCCCCTGGCCTGGTGTGATCAATTGGCCGTGGGGGGGCGTCTGGTGGCGCCCATGGCACTGTCGGGCGGGCAGCAAATGTTGCTGGTGATCGACAAAACCCCGCACGGATTGAAACAAAACGTGCTCGAACCCGTGCATTTTGTCCCCCTAAAATCGGGGATTGCGTAAAGGGAATTGCTTATGTTCGTATCGCGTGGTCTTGTGGTGGGTTTTACCGTGGCAATGGCGGGGCTGGTGCTCTCCGGCTGTGGCACCCGCATGAACAAGGCTCCTGTGGAAGATCGGGGCACCTCTTCGTCGGCCTCGGCTCCTGCGCCCGCCGCACAGCCGGGCTTGGTGGTGGGTACCCCCATCAAGCCTCTGCCTGGTGCAGAAAACGCCGGCAAGCCGGGTTACTACACGGTCAAGCCTGGGGATACCCTGATTCGCATCGGCCTGGAGTCTGGGCAGAGCTGGAAAGACATTGCCCGCTGGAACAATCTGGAAAACGCCAACCTGATCGAAGTTGGTCAGGTGCTGCGCGTGTTGCCGCCTTCCGCTGCCCCGGCCGCTGTGGCGTCTGCCGACAATGGCGTGGTGACACGCCCGGTCACGTCCTCCTCCGTCGCTCCCGCTAGCGCCCCTGCTGCGGCTCCTGCATCGGCAGCCAGTGGTGCCAAGCCCGCAGCCTCTGCTGCGTCGGGCACGGTGGTGGCGGTGGCGCCAGCCACACCGGCACCTGCAGCAGCGCCTGCGGGCGAGGACGAATTGGCATTCATCTGGCCTGCATCGGGTTCACTGATTGCCGGGTTTGACGAGGCGCGCAACAAGGGCTTCGACATTGCCGGCAAGGCGGGAGACCCGGTGCTGGCGGCGGCCGACGGTCGCGTGGTCTATGCCGGGGCGGGTTTGCGCGGCTATGGCAACCTGGTCATCCTCAAGCACAACAACACGTTCCTCACCGCTTACGCACACAACCAGACCCTGCTGGTCAAGGAAGACCAGGCGGTGCGCAAGGGCCAGAAGATTGCCGAAATGGGCAATACCGACGCCGACCGTGTCAAGCTGCACTTTGAAATCCGCCGGCAGGGCAAGCCGGTCGATCCCACACGCTATCTGCCGTCCCGTTGAGTCCGATGGCGGATCACTCGCCGGGCGGTGCTCCCGAAGCACACGAAACGGCTGCGGCGCGGGAGGGCGAATCTCTCCTGCTGGCCGATGAATCGGAAGCACTGGCCGACGCGGACAGCGAGTTGCGCTCCCTGCAGATAGGGTCAGGCCAACACGGCGAGCGGCTGGACCGTGCGCTGGTGGATCTGGTTCCCGAGTTCTCGCGCAGCTATCTGCAGCAGTTGCTGGCCCAGGGGCTGGTCAGCCTCAATGGCAAGCCTGTTCTCAAGGCGGCCACGCGGGTCAAGGCTGGCGACCAAGTGGTGCTGGAAATGCGGCCTACGCTGCAAAGCCAGGCTTTCCGGCCCGAGCCCATGGCCATCGATGTGGTGTACGAAGATGCACACCTGCTGGTGGTGAACAAGCCCGCAGGCCTGGTGGTGCACCCCGCGCCTGGAAATTGGAGCGGGACCCTTCTCAACGGTCTGTTGGCGCGCGACGAAAAAGCACTGCTGGTGCCACGCGCAGGCATCGTTCACCGTCTGGACAAGGACACCAGCGGCCTCATGGTGGTCGCCCGGGACCGTGCGGCCATGGACGCCCTGGTGGCGTTGATTGCCGAGCGCAAGGTCAGGCGCCAGTACGTGGCGATGGCGCATGGGGCCTGGACGGGCGCCCCGACCCGCTCGGTGGATGCCCCCATCGGGCGAGACCCTCGCAATCGTCTGCGCATGGCGGTGGTGGACTTGGCTCTGCATCCCGGCAAAACAGCCCGTACCGATTTCCTGTTTCTAGAGGGGGCCGACCACGGGTGCTGGGTGCAGTGCACCCTGCACACCGGGCGCACGCACCAGATCCGCGTGCACATGGCGTCTCTGCGCCACCCCTTGGTGGGCGATGCCCTCTACGGTGGTGCGCCGGTTGGGGCCTTGCAACGTCAGGGCCTGCATGCCTACCGGTTGGCTTTTGCGCATCCCGTGACAGGTGAGGCACTGGAGTTCCGTGCCCCTGTGCCGGACGATATGCGCCAGGCGCTGTCTGAATGGAGCCTGGGCTACAATGCGCCCTGACCGGCCTCACCGGCCCTAGCCCGCAGCCGGAATCCCGCCGGGCCCTACCAATGCGCCAGCGTCATTGCGCGGCGCACCAATGATTGCCCCTGCTGTTGATGTGACACCCGTTGCAACGCGTGGCACTTTTCCAGGAATCGCTGAACCATGAACACGGTGGATGCCAAAAGGGTCCTCGAAACTGCGTTGATCTGTGCGCAGCAGCCTGTGCCTGTGCGCGAGCTGCGGGTGTTGTTCAATGATGCGCTGGGGTCCGATACCCTCAAGGTGTTGTTACAGGAGCTGCAGCTTGATTGGGCGCAGCGCGGGGTAGAGCTGGTGCAGGTGGCGACGGGTTGGCGCTTTCAGAGCCGCCCCGAAATGCGTGAATACCTCGACCGTCTGCACCCCGAAAAGCCGCCACGCTACACCCGGGCCACCATGGAAACCCTGGCCATCATTGCCTACCGGCAACCGGTCACGCGGGGGGATATCGAGGACATTCGGGGTGTGACGGTCAACAGCCTGATCATCAAACAGTTGGAAGACCGGGGGTGGGTGGAGGTCATTGGCCACCGCGAAACGGTGGGGCGCCCGGCATTGTTCGCCACGACCCGGCAGTTTCTGGACGATATGGGCCTTCAGTCTCTGGACCAGCTGCCGGTGCTCGATGACCCGACCGGCAATGCGAATGTGCTGGAAGCTCTAGCCGCAGCCGCTCAGGGAGCCATTGGAGCCGAACCTGATCTGTTGCACGAAGCCGGTGTGCAGGAGCCTCTGGAGCCTGTTGAGGCTGCGACTGATATGGGCGGTAAGCGGCCCGTGGATGATTTTTTTCAGAATGTGGAGACTGATCTCCGCGACGACCATGTTGATACCCCGGGTGGTATCCAGGGAAATACTTGATGAACGACTCGACCTCAGAAAATCCGGCCGACGTGCCTGGGTTGAATGCCGCTGACACGGTGTCTGCTGCCAAAAAGCCGGCTACCAAGCGTGCTCCTCGCAAGAAGGCGGTAGCTGTCCCTGCCGAGGTGACGTTGCCTGAAACCGAGGCTGCCGTGCAGGTGGGCACATCGGCGCCCGCATTGGAGGCTCTCGCGCCCGAGGCGCCAGGAGTCCAGGTGCAGTCGCTCGCCATGGAGTCGGCATCGCCTGAAGAGGTTGTCTTGGCGGCAGAAGGCGAGGGCGACACGCCGCAGCGAGAGCGCAGCCCCCGTGACGAATTCCGCGAGCGGCCCCAGCGTCCTGATGGAGCCGGGCGTGACAAACGCAAAGCCGCTGCTGCTGTGGAGGGATATCAGTTCGAAGATGTGGTGTCCGGTCGTTTCGACGAAGAAGATGCCTCTGCAGACTTGGTGCCGCCGAAGCGAGTGCTGCTGCCGCAGGTCGAAACACCTAAGTTGCACAAGGTGCTGGCCCAGGCGGGTCTTGGATCGCGTCTGGAGATGGAGCAATTGATACTGGAAGGGCGGATTTCGGTCAACAACGAACCTGCTCACATCGGGCAGCGCATCCAGTTTGGCGATCAGGTCAAGGTGAACGGCAAGCCGATCCGCTATCGCATCGACCCGCCCCCGGCGCGCGTGATCGCGTATCACAAACCCGTGGGCGAGGTCGTGACCCATGACGACCCCCAAAACCGACCAACGGTCTTTCGCAAGCTGCCCCGGCTCATGCAGGGCAAGTGGCAGTCGGTAGGACGCCTGGATCTGAACACCGAAGGCCTCTTGCTGTTTACCAGCTCTGGCGAGCTGGCCAACAAACTGATGCATCCGCGCTTTGGGTTGGAGCGCGAGTACGCCGTTCGGGTGCTGGGTGCTCTGAGCAATGAGGAAAAACAAAAGCTGCTGGATGGTGTGCGCCTTGATGACGGCATGGCATCGTTCGGCTCCATCGAAGACGGTGGTGGAGAGGGTTCCAACTGCTGGTACCGAGTCACCATTTCCGAAGGCCGCAATCGTGAAGTGCGCCGCATGCTCGAATCGGTGGGCCATGCGGTCAGCCGCCTGATCCGCATCCGCTACGGTGCCATGGTTCTGCCGCGTGGTCTCAAGCGCGGAGCCTGGCTGGAACTGGACGAGAGTGATATTCGTGCGCTGGTTCAGGCCGCAGGCGCTGGGCGCCCCGAGCCCGTTGAGGGGCGTCCCGAGGGGGGGGGTGCTGGCGGGCGCAATGGCAAGCCGCGCAACCGTGGTCGTGGTGGGCCGCGTGGTGATGGCTCTCGCCGCGACATGTCGCCGCCAGCTGTCCCTGGTGGTCCCCGTGGTCAGAAGCCGCGCCGCGATGGTGGCCAGGGTCCTGCCCGTGGCAACAACGCGGCAGGGGGTGATCGCCAGCGAGGCGGTGCAGCACAGCCCGATCCAATGAAAACGTCGGTGGGTTACATCGGCATGGACAGCCTCTCGCGCCACCGCCAGGACAAGCGACGCCCGGGTGGCGGTGGCCCTCGGCGTGGAGGTGGTGGGCGCTGAGCGCTAACCTCCGTCACACTCCCCGGTTAGAATCGAGGGCTTTGTCCGGTGGGCAAACGAATCACAGCAACAACCATTCAGGAAATCAATATGGCAATCGAACGCACTCTCTCCATCATCAAGCCCGACGCAGTGGCCAAGAACGTCATCGGTCAGATCTATGCTCGCTTTGAAGCTGCTGGCCTCAAGATCGTGGCAGCCCGCATGGCCCATCTGTCGCGCCTGGAAGCCGAACAGTTCTACGCTGTACACAAAGAGCGTCCTTTCTTCAAGGACCTGGTGGACTTCATGATCTCCGGCCCTGTGATGATCCAGGCCCTGGAAGGCGAGAACGCCATCCTGAAGAACCGCGAACTCATGGGCGCAACCGACCCCAAGAAGGCAGAAGCTGGCACCATCCGCGCCGACTTCGCTGACAGCATCGACGCTAACGCCGTGCACGGCTCCGACGCCGCCGAAACCGCGCAGGCCGAAGTGGCTTTCTTCTTCCCCGGCCTGAACATCTACTCGCGTTGAGATGGTGATGCTCCCCATGTCCGTACCCACGCTGGTGGGAGTCCCGTGTCATGGGGGTAGCTATGCCTGGTCTCCAGTGGATTTGGCACCATGAGCACGAATCTGCTGGAATTCGACCTCGACGGCCTGGCGGCTTTTTGCGAGCGGCTGGGGGAAAAGCGGTTTCGCGCCACCCAGCTGTTTCGCTGGATTCATCAGCGCGGTGCCAGCGATTTCGACGCTATGAGCGATTTGGCCAAGGCCTTGCGTGACAAGCTCAAGGGCTGTGCGCAGGTCGAGGCGCTGCCCATTGTTTCAGAGCATGTGTCCTCGGACGGCACTGTGAAGTGGCTGTTTGATGTGGGTGATGGCAACGCGGTGGAAGCCGTGTTCATCCCAGAGGATGATCGTGGAACCCTCTGTGTGTCATCGCAGGCTGGTTGCGCTGTCGGGTGCCGTTTTTGTTCTACGGGGCATCAGGGTTTCAGTCGCAATCTGACGACGGGTGAAATTGTTGCCCAGTTGTGGTTCGCAGAGCACTCCCTGCGCAAGCGCTTGCAGACAGAAGACCGTGTGATCTCGAATGTGGTCATGATGGGTATGGGTGAGCCGCTACAAAACTATTCGGCACTGGTCCCTGCGCTCAAAGTCATGCTGGACGATCACGGTTATGGCCTGTCGCGCCGCCGTGTGACAGTGTCGACATCGGGCGTTGTGCCCATGATGGATCGCCTTGCGCAAGACTGTCCCGTGGCACTGGCGGTGTCGCTGCATGCACCCAACGACCCCCTGCGCGACAGTCTGGTGCCGCTCAATCGCAAGTATCCAATCGAAGAGCTGTTGGATGCTTGCAACCGCTACTTGGCGCATGCACCCCGTGACTTCATCACCTTCGAATATTGCATGCTCGATGGTGTCAATGATCAAGCGGAGCATGCGCGCCAACTGATCGAGTTGGTCAAGCGCAGCGGGATTCGCTGCAAATTCAATCTGATTCCTTTTAATCCGTTTCCCGCATCAGGGCTGTTGCGGTCCTCGCAAAATCAGGTGCAGGCCTTTGCCAAGATGCTGAGCGACGCGGGCATTATCACCACGGTGCGCAAGACGCGCGGTGATGACATTGATGCGGCATGCGGTCAGTTGGCGGGTGATGTCAAAGATCGTACCCGGGCCGCAGAACGCATGGCAAAGCAGCGCACAATCGTGCTCAAACCGGTGACTTGATCAGGCAGTCGGCAAACTTCAAGGAGGCTCTACATGGCGGGAATGGTTGGACGCTGGCAGCATATTGGCCGCTGGACACTCGCGGCATGCAGTGCGGTGGTTTGCATATGGGCGCTTCAGGGGTGCGCGACAAACACTTCGTCTGCAGTCAGTGATGCCGATGCAGGTTTGGTGACGCCGTCCGACGAGCCTGAGTCGCGGCGCCGTGCACGCATCCGCCTGGAGTTGGCTTCTAACTATTTCGAATTGGGGCAAACGGCTGTGGCCCTGGATGAAGTCAAGCAGTCGCTTGCTGCGGACCCGTCTTATGCCGACGCTTTCAATCTGCGTGGTCTGATTTACATGCGCCTGAGTGACTATGCACAGGCGGAAGAGAGCTTTCGCCGTGCCTTGTCGCTGCGGGCAAATGACTCCAACGTGCTTCACAACTATGGCTGGCTGATGTGTCAGCAGCAAAAGTATGTGGAGGCCGACCAATATTTTGTGCGTGCCATTGCCAACCCCGCCTACGCGGCGCGTGGCAAAACTTGGATGGCCCGTGGCCTGTGTCAGTCGGGGGCAGGACAGTTTCCTGAGGCGGAGCAGTCTTTCCTGAAGGCCTATGAATTCGATGCTGCGAATCCGGTGGTCGGTTACCACCTCGCAGCGCTCTTGCTGCGGCGCAACGAGTTGTCGCGTGCGCAGTTTTACATTCGACGGCTTAACAACAGCGATTTCGCGAACTCCGAATCGTTGTGGCTGGGCATTAAGGTGGAGCGCGCTTTGGGCGACACCGTGGCAATGAGGCAACTGGCTGCTCAGTTGCGCAAGCGTTTCCCGGATTCTCGGGAGTTGAGTGCATACGAACGCGGGGCTTTCAATGAGTGAGGTGGTGGAGAGTGGAATGACGGCGGGCGGCTTGCTCAAGGAGGCCCGGCAGGCAGCAGGCATGCACATCGCGGCCCTGGCGGTTGCGTTGAAGGTACCGGTTAGCAAGTTGGAAGCTCTGGAGTCGGATAACTACACGGTGCTGCCTGACACTGTATTTGTGCGTGCACTGGCATCGAGTGTGTGCCGTACCCTCAAGATTGACGCGGCACCCATTTTGTCTTTGCTACCCCAAAGTCAGAGCCCTCGTTTGTCTGTGGATAGCGCAGGTATCAATGCACCTGTGAAGGGTAGTGCTGGCAAATCGTCGGCTTCCTCTTCGGCGTCATTCGCGGGTTCAGGTTCTGGCTCGCGTTCCGTGGTCTTGGTCGTTCTTGCGCTTTTGGTGGGAGCTGTGGTTCTGTTCTTTGTCCCCCGGCATTCCGCGCCCGGGGATTCTGCCGATCCAGTGCCCGTCGCGGTGCCTGACGCTTTGCCGGCCAGCGCTTCCGGGCCTGCGCCTGCGGCAGTGCCATCAACGGTGGAGCGTCCTGCCGATATATCTTCTCCCGCATTGCCCGCCGCTTCCGCAGCGGCTTCGCTGCCTGTGTCTTCTGCACCTGCTGTCGCTGTATCTCCAGCGCCTGCTGCCGTTGCCAGTGGCGTCGCGGTGAGCAATGCTCCGGCGGCTGATGGCGCGGCAGATATTCCTTCCGGTCCCTTGGTGCTGCGTGCACGCGGTGCATCGTGGGTGCAAGTTCGGGATGCCAATGGGGCACTGGCGTTACAACGCAACCTGGCGGCAGGAGAGTCGGTTTCGGTGTCTGCGCCCACGCCCTTGGCAGTGATTATCGGTCGCGCGGACGCGACGGAAGTGATTGTTCGTGGAAAGCCGTTTGATCTGACGGCAATCGCGCGTGAAAACGTAGCGCGTTTTGAGGTGAAATAGTGGAAAACTCCCCGCTTGATTTTGGGCCGGTAGCGGTTGCTTCTCCCTTACCTCGACGTTCGCGCCAGGCGAAAGTCGTCTGGGGTTCACGTGTGGTGACTGTGGGTGGGGATGCACCCGTGCGCGTGCAGTCCATGACCAACACCGACACCGTCGATGCCATCGGGACAGCGATTCAGGTCAAGGAACTCGCTCAGGCGGGGTCGGAGTTCGTCCGCATCACTGTCAACACTCCAGAAGCTGCTGCAGCGGTACCGTACATACGAGAACAACTGGATCGCATGGGTGAGAGTGTTCCGTTGGTGGGTGATTTCCATTACAACGGACACCGACTGCTCACCGAGTTTCCGGACTGCGCCCAAGCTTTGTCCAAGTATCGAATCAACCCAGGCAATGTGGGCAAAGGCGACAAGCGCGACAAGCAGTTTGGCCAGATGATCGAGGCTGCCATGCGCTGGAACAAGGCTGTGCGCATCGGTGTGAATTGGGGCAGTCTCGACCAGGAGCTGCTGGCCGAGTTGATGGATACGAACAGCCGCCGCAGCGCCCCCTGGGAGGCTCGTCAGGTCATGTATGAGGCACTCATCACATCGGCCATCGAGTCTGCGCGTCGTGCAGAGGCCATGGGTTTGGACGGTAACCAGATCATCTTGTCCTGCAAGGTCAGTGGAGTGCAGGATTTGATCTCTGTGTACCGCGAGTTGGCGCGTCGCTGCGACTATGCTTTGCACTTGGGACTGACCGAAGCGGGTATGGGTACCAAGGGGACGGTCGCTTCGGCTACTGCTTTGTCCGTGCTGCTGCAAGAGGGCATTGGTGACACGATTCGTGTGTCGCTGACGCCCCAGCCCGGTGAGGCGCGTACCCAAGAGGTGGTCGTTGCGTCGGAAATCTTGCAGGCGTTAGGCTTGCGGGTCTTTGTGCCCAGTGTCACCGCTTGCCCGGGCTGTGGCCGAACCACCAGTACCACCTTTCAAGACCTGGCCAAGCAGATCGACGATTTCCTGCGTGCGCAAATGCCTGTATGGCGTGTGCGTTATCCGGGTGTTGAAACGTTGCGGGTTGCAGTCATGGGCTGCATTGTCAACGGCCCGGGTGAAAGCAAGCACGCAGACATTGGGATCAGTCTGCCTGGCACGGGAGAGGCGCCTGCTGCCCCGGTCTTCATCGACGGGGAAAAGGCGATGACCCTGCGTGGCGACGACATCGCCAATGAATTCCATCGCATCGTCGAGCAGTACATCGAAAAGCGCTTTGGCGCCGGGGTGCCCGCTGTTTGACCGGTAGTGCTGCCGCCACCTGCCCCGGTGAGCCTTCAGGAGGTGTGCGGTGCAGCTTATTTAAATTTCTGCCAGACATAGAAAAGAAGCGCTGTGAGTAACGAAAAAAGCACTCCCTCGTCCAAGCCAGAGAAGCTGGTTGCGGTGAAGGGCATGAACGACATCCTGCCCCCGGACTCTGCCCGTTGGGAATGGCTGGAGGCCAAGGTGCGCGACCTGATGGCGCGCTACGCGTATCGCAATATTCGCACACCCATCGTCGAACCCACACCCTTGTTTGTGCGTGGATTGGGCGAGGTTACCGATATTGTCGAGAAGGAGATGTACTCGTTTGAGGACCGGCTGAATGGGGAGCAGCTCACGCTTCGCCCAGAAGCGACGGCCGGCGTGGTACGTGCAGTAGCAGAGCACTCCATGTTGTATGACGGCGGCAAACGCCTGTACTACATGGGCCCCATGTTTCGCCATGAACGTCCCCAGCGTGGGCGCTACCGCCAGTTTCACCAGATCGGTGCTGAGGCACTGGGTTTTCCGGGCGCTGAGGTCGATGCCGAGCTTATTCTTCTGGCCAGTGCCCTGTGGCGCGATCTGGGTCTCCAGAATGTGCGCCTCGAACTCAACAGCCTGGGACAGCCAGACGAGCGCAAGGCTCACCGGGCTGCGTTGATCGCGTATTTGGAGCAGCGTGTCGATGTTCTTGACGAGGAGGCGCGTCGGCGGCTGCACAGCAATCCTTTGCGCATCCTCGACACCAAGAATCCGGCGATGCAGTCGTTGGTGGAAGCTGCGCCACGTTTGATTGACTTTCTGGGGCAGGAGTCTCTGGCGCACTTCAATGCAGTAAAAGCCATTCTCGACGCCAATGGGGTTGCGTGGTCTGTCAATCCCCGTCTGGTGCGTGGCATGGATTACTACAACCTCACCGTGTTCGAGTTTGTGACGGATCAGCTGGGTTCGCAGGGCACGATCTGCGGTGGAGGGCGTTACGATTACTTGATCGAACAGATCGGCGGCAAGCCGGCACCGGCGGTGGGTTGGGCGTTGGGGGTGGAGCGGGTATTGGAGTTGCTCAAGGAGCAGCACAGTGCATCCCCCTCGCTGGTTCCCGACGTTTATGCCATTGTTCCCTCGGTGGCTGTGTTGCCTCGGGCAGTGGCTACCGTCGAGCAATTGCGTCAGCACGGTGTTCGCGTCCAAATGCATGCAGCCCCTTCACTGGATGGCATGGGTAGCATGAAGTCGCAGTTTAAGAAAGCCGATGCCAGTGGTGCCATGCACGCACTGGTGTTTGGCGATGATGAGCTGTCCCGTGGCATGGTGACTGTCAAAGCCTTGCGTGACGGCGAAGGTGAGCAAATCGAGCGCCCGCTGGACTTGGTTGCCCAATGGTCGGCCACCCTACAATCCACCCGCTAACACAATCAGATTCCATGGCAAATCATCTCGACCTTGAAGAACAAGAGCAGCTAGACCAGCTCAAGCATTTCTGGAACACCTGGGGCACGTTGATCAGCTCCGTAGTCATTGTCGTTGCGGGCGCCGCTGCCGCCTGGAACGGTTACCAGTACTGGCAAACCCGGCAGGCAACGCAGGCGGCTGCATTGTTTGATGCAGTGGATGTGGCTGCGCGGTCTGCGGACAACGTCCGCATGGAGCAAGCTTTTGCCGATTTGAAGTCCAAATATGCAGGGACTGTCCAGGCTGGACAGGCGGGCTTGACCCTTGCCAGGGCTATGCAGGGTGCTGGCAATGCTGACGGTGCCAAAGAAGCGCTTACCTGGGTTGCAGAGCGATCGTCAGACGAGGGCCTCAAGGCCTTGGCCAAGTTGCGACTGGCTGGTGTACTAATGGATCAAAAGAACTATGACGAAGCACTCAAGCAACTGTCCGGCAGTTTTGCGCCGGAGTTCTCTTCTGTTGTGGCGGACCGCAAGGGCGATGTCCTGATGCTCCAGGAAAAGCGTCAGGAAGCCATTGCCGAGTACACCAAGGCTTATAAAGGGTTTGAAGACAGTGTCGAGTATCGCCGTCTGGTGGAAATCAAGCTGAACGCGCTGGGTGTTTCGCTGCAAGGTGTGACTGTGGCTTCCGCTGCCTCCTCAATCGCAACACCTGCGGAGTCCAAATAGCCATGTCGTCGCCTATCAACGCAGGGTCTGGGCACCAGTTTTTCGTACGCTGTCTGGTGGTGGCACTTGTGGCCGCCACTTTGGCCGGTTGTTCTTTGTGGAGCGCTGAAAAGTCCAAGCCTGTGCCCGCCGACCTCGGAACCAATGTGGCAGTTCTGGGCGTGCGACAAGCATGGACTGCGCGAGTTGGCAGTGTGGTGGGGCTGCCTTTGGAGGCGCATGTTGCTGGCAATGTCGTGACCGTCGCGTCAGCTGATGGCACGGTGGCAGCCCTTGATGCGCGCACGGGTGGAGATATCTGGCGAGCAGCGCTCGCTGAGCCTCTGTCGGCTGCTGTTGGTAGCGATGGCAAGTTCGCGGCGGTAGTCTCGCGTAACAATGCACTGATCGTGATCGACGGTGGTCGAGAGCGTTGGCGTGAGGCGCTTGCTGCCCAGGTATTCACACCACCTTTGGTTGCAGGCGGTCGTGTTTTCGTTTTGTCGGCGGATCGTTCTGTGTCTGCATTCGATCTGTCTACAGGTCGCCGTCTTTGGGCC
The DNA here is from genome assembly GCF_058793595.1 of Acidovorax sp. GW835-FHT14G06. Taxonomy (NCBI): domain Bacteria; kingdom Pseudomonadati; phylum Pseudomonadota; class Betaproteobacteria; order Burkholderiales; family Comamonadaceae; genus Acidovorax; species Acidovorax sp. GW835-FHT14G06. Next base: position 456,671 of record NZ_JBXAGA010000004.1, read on the forward strand.
CAGCAGCGCCCCGGGGAGCCATTGATATTGCGCCAGGCCGGTGTTTTGCTCGCAGTGGGTGACACGCTGGTCGTGGGATTGTCGGGTCGGTTGGTCGGATTGAATCCTGACAATGGCAGTGTGCGATGGGAGGCTCCCATTGCCAGCGCACGGGGCACGAATGATGTGGAGCGCCTTGTGGAGTTGGTAGGGCGCACCAGCCGTGTGGGCGAAACAGTGTGCGCACGGTCCTTTCAAGCCGCTGTGGGTTGTGTGAACACCGCCAGGGGGACTACGGTTTGGACGCAGCCTGCCAGCGGAGCAGACGGAGTCCACGGCGATGCGGAGGCCATTTTTGGTTCTGAAAGCAATGGCACGCTTGTAGCGTGGCGCCGCTCAGATGGTTCACGCTTGTGGAGCATCGACAGGCTCAAGTACCGCAAACTCACTGCACCGCTGCTTCTGGGGCGCTCGGTGGTCGTCGGCGACGACTCGGGTTTGGTGCATTTGCTGTCTCGTACCGATGGTTCGCCCCTGAACCGGCTGGCGACAGATGGTTCTGCCATCGCAGCTGCTCCGGTGATGGGCGCTGATACGCTGGTGGTTGTTACCCGCAATGGCGGTATTTACGGATTCCGTCCAGATTGATCGGTCTTATTCAATGAAGCCAGTTATCGCCCTCGTGGGGCGTCCGAATGTCGGCAAGTCCACGCTCTTCAACCGCCTGACCAAGTCGCGTGACGCCATCGTCGCCGACTTTGCAGGACTTACGCGTGACCGACACTACGGTAACGGCAAGCAAGGAAAGCACGAGTACATCGTCATCGATACCGGTGGCTTTGAGCCCGACGCCTCCACTGGCATCTACCGCGAGATGGCCAAGCAGACTCAGCAGGCGGTCGCTGAGGCGGACGTGGTGATTTTTGTAGTGGACGCACGTGCGGGTGTCTCTGCGCAAGACCATGACATTGCCAACTACTTGCGTCGCCTGGGCAAGCCCTGCGTGCTCGTTGCCAACAAGGCGGAGGGCATGCTCCAGGGCGTCCAATTGGCGGAGTTCTATGAACTGGGGCTGGGTGAGGTTTATCCAGTTTCTGCAGCGCACGGGCAGGGTATACGCGGCTTGGTTGAAATTGCTCTGGAGCCGCTGAATTTGCCCGAGCCGGACGACTCGGATACGGCCTTGGACAAGGGGGTCATCAAACTTGCCGTTGCGGGGCGCCCCAACGTGGGCAAGTCCACACTGATCAACACCTGGCTTGGCGAAGAGCGGCTGGTGGCATTCGATATGCCCGGTACGACCCGCGACGCCATTACCGTGCCTTTTGAGCGCAATGGCCAGCGCTTTGAGCTGGTGGATACTGCGGGCTTGCGTCGCAAGGGCAAGGTTTTCGAGGCCATTGAGAAGTTCTCGGTGGTGAAAACGCTGCAAGCTATCGAATCCGCAAATGTAGTGCTGCTATTGCTCGATGCCACCCAAGGTGTGACGGACCAAGATGCCCATATCGCCGGCTATATTCTGGAGAGTGGACGCGCTGTGGTCTTGGCGGTGAACAAATGGGATGCCGTGGATGACTACCAGCGGCAGCTCCTTGAGCGTTCCATTGAGACACGGCTTGCATTTCTGAAGTTTGCCTCTTTGCATTTCATTTCTGCGAAGAAGCGTCAGGGACTTGGTCCCTTGTGGACATCTATCGCTCAGGCCCATCGGGCGGCCACCTGCAAGATGTCCACGCCCGTACTCACCCGCCTGCTCCTGGAGGCGGTTCAGTTCCAAAGCCCCAAGAGGGCTGGGATGTTCCGCCCGAAAATGCGGTATGCGCACCAAGGTGGCATGAATCCGCCCGTGATCGTGATCCACGGCAATTCGCTGGAGCACGTGACTGATGCTTACAAGCGATTCTTGGAAGGGCGCTTCCGCAAGGAATTTGATCTTGTGGGAACTCCTTTGCGCATTGAGATGAAAACCTCGCACAATCCGTTCGCGGACAAAGACGAGGCCTGACGACAAAGGCTCTTCAGTCGAGGGGCCATGTGGGTTAAAGCCAGGGCGTGCGCCTGGCTGTGGTAAGGTGCTGGTTTACAACAACACTTGAACACGGAGAATATCGTGAGCAATAAAGGCCAGCTTTTGCAAGACCCCTTCCTCAACGCTTTGCGCCGGGAACACGTTCCAGTGTCCATTTATTTGGTCAACGGGATCAAGCTGCAGGGGCAAATCGAGTCTTTTGACCAGTATGTGGTGTTGCTGCGCAATACGGTGACACAAATGGTTTACAAGCACGCGATTTCTACGATCGTTCCGGGTCGGGCGGTCACTTTCTCTACCTCAGAAACCCCTGATGCTGACAGCAGCAACTCTTGAGTTGTTGTCTGGCAGCGGGGCTCGTTTGCCGAGAGGGGTGGGGCGGAGAGAGGGTGGTTGGTTTTGAGTTCGTCCTCAGCATCCTCGTCCGCTATGACGCCGGTGTTGCTGGTGGGGGTCGACTTTGGTCTTCCCCATTTCGACGCTGAGTTGGAGGAATTGGGTCTGCTAGCCCAAACCGCCGGCATGCAACCCGTTGCTCGCATTACCTGCAAGCGCAAAGCGCCAGATGCGGCGCTGTTCATCGGCACAGGTAAAGCGGATGAAATTCGCACATTGGCCCAAATGCATGGTGCAATGGAGGTGCTGTTTGACCAATCACTCAGCCCCGCGCAGCAGCGTAATCTGGAGCGCCATATTGAGCTTCCAGTCAATGACCGCACGCTGTTAATTCTTGAAATCTTTGCGCAACGGGCGCGCAGCCACGAAGGGAAGCTTCAGGTTGAGCTCGCCAAGCTGCAGTACGTGAGTACACGGCTGGTGCGGCGTTGGTCTCACCTGGAGCGCCAGACTGGCGGTATCGGTGCCCGGGGTGGTCCGGGTGAAAAGCAGATCGAGCTGGATCGACGCATGATTGGTGACGCGATCAAGCGCACCAGAGAGCGCTTGGTCAAGGTCAAGCGTCAGCGCTCCACGCAGCGGCGCCAGCGCGAGAGGCGCGATACCTTCAATATTTCGCTCGTTGGATACACCAACGCGGGTAAGTCCACGCTTTTCAATGCTTTGGTGAAAGCGCGAGCGTATGCAGCGGACCAGCTTTTTGCCACCCTAGACACCACAACACGCCAGTTGTATCTGGCAGATGCGGCGCGATCTGTTTCTCTGTCCGATACGGTGGGCTTCATCCGGGATCTCCCGCACGGATTGGTGGATGCGTTTCAGGCCACGCTGCAGGAGGCGGTCGATGCTGATCTGCTCCTTCATGTGGTGGATGCTTCCAATCCGGATTTTCCGGAACAGATGGCGCAGGTGGAGCGCGTGTTGCAGGAGATCGGGGCGTCGGATATTCCACAGATACTGGTATTCAACAAGCTCGACGCGCTGCCTGAAGAACGACGTCCCTCCCTGCTGGTAGACCAATACGAAGTTGGGGGGCAGTCGCTTTCCCGTTTGTTCGTAAGTGCTCGATCTGGAGAAGGTCTTGATGATCTGCGCCGCGCTTTGGCCGCTAGGTTGCTGGCTGTGCATGAGGATATGACCCCAGCAGACGCCCTTGAATTGCCGGATGCGTTGCGCTGATTGGGCACAATGCATGATCGAATGATGCCATCAGAGAACCAGAGATTTTGCGCATGAATTTTCATACTCCCACCCTACGCTGGGCTTCACTGCCAGACCGTATTCGGGGCATGTTCAATCTGAACGATCCACGCTGGGGTCGCGGGGATGATAAGTCTGAGGACAGTGGCGTGCGCCCTGATGAGCGACCTGCAGCGCCACCAGGGGGGCAGAGGGGCGGGGATCAGCGGCCAAGCAATGGCCAGCAGCCACCTGACCTCGATGAGCTCTGGCGCGACCTCAATCGCAAGCTTGGCAGCCTGTTCGGGGGAAAAAACGGTTCTGGTCGTGGCCCTGGGGGAGGGACTGGTGGTGGCTTTCAGCCGGATATGAAAAGCGCGGGTGTAGGCGTTGGCTTGATTGCTGGTGTTGCGTTCGTGATCTGGATGGGCACAGGTTTCTTCATCGTGCAAGAAGGTCAGCAAGCCGTCATTACGCAATTCGGTAAGTACAAGAGCACCGTGGGCGCAGGTTTCAACTGGCGCTTGCCTTATCCGATTGAGCGTCATGAGCTTGTTTTTGTGACGCAAATTCGCTCTGCGGATGTGGGGCGGGACACGGTCATCAAAAGCACCGGCTTGAGAGAGTCCGCGATGCTGACCGAGGACGAAAACATAGTTGAGATCAAATTTGCTGTTCAGTACCGTCTGAGCGATGCCAGGGCATGGCTGTTCGAAAGTAAGAACCCCTCGGACGCTGTGGTTCAGGCAGCTGAGACCGCCGTGCGCGAGGTGGTGGGCAAGATGCGCATGGACACGGCACTGGCTGAGGAGCGTGATCAGATAGCCCCTCGCGTTCGCGCGCTGATGCAGACCATCTTGGACCGTTACAAGGTTGGCGTCGAAGTTGTTGGCATCAATTTGCAGCAGGGCGGTGTGCGGCCGCCTGAGCAGGTGCAGTCTTCCTTTGATGATGTACTCAAAGCGGGGCAGGAGCGCGAGCGTGCCAAAAACGAAGCCCAGGCTTACGCCAATGACGTGATTCCACGTGCTGTGGGCTCCGCCTCTCGGCTAAACGAGGAGGCTGCTGCGTACAAGGCGAGGATAGTAGCGCAGGCGCAGGGTGACGCACAGCGGTTTGCTTCCATTCTGGCGGAGTACCAGAAGGCTCCTCAGGTAACCCGTGATCGTATGTATCTAGACACCATGCAGCAGATTTACGGGAACGTGACCAAAGTGTTGGTGGAGTCGCGTCAAGGTTCCAACTTACTCTACCTGCCACTCGACAAAATCATGCAGGGCGTCGCCAGCGGATCGGGAGCACTGGATGCTCCCGCGACAACAAGCTCGCCTCCAGCGGTGTCACCAGCGACACCCGCACCTGCCTTTTCGAATGACGCACGGGCGCGCGACACCAGCCGTACCCGTGAACGTGAATCACGCTAGGAGTAGTTCGTGAACAGAGTCGGTTTTATTGCATCTACCCTTTTAGTGGTGCTTGCTCTCATGAGCTCCATGCTTTTTGTCGTGGACCAGCGGCAGTTTGGTGTGCTGTATGCGCTGGGTCAGATCAAGGAAGTGATCACGGAGCCTGGCCTTAATTTCAAGCTCCCTCCCCCATTCCAGAACGTCACCTACATCGACAAGCGTTTGTTGACCTTGGATAGCACGGACACGGAGCCCATGCTGACTGCTGAAAAGCAGCGCGTCGTGATCGACTGGTATGTGCGCTGGCGCATTTCCGAACCCACCGAGTACATCCGCAACGTTGGGCTGGACGAGACGGCGGGCGCCATGCAACTCAATCGGGTGGTTCGCAATGCTTTCCAGGAAGAAATCAACAAGCGCACGGTGAAAGAGCTGCTCTCGCTGAAACGAGAAGCGCTGATGGCTGATGTCAAACGCGAAGTGTTGGAGACAGTTCGTGGGTCCAAGCCCTGGGGGGTTGATGTCGTGGACGTACGCATTACCCGCGTGGATTACGTGGAAGCCATTACCGAATCGGTGTACCGGCGCATGGAAGCGGAGCGCAAGCGGGTGGCCAACGAATTGCGCTCTACAGGTGCGGCCGAAGGCGAAAAAATTCGTGCAGACGCAGATCGCCAGCGCGAGATCACAATCGCGAATGCCTATCGGGATGCTCAAAAGCTGAAGGGTGAGGGCGACGCGGAAGCGGCCCGTATCTATGCCGAAGCATTTGGCAAGGATCCTCAATTTGCTCAGTTCTATCGCAGCCTCGAGGCCTATAAGGGTAGCTTCAACAAGAAAAGCGATGTGATGGTGCTGGATCCATCGTCTTCTGACTTCTTCAAAGTCTTTCGCGGCTCAGCTCCTGCATCGGCGCCTGCTGCACCACGTAAGTAAATAAGTGATGATGGTCGGCAAAATGTGAATGATGTGGGACAGTGTCTGGACTGCGTTCGCCTTGGTGCTGGTGATTGAGGGGCTTTTGCCTTTTCTGTCCCCTCAAATCTGGAAACGTACAGTTGCGCAAATCGCGCAATTGCAGGATGGCCAAATACGCTTTTTTGCGTTGGTGGCCCTTGTTGTTGGCGCTCTGATGCTTTGTTTCTGACGGCTGTCACACTCCTCGACTAGGAGATTCCTTGGGGAGTCTCGCCCGGTCCCGGTAGAATCACGGTTTTAACAGCCTCCCCTTTTCTCCATGTCTGCTTGGGTCCTTCCGGATCACATTGCCGATGTCTTGCCGTCTGAAGCGCGGCACATCGAAGAATTGCGTCGCGGGCTGCTCGATACAGCCCGTTGTTATGGTTACGAGCTGGTAATGCCTCCGCTGTTGGAGCATTTGGAATCTCTCCTCACCGGCACTGGTGAAGCGTTGGATCTACAGACGTTCAAACTGGTGGACCAGCTTTCTGGTCGTTCCATGGGGCTTCGGGCTGATACAACTCCGCAAGTGGCTCGCATTGACGCGCATTTGCTCAATCGCAAAGGCGTGACGCGTCTTTGCTACTGCGGCCCTGTGTTGCACACGCGTCCTGACCGCCCCCATGCCACGCGCGAGCCTCTTCAGTTTGGTGCCGAAATATATGGGCATGCCGGGGTAGAAGCCGACCTTGAGGCGTTGCAATTGGCGAGGGAGTGTTTGCGAGTTGCCAATGTACGCAACACCACCATTGATCTTGCTGACGTTCGCATCGTCCGCAACTTGTTGGCTGGTGTGAGCGTGAGCCCACAATTGCTCAGCGGAATTCACGCTGCTTTGGCAGCCAAGGATGCGGGTGAGTTGTCGGTTTTGACGCGCAGTTTTCCCGAGGAGTCTCGACAGGGCCTCCTGGCCCTCGTTCGGTTGTACGGAGACTCCGCTGTTCTGGCTGAGGCAGAAAAGGTGCTCAAGCGCATTTCTGGTGTGCCTGAGGTGCTATCAAACTTGAAATGGCTAGCTTCGCGCCTTGAAGGGGCCTCCGTCACTTTTGACTTGGCCGATCTCCGGGGGTATGCCTACTACAGCGGTGCGCGCTTCGCTATCTATGCGCCGGGTGCTAGCGATGCCCTGGTGCGCGGTGGGCGGTACGACGAGGTGGGGGCCGTGTTTGGTCGAAATCGCCCTGCGGCGGGGTTCAGTTTGGATATCAAGCAGGTGGTTGGCGTGGTGCCGCCCCGTGCGCTGAAGGCAGCGATTCGCGCACCTTGGGGCGAGGCCGCTGATGTGAATTCAGCGATCGCAGAACTTCGGTCTGCCGGGGAGACGGTCGTGTGTGTTTTGCCTGGGCACGAGAGTGAGGTGGACGAGTTCCACTGTGATCGGGAACTGGTTCAGGTTGCGGGCCATTGGGTCGTGCAGGCTGTTTGAGCAATTGTCATTTGAATTGGGTTTGAGATGAAAGCAACCAAAGGTCGCAACGTAGTGGTGGTCGGTACCCAGTGGGGCGACGAGGGCAAAGGCAAGTTGGTCGATTGGCTGACGGAGAGCGCTCAAGGTGTGGTGCGTTTTCAGGGGGGGCACAACGCTGGCCACACACTGGTGATCAACGGCGTGAAGACGGCGCTGCATTTGATTCCGAGTGGCATCATGCGCCCGGGGGTCAAGTGCTACATCGGCAATGGTGTGGTTCTGTCTGCTGCGAAGCTGTTCGAAGAAATTGAGGGTCTGGAGAAGGCCGGTGTTGAGGTGCGTTCGCGCCTGCGTATCAGTGAGGCTTGTCCACTGATCCTTCCTTTTCATGCTGCGATTGATGTGGCGCGCGAGGCGGCTCGGGAGCAGGGCGGTACTGAGAAGATTGGTACCACGGGCCGTGGCATCGGCCCGGCTTATGAGGACAAGATTGCTCGCCGCGCCTTGCGCGTACAGGACTTGAAATACCCCGAGCGTTTTGCTTCTAAGCTGCGTGAATTGCTGGACCTGCACAACCACGTGCTCACCACGTACCTGGGCTCCGCAAAGTTCGTTTTTGGCGATGCGCTGAAGCCCTACATCCAGGATGGCAAGGTGCTGTTCGATGTGGTTTACGCCGAGGCCATGCGCCATGCAGAGTTGCTAAAGCCCATGATGGCCGATGTGTCGCGTGAGCTGAATGAGGCCAATCGGGCGGGTGCCAATCTTCTTTTTGAGGGCGCTCAAGGGACCTTGCTGGATGTGGACCACGGCACATACCCGTACGTCACCTCCAGTAACTGTGTAGCGGGCAACGCGGCTGCAGGATCTGGCGTGGGGCCGGGTATGCTTCATTACATCCTCGGTATTACCAAGGCGTATTGCACTCGTGTTGGTGGCGGCCCTTTTCCCACTGAGTTAGATTGGGAAGTCCCTGGCACCCCCGGGTATCACATGAGCACTGTGGGCGCTGAAAAGGGAGTGACAACGGGGCGCAGCCGTCGCTGTGGCTGGTTCGATGCAGCTTTGTTGAAGCGCAGTGCCCAAGTCAATGGCCTCACTGGTCTTTGCATCACCAAACTGGATGTCCTGGACGGGTTGAGCGAGTTGTTGTTGTGCACCGGCTACGAGCTCGATGGGCAGCGTATTGATTTGCTCCCCATGGGCGCTGAGGACATCGCACGGTGCACGCCGATCTATGAAACACTGCCTGGCTGGAGCGATTCCACCGTCGGGGTGACTGAGTACGACAAGCTGCCCGAAACTGCGCGCCGCTATCTGGAGCGTATAGAAGAAGTGACAGGCGTTCCGATCGATATGATCTCAACCAGTCCTGATCGCGACCATACGATCATGATGCGCCATCCCTATGTCGCGACCTGATCTGTAGTCTTGTGCTGCTGCTATCGAATATTCGCCAATCATTCAGGAGTCATTCATGTTGACCGAAGACGGAAAACATCTCTATGTCAGCTATGACGAGTACCACAGCCTCATCGAAAAACTGGCGCTGAAGGTGCACCAGTCGGGTTGGGAATTCGACACGATTCTCTGCCTTGCGCGCGGTGGGTTGCGACCAGGCGACATCCTCAGCCGGATCTTTGATAAGCCGCTGGCCATCATGTCAACGAGTTCTTATCGTGCGGAAGCAGGAACGGTGCAGGGGCATCTTGATATTGCACGTTTCATAACCACGCCCAAGGGCGAAATTGCGGGGCGAGTGCTCTTGGTCGATGATCTGGCCGACTCGGGGCATACTTTGCACGCAGTGATCAACATGCTTAAGACCAACTACGCGCCCATCACTGAGCTGCGCAGCGCCGTGATCTGGACTAAGGGTCTATCTACGTTTTCGCCAGACTACTCCGTTGAGTTTTTGCCGAGCAATCCTTGGATCCACCAACCTTTCGAGGGCTATGACAGCTTGAGTCCCGAAAAGCTCCTGGAAAAGTGGCGGGTTTGATTTTTTCTTGCAATTCCTTCAAGCCGTGCTATAGTCGAAGGCTTCGCTACTGAGACCTTGCTGCGAAAGTGAGTGGGTCGGTGGATGTGGTTTGAGGTGGTGCTTTGTGCGCTGCCTTGGGTTGCTGAAGTGGTGGTTGAAGAAAGTTTGGTTTTGTCTTCTTGGTGGTTAAAAAACCGGTATAGAATACAAGGCTTCGCTCGGT